>CAZPHQ010000003.1:0-210631 GCA_964586675.1 uncultured Spirochaetia bacterium | reverse complement strand
AGATATTGTCTATTCCCCTCGGGGTCCCGAAATATATACCGCCCGTTAGCTCCCTCACGACCATTATATCCGTCCCCTCGACGACTTCCCTTTTCAATGTCGATGCGTCGGCGAGCGCGGGATAAACGACAGCGGGCCGGAGGTTGGCGAATGCGTCCAGCTCCTTTCTTATCGCGAGAAGGCCGCTCTCGGGCTTTTTCGAATGCTCCAGGTTCTCCCACTTCGGCCCGCCCACCGCGCCCATGAGGACGGCGTCTGAAGCCTTGGCCTTATCGAGCACCTCCTTCGTAACGGGCACCCCGTGGGCGTCTATCGAGCTCCCGCCGAAAAGCTCGGTCTCGAATTCGAATCTGACGCCGTGTTTTTTCCCGAGTATCTCCAATATATCGAGACTCACCTTCGTAACCTCGACCCCTATCCCGTCCCCCGGAAGCACAAGTACCCTGGGCAATTTATTTCTCCTTGTCAGTGGTTTTGACCGCACGGTATTTTACCCACCCGCGGATTATTGCAAAAGGGGTTTGATCCCCGCCTCCCGATGCCGCCTCCGGGCCGTCCGCCCGTTTATTTCTTCTGGAGCTTTTGTATATATCGTTTAAAATTCTGGGGCAGAGCGAGGGGTCTTTTTTTTGCGACGACGGTATAAATGAAAAACCGGAAGAAAGATAAATCCACGCAGCCGGCTCCCGCTGCCGGCGCCTCCGGCTCCGCCCCCGGCGGGGTTTCTCCTGCCGCGAGGTTCTACCCCTTCTTCAGGAACCGGCTGGTCCTTTCCACAATTCTGCTCTTGGTCTCGTTCGCGGTTTTCATACCGTCTCTTTACAACGAGTTCGTCTGGGACGACGTAACGTTCATAGTCGAGGCCGAGCAGTATCTCGACGCCTACAAATTCAAACCCGGTATGTTCCTCAAGAAACCCAAGTCGAACATAAAATACTACAGGCCGCTTTTCACGCTCTCGCTGGTGACGGACTACAGGATGTGGGGTCTTTCCCCCTTCGGCTATCATCTCACAAACATCCTTCTCCATTCGGCCTCCACGCTCGCTCTCTTTTTCATGGTGCTGGTCCTGTGCCGGGAGTTTAAAGTCAAAAACCCGGACGCCGTCGCGTTCCTTTCGTCCCTTCTTTTCGCGGTCTACCCGCTCCATGTCGAAAGCGTGAGCTTTATATCGGCCCGGGCCGACATGATGGCCGGAACGCTTCTATTCCTGTCCGTAGGGTTCTACGCGCTATCCTACAGAAAGCTCCTCTATCTCATCCCGGCGGCTGTGAGCCTCTTCCTTTCCCTTTACACGAAGGAGGTCGCCTATTCCTTTCCGATAGTTCTTCTCGGCTTCGACCTCATCAGCCGAAGGTTCTTCAGCCGTATCAACATAGCGAAGTACGCCATCATCGCGCTCCTCGTATCTCTCTACGTTCTCGTGAGGTTCGATTCCTTCCTCTCGGGCGCGGACCTCATGAAAAAGAGCACGGTGAGGGGGCTCTCCGGCATTGATATGGTAGTAGAGTTCGTCGTGGGATTCCTCGGCTCCTATCTCTATTACGGCTGGAAGTTCCTCTACCCCTACGAGCTCAATCACTTCATAGCCTCCATACCGGGCGGAGACGCGCTTCACATAACCCTCTCCGCGATATTCGTGCTCGCCGTCGTAGCAATATGCTTTATCTCCATCAAGAAGAAGGAGAACTTCACCGCGTTCTCCCTCCTCCTTCTCTTCGCAACGATCGGGCCGGCCGTCATGATAGCCATATTCCCGGTAGCCATAACCCGCTTCGCCGAAAGGTTCATGTACATACCCTCGGCGGGCTTCTGCATGCTCGCGGCTTACGTAATCGTCCTCGCCGGGTCCCGCTCCGGGATCAAATGGCTGAGCTGGGCGCTCGCCGGCGCTCTCACAGTCTCGTATATTGTCGTAACCGTAAAGGGGCAGGAGGCCTGGCAGAATAACGTCACCTTCTGGAAGGCGGCCGTCGAAAGAACGCCGGAAGCCCTGGCCGTCAGGGTGAACTATGGGGAGGCCCTCAGAAACGCGGGCCGGACGGCCGAGGCGCTGGAGCAATTCAAAGAAGCGCGGAAGCGGGCGACAACCGTCGACGTGCGTGGAAAAACCATGTCCACGATACCGCTCGCCTTAAACTACATAAACAGGGGCGAATACGACCTCGCCGAGGAGGTCCTCGAAGAGGCCTTAAGGGACGATCCCGGCGTCGCGGCCGACTATAATCACCTGAAGGGCTACATATACATCCAGCGCGAGAACCTGTCCGCTGCAAAGGAATATCTGTCCAAATCGATAGAAATCAAATGGTGGAACGCCAGCGCGCATTACCTTCTCGGGGCTATCTATCATGCCGAAGCCACCGAGAGCGGCTCTCCCGAAGAATATAAAAAGGCCGAAGCGGAGCTGAAGGCGGCAGTCAGGATTAACGGCAAGCTCGCCGAGGCGCGGCTGACCCTCGCCAAGGTCTACCTCGCCACAGGAAGGAAGAAAGAGGCCGTCGCCCAGGCGAAGCAGGCTCTCAAATCGGCGAGCGTTCCGGCCACGATTGCAGAGGCCAAAGCGATAATCGGAAAGGAGTGATCCCTCAGCCGACGCTGTTCGTCAGCCGTCCTATCCCCTCTATTTCCACCTCGACCATGTCCCCTGGCTTCATGGGGCTTATGCCCGAGGGCGTCCCGGTGGATATTATGTCCCCGGGGAGGAGGGTCATGACCTTCGACACGAAGCTCACAAGCTCAGGCACGCCGAATATGAGCTCCGACGTCCGCGAGTGCTGCTTTCTCTCGCCGTTAAGGTAGGTAGAGATTTCGAGATTCGAAGGGTCTATCTCAGTCTCTATAACGGGCCCCGCCGGGGCGAACGTATCGAAGCCCTTGGCCCTCGTGAACTGTATGTCCTTCGCCTGGAGGTCCCTCGCGGTAACATCATTGAGGCAGGTGTATCCGAGGATGTACTCCCCGGCGTTTTCCGGGCTCACGTCCCTGGCCTCCTTCCTTATGATAAGGGCCAGCTCGCCTTCGTAATCTACCCGCGACGACATATGCGAGGGATACTTTATCACGCCCCCGTGTCCGGTAATGGCGGTCGACGGCTTTATGAAGAGCCTGGGCTCCTCGGGAAGCTCTCTCCCCATCTCCGCAGCATGGTCCCTGTAATTGAGCCCGATGCCTATGATCTTAGTCGGAGCCGATGGAGGTAATATGCTTATGGCGTGCGGGTCATGGGCGCGCGTCGAAACGCCGAATTCCCCGTAAACGTCCCCGTCCAGCTCGTACACCTCGCCCCTCTCGTAAACCCCGTATCTCGCCCTGCCGTCGCCCGTATCGAACCTGACAATCTTCATTTTCATCTCTTCCCTTTTGCAAAGTTTTATGTGCTGAATAGCGCACAGAAGTACGGAATTATACACGATACAGATTTAAAGCATGAGTGCGGGCCGGGTCGCCGAAGGCCGGTTCTAGTAGCGTACCTCTTTCAGATACAATCCCCGCGCTGGAGCGGCGTGAACGTGCTTCGTCTTCTCGCCGCGGGCTAAAATCTCGGAGAACCCGGCCGGGGTAATTCTCCCCTTTCCAACCTCAACAAGCGTACCCACGATGAGCCTCACCATCCTCTTAAGAAAGCCGTCGGCCTCGATTGTGAATTCTATAATATCGCCCTTCTTCGAAACCTTCGAAACGAAAACTGTCCTGATTGTAGACCTCACGGTTATCCCGGCGTGTGCGAACGCCTTGAAGTCGTGCTCACCGAGAAGCGCATGCGCCGCCTCGTCCATTTTCTTGGCGTCGAGCGCGACGTGGACGTGCCAAACCCTCTCCCTCAGCATCGCGGACCTCTCCGTCCGATTCAGTATCCTGTAAACGTAAGTCTTTCTCTTGGCCGAGTGCTGGGCGTGAAAGGCGGGATCAACCTCCTCCGCGCCGAGAATGGCAATGTCACGGGGAAGGAGAGAATTGAGCCCTTTATGTATCTGAGTGATGCTGAGCGCGCTATCAGTCCTGAAGCTCGCTGTCTGCCCGAGGGCGTGTACGCCCGAGTCCGTCCTCCCCGAGCCGTTAACGATCGTCCTCTCGCCGGTTATGGCTTCGAGCGCCCGCTCGATCTCCGCCTGCACGGTCCTCCCCGATTCCTGCCTCTGCCACCCGACGTATTCCGTGCCGTCGTATTCGATAACGAGCTTTATGTTCCTCAACCCTGCGTGCTCTCCCTTCCGAGCTTTATGCGGGGGTCGAGGCGCGCGTAGCATATGTCGACTATAAGATTCGCGAGGACGAGAACGATTGTATATACAATCGTAATTCCCATGACGAGCGGGTAGTCCCTGTTCGACACGGCGAGGACGAAAAATCTCCCTATGCCCGGTATCGCGAAAATATATTCGACGACGAACGATCCCGTCACCAGGAAGGCCGTAATAGGCCCGAGCACTGTAACGACAGGTATGAGCGCATTTCTCAGAACGTGCTTTGTGATTATAACGAAGCGGCTTAGTCCCTTGGCCCGCGCGGTGCGTACGAAGAGCGAGCGCGACGTGTCGAGCATGCTCGCCCTCATGAGGCGCGCGAGGTAGGCGGCGGGCGCCGCGGCGAGCGTGAGGGCGGGAAGGACGAAATTCTCCGGATGCCCCCATAAGGCAGGCGGCAGCCATCTCAGCTTTATCGAAAAGATATATATCAGCACGGCGCCCACGACGAAGCTCGGGACGGACACGAGCGCAGTAGAGACCGAAACGGAAGCGAAATCGAAAACCCCTCCCTGCTTCGACGCGGCGATAATCCCGGCCGCGGTCCCGAGGAAAACGGCGAGGGCGAGGCTTATGACGCCGAGCTGCGCCGATATGGGGAGCGTCTCCCGGATTATTTCGTTCACCGACCTGTCGACATATTTATACGACGGGCCGAAGTCCCCGCGGGCGAGGCTCTTCATGTATTCGATATACTGGGCCCAGAGCGGCTGGTCGAGCCTGTACTTCGCCTCGATATTTTTCTTGATGAGCGGCGGAAGCTTCTTCTCCGTATCGAACGGTCCGCCGGGCAGAGTCCTCAGCATGAAGAACGTTATGGTCGCTACGGCGAATACGACGAATATCCCTGTGAGCGCGCGGGCGAGGAGGAATTTGCCGGTCAACCCGTTACCCTTGCCGCGCCTCTTTCCTTACGACGAAGGACTGCTTGGATAATAGCCCCTTCCTGTCTTTCGCTATGACGGTTATAAGGTTCACATTCTCTTCCAGCCTGAGATCGACCGACACCGGAAGCTCGGTCTTCGTCGACGGAAGAAGCGCAACCTTATTGTCCCCTATGAATATCGATACCAGCTCCACGCCGTCCTTGCTCGTCACCTTCCCGTCGAGCCTGACGGTCGACGCGGAGGTCGTGGCCGGAGGAGGCGTAAAGCTCATTATCGGCGGGGCCTCGAACGTCTTTCTGAACTGGGGCGACCCCTGTCCCTGCGCCCCCGACTGCGATTCCGAAACTATGACCTTGTCCTTGTTCGCCCATCCGATAAAGTCGTTGTCGAGCTTTATCTTGACCCAGTTGCTGTTCTGTCCGAGCGCGCTGAACGTGGCGCCTTTCTCGGCGGTCGCGACTATAGGCGCGTCCTTGAAGCTCCCGCCCCTTATCTGGGCGCTCTCCCCGGGCACGGTGACGAAGAGCTCCTTCTGAACGTATCCCGAGCCCTCTCCGGCCCCGGGAATTTTCGACTTGCTGATGAGCCCTTCCTTGAACACGTCGTCCACTATCTGGAGCTCGAGATCTATCTCCGGCTCGGTGCTGTTGACGGCGAACGTGAACGCCGCGTCCCTGACGTCCCCGGGCGGAAGGTTCTCTATTTCGACCCTTCCCTTTTCGAGGAATATCTTGTCCCCTGAATTATTCTTCAGCGTAAGGACCGTCTTCTCGGAGTTTCCCTGCCCGATGTTCTTGACCCTGACGAGGAGAACGATCTCCTCTCCGGCCTCGGGGATACCGTTGCCGTTGCCCCTTGAGTTAAGCCTGCCGTCGTCCACTATCTCGTAGTTATACGAATAGAGCGGCCTTTCGAGGCCCAAAGTCTTGGCGTCGAATTTATAATCCGGTATGCCCGACTTGCCCGCGTCGAGGAATTCGAGCCTGACCTCGTCGTCCCTCGTGAGCGTCCACTTCGGCACCTCGAACGTCGTGCTCCACGATCTCTTCTCGCCGGGCGCGAGCTTTCCGAATATCAGCTCCTTCCCCTCGAAGACGGGGTTCTCGGACCTCGTCGTCGCCATGAGCCTGTATACCGGCTCCTGTCCCTTGTTCTCGACTTCAACATTCAGCTTGAGCTTCTCGCCCGCCTTGATCTCGGGCCTTGCCGGGGTTACCGTCGTCGATATGGAAGGCTTTCCGACCTTCCCGTTTCCGTCCGACCAGTCGACGCCCAGGGCGAGCCATTTTTCAGTGATTTTATCTTCCTCGGTCTTCGAGATTTGGTCTATCCCGCCCTTGATCTCCCCGAGCGACTCCGCTCTCGATCTCGACGGCTCGGTCTTTATAATGTCCTTGGCGAGCGATACGTAAAAGTCCTCGTCCAGCGCCTTCCTCCGCTCTTCCTTGGTAAGCGCCTCTTCGGGTATGGGCTCTCCTTCCTCTTCCGCGGGGGCTTTCTTTTCGTCGAGGTAAGATATGTTGTAAACCGGCTTCTCGAATATCTCCTTTTTGGCCTCTTCGTTCTTCTGCGGCTGGTTCAGGCGGTTGTCGGAGTTCGGATGAAAGACGGAAGAGTCTCCTGTAAAAATGGTCGGGTGGAGCATTATGTCCGGCGTAACGCCCACATCCTGTATCGACTTGTCGCCGGGCGTCAGGTACTGCGCTATCGTGAGCTTTAAGGCCGAGCCGTCGTTGAGGTCGAATATCTGCTGCACGGAGCCCTTGCCGAACGTCCTCTCGCCGATGACGATAGCCCGCTCGTTGTTCTTGAGCGCCCCGGCGACGATCTCCGAAGCGCTGGCGCTCCCGGCGTCGACGAGCACGACGACGTTGCCCGAGAACTCCTCGTCCTTGTCGTTCGCGTGATAGGGCTTGGAGGAATTCCCTATCTGCGTCGTCACTATAACGCCGTCCGTCAGGAAGAGGTCCGAGATCCTCTGGGCCTGGTCGAGCAGCCCGCCCGGGTTTCCCCTGAGGTCGAGAATGAGCCCGGTCGGCTTCACGGCCGCGGTGTTAAGGCTGTGAAGAATGCTGTCGAGCGTATTTTTCTGAAAGTCCCTTATCCTTATGTATTTGATCCCGTCCTCGAGCTCGAACGTTTCGACGCTCTCTATGACTATCGTGTCCCTCACTATCTTGTATTCCTTGGGAGTCGAAAATCCCTCCCTCATCACGTGTATCGAAACCTCGGTGCCCTTCTGTCCCCTCAACTTCCCCACGGCCTCTATGAGCGACATGTTGATCGTCGATTCGCTTCCTATCTGCACGATCTTGTCGTTGGGCTTAATCCCGATCCTGTAGGCCGGCGTGCCTTCGATCGGGGATATGACGGTGAGCTCCCCGTCCCTGACCCCTATCACAATCCCGAGGCCGCCGAAGCTCCCCTCGGTCTCTATCATGAACTCCTTGTATATCTGGGGGGTGATTATCCCCGAGTGCTGGTCGAGCGACATCAGCATCTGGTCGAGCACGGCGTATTCTATGTCGCTTATCTTGGGGTCGTTGTCCGTAAGATGGGGCGTGATGAATTCGAAGACCTGTTCCAGCTTCGCCGTCACGAGGTCGAGGTCGTTTACCCCTCCCATGTCGAACGTGGCCTTCTGGCCCGCTACCTGCACTTCGAACGTATTCCCGTCCTCCCCGTCCGGGAAGTCGACGAGCACCTGGTCGACTATCTGCTCGAGCCTGTTCAGGCCCTCAACCAGCATGGCCTTCGGATGAACGGCCGATTTGTCCACGTAATATCTCTTTACGTATTGCATTACAACATTGGTTATGTTAAGGCTGTCGGCTTTGGCGTTTCGGTCGAGGTTTAAAAGGCTCGGGGAAAGTATGAAGATGTATGCGGAAATGGCCAGTACGGCGGTTAATATAAAAATCTTACTTGCTTTTCTGGAAAGGCTTTTCAAAATTGGTTCTCCTTTCGGCTTTTATTCTTTAGATATTATCACACCATATACCCGGGCAATCAAATAAATAAGGTCTCCCGCCCCCCCATCGGGCCGGCAGGCGGTCTGAACCTTGGCTTTTCCATAATTCTAACAGATTATGCGGAGGATTGTATGCCCCGGCGGTTGCCCGACAGGTCTCCCGCACGCCCCCGACGGGCCCCGGATCGCCCCTTTGCCGGGCCGGTTTGTTTCGCTTTTGCGTAGAGAGTCCCTTCCGGGACGCCTTCGGCCCCCTTTCGGGGCTCCCTGGCCCCGTCCCCTGGCCGGGCTTCGCGGGCGGCGTTTCCTGCCCCCGCCCGGGCCCTTCGGCCCCCCGTCTCCGGGCCCCTTATACGCATTATTTATTAATGCCAAAAAGTCTTGACAGGGGTTATAATATGTGATGTAATTGCTGTAATTCACAGGAGGAAGGAGTCTGATGCAGACCGTCCGGAAAGTTCGCCTTTACCCCGGAGAAAAGGACTTGACAACAAACTCATTCTATGTTGTAATTCTGTGCAGTTGTGAAATGCTCGGGTATTTGTATATCGAAAGGAGTGGAGGTTGCCTGTAGAGAGCAAGTCCGGAGTCTATTTCCCATTTTCGCAGGAAATTCCAGAGGAGGATGTCTATGAATAGAGAAAACTTAATAAACAATACCAAAACAAGGAGGAAAGGTTCAATGCTACAGGATAGTTTATCCAAGATTAAGTACTTTTTAGTGCTTGCATTTCTTTCGGTTCTACCTATGCAGGCATTCGCTGGCAGTCCGAACAATTTTTACGATCCGATCGATAACACGGACACCGGCGCCGACAGGTTGATCTACTACTACGATCAGCTCGGCAGGGAAACGTTCGTCCAGGTAACCAACACCTCGGACGAGTTCCTCGCGATTCACGTACAGGTCTTCGAAGCTGACGAGTTCTGCAACGAGATCGACTTCGACGATTTCCTTACCCCGGGCGAAACAGTCGTTTACGACATGGCCGCTCTTCCGGGTAGCCCCGACCTTACGGACAGCTACGGATTCGTCGCGATCACGCTCGACACGACGTCCGAGTTCACATCCGGCGCGCTCATCGGCTCCTTCAGGATCATCGATTCCGAGGGTTACGAGTACAGGACGAACGCAGCTTCTTCCGACGTCGGCGAGTTTGATCCGCTCATTCCCGGTGAATTCGAGAACGTTCTCAACTTCAACAACGTGAACGATCCCACTTTCGCTGACGTAGTCGGCATTACCTATGTCGACCTCCTCGATGGACGCAACGTTTATGCTTCGCCTCTCGTAGGCACCCAGTTCGGTTCGATAGGCTCTGGCGACCAGAACCTTATCTTCGACCACGCTGAGAATTTCAACTCCTGCAGCCCGATAGCTTTCGCTTGCGACCCCGATTCGATCAACCTCGGTATCGACAACTCAGTCCCGAACACCCAGGGTTTCGGCAGGATCTGTAACACGAGCAAGCTCGAGGGCGATGCGCTTCCGGTTGATTCCGGCTGGCTCCTCCTTCCGTTTATCGGCAACGTCTGTCTTGATCCGCTGGTTACCGGTGGCTCCGGCACCGACGGCTTCGCGGGCGAGTGCAACTTCCCGACCTACTTCGTAGGATTCCTCGGGCTCAACAACGGAGACGGAACGGGTTCCATGGATTCCTGGCTTTCCGACCCGGTTTTTGCCGATATCGTAGCAGGGTCGGCTGAATAACAGGACGACGACAGGTGACACAGATGAATAGCGGATGCATAACAAATTTAAAAAAGGAGGATAAATAAATGATAAGCAAGTTAAGGTTTTCTTTGATAGCTGTTACAATGCTTGTCCTCTTGGGCTTCGGTTTCCAGAACGAAGCTAAAGGGGTGGGTGAGAACGATCAGTTCTGCCCCTTTATACCGAATACGACTGGCTGGCTTGATATAGATCTTTCGTCCAGCTCGAGGAACTTCAGCGCCGGCTTGATCGGTACTGTTGAAGGCTCGGCGGGCGGCGCGGTAGGCGGCATGGATTGGATGCAGGTCGATTTCACCGACTTATTCCAGCCCTTCCCGACCAACACCCTTGGCGCTCAGGTAGTAAGCTGGTGGACGCAGGCTGAAGGCAGGACGACTGTCCTTCAGGTTACCAACGCGTTCCCCTCGCCCATAGCGGTCCACGTTCGTGTGCTTGGCGCTGATTGCGGAGAGCTCACCAACTTCTGCGACTTCTACACCGGCGGTGATACCCACGCTTACGATTTCAGCGACCTTATCACCAACGATGGCGTTCAGGCCAACGACGGCGTTCTTCAGGGCAGAGAGGGCTTCCTGGTTGTAACCGCGGTTAACGACTGTCCCTCTTCCGACGTCGCAGTTGACTACAACGGCCTTGGCGCTACGACCTACGTTGTAGATGCCCAGGGTTATGAATACGGCATGAACGCATATCACAGGGCGGCTGTTTGTCTCGATATAGACGAGCCTGCAACGGCTAACCTTATAGACAATGGCTCCTTTGAAACCGGACCGGGCTCCGTTCCCGAATGGGTCCAGGTTCAGGGTACCTCTTCTGTAGTAGAAGCTTCCAACATATCGCCTGCGGTTGATCCTCCGCTCTGCGATGACCCGGCAGACCCCGAGTGCGACGCCCCGAACGCCAACAGGTTTATGGCCTTCGTTGGTTCCTCTTCGGCTACGTCCACGGGCGCTTATGGCTCGGGCGCTGCGCCTGGCTCCATAACGGCGACCCTTGCCGCTTCGCTTACTCAGCCTGTCAACCTCATTGGCGGCGCTGCTGAAACGAACGTAACGGTTCTTGAAAGCAACATATTCACCCCGGGCCTCCTGAACGACGGCTCGACGGACGGCACGGTCAGCTACCAGCTGTCGCTCCTTACCGACGCTGACGAGTGCGACCAGTACGCGATGGTTTGTACAATAGACGTTACAAGCTTCCCGTCGCTCACCCCGGCCTTCCAGGAGTGCGACTGCTACACCTTCACCGGCGGTGGTACTCCCCCGACCGGCGGTTCCTGCGCTGAGCTCAGCACGCTGAACACGACCGGCGTTGACGCTCCGGATCTCCCCGCCTTCAACTTCGAGACGAGGTCTGGATTCGTAACCGGCACGCTCTCTGCTCCTCAGGACGGCAGCTCCTACGTTGTCCAGGTTATAACCGGCGAAAAGACGAATTGTATAGAGGATATAGGTACGGTTGGAACTTTCGTTGACAACTTCAGGATTATCGAAGAGTTCAACCTCGTGCTCGAGTGCGACGGCATCCTCACCGGTGCTGAGAACGCGTTCCTCACCAACTTCGTTCCGACGGCGATGGCCGGTCAGTTCAACGTCCTCCCGGGCAACGTAAATGGTGCTGGTGCAGACGTTGTTCTTATCAACTTCACCGATTCCTACGAGCCTTCATATCAGCCGCTGCCTGCATTCGTAACCGCAACGGCCGGTATCTGGGATGATTCCGAGATATTCAACAGCTGCGGCAGCATCAGCGCTTGCTACCTCAGGCTCGGTATCGACGAGAACGTAATCATCAGCGACGACTTCACGCCGATCGGCCCGACGACCGGCCCGACGACTCCGCCGACGATCGGCCCGACGACCGGCCCGACGACCCCGCCGACGGTAACCCCGACGGTTGCTCCGACAAGGACCCCGGGTGGCAGTGGCGGCAGCTGCGCGATAGCCGGTTCCCCGGTACAGCTTGGTACCGCACTGGCTAACGTTCTTATACCGCTGGTTCCGGTGGCATTCGCCTTCGGTGTAAGAAGACTTAGAAGAAAGAAATAAGAATCGATAAATAACCGGTGGTGAGCCCGAGGGCTCACCACTACTTATTCTTTCTTTGCATTAACCCATAACGAAAAGAACTGCCGGGGGAGCTGTTGATAAGCTCCCCCGGCTTTTTTTATAAAAAGTGTTTTAGAATGCCCTGTTAAATACCTTCTGGTTTTTAGATTCCCGACATGAAAGATAAAAAAGTAACGCTGATTCATTATGGAGAGCTCTCTCTCAAGGGCAGAAACAGGAGTCTCTTCGAGATAAAGCTACAGGAAAATATAGGGAGGATGGCTGGCGGGAAGGTGTTCAGACAAAGAGGGAGATTCGTCATGGAAGGCGGAAACCTGGAAGCCCTCGCCAGGGTATTCGGCATATCCTGGTACGCGCCTGCATTCGTCGTGGACAAGGACTATGACGCGATACTGAAAGATGTGCTTGAGAGGGCGGAGAAAGTAATCGTAGGCAAAGCCGACTTTGGCGTGAATGCGAACAGGTCCGACAAAAGCTTCCCCGTCCGTTCCATGGAGCTCGCCTCGAGGATCGGGGGCGAGGTGGCAGGAAGGTTCGGCCTTCCTGTAAATCTAAAGAATCCGGCGCTCAGGATAAATATCGAAATAGCCGACAGGGCGTATATATATTTCGACAGGTTGGAGGGCCTGAGAGGCTTCCCTACAGGAGTCAGCGGGAAGGTGCTGTCTCTTCTGTCAGGCGGTATAGATTCTCCCGTTTCCTCGTTCCTCATGATGAAGCGCGGATGCAGGGTGGATTTTATACATTTCCACGTTTTCAGCGCCAACGACAAGGTATTCGGATCGAAAATGGAGGACCTGGCGCGGATACTCGATTCCTACCAGGGAAAATCCCGGCTTCACCTTGTCCCGTATTATCCCTTTGAAATGGCGCTCCTCGGCGCGGGCGACGTCAAAGGCCACGAGCTTATCCTGTTCAGGAGATTCATGGCGCGCGCGGCATGCATGGTAGCCGCCTCCGAGAAATGTCAGGCCCTCGTTACGGGAGACAGTCTCGGCCAGGTGGCCTCGCAGACGATGGAAAACATCACAATCTTCAGGGATGCCGCCGCTCTGCCAGTCTTTCAGCCCCTGATAGCGTTCGACAAGCAGGAGATAGTCGATTACGCGAAGAGAATAGGCACATATAAAGCATCCATAGCCGATTACAAAGACTGCTGCTCTATAGTATCCTCGGGGCCGCGTACGAAGGCGCACCTCCGGCGAGTGAAAGAGCTCGAAAAGGTCATGGATGTTGAAGGCGTGCTGGATAAAACTATGGAGCTCGTTACCGTATACGAGTTATAGAGTGCCTGGTTTCGGGGAAACTGTTTGCCAATAAGCGGAGCCGCGGCTTATATCGTCTCAAGTAGTTTTCGATTGGCTTGGCGGCTTTATTTCTTTTTGCCGCTTTTCGGCGGCTCGCTGTAATCCATGAAACCCCTCGGCTGTGGCGGCCCGTCGTAGGAGAGTTTTTTCCATACTGCGGGGTCTCCGTAATAGAACTTGACAACGAGTGTTCTGAACTGCTGGAAAAAGGTTTTATTCCTGGCGTTGACATGCTTCATTACCTTTTCGATCTCTTCCTTGTTGTCGAGCTCGTAAAAGGATTTCTTGAACGCCGCCTTGGTTACGGCTTCCAGGTTCCAAAAACCGGCGTCGAAGAATGTGGCCCCGCCCTTGTCCCTCCTTAAGTAATCCATCAGCTTTTCCTTCATGCCGATGCTTTCGGACCCGGGGACAAGCTCTTCCGCCAGTTTGGCCATGTTCTTTTGAGTGTTCTCATTGAATACAATGTAGCCTTTTTTGATCTCTATTCCCGTTTCCGGGGTTTCCTTCTTCGCGAAAGCATCGGGAACGTTCGAAAGCACTTCGCCGCCGATTGCGCCTATAGCTACAGTTTTCAGGAATCTTCTACGCGAGTTTTCCATGTGCCGTTTCCGCCTGGTCCTATCTCACAATTTCAATTTCCATATTGTTTTCCCTTGCGATCTCACGGGACTTATTCTCGATTGAGGTGGCCTCCCTTCTGGCTTCGAGATTGTTCCTTATGGAAAATCTTAAGTTTGTGATCGGGGTTTCGTTGACCTCGACAATTTTAAGAACGCTGTAAGTACCGTCGGATTTCTTGACAACCTCCGAAAGCGAGCCGGCTTTCCTGTCCTTGAAGTACTGGATAAGCTCCCGCCTGGTGCCGAGATCGTTGAATATAACGTTAGGATCGCTGCCGGCGAGTCCGCTCGCTATGTCCCTCAGCTCTTTCCCCTCTTCCGCCTGCTTCAGTATCTCTGGCCCTAGATTCTCGTCCGTAAAATTGATTTCCACCAGGTGATAGGCGGAATACTTGTCCTTGTTCCTGTTATAGTACTCTTCTATGTCCTGTTCGGTCACTTCCTTCATGGGCGGGAGATTCTCCATGATGTTCATTCTCACGTCCCTTGTGACGAGACTCGTTCTGAAATCCTCGACCTGCTGCTCGTACTTTTTATCGACCCCGCGCCTGAGACCTTCCTGAAACAGTATTTCGTTCGTTACAGCCATGTCGACCGTCCCGCCCCTGAGCTCGTCTTCATATATAGGCACGTCGTTCACGTATGCGACCACCTTGACGTCCCTTTTCGGTTTATATCTTTCCACCTTGGTCGTTTCCGAGCCGGGCTGCCCCGCTTCCTTCTCGTTATCCCCCTTTCCTTCACCCGTTCCGGACTGGCTGCATCCCAGGAATAAAACGGCCGCGATCAGGATGAACGGCGCTGTCATTTTCATTAAAATCTCCTTTTAGTGCTGCTAAAGTAAAACCTATGGTATAACTTATAAATTGACTTTAAGCAATAGTTTATTTATAGTATCAACCTCTCTTATCATGCCTGCAAAAAAGCAAAAATATGATTGTATCGTTATAGGTTCGGGTCCGGGTGGGGCGCCGTTCGCATGGCAGCTCGCCGCCAAAGGAATGGACGTTCTGGTGCTCGAAGCGGGGCCCAAGTACGACCCTTACAAGGCATACGCCCTCGACAAGACAGACTGGGAAACCCAGGGCTTTCCCGAGGTAAAGCGCATCCGCAGCACCTTCGGCAAGCCTCAGCCGCTCGACCTCAAATACGAGAAGCTGAGATCATGGAACAAGGCCGTCGGCAAGCTGAACAGGACCAAAGAGCGAAGGTACCTCAAATACCAGCACGTGGCCGGAATAGGGGGCACAACGCTTCACTTCCAGGGCGAGGCGCACAGGCTCAACGAAAATGCCTTTCGCATGAAGAGCCTCTACGACGTCGCCGTCGACTGGCCTATAGGATATAGCGACCTCGAACCCTATTACGCACAGGCCGAGAAGGTGCTGGGCGTCGCCGGGCCGGAAAAGGTCCCCGGCAGGCCGAGGAAGAATCCTTATCCCCTGAAACCTCACAAGCTGAGCTACGCGAGCCAGATAATCGAAAAGGGATGCAAAAAGCACGGGCTCGAGCTCACGCCGAACTCGGTCGCCATATTGTCCGAGGTCTACCGCGACGCTCCGCCATGCAACTACTGCAACGGCTGCGTCTGGGGCTGCCCCAGGAAAGACAAGGGCAGCGTCGATGTCACATTCATCCCGCTCGTTCAGGAAACGGGCAAGTGCGAGATCCTCGAAAACGTTTTCGTCACGAGAATCGAGGTCGAAAAGAAGAACGGCGTCCAGAAAGCCAGCGGCCTCGCTTACTACGACAATAAAGGAAAAGAGCATTTCGTAAGCGGCGACTACATAGCCGTTGCCTGCGGTGCGGTTGAAACCCCGAGGCTCCTGATCAATTCGGGAATCGACAACAACGACCTCGTCGGAAAAAATTTCATGGAGACGACTTTCTACGAGGCCGTGGCCTTTCATCCCGAGAGGCTCGATTCCTACCGCGGCATACCTATGGACAGCATCATATGGAAATGGAATACGCCGGATCCTAAAAGGGGCTTTCCGGGCGGGCTCAGGATGTTCCCGACAGCCGGTAGCGCGCTCGGTCCCATAAGCTACGCCCTCAGGTACAGCCAGGGATGGGGAGAAAGCTTCGTGAAGGACGTCGAAAAATGGTTCGGGCATGCGGTTGCCGTAGGAGGAATCGCAGAGTTCCTTCCGAATGAAAATACATTCGTAACAGTAAACCCCAACATTAAAGACGAATACGGGTCGCCGGTCGCGATGATACAGTCCTTCCTCGGTGAGTCCGAGCTCAAGTGCCTCGAATTTATGGCCGGGAAGGCCAAGGAAATTCTCGACGCGAGCGGCGCCGACGAAGTCGTCGAAGAGGTTTCGACGTACGACCTCTTCTCCGCAACGCACGTTTATGGTACATGTAGAATGGGGAAGGACAGGGAAAGGTCAGTCGTCGACCCATCCCTCAGGTTTCACGGCATTCCGAATCTCCTCGTAACGGACGCGAGCGTTTTTCCGACCTCGGGCGGAGGTGAAGCCCCATCCCTCACAATCGAGGCGCTCAGTTTAAGAGCGGCTGATTTATTGTTGAAAGAGCTTAAAAAAGGTTGATCCTCTTTTGAGTCTATCGTTATCTAAAATTCTGCCGGCACTGCTCTTTTTCTCTATAGCTCTCACAGCCGCCGATTCCCGGTCAGAAGATGGCATTCCCCGGTTCACAGACGTTAAATACAAAACCGGCGTCATGACCCCTCAGACGCTCGGCCAGACAGGGGCATGGGGGGATTACAATAACGACGGGTGGCTCGATATAATAATCTCAGATATAGCCAGGCGCTCCCCGCGTAAGGGTCAGGGCTCACGCGTCCGCTCGCGCGGGGGACAACAGCGGCAAACCCCCGCTCAAGAGGAGCCGGAAAGAAAGCCTCTCCAGCTGCTCTATCTATATGCGAGCCGCGAGGGCAAAACATTCGCCGAAGTGTCCGAATCCTCGGGGCTTTCTAACGTCGGCGTAAACGCGGCGTCCTGGGCCGATTACAATAACGACGGCTATCTCGACCTGGCTCTCTCTCCGATCGAGGGCGGAAAGCCTCCGCTCCTTTTTAAAAACTCCGCGAAATTCGAATTCGCCGACGTTTCCGAAGCCGCGGGGCTAAAGGAAGAGGGATCGGTTTCGATGAACGTCACCTGGGCGGATTACGACCGCGACGGGTTCGTCGATCTCTTTCAGGCGGGAAGGGGGAAGTCTTTTCTTTATAAGAACAACGGCGACGGCACTTTCAAAAACGCCACCGGCAAACTCCCCATAGACGAAAAAACCTCGGCCTACAGCGCCGTATGGCTCGACGCCGACAACGACGGCTATCCCGATCTTTTCCTTGGAAATTCCGGTTCGAACAGGTTCTATCTCAATAACGGCGACGGCACTTTCAAAAACGCCACCGAATCCTCGGGGCTTTCGGGCGAGGAGGGCTGGAGATCGGCTGCCGCATGCGCCGGAGACTATAACGGCGACGGCTTCCTCGACCTCTACGTCGCAAATCTCGGCAGGGATGCCAGGAACGCGCTCTACAAAAATAACGGCGACGGCACTTTCACGGACGTCACGGAAGAAACGGGGACAGGAGATGAAGGTGACGGAAGAACCTGCGCCTGGGTCGATTTCGACGCCGACGGCAGGCTCGACATATTCACCACGAACCACGTCCACCCGAACAGGCTCTATAGAAACGTCGACGGGAAAAAATTCGCCGACGTCGCCGGGAAAGCGGGCATCGATATGCCCAAGGACATATTCTCGGCCACATGGGGCGACTACGACCGAGACGGATTTCTCGACGTCTTTCTTAACGGCCATGTAGGCACTGCCCTGATGAAGAACGGCGGGAACGCCAACAACTCACTTACGCTCAAGCTCGAAGGAAACGGGAAAACCACCAATACCTCCGCCATAGGCGCACGCGTCGAGGTTAGGGCGCCTTCTCTCGGTCTCCAGGTGAGGGAAGTCTCCGGCGGGAAAGGCTGCTGCGAGCAGGACATGCTTCCGGTTTATTTCGGACTCGGGGCTGAGAAAGAGGCGAGTATTGTGGTAAAATGGCCGGGTGGGGAAACGTGCAGATTCGATAAAACCCCGGTCGGCAAAAACAAGCAGTTCATAATTCGCGAGGCTGGCTGCAAGCTGGTACCTTCCGGATAATATCTCTAGGAGTCGAACTCGTCGCATTATTCGACATTGAATAAATGACTAACATATCCCTTTCCGTAGTGCTTCCGGCTCACAATGAAGAAGAGAATATAACGAATACGGTTTCGGACTGCATTTCGTACCTCGCTTCGAATTTTCCCGAATACGAAGTCGTAGTAGTGAACGACGGCTCCCGGGACCGGACGCGCGAGATGGTGGAGGAACTGTCACGGCAGAATCCGGCTGTCGTGCTCTTGAACCACGAAGTCAACAAGGGCTACGGCTCCGCCTTAAGGAGCGGCTTCGACAACGCGTCCATGGATTACATCTTCTTCATGGACAGCGACGGCCAGTTCGATATAACTGACCTCGACAGGCTCATGCCCCACATGGGCGGGAAAAACGTCGTTATCGGATACAGGGAAAACAGGGCGGATTCCTTCGTACGCTCGCTGAACGCGTGGATGTACGGACTTTATATCCGGTTTATGTTCGGACTCGCGGTGAAGGACATGGACTGCGCATTCAAGATATTTCCGACCGAATCCTATCATAAAGTAAGGCCGATCAAGGCGGGCGGCGCGCTCTTCAGCGCGGAGTTCCTGATTAAGCTCAAGAGGGCGGGATACGTGTTCAAAGAGGTTCCTGTCCGGCATTTTCCGCGCAAGTTCGGCTCCCAGTCCGGCGCCAATTTAAGGGTAATACTCAGAATGTTCAGGGAATCGTGGAAGCTAAGAAATGAGCTCAGGGACAGCTGACAGATCGAATTTCCTGAAGGATCCAGCCGGTCTTCTCGTTTTAATTCTTGCGGTGGGCTTTCTACTCCGGATTTTTCTTTCGCTGTTTTTAACCTACGAGCCGGATTTCAACACCTGGCAGATGTGGGGATCTCAGATGGCGACATCTGGATTCGGCAAGTTCTACGAGCGCCACTGGTGCGATTACATGCCGGGCTATCTCTACATCCTCTGGATGCTCAACGGCGTACACAAGATAGTCCAGTGGATACCGGTGGAGATTCTGTTCAAGCTCCCTGCGAACCTGGCCGACCTCGGTATTTCTGCTCTGATATTCTTCTGGATAAGGGGAATCGCTTCCGCGAAAACAGCCCTCATTTGCGCCTCGGCATATTTTTTCAACCCGGCTGCCCTGTCCAATTCCACGTTCTGGGGCCAGGTCGATTCTTTTCACGCATTTCCGATAATGCTCTCTGTTTTCCTCGGCCTCCGGAGGAAGTTCTTTCTCTCGGGCCTTTTCATAGCGCTTGCATTCATGATAAAGCCGCAGAGCATAGTAGTGTTCCCGGTTGTAGGGCTTCTGGCCGCTAGGTCCGTCATCGCTCCCCGTCTCAATTTCAGGCGGGAATCGATACTACCCGTCCTATTTTTTCTCGTTGCGATCGTGCTGACCATATTCCTTGTCTCGCTCCCCTTCATATGGAGCAAGCTCGATTCGGTGGCCTACGCCTTCACAGGCCCGGTGGAGCTTATAATAAGCAGGTTTCAGGCGGCCTACGGGGAATATAAATACACATCCCTCAACGCCTTTAATTTCTGGGGCGCCGCCGCGATGTGGGAAAGCGACGAAAAAATAAAACTCGGCCTCGCTCTAAGAACCTGGGGCACGATAGCCTTCATGACGTTCTATACGCTCGTAAGCGGTCTCCTCGTCTTTTTGACCGTCGTAAAGTCGGATGTGAAAAGGGACTACGCCTACCTCGTCCCCGAAGCGATCACTCTGATACTGTTCGCGCTTTTCCTCGTCGTCACGCGCGCTCACGAGAGACACCTCCTTCCCGCGATCGTGTTTTTCACTCTAATAGCCTTCCGTTCTTGGATATTATGGTATTTATATGCTATTGTGTCCTGTGTTTACGTAATCAACATGGTCTATTCCCACATACAGCTTACAACGCGCTACTCCGGGATACAGAACCTCGGAATACCGAAGAGTATAGAGGAGGCGTGCATATGGGGCATGATGCTCTTGTATGCCACGACGCTTATTGTAATATTCCATGATTATGTCTTCAGCGCCGTGAATTATAAAAAAAAGGTATTCCCCCTTCACGGCAATTAAATCCGAGAACATATGAGTTCAGATTCTCTAATACGGAAATACAGAATAGAATGTCTCCTTCTGCTCGTGCTCACTTTCAGCATAGGCATCAGGATGTATAATCTCGAAAGACCGGAAAGCTACTATTTCGACGAGGTCTACTTCGCCTTCACGGCGCAGGAAATGTCCAAGGGCAACCGCGCCGCCTGGGAGAGCTGGGCGACAGGGCCGAAAGACCTCGCCTACGAATGGACGCACCCCCCGCTCGGGAAGGAAATAAGCGCCGCCGGCATATTGATTTTTGGGCAGAATACGCTCGGCTGGCGTTTCTTCCAGGCGCTCTTCGGCGGCCTGGGAGCGCTCTTCATGTACCTTCTCGCGAGGAACCTCTTCGACAGCAAGACGGCCGGCCTCATGGCTGCGCTCATCTATAGCTTCGACGGCTTTTTTTTCGCCCTGAGCCGCATCACGATGGTCGATATATTCATGGCCAATTTCCTCATGCTGGGTTCGCTCTTTATAGTCAAGTACGCCCGGACGAGAAAGAATATCTATCTCATACTCACGGGGGTTTTCTGCGGCCTCTGCATGTCCGTAAAATGGAGCGGTCTTTATATCTGGGAATTTCTGGCCGGGGTAGGGCTTTTCCTGGTTTATTACTTCGAGGTTTACAAGGCCGATACGAGGGACGGCAGCTACCTGATGTCGCTTCTCAAGATAGTGCCCAGGATATTTCTGGCCTTCGTGCTCATACCTGTAGTGGTATATATTCTGAGCTACCTGCCGTTTTTCTATCACGGCAACTCCTTCATGGATTTTCTTACCCTGCAGAAGAACATGTATATCTATCACGGCGGCGTAACGGAGAATCACCCATACCAGTCGCCCTGGTGGCAGTGGCCCCTTCTTTTAAGACCGGTTTTTCTTCATTACGACGATTTCGGCAACGGTACGAGGGCCTATATCTACATGATGGGAAACATCTTCATTTGGTGGACGGGAATTCTCTTCTTCCTGCTCGCCGTTTATCAGGTGTTCAAGAGGGAATATCCCCCGCTTCTCTTCGCGGTGGTGAGTGTATTCGCGTACTGGCTCCCTTGGGCCTTCTCACCTAGGAAGATAGTTTTCATTTATCATTTCATGCCTTCGCTCGTCTTCATGTTCGTAATTATTTCCTATTTCCTCTGGAAGCTGTGGGAGGATTCGCGGAAGGGCAGAATAATCGCCGCCGTGTATCTATTGTTGGCCGCCGGTGTATTCTTATACTTCTATCCCGTGCTCAGCGGCGTCCCGATCGGCGAATCAGAGATAGACCGTTTTATGTGGCTGAATACATGGAGGTAATTCATTAACTTCGCCTGCCTTACCGGTATCGCGGTACCTTGTTCTGTCACGGGAACGTGCCGCAGGAGCCCGACATGCCCACAATGAACAGAACAGACCTCATCTGCTCGCTCGTAATAGGCTTCATAATCTCGATATTTCTTCTGGCAATCTGGGGCTCGCTCAGAAACGACGTGAATATCCCGCACGTCTCATACTACGTTGTCGTCCCGTTCCTGTTCATAATAATCCCCTTTTCGGTCGCCCTCGGGGTCTATGCGTCGTCTCATCTCGGAAAGAGGTGGAGGATACTCTTTCAGTTCGGGAAATTCGTCCCTATAGGCGTATCGAACACCGCTATCGACTTCGGCGTTCTCAACTTCCTGATGTTCGTATTTCAGGTCGAGAAGGGATATCTCTTCTCGGCTTTCAAGGGAATCTCTTTTCTCTGCGCCGTTTCCAACAGCTATCTCTGGAACAAGTTCTGGACATTCGAAAGCAGGGAAAGGGACGGTATGGGGAAGCAGTTTTTCAAGTTTATATTCGTGTCCGCTATAGGGCTTCTTATAAACGTCGCCGTCGCCTCCTATATAGTTAACGTCATCGGCCCCCGGTGGGGCATCTCGCCCATCCTTTGGGCGAATATAGCCACGCTGGCGTCTATCGTTCTGGTTATAATGTGGAATTTTCTCGGCTACAAGTATCTGGTCTTCAAGAAGTAGCCTAATATCCGACCCATCCGAATTTATTGATCCAGAGAACGCCCCACAGGTTAACGGCTATGCCGAGTAGTATGAGCAATTTGTGGTGCCATTTTATCTCGCCGTCGATACCTATGACAGTGAGCATGAAAAGGAACGGGTAGAAATCGAGAGCGAATCTGTAGCCGAACTGCGTGAAGCCCCAGGTGCCGTGGCAGAAATTTACGAACGCTATGAGCGCTATCGAGGCCCAGCACGCAGCCATCGTCCTGCTCATCCCCGCAAAAAATGCGTAGATAAAGGCCGGCGTCGTGATCCATATCGCCATCCCGTGCCACGACGGCGTAATGTACGGGAATTCGTCTATGAACCTCGGGAGCCCGGCGAATATTACTTTCAGATTCCTCGGAATGTAGGTAACATCGAATATACCCTTCTGAAACCATACTTCGTCCAGGATTCCGGGTATGAGGTAATACGAAAGGTCGAACGGCGAGCCGAACCTGAGGTAGTTATAACCGGCATTAAGAAGAACGAAAATTCCTGCCCCGAGGCCTAGCCATATTAATGGAAGGAAGTTTATCCGCGCGAAAAGGCTTTTCCCCGCGGCAGGCCTGTACCACCTGTCCACATACATTATCAGGAAAAAGGGAAATGAAAGTATCGTGGGAAGCCGCGTCCAGTAAGAAGCCCCGAGGGCGAGGCCCGATGCCAGCGGCGGGGCCTTTCTCAAGGTGAGGAGCACGGCCAGGAAAAGAAAGGTCAGCGAAACGGCGTGCGAGAACATCCAGACGCCGCCCGACGACGCCGTCCACCAGTGAATCGTCCCGAAGCCGAACATTGCCGTTGCCCAGAGCCGGATGCTCATTTTTCCGGTCAGCTCTCTCGCGACAAGATAGGCAAGAGCGACGTTTACGCTCCCGAAAAATATCGATATGAGGGTCTGATTCGTCGAGAGGCCGAATATCGCGACGACGGGCATGATGAGTATCGCCGGCACAGGGGGCGGGACGACGTAATACTTTCCGTCGAAGGGCACCAGCTCGAGGTGCGAGACGTCGTTTAAAAGATAAAGTCTTCCATGGAGAAGCGCGTCCGCAAGCCGGACGAAGTTGTTATACGGAGTAGGTGGGCCTTCCCGGAAGAGGTAATAGACGACGAATGTCGCGATGAATATCCCGGCGCATATAAGGGCCGCCCCTTTGGCAGTGTCGGTGGTTGTTCCGGTTTTCATAAATTCATTCCGGTCATAAGATGCATGCGGAGACCGGGTTCCTGATATTCCGGGCCGCCGCCGATATTTTACGAGAACGTCTTGTAAGCGTAAAGCTTCACAACGTGAAGAAGATAATCGGCTATAACGCCGCTACCGAGCTTGGTCTCGCCGTAAAGCCTGTCGCGGAACGTGATAGGCACCTCGACGACCTTATCGTATTTACCCCTTACGAGTATTTCCAAGGCGATTTTAAACCCGAGCGGGTTCAGCTTTACACCCTGTATGACTTCCCTTTTAAGGAAGAAGAAGCCCGACATCGGGTCCCTGACGCTCGTAAGCCCGCGCACTGCCAGTGTCGCGAGCCTGGAGGAGATCTTTCTCCGGACAGGCCAGTCCTCTATCCCCCCTTCGCTGACGTAGCGGCTGCCCACCGAGATTTCGGCGTCTCCGCTGATTATCGGAGCCACTATTTCAGGGATCGATTCCGCGGGGTGGCTGAGGTCCGCGTCCATGACCCCGAGTATCGCGCTTTCCGAGTTCCTAAAGCCTTCCAGGACGGCGGAGGAAAGCCCCCTCTCGCTCATCCTCCTTATAACCCTGAGTCCCTCGTATTTCGCTTTTAGCCCCTCCGCGACTTTCCACGTGCCGTCGGGTGAATTGTCGTCGACGATGGTCACATGCCCGTCGAGCCCGTGCTCGCGGAATACCCTGTACACGTTTTCAAGGAGTATAGGCACATTTTCGGCCTCGTTATAGGTGGGTATGACGAGCGTAATATTCATTAGTCAGGAGGAAATTATATCATTGAATTTCCTCCTTCTAAACGGTGTCCCGATTCTTTTAAAACCCCGCGGCACGGGCAGAGGCTGCTAAAACGCCCACCTGAATCTTGTGAGCTGAAGCAGGAGAATGGCATAGAGCAAAACCGAGGAAAAAACGATGATAAAATTGACAGCCCGCTGCCTTCCGAGAAGGGAAAGCGACAGGAAAACCGGGAATATGACGAGCACATACCTCGGAATGCTCTGCCAGTACCAGGTCGAGGTCATGAGGACACAGCTTAACAAGGCGAATACTCCGTATGAAACGCGCACCTTGAGAAGCGCGTAGATCGACAGCGCAAAGCCGAGGGCGGCGAAGAACATCTCGAACCAGCCGGTCAGGAGCGCATGCTCCGGCTCCCTCGACTGCATCGTGTAATAGGTCAGTGAAAATCCGTTGAATGGCCAGTCGAGCTTCTTCCCCCAGTGCTCCTTCTGTATCTCCAGGAACTTGAACGGATCCCCGAACGTGGCGTAATTTATTCCGAGATAAAAAAGGAGCCCGAAGGCCGTAAGCCCTATCCAGAGAACGTCCTTTCTGATTTCTCTCAGCTTGTAATTCTTCTGCGCCAGGTACTCGACTATAAGAGCCGGTATGAGAACTATTCCGGTTATCCTCGTCGCGGAAGCCAGCAGCCCGAACGCGCCGGAAAGCGCCCAGTTCCCTCTCCTCGCGTAATAAAAGCTCGCTATCGTCAGGAAGAGGAAAAGACTTTCCGTGTATATGGCGTGGAGAAAATATGCAGTCGGAAAGACGGCCAGGTATATGAGCGCCCTCCAGGCGTCATCCTCGTCGTAATCGAGTTTTGCGAGCTTGTATATGTATATGGCGGCCCCGGCAAAGGCCAGGTTCGATACGATCAAGCCCGACAATAAGTAGCTCCCGAAGAAAAAGGAAGCGGCTTTGATGAGCAGAGGATAGAGGGGGAAAAATACTATCAGAAGATTTCTCTCGCGTAAGGTCGAGCTCGTATACCAGTCCTTGGCGATATTTATGTAGTGGTGAGAGTCCCAGGTGTACCAGAGCTTGAGGAACGCCGGGTACTGGTTTTCGATAATCACGAACGCGATAAATGAAAAGAAAAATGTTGCCGCAATCGAAGATATGATAACGAGGCTTATATCCAGGAAGGGGCTTTTATTTTTCACTTTTTTATATTACCACCCGTATCCGGTATTCTATAGTGTTTTTGATGACATGTGAGTAGTTTTATAAACATCGGGTATAGATTATGCGGGGTCCGGAAATGGAAGACCGACGCGATACTCATATTACCGGCGAGAATCGGAAAGCGGCCGAAAGCTCAGACGCCCTCTCCCCTGCCCTGACAGCCTTTGTATTGTTCCTGACAGGCTCGCTCACTTACTACTTCAGCCGGCCGGAAGTTGTAAACCCATTCAATTACTTCGAATATCTGGCCGATGCAATTCTTAAGGGAAGGCTGAACATCGAAGGCGCCCCTTCTTACTTCGAGGAGCTCGTCCGGAGCGGCGGCAAGTGGTATGTCATATACCCCCCTATGCCGGCCGTTCTTCTCGTACCGTTCGTCGCCCTCACAGGCATATCGACAAACCAGCTCCTGCTGTCGTTTCTCATGGGCGGGATCAACGTCTCCCTCGTTTATCTCACATTCAGAAGGCTCACTGACGACAGGGAGATTCCCGTATGGATGGCCATACTTTTCGGTTTCGGGACCATCCACTGGTACACGGCCTCCGTGGGATCTGTGTGGTATCTCGCCCATATAACGTCCTTCTTCTTTCTGATGCTGGCCGTGTACTTCACCGTAGCGTCGGCGAAGCAGAGGCCAATCGCGGCGGGCATATGCCTCGGCGCTTCTTATCTTTCGAGGCTGACGACGATACTGAACTTCCCGTTCTTTGCAGTCATGTTTTTCGGGCGCAGCGATAAAGGCGTCGCGTCGCCCCTTCGCGGGGTGCTGACCGAGAGGCTGAAACCCGTGGTCCTTTTTTCGGTCGGGGCGGGTATTTTCGTTCTTCTCAACTTCCTCTACAACTATATAAGGTTCGGCTCGCCATTCGATGTCGCCTACAGTCTCCATACCATATCGGCCGCGAAGGAGCGCGTGTCACCCTGGTTCGACGAGGGCCTCTTCAGCATCTCATACATCAAATACCATCTCTATTCCTTTCTTCTGGAACCTCCTCAATTTATTAACAGGTGGCCCTACGTCTACCCTTCCATGACCAGCCTTTCCGTCCTCATAACGACCCCGGCGTTTCTTCTTGTTCCCTTAGCCGGGCTAAGGAGCAGGCTTGCGCTCGCCTGCTGGGCGGCGATAATCCCGACAGCGCTTCTCATATTCATAAAGAGCGGCACGGGATGGACCCAGTTCGGCTACAGGTACGCCCTCGATTTCTACCCGTTCCTGCTCATTCTCGCATTTCTCGGCATGGGCGGCAGGCTCAGGTGGTACCACAAGCTTCTAATAATTCTGAGCGTCCTGGTCAATCTCTGGGGCGTTGTCCTCATAAACAAGATCGGCTGGTATAAGCTGTATTGACCCTCTCAAGCAGGTTATGTATTTTTACGC
This sequence comes from uncultured Spirochaetia bacterium, assembly GCA_964586675.1. GTDB lineage: Bacteria > Desulfobacterota_D > UBA1144 > Nemesobacterales > UBA2774 > JADLGH01. The sequence continues at coordinate 183,984 of CAZPHQ010000003.1, read as the reverse complement.
CCTTACCGATATGAAAAGTCGCAGCATACCCGTATACGCCGTCCCGCTCGCCGTCTACGCCCTCGTCGTAGCGTCCATACTCTTAATGAAATTATTTCTGCCGTGGCCATGGGTCGTATCCGTATCGGCGCTCATAATGCTCGCCGTGCCGTTTTTGCTGAAACACGATACGGGCGACCTCAAATGGCACCCGAGGGGAATATTTCTCGGGCTCATCGTTTCCGCCCTGCTTCTGGCGGCGTACCTGGCAGTCGTCTGGGGCTACGGCCTCTATTCCGGGCAGTCGATCGTAGTGCACAGGCTCTCGTATTCGTTCATACTGACGCAGCTCCTCCTCGTCGCCCTCCCCGAGGAGGTCTTTTTCCGGGGATATCTCCAGCACAGGTTTGGGAACACAGTGAAAAGCGTGGTGATCGTAAGTGCCCTTTTCACCGTCGGTCATTTCATAACCCTCTGCATCGGGGGCGACCACAGCGCCGCCGCCTGCGCCCAGGCCATACTCACCTTCTTCCCGTCGCTCGTAATGGGGTATCTTTATCTCGTCACCGGAACCCTGTGGGCGAGCATAATCTTTCATTTCCTCGCGAATATAGTACATATCGCGGTCGCGCTCGCCTGATCCAGCTCATTATTTTCCGCCTCCGGCCCGGTCTTTTCAGCCCGGGTTTCCCCATATGCACTAGTTGCGTTAAAATACTGTAATAATTACAATCACCTTGGTATTATGATTTTACGGGGCCGACAGCTGTGACCGACACTCTAAGAATAGGGCTTACCCAGATAAATCTGAGCGTGGGTAATATAGGCGGGAACGTCGATAAAATCGTTACGCAGATCGAGTCCGCGAGGGCCCTGGGCGTGGATATACTCTGCTTCCCCGAGCTCGCCGTAACCGGCTACCCGCCCGAAGACCTCCTTTTAAAGCCGAGCTTCATAAGCGATAACCGGAAAGCCGTCGACGAGGTCAGAAAGGCGACGGGCGGAATAACCGTCGTCCTCGGCTTCGCCGACAGGGACGGCGACATCTACAACGCCGCCGCGATACTACACGACGGGAAGCTCGTCGACATATACAGGAAACACTATCTCCCGAACTACGGCGTATTCGACGAGAACCGCTACTTCCAGTCGGGAACGAGGGTGCCGGTATACAGGCTCGGCGGGGTCATATTCGGCGTCAACATATGCGAAGACATCTGGTACCCGGGCGACCCGACGAGAAGGCAGTCCGTACTCGGCGGCGCCCAGCTCATAATCAATATCTCCTCCTCGCCGTATCATATGTCGAAGGTCAGGGCGAGGGAGCAGATGCTCGTCACGCGCGCTAAGGACTATTCCGTCGTCGTAGCCTACTGCAATATAGTGGGCGGGCAGGACGAGCTGATATTCGACGGACACAGCGTCGTCATAGGTGAGCGTGGAGAGATACTCGCGCGCGGAAAGGGTTTCGAGGAAGACTTCGTAATCGCCGACATAAACGCGTCGCGCGTCTTCAGGTCGCGCATACACGACCCGCGAAGAAGAAAAGAGCAGCTCGCGCTCATGGCTCACTCCGAGGAAGCGGAGCTCATAGACATACCCGGCGTGAAATCCAAAAAGGCGCCGAAGCCCGGGATCGTTCAGACCATAAACGATTTCCTCCCCGCCCCTGAAGAGGTCTTCAAGGCGCTCGTACTCGGCACGAGGGATTATGTGAGGAAGAACGGCTTCACGAAAGCGGTCATAGGCATGAGCGGCGGCATCGACTCCGCCCTCGTCGCCGCCGTCGCTTCGGAGGCGCTGGGAAAAGAAAACGTGACCGGCGTCACGATGCCGTCCCGCTACAGCTCCCCCGGGAGCGTAACCGATTCCGAAGAGCTCGCGCGGAACATCGGCATGGAGCTTCTGGAGATACCCATCGAAAGAGCGTTCTCGGCCTTTAACGAAATGATGTCCGGCGTTTTTTCCGGCCACAGGGCGGATATGACGGAAGAAAATCTCCAGGCGAGGATAAGGGGCAACATCCTGATGGCCCTTTCCAACAAGTTCGGCTGGCTCGTCCTCACGACAGGCAACAAGAGCGAGATGAGCGTCGGCTACTGCACGCTGTACGGCGACATGGCCGGCGGCTTCGCAGTCATAAAGGACGTTCCCAAGACACTCGTTTACAGGCTCTCCGAGTACTACAACGAATGGAGGGGCGCGTCTGTAATCCCGGAGGCCATTCTGACTAAGCCTCCCTCGGCCGAGCTTCGTCCGGGCCAGCTCGACACGGACTCCCTTCCGCCCTACGACATCCTCGACCCTATCCTCAAGGCCTACGTCGAAGACGACCTCAGCATCGGCGAGATAGTGGCCCTGGGATTCGAGGCGCGCACGGTGAAGGATGTTGTTAAGATGGTCGACCGGAACGAATACAAGCGCCGCCAGGCGCCGCCCGGAATCAAGATAACCGCAAGAGCGTTCGGAAAGGACCGCCGTTTTCCGATAACGAATCTCTACAGGGAATAGAAAATCTCCGCCGGTCTTCGCGCTTAACCCCGTTTTATGATATAATAAACTCCGGGGTTCTCGAAAGTTTTTCCCGTGTTGACTTGTGCCTGTTTTCATCTAATCTTAATTTTGGGTTAATCGGCTTATACCGCGGGTCAATCCTTCGAATTAATTTAGTTTTTTGAGAAAACTGGGACCTCAGGAAGGTATTACTATGAAGCCCTTTGGCTACCCGAAAAAGCAGGGTTTGTACGACCCTCAATTTGAACACGATTCGTGCGGTATAGGATTCGTTGTAAACATCAAGGGAAAAAAATCGCACGGCATAGTTGCCGACGCTTTGACAGTGCTGAGGAACCTACAGCACAGGGGAGCGTGCGGTTGCGAAACAAATACCGGCGACGGCGCGGGCATACTCATGCAGATGCCCCACAAGTTCCTCGAGAAGGTCTGCGGGGAATCCGGCATAGAGCTTCCGGCCGAAGGCCGCTATGCGGCCGGCATAGTCTTCCTCCCGCAGGACGCGGCCGACAGGGCCGAAGCCATCTCGTTTTTGGAAAGGATAATAAAGGAAGAGGGGCTCGAAGTCCTCGGCTGGCGCGAAGTGCCGACGGATAACTCCTCCCTTGGTGAGACAGCCCGTAAAGGCGAGCCCAGGGTAATGCAGTTTTTCGTATCCCGGAGCCCGGAGCTCTCAGGCGGCATGGCCTACGAGAGGAAGCTCTACCTCATCAGAAAGAGGGCGGAGAACGAGATAAGATTCTCCGGGATGCAGGGAGGGGAATACTTCTACATTCCGAGCCTCTCCCATAAAACCCTCGTATATAAGGGAATGCTCACGACCTGGCAGGTCGAGCTTTACTATCCCGACCTCAGCGACCCCGACATGGAATCCGCCATAGCGCTCGTTCACTCGCGCTTCAGCACCAACACGTTCCCCAGCTGGGACAGGTCGCATCCCTACCGCTATATAATTCACAACGGCGAAATAAACACGCTCAGGGGAAACATCAACTGGATGCACGCCCGGGAGGCCGTGCTTGAAACGAACCTCTTCGGCCCCGAGCTTGAAAGGATATTTCCGATAATACAGCCCGACGGCAGCGACTCGGCCAACTTCGACAACTGCGTCGAATTCCTGACGCTCGCCGGCCGCCCGATAGAGCACGCCGTCATGATGATGATCCCCGAGCCGTGGTCCAATCACGAGACTATGAGCGAGGACAAAAAGGCATTTTACGAATACCACAGCTGCCTCATGGAGCCGTGGGACGGCCCCGCTTCCATAGCATTCACAGACGGCTTCAAGGTCGGCGCGGTTCTCGACAGGAACGGCCTCAGGCCCTCCCGCTACTACGTCACGAAGGACGACGTCGTAATAATGGGCTCCGAAGTCGGCGTTCTCGAAGTCCCGGCGGATCGTATACTCCACAAGGGAAGGCTCCAGCCGGGGAAGATGTTCCTCATCGACACCGTCGAAGGGCGCATCGTCGAGGACGACGAGATAAAAGGCAAGCTTGCCAGCGAAAAGCCCTACAGGAAGTGGCTCGACGATAACCTCGTCAACCTCTCCGACCTTCCGGACTCAAACGGCGAGCACGGCAAGGAAGGGTCGTCTCACGAAGATATACTCCAGAGGCAAAAGGTTTTCGGTTACACGTTCGAAGAGCTGAGGGTGATCCTCGCCCCGATGGCGGCAAACGCCGCCGAGCCCGTGGGCTCTATGGGGAAGGACACGCCCGTAGCAGTCCTCTCGGAAAAGCCGAGGCTCCTTTACGAATACTTCAAGCAGCTCTTCGCGCAGGTCACGAACCCGCCTATCGACGCTATAAGGGAAGAGCTCATCACGGCTACAGAGGTCACCATAGGGCCCGAAAGGAACATACTCGACCCTCAACCGGAAAGCTGCCGGATGATAAAGCTCGACAGCCCCATACTCAGCAACGAGCAGCTTGAGCGCATAAGGGCCCTCGACAACCACGACTTCAAGTCCGTAACGCTTCCGATGCTCTTTCCGGTTGCCGAGGGAAGCGACGGGCTCGAAGACGCGCTTAAAGAGCTTTTCACGAAAGCGGACGACGCCATAGAAGACGGTGCGAACCTCCTCATACTCTCAGACAGGGGGTTCGACGAGAACAACGCCCCGATACCGGCGCTCCTCGCCGCATCCGGGCTTCATCACCACCTCATCCGTAACGGCAACAGGCTCAAGGTCGCGCTCATTATAGAGTCCGGCGAGCCGAGGGAAGTGCACCACATCGCCCTTCTCGTCGGCTACGGCGTAAGCGCGATAAATCCCTACCTCGCCTACGAAACCCTCGGCGACATGGTCGAAGAAGGGCTTCTCAAGAACATAGACAAAAAAACCGCGGTCAAAAATTACATAAAGAGCCTCGTGAAGGGCATCGTCAAAACGATGTCGAAGATAGGCATATCGGCCGTCCAGAGCTACCACGGCGCGCAGATATTCGAGGCGATAGGCCTTAACCACGAGTTCGTTGACAAGTACTTCACATGGACCCCGACGAGAATAAAAGGGGCCGGCATAGAGATAATCACGAAAGAAATAATCATGCGGCACCAGTCCGCATACCCGGAAAGGGGCACGCACCCGCTCACTCTCGACGCGGGCGGAATGTATCAGTGGCGCTCCGGCGGCGAGCATCACGCGTTTAACCCGAAGACGGTTCACATGCTCCAGAACGCATGCCGCTCCGGGAGTTATGAAACATTTAAGAGATTCTCGACACTCGTCGACGACCAGTCGAAAGAGCTTCACACTCTCCGTGGGCTTTTAGAGCTCAAGTTCGAATCAGACCCGATTCCTCTGGACGAGGTCGAATCCGTCGAATCGATATGCAGGCGGTTTAAAACAGGCGCCATGTCTTACGGCGCTATAAGCCAGGAAGCCCACGAGAGCCTCGCCATAGCGATGAACAGGATTGGCGGCAAGAGCAACACGGGAGAGGGAGGGGAAGACCCTTCTCGCAACATCCCCGAAGCTAATGGCGATCTGAAAAGGAGCGCGATAAAGCAGGTTGCCTCCGGAAGATTCGGCGTCACAAGCGAATACCTCGTCAACAGCGACGAAATACAGATAAAGATCGCACAGGGGGCGAAGCCCGGCGAGGGCGGCCAGCTCCCCGGCAAGAAGGTCTACCCCTGGATTGCAAAGGTCAGGCTCTCGACGCCGGGCGTAGGGCTCATTTCCCCGCCGCCTCACCACGACATCTATTCCATAGAGGACTTGGCCGAGCTCATTCACGACCTTAAAAACTCGAACAGAAGGGCGAGGATTAACGTCAAGCTCGTCTCCGAAGTCGGAGTCGGCACCATAGCCGCGGGCGTCGCCAAGGGGCACGCCGACGTCATACTCGTAAGCGGCTACGACGGCGGCACGGGCGCTTCGCCCCAGAGCAGCATCCAGCACGCCGGGCTTCCATGGGAGCTCGGGCTTGCGGAGACGCACCAGACGCTCCTAGTCAACAATTTAAGAAGCAGGGTCGTCCTCGAAACGGACGGCCAGATGAAGACAGGAAGGGACGTCATCATAGCGGCGCTTCTAGGGGCCGAGGAGTTCGGCTTCGCCACGGCGCCGCTGATAGTCCTCGGCTGCATCATGATGCGAGTCTGCCATCTCGACACATGCCCCGTGGGCGTCGCCACGCAAAACCCAGAGCTTCGGAAGAAGTTCATCGGCGACCCGGGTCACGTCGTTAACTTCATGCGCTTTATAGCTGAAGAAGTGAGAGAGATCATGGCCCAGCTCGGCTTCAGGACTATAAACGAAATGGTCGGCCGTACAGACAAGCTCGAAATGAGAAAGGTTATCGACCACTGGAAGGCAAGGGGCATCGATCTTTCAGACATTCTCTACGAGCCGGACGTTCCGCTCGACTGGGGCCGCTACAACCAGATGCAGCAGGACCACGGGCTCGAAGCTGCGCTCGACGTGACTATGCTCCTCGACATATGCAAGCCGACACTCGAAAAGGGCGAACACATCGAGGCCATACTGCCGATAAAGAACGTCAACAGAACCGTAGGCACCATACTCGGCAGCGAGCTCACCCGCAAATACGGGAGCGACGGCCTCCCCGAGGATACCGTACGCCTTCATTTCATGGGCTCCGCCGGGCAGAGCTTCGGCGCTTTCGCTCCGAGATCGATGACGATGATACTCGAAGGCGATTCCAACGACTATATCGGCAAGGGTCTCTCGGGCGGAAAGATAATCGTCTATCCGCCGAAGGGGTCGACATTCAAAGCCGAAGACAACGTCATAACCGGCAACGTCGCGTTTTACGGCGCGACAGGTGGTGAAGCGTATATACGCGGCCGTGCCGGCGAGAGGTTCTGCGTCAGGAACAGCGGCGTTCATACTGTCGTCGAGGGAGTCGGCGACCACGCCTGCGAATACATGACGGGCGGACGGGTCCTGGTTATAGGCCCGACAGGAAGGAACTTCGCCGCGGGCATGTCGGGCGGGATGGCTTACGTGCTCGACGAGCAGGGCGATTTCGCCGTTCACTGCAATAAGGAAATGGTCGCGCTCGAAACGCCGGACGAAGAGAACCTCGAAGAGATAAGGAGCATGATAAAGCGGCACGTCGAATATACTCATAGCGAGAAGGGCAGGGACATTCTCGCGCGGTGGGCCGCGATGTCGGAAAAGTTTGTGAAGGTGATGCCAAAGGATTACAAGCGAATGCTTGAAGCCCTTAAAAAAGTCCAGCAGGCCGGACTTAGCGGGGACGAAGCCCTCATGGCGGCGTTTGAAGAGAACAAAAACGACCTTGCCCGTGTGAGCGGTAATTAGTTCCCCTTCAACCACACATTTTTTAGTAAACGGACGGAGCAGTATCCGTTCCGGAGAATAGACTGGAGGAAGTTTAATGGGTGACCCTACTGGTTTTATGGAATACGACAGAGAGCTCGAGCCCGACCGTTCACCCGGAGAGCGCATAAATGACTGGAAGGAATTTCACAAGCACCTTCCGGACGCCAAGCTCAAGATCCAGGGTGCGCGGTGCATGGACTGCGGGATTCCTTTCTGCCAGACAGGGACCATGATAAACGGCATGACCTCCGGCTGCCCGGTTAACAACCTCATACCGGAATGGAACGATCTAGTATACAGAGGGCTATGGCGGGAGGCGCTCGAGCGTCTTCACAAGACCAACAATTTCCCGGAGTTTACGGGGAGAATCTGCCCGGCACCGTGCGAAGGGTCCTGCGTGCTCGGAATCAGCGAGCCCCCGGTCACGATAAAAACGATAGAGTGCACGATAATAGATAAGGGATTCGAAGAAGGATGGGTCCTGCCGGAGATCCCGGAAGAGAGAACCGGAAAGAAAGTCGCCGTCATAGGCTCGGGCCCGGCGGGGCTTGCCTGCGCCGCCCAGCTCAACAAGGCAGGGCACCTTGCAACGGTCTTCGAGAGGGACGACAGGATAGGCGGGCTCTTGATGTACGGCATCCCGAATCCTCACCTCGACAAATTCGTCGTCGAGCGGAGGGTCAATCTCTTGAGGGAGAGCGGGGTCGAGTTCGTCACCAACACCGAAATAGGAAAAGGCTATCCAGCCGACAAGCTTCTCAAGGAATTCGACGCCGTTGTCATCTGCACAGGCGCCACCAAGCCGCGCGACCTCCCCGTCGCCGGAAGGGAGCTCAAGGGCATATACTTCGCGATGGAGTTCCTCAAGGCCAACACGAAGAGCCTTCTCGACAGCGGCCACAGCGACGGCAATTATATTTCCGCAAAGGATAAAGACGTCATAGTCCTCGGCGGAGGCGACACCGGGACAGACTGCGTCGCAACCGCTATGCGCCACGGATGCAGGAGCCTTCTTCAGTTCGAGATACTTCCCCAGCCGCCGCTAACGAGGGCTCCCGACAATCCCTGGCCGCAGTGGCCGAGGGTGTATACGCTCAGCTACGGCCAGGAAGAAGCTATGACAGTCTTCGGCGAAGACCCGAGAAAGTACCAGGTGCTGACAACCAGGTTCGCGGGCGACGCCGAGGGGAACGTCAAAGAGCTTCACACGATCCAGATAGAATGGGTGATGGGCGAAAACGGCAGGCCTTCTTTCAGGGAGGTTTCCGGGACCGAGAAGGTCTGGTCGGCCGATCTCGTATTCCTTGCGCTCGGATTCCTGGGCCCGGAGGAGAATCTCCTTCGGCAGCTGAACGTCGAACGCGACGACAGGACAAACGCCAAAGCCGAGTACGGAAAATACAACACCAACATCAAAGGGGTATTCGCCGCCGGCGATGCCAGACGCGGGCAGAGCCTCGTTGTCTGGGCTATTAACGAAGGGCGCGAAGCTGCAAGGGAGTGCGACCGCTACCTCATGGGTTCGACTGTCCTGCCCTGATGTTTACGGCGCCGCATCACTAACATGCGGGCATCGCGTCTTTCGATTCTCTCTTTTTCCGATGAATAGATTAGGGAGTGCCTTTGCACGCGGAGTGCGCGCGACGGAGGTCTAAATCGGGGGTTTTACAGAGCCGGGATTATCCCGTGTACCACGACGGTATCTTGTCGCCTGTGAAGATGTTTATGGCCTTGGTTTCGAGGTACATGTCCAGGCCGTCCGGACCGAGCTCCTTTCCTATGCCGCTCTGCTTGAACCCGCCGTAAGGCACCTCGGGAATTATGCCGCCGTATGTGTTTACCCACACATAGCCGGCTTTAACAGCCTTCGCTACCCTGAGTGCCCTCTTAATGTCGCGCGTCCATACCCCGCCCGCAAGCCCGTAAACGGTGTTGTTGGCTATCCTTATCGCTTCCTCTTCCGTTTTGAACGGTATGACTGCTACTATCGGGCCGAATATCTCCTCGCATGCGATCGTCGCGTCGGGCTCGACGTCGGCTATCACTGTCGGCTCGAAAAAGTATCCCCTCTTAAGGTGCGCCGGCCTGCCGCCGCCGTGGAGGACCTGCCCGCCTTCCTGAACACCCTTCTCGAAATAAGAGCCGACCCTCTCGAAGTGCTCCCGCGATATCACTGCCCCGATCTCTGTCTTTTCGTCGAGCGGGTCGCCTACGCGTATCTTCTTTACCCTGTCTATGAATGCCGGGAGGAACTTGTCGTATATGTCTTCGTGAAGGAGGAGCTTCGTTATGGCCGTGCAGTTCTCGCCCTGGTTGAAAAAACCTCCCCTGAGCCCGGCCTCTATCATGTTGTCTATCTCGGCGTCTTCGAAAACTATGCACGGCGCCTTGCCGCCGAGTTCGAGCGTAACGCGTTTTATGGTTTCGGCCCCGGACTTCATCACCTCTCTCCCCACCTCTGTCGAGCCAGTGAAGGCGACTTTCGCCACGCCGGGATGGGATACCAGCGCACGTCCCGCTATGGAGCCCTCTCCCGGGACGACGTTAAGCACGCCGTCTGGAAGCCCGGCCTCGCTGCATATCCTGGCGGCTTCGAGTATGCCGCAGGGGGTGTGCTCGGCGGGCTTAAGAACTATGGTGCATCCGGCGGCGAGCGCCGCGGATATTTTCCAGAAGGAGAGGAGAAGCGGGAAGTTCCATGGGATTATCTGCGCGGCCACCCCGAGCGGCTCCTTAACGGTCACAGTCATCTGGCTTTCCGAAACCATGATGCTCTCGCCGTTCAGGAGGACGCCCGTCCCGGAATAGTATTCGAGCGTCCTGATCGCGCCGGTCGTTTCGACAAGCCTGCTCTCGCGTATGGGTTTCCCGGTTTCGAGAGTGTTCGTGAGTGCCAGTTTGTCCCTCTCTTTTTCGAGCGCGTCGGCTATCCTGCGTATCGTCTTGAGACGCTCCGATACGGGCACTTTCGACCACTTGCCGAATGCGGCCCTTGCGGCGGCGACAGCCTTGTCCACGTCCTCGGGCCCGGCCTCCGCTATCTCCGCGAGAGGCTCCTCCGTCGCCGGATTTTCCCTCACGTAGGTCTTTCCCGAAACAGAATCCGTTTCCTTTCCGTCGATAAAGAGGCCGTACTTTCTGAGCGTGGCTGTCACTGTGGCATACCTCCCTGGGTTCCTTTCGAAAATACTATCCAATTTTTTTGGAATTAGCCATAAAGGGGGTTACCGTAAGACCCGGGTCCGGGCGCGCCCGTTCCCGGGCCCATCGGCGATCGACGATATTAAACGGTCGGCCGTTCGCAGTTCAGTCCGCGGCTGCGGCCTGTTTCTTCCCCCTGCCAGAGCTAAGGGGCGGGGCGATAAGTATGGATAAAAGGTCGGTCAGCTGCTGCCTGTTAAACGGTTTCTTGAGGACCGATATCGGCCCGAGCTCGAGGGCCCGGTTCATCAGCTCGCCGTCCGGGTATCCGGTTATGATGACGACGGGCAGGTCGCTCTTGAGCTTCTTTATCTCCCTCAGCACCTCGAGGCTGTTAACATCCGGAAGCATGAGATCCAAAAAAATGAGGTCGAACGCCGCATCCTCGAGGAGCCCCGCTACCCCGCGTCCGCTGCCGGACGTTACGACGTCGTGCCCTTCCGAGTTAATGATTCTTTTAAGCTCCGTGGTAACCGATTCGTCGTCGTTTAGCACGAGCACGTTCTTCTTCTTGGGCAGCTGGTCCCAGAGCCACTTATCTATGAGCTCTCTCGTGAACCTCCACTGGTTCCCGACCTTGAACGCCGGTATCTTTCCGTCTTCGAGCAGTCTGTAAAGCGTCGGCTTGGCAACTTTCAGATACTGCGCCGCTTCTTCCAGAGTCAAAACTTGTTCCATATAGATTTCCCCTTCTGACTGTTACGATCCTGAGCGGTGTAGTCTGAGGGCTGTAGTGATATTGACAAAACTAGGCAGAAAACGCCCGCAGCAGCATGTGAATAGACTGCGGTCGTCAAATACTTTCAGCTACAAAGAACCCCTCTCTATAATAATTGTATCCGATAGTTAAGCAAAAATCTTCAATATGCTGAAAATTATACCATTCCGCATTCTGGTATCTGCAGGTGTCGCGGTCCGTCCGGGGCTTGTTGTTGACAACAAAAACCGTTCCTGTAATCTAAGAAAACCAGAATTTTTCCAAAGGGGGGAGAGACAATTTCCATTCTCGGCGACGTATCCGAAAAACTCCTTGTAAAAGAAGAGCCCATAACGTTCGAAGAGGCGCTCCGGTTATACGAGATACCCGGCCCGGAGATGGCCGACCTCATATCACTCGCCAGGAAGGTCACCCTTAAATACAAGGGCGACGGGGTTTTCCTCCGCTCGATCATAAGCGCCCAGACGGGCAACTGCCCCGAAGACTGCTCCTTCTGCTCGCAGTCGGCGCACTTCGATACGGAAGTCAACGCGCATCCGCTCATGGCCGCGGAAAAGATACTCCTCGCCGCGAGGCAGGCCGAGAGAATGGGCGCGATGGATTTCTGCATAGTCATAAGCGCAAAGGGGCCGACCCCGAGGATTTTCAAGAAGGTGCTCGAAGCCGTCGACATGCTCCGCGAAAACACAAGCCTTAAAATCGGATGCTCCCTGGGCGACCTCAAGGAGGAACAGGCCCGCGAGCTCAAGGAGCACGGAGTCTGGCGCTATAACCACAACCTCGAAACCTGCAGGAGCTACTTTCCAAACGTCTGCACGACCCATTCCTACGACGACAGGCTCCGGACGGCGATGCTCGTGAAAGAGGCCGGCATGAATCTCTGCTGCGGTGGCATACTCGGGCTCGGCGAGTCTACGACCCAGAGGCTCGAGCTCGCGTTCGAGCTGAGGGATCTCGGTCCGAGCTGGGTCCCGATCAACTTCATAAACCCGAGGCCGGGAACGCCCTTCGAAAAGCTCTCGACCGTCCCCGCTATGGAGGCCGTGAAGACCATCGCGATTTTCAGGCTCATACTCCCGGACAAGATACTCATGACGGCGGGCGGGAGGGAAGTCACGCTCCGCGACATGCAATCGATGGGGATTTTCGCAGGGGCGAACGCCATGATCCTCGGAAACTACCTCACCACGCCCGGGCGGTCACCAGAAGAAGATCTCAGAATGCTCGACGACCTCCAAATGCCGGTCAGAAGAGACGTTAACTGACGGCCTGCCGGCGGGCCTTGATTCGGGCCTTCGGAACAGGCCTTGATTTTCAGCGAAGCCTATGCCGGATAAAACGAAACAGATAGGGGCTTACGACAGGGAATTCGTATGGCACCCCTTCACACAGATGAAGGAGTACGAAGAGAAAGAGCCCGTCGTGATCGTCGGCGGCGAAGGCGCGTATCTCTTCGATTCCGAAGGCCGGAAATATATAGACGGCGTTTCCTCGCTCTGGGTTAACATACACGGCCACAAGGTCCCCGAAATAGATAACGCTATAAAAGAGCAGGTCGAAACGCTCGGCCACAGCACGCTTCTCGGCGTGACGAACGCCCCGGCCGCCCTTCTCGCAAAGGAGCTTATCGACATCTGCCCGCCCGGGCTCAGGAAGGTCTTTTACTCCGGCGACGGCGCGAGCGCAGTCGAAGCCGGGCTCAAGATGGCTTTTCAATACTGGCAGAGAAAGGACCGTCCCGGCAAGACGAAATTCGTCTGCCTCGACAACGGCTACCACGGCGATACCCTCGGCGCGGTGTCGGTCGGCGGAATAGACCTCTTTCACGCCGCGTTCAAGCCGCTCCTTTTCGAAACGATCCGCGCGCCGTCGTATTACTGCTACAGGTGCCCGCTCGGGAAGGAGTATCCGTCCTGCGCCGTCGCGTGCGCGGACGAGCTCGGGAAAATCCTCGAGAGCCGCCACGAAGAAATCGCCGCCGTCATAATGGAGCCCTACGTCCAGGCGGCGGGCGGCATGATAGTCGCGCCCGAGGGATACCTAGCGCGCGTCAGGGAATATTGCGGCGAATACGAAGTTCTTCTCATACTGGATGAAGTTGCAACCGGCTTCGGCAGGACAGGCAAGATGTTCGCCTGCGAGCACGAGGGCGTGACGCCCGACATACTCGTCCTCGGAAAAGGGATGACTGGAGGTTATCTCCCACTCTCTGCAACCATCACCACTGAAGAGATATATAGCGCATTCCTCGGGGACTACGAAGAGTTCAAAACCTTCTACCACGGCCACAGCTACGCCGGGAACCCCATATCCTGCGCGGCGGCGCGCGGGAATCTCGAGGCGTTCAGGAATAATGACACGCTCGAAGCGATGAAGGAAAAGGTCGCCTACTTCGAAGAAGAGCTCAGGGAATTCGAAGGGCTCCCTCACGTCGGCAACGTCAGGAGCAAGGGCCTCATGGCGGGGATAGAGCTCGTTCTCGATAAGGAATCCCGCGAGCCCTACGCCCCCGGGGCGGCCATGGGCTGGAAGGTCGCGGAGCAGGCGATGGAGAACGAAGTCCTCCTCCGCCCGCTCGGGAGCGTCGTCGTCCTCATGCCGCCGCTCGGAATCCCTATGGACGATCTAAAAAAACTCGTCCGCGTCACATACGAATCCATAAGACGCGCGACGGAAAGTGAGCCCGATCCCGGGCGTCCCTGAGTCTTACGCTATGAAACACCCACTCGACTGGATTGAAGACGATTTGACGCGTATAAGGGAGAAAGACCTCTTCCGCGTCCTGACAGAGCTCGAAACAGGGCAGGCCCCCGAGATAACTATAGATGGCAAGAGCTACATTCTCCTCGGCTCGAACGGATACCTAGGGCTTTCGGTGGACCCGGTGGTGAAAAAGGCCGCGAGTGAGGCGCTCGAAAAATATGGCACTGGCTCCGGTGGCTCTCGTCTCGTAAGCGGGAGCACCGATCTTCACCATGAGCTCGAAGACCGCATCGCCCGTTTTAAAAAAACCGAAGCCGCCATACTGTTCAGCTCGGGATACCTGGCCAACGTCGGCACCGTATCATCGCTCGTCGGCGAGGGCGACGTCGTCTACAGCGACGAGCTCAACCACGCCTCGATAATAGACGGGTGCAGGCTCTCGAAGGCCGATATTAAAATCTATCAACACCTCGACGCTGACCACCTCGAATCGCTCCTTCGCGAGGACAGCGACAGAAAGTGCAGAAAGCTCGTAGTAACCGACACAGTATTCAGCATGGACGGTGACATAGCACCGCTCCCTGAAATTACAGGGCTCTCCGAAAAATACGGGGCCATGCTCATGGTTGACGAGGCGCACGCAACAGGTGTTCTCGGCAGGAGAGGCAGCGGCGCCACCGAGCACTTCGGCGTCGAGGCGCGCGTGCCTGTCGTCATGGGCACGCTCTCAAAAGCAGTGGGATCGCTCGGCGGCTATGTAGCCGGGAGCCGGAGGCTCGTCGACTTTATAAGGAACCGCGTGAGGAGCTATATATTCGACACGTCCCTGCCTGCGCCATCCCTCGCCGCTTCCCTCGCTGCGATCGACATCATCGAGAACGAGCCCGAAAGGAGGGAACGTCTCTGGACACTCATACGCCGCTTCAAATCCGGAATAGAGGGAATGGGGCTCAAGGTCATGCCGTCCGATTCGGCGATAATTCCCGTTCTCGTGGGCGAGGCTGCCCCGGCGCTCAGGTTCGCGTCAGTTCTGAGGGAGCGGGGGGTTTACACGCCGGCGGTCAGGCCGCCGTCGGTGCCGCCCGGGATGTGCAGGATAAGGGTGACCATCATGGCGACCCACACGGAACACCAGATAGACGCGGCGCTCGATGCATTCAAAGCGGCTAAGAATTCTGTTCTCGGGGTTAAGTAGACGGAGTGAAAAGCCGGTCTCGGTCAGCTTCCCGCGTTCGGGCTCTTTCTTTTGCCCTTCGAAGGCATAAGGGCTTTGACCTTTTTCCAGAAGGCTTTTTGCATCCCGTCGGCCGAAGGCTCTTCGGTCTTTTCGGAATCTCTGAGGAAGCCAAGGACATGCGCGTTGAATTCCTCGGCCCGTTCGATGAAGAGAAGGTGTCCCGCCCCCTCCAGCACGACAAGTGTCGAGTCAGGTATCCGCTTGGATAACTTAAGCGCGCTCTCGGGCGAAATAATCCTGTCCTGGGCGCCGTTAATGAGCAGCGTCTTCGATTTAATCTCTCCAGAGCGCGGCGACGAATCGTAGCCTATGCCCGCCAAGAGCTGCCTTCTCCAGGCGTATTCGGGCTGCGGGTTTTCGAGCCTCCATTCCACGATCTTGTCGATTTCATCCGAATTGTTCTTGAAATACTCTTCCGAGAACGCGAGCGAGAGACCGTATCTCATACGCTCCTCGTCGTTCTTTGCGTACTCGAGGCGGACCGGGCCGCGCGATGAGTCGAATGCGGTCGGTAGAAATCCCCAGAGCTTGAGGAAGCCGTTGAAGAACGGCGACTTCCCCGTGATCAGCTTCCCGGGCCCGGAGTTGGTCGAAACCAGAACGAGATTCCTGACCATCCCCGGCTCAGTTACGGCAAGCTCCTGGGCGACGTACCCGCCGAGGGAAACACCGAGCACGTGCGCCGATTCGACTCCCATCTCTTTTAAAAGCCCGGCCGCGTCTCTGGCCATGAGCTCGATCGTGTATTCCGAATCCGGCTTGTCGGTATTTCCCGCTCCCCTGTTGTCGAATATTATGACCTTGTGACTCTTCGAGAGAACGGGGACCTGCTTATACCACATCCAGCTCGAATACCCGAGGCCCTCTATAAGGAGCAGCGGCTCGCCCGAGCCATGCACTTCGTAATAGATGTTTATGCCGTTAACGTTAACGGTCCCTGACGAAGGTTCTCTCATGCGGATATGGCTTTCTTTTTATGAATATCGATTCCGCCGGCCGGTTTTATCGACCCCGGGTTCTGCTTGTCGTATTCCTCGAAAGCTTCTTTTACAGCCTGCATGGCGTTTATAGCTGCCGGAAAGCCGGCGTAAAGGGCCATCTGAAGGATAACCTCGGCTATTTCCTCCTTTGTAACCCCGACGTTCAGGGCGCATATTGTATGCACCTTGATCTGCTGGGCGGCGTTCCCGAGCGCTGTAAGGGCCGCTATAGTGGCGATCTCCCTCGACCGGAGGTCGAGCCCGGGCCTGCTGTATATGTCGTTGAAAGCGAATTCCATAATGTACCGGGTGAGGTCCGGGCTTAAGGACTTCAGGCGCTCTAGGGACTTCTCCGCGCCCTCACCCTTGATTTCCCTGAATTTCTCAATACCCTGTTCGTATCTGCTCATGGCTTTCTCCTAATAATATAATTTAAGACTCAAAACGCCTCAGTCAAGTAAAATTTTCGCATCTGCTTACATCGCTCTCGCGGCAAAATGTTATAATTAGGCTAGATTACGTGATATTAATGAACTATTATGTGCAGTTGCTAATTTGATGTCCGCCTGCTCTTCGCAGTGCTTACATCGCTTTAACGGCGGGTTTTACGGCCCGGGAGGCCGGCTTCGATCGATTGACAATACCAATACGTTACTTTAAATTCTTGAAAGAAAATCACATTCAAACGGAGGTGCCGCGATATGGACTGGGGCATGAAAAACAGGATGGCGAGGATAATAAACCCCAAGACAGGACGGGCGGTTATGCTTGCCTTCGACCATGGTTATTTTCTCGGGCCGACACACGGCCTCGAGGTTCCTAGGGACACGATAGCCCCGCTTATGCCATACGCGGACACCATAATGCTCACCCGCGGCGTGCTCCGCACCTCCGTCGACCCGGATTCCGGCGCGAACGTCGTTTTAAGGGTTTCCGGCGGAACGAGCATCATCGGCGCCGACCTTTCGAACGAGGGACTTACGACGTCCTTTAAGGATGCGATAAAGCTCAACGTCGCCGGCGTTGGTATATCCGTATTCGTCGGTAGCGACCACGAAAGGCAGACCCTTCTCAACCTCGCCGAGCTCATTAATCTGGGCGAGGAATACGGCATACCTGTCCTCGGTATCACGGCCGTCGGAAAGGAGCTCGAAAAGAGGGACGCCAGGTATCTTTCCCTCTCGTGCCGCATATGCGCCGAGCTCGGAACCCACATCGTGAAGACCTACTACTGCGAGGAGTTCGAAAAGGTTACGGGAAGCTGCCCTGCTCCGATAGTGATAGCCGGCGGGCCAAAGCTCGAAACCGAGATGGACGTATTCGAGATTACACACAGCGCGATCCAGCAGGGCGCAGTCGGCGTAGACATGGGAAGGAACATCTGGCAGAACAGCCACCCGGTCGCGATGCTCCGAGCGGTGCGCTCGATAGTTCACGAAAACAACAACCCGAAGCAGGCGCACGACCTCTACCTTTCTCTCAGGAGCGAAGAATCGAGAAAGGTGGCGAGCGCGTAAATCCGGTCCGAATATAAGCAGCCGAGTCGTTCGACAATATCCGTAACGCCCAGGGGAAATTTATGCGCGTAGCCATGTACTACAGGAACAGCGACGTGAGGCTCGAAGAGATGCCGGTGCCCTCGATCGGCCCGGGCGAGATTCTCATGAAGGTCCACGCGAGCGGCATATGCGGGAGCGACCTCATGGAATGGTACCGGCTCCCGAAGGCCCCGCTCGTCCTCGGACACGAGGTCGCGGGCGAAGTCGCGGAAGTCGGCGAAGGGGTTCAGAAATTCGCCCCAGGGGACCGCGTCATAGCGACGCATCACGTGCCCTGCAACACATGCCGCTACTGCCTCAGGGGAAATCATTCCTCGTGCCAAACGCTGAGGACAACTCACTTCGACCCGGGCGGATTCTCGGAATACATACGCATACCGGCTATAAATGTCGACAGGGGAGTGTTAAAGCTCCCGGACGAAGTCACATACGACGAGGCCTCGTTCGTAGAGCCTCTCGGATGCGTCATAAGGGGCCAGCGCCTGGCCGGGTTCGGCATGACTGACAGCGTCCTCGTCATGGGAAGCGGCATCACGGGCCTCCTTCACATTCAGCTCGCGAAGGCCCTCGGCGCGGGACGCATCATGGCCACCGACGTCAACGACTACAGGCTACGGGCCGCGCTCGATTTCGGCGCCGACGCCGCGATAAACGCCGGGGGCGACGTGGCCACGCGCGTAAGGGAGCTCAACGAGGGCAGGCTCGCCGACATGGTCATAGTCTGCACGGGGGCTGTTTCGGCCATAGAAAGCGCGTTCAGTCTCACCGACAGCGGCGGGACGATCCTCTTCTTTGCGCCGTCGGGTCCCGAAGCGAAAATGTCTGTTCCTTTCAACGATTACTGGTGGTCGGGTATAAAGACCGTAAGCTCCTATGCGGCCTCGCCCGAAGACCTGGCGCTCGCGCTTGAGCTCATAAGGGCGCGCCGCGTGAACGTAGCGGATATGGTGACGCATAGGCTCCCGCTTTCAGAAACGGGGCTTGGCTTCAGGATGGTCGAGGAAGCCCGCGATTCCATAAAAATCATAGTGCAGCCGAGCCTCTAGACGTTTTATTTAGTGCCGAGAAGCGACCTCAGGAGCGTGATCACGATCGCGAGTATGAGCGCCGCGAAGAAGGCAGTCCAGAATCCGGCGACGTTAAATCCTGAAACGAGCGAGCTCGCGAGCATAAGCATGAGCCCGTTTATCACCAGCAGAAATATTCCGAAAGTGAGGATGGACAGAGGGATCGTGATAATCTTGAGAAAGAGGCCGATCGTCGCGTTTATGAGGCCTATGATGACAGCCGCGAAAAGGGCTGTCCCGATGCTGTCCACCTGAAAGCCCGGAAGTATGTGGGCAACTATCAGAAGACTCGCCGCGCTTATGATCCACTGAATAAGAATAGATTTCATGAGCTTCCCCTCCTCTGCGTGGTACGACTGATATCCATATTATTATATTCCCGGGGAAATATAAAGGGAAAGAGGTCCGGTGCGGGAAGGCGCCGGACGGGATTTTGGGCTGCCGACCAGGATCTCTCTCCTGTTTTTGACACCCCCCTTATAAACTCCTAAACTTTACCCTTATGGAAAAACCGGTTTTATACCTCATCGACGGCAGCTCGTACATATTCAGGGCATACTACGCAATAAGGCATCTCAGCACCTCTTCCGGCTTCCCGACAAACGCCGTGTATGGGTTCAGCTCGATGCTCTTCAAGTTCATCAAGGACTACAACCCTTTCCTTCTGGGGATGGTGTTCGACGCAAAGGGCGATACGTTCAGGAACGAGATGTACAGCCTCTACAAGGCAAACAGGTCGGCCCCGCCCGATGATCTAGTCCCGCAGTTCCAGAGAATATTCGATGTAGTGGACGCCTTTAATATTCCCCAGTTCATGATGGAGGGGTACGAGGCGGACGACATAATAGGAACGATCGCGAAGAGAATGGAGGGCGAAGATCTCGAAATAGTCATCGTAACGGGCGACAAGGATTTCGGGCAGCTCGTCTCCGACAGGATTACGCTCCTCGACACGATGAAGAACAAGACGACACGCGTCGCCGACGTGATAGAAAAGTACGGCGTGCCGCCGGATAAGGTCCTCGATATATTCGCCCTTGCGGGAGATGCCATCGACAACATCCCGGGCGTAAAGGGTATCGGCGAAAAAACAGCCGTAAGCCTCATAAAGAATTACGGCTCGCTCGAAGCCCTCCTCGCCGATCCGCCGGGATTGCCCGAGAGGTGGGCGAAGCTCATACGGGAAAAGAAAGAAGACGCGCTTATGAGCCGGCAGCTGGCGACGATCAAGACGGATATAGACATGGAAATCGGTGCGCCGCTTTTCAGGTACGAGGGGTTCGACAAGGTGAAGCTGGGAAACCTGTTCCGCGAGCTCGAGTTCAAGAACCTCATGCGTGAGCTCGGCGAGCTCGAAGAAACGCCCGCGGCCAAAAATGTGAGCGAAGAGACAGGCGACATAGTTTCTTATGACGGCTATAAAGCGATTTTCAAGGAAGATGAGCTCGAAAGTGTAATAGAGCGGATAAGAGAAACAGGAGAGGTGTCGGTCGACCTGGAAACGACATCCCCCGATCCTATGCTGGCGGATATTGTCGGCATAACGCTTTCCCCCGCGCCGCACGAATCATATTACATACCGGTTGCCCACAGGGCGCTCGTCGACGCTGCGTTAAAGCAGCTCCCGCTCCCTCAGGTGCTCTCGAAATTAAAACCCGTTCTGGAAGACGAGTCGATCCGGAAGATCGGCCAGAATGTGAAGTACGAAATCGTCGTCCTTGAAAGGAACGGAATCACTCTCATGGGCATATCGTTCGATACGATGATCGCCGCCCACATGGTCGACTCCTCCCGGCTCAGCTACGGCCTCGACGAGCTTTCGAGAATATACCTCGGCCACATGATGATATCGTACAAGGACGTTACGGGTTCCGGTAAGACCAGGATTCCGTTCGACGAGGTCGAGATAGAGAAGGCCAAAGTTTACTCGTGCGAAGACTCGGACGTCGCGATGATGCTTTACAAGAAGCTCGCGCCGGAGCTCGAGAGAACGGGCGTTCTCGATGTTTACATGGAGACCGAGCTGAAATTCATAGAGGTGCTCGCGCGAATAGAGATGAACGGCGTCAGGGTGGACCCTGTTAAGCTGAAGGAGCTTTCACGGGAGTTCGAAGCCGGGCTCACCGAGCTCGAAAAAGAGATCTACGCCGAAGTGGGCTACGAGTTTAATCTCAACTCTCCGATCCAGCTGAGGGACGTCCTTTTCAATACGCTCGGTCTTCCGCAGAAGAAGACGACCAAAACCGGCGAGTCGTCGACGGACGTCGAAGTACTGACTGACCTCGGGAAGTTCCACTCAGTCCCCGAAAAAGTTCTCGAGCACAGGACGCTTTCAAAGCTGAAATCGACCTACCTCGACTCTCTCCCCAGGCTTATTAATCCTTCGACCGGGAGGCTCCACACCTCTTTCAGCAGGGTGGGCTCGTCTACCGGGCGGCTGAGCTCGAGCGACCCGAACCTTCAGAACATACCGATTAAAACGGCGCAGGGGAGGCGCATAAGAGAGGCCTTCGTACCCGACGACGGGAGCGTTCTTCTCTCGGCGGACTATTCGCAGATAGAGCTCAGGCTTCTCGCACACTTTTCGGACGACGAAAGCCTCATAGAGGCGTTCCGCACGGGGAGCGATATTCACAGCAGGACCGCGGCCGAGATATTCGGGGTAACCGAAGACCTCGTAACGCCCGACATGAGGAGGCTCGCGAAGAGCATAAACTTCGGCATCATCTACGGCATAAGCGCGTTCGGCCTGGCGCGGCAGCTGGGGACTTCCGTATCTATAGCCAAGAGCTACATAGACGAGTACTTCAAGCGTTACGGAAAGGTCAGGGAATATATAGACAAAACGATATCCGATGCGGTTGAAAAGGGATACGCTGAAACTATCCTCGGCCGCCGCCGCCCGATACCCGAGCTGAAGTCCGGGGACAGGAACAGGAAGGGTTTCGGCGAGCGCGCCGCCATGAACACTCCCATTCAGGGCTCCGCCGCCGACATCATAAACATAGCCATGATAAGAATCCACGACGAGCTCGCCCGGGGGTTTAAATCCCGCATGATACTACAGGTGCACGACGAGCTTCTTTTCGAGGTTCCCGAAGGTGAGATCGAGGCTCTTTCAAGAATGGTGAAGGCCGAGATGGAAGGGGCGTGGGAGCTGAAGGTGCCTGTTATCGTCGAAATGGGAACCGGCAAGAACTGGGCCGAAGCGCACTAGCTCTTGCCGGTTCGTGTTCTCGTGTGAATAAATCTTCTATCCGTCTATGAGCGTGCAGGTGCTCGGGTTTACGTTAGACGTTCCGCTCTGATCGACAGCCAATTTCGCGCCGCTTATCGTGCACTCGTTCTGCGGGTCTATCTCCACGGCCGAAGAACCCGAAGCCCTGATGCCGTTTTCCCTGAGCGAAGTCACGAATATGTTGTTGTCTACCGGAGTCACCGTCCGGGCCAGCCTTACGAAAGTGTTGTTGTTCGTCCTGATGCCGTCCCGATTCGCGCTTACGCTGATGTCCTCGTCAGCTTCGAGAAGGACGAAGCCGAAGTTCTCGGCGCGAATGCCTTCCTTGCAGTCGATGAGCGAAATGTTACGTGCGGCGATCTCGATCCTGGAGTCGCCCTTTGCGCTTATGCAGTCGTTTCCGTTCCCGTCTATGTTGAAGTCGGCTTCGAGGGAATCGAAGATTATCTCGTCAAAGCCGCTGGCGCGTATGCGGTTCTGGAATACAACCCAGTTCTCGACGAATATCGCGCCGGGGGATATCTGCAGAATGACGTCGAGCTCGACGTCGCTGTCCCTCGTGACGGAAATGATTCTCGAGAGCGTATAATCCGGCCCTTCGAATTCAATCCTCACAGTGTTGAAGTCTGGTGTGAACCTGAGGTTGAATTCCCCGAACTGGTTCGTCCGGGTGGATTGCTTCCTCCTGTTGTTCTCGAATATGCTCACCCTTATGTCGGATACGGGGCCGTCTATGACCTGTAGCACAGTGCCGTTGATCCTGGTCTTGTTGTTGCCGCCGCCTCCGCCTCCGCTGTCGCAGCCCCAGAAACCGTAAGATATAAACGATGTAATTAAAAGCAGAAATAACAGGAATGAATGTCTATTCAGAAATTTCACCATGGTCCAATCCTCCATATATTTAATGGGTGTAGCGATCTTCTATACAGAGTAAATGTTATTTCAATATTAACCGGAAACGCCCGATTTTTATATAGGGGTTCTTGTGTCATGTCGAAAAAATACTGACAGTCCAGCCTGCCGATCGACTACTTTAAAGCCCGTTCGCCTCAGGGCGGGCGACCTGCCCCTGCGTCCCTCGGCGGCCGTGATCTTCGGCCTGGCCGGGTTTGATTTTTCGGAATGTGTTTATTTACTATAGTATTATGCAGACCGGGTGGACGGCTACCGGACAGCCGTTCGAGAAAGAACATTCGGTATAAGAGGTGACAGGTGGCTGTAAAAAACGTTGGCATTCTTGGCGCGACGGGTTACACGGGCTCGGAGCTCCTCCGGATACTCCTCCGCCATACCGGGGTTTCGGTCAGGTGGCTGACATCCGAAAAGTTCGCGGGGCAGAATATCAGCGACGTCTTTCCCGGGCTCAATGGGTTTTGCGGGCTCGAATGCCGGAGCGTCTCGGCGTTGAAAAGCCTGCCCGAGGCAGAGCTCGTCTTCTCCTGCCTCCCGCACGGGACGGCCATGCATTTCACTGGCCGGCTCCTCGATGAAGGGGTCCGTGTAATAGATTTCAGTGCCGACTTCAGATTCAAAAACGCCGGCCTTTACGAAAGCCTTTACAGCGCGAAGCACAGGCTCCCCCAATATATAGACGAAGCGGTTTACGGCATACCTGAAATATCGAGAGACAATATCAGAAGCGCTCGCCTGGTGGCGAATCCCGGCTGTTATGCGACGGGCGTTATACTCGGGCTCCTGCCTCTTCTCCGGGAGGGACTCATAGACGAAAGCTCGATAATAGCGGACGCGAAATCCGGCGAATCCGGTGCGGGCAGAGCGCCCTCGCTGGAGCACCACTTTCCCGAATCGAACGAAAACGCGCGCCTGAATCCCGGGGCCGCCTCGCACCAGGGCCCGGAGATGGAGGAG
The DNA here is from genome assembly GCA_964586675.1 of uncultured Spirochaetia bacterium. GTDB lineage: Bacteria > Desulfobacterota_D > UBA1144 > Nemesobacterales > UBA2774 > JADLGH01. Next base: position 160,100 of record CAZPHQ010000003.1, on the reverse strand, counting down.
GTGCTCTCTTTCGCCGCCGGGAAAAAGGTCGGCATAACATTCGCCCCGCACAATATCCCCGTCATCCGCGGCATACTGACGACTATATACGGAAGGCTGAAGTCCGAAACGGATACGGGTCGGGTGCTCGATGCTTTCAGGGAATTTTATGCGAACGAGCCCTTCGTCCGCGTATACCCGGAGGGAAGGCTCCCCGACATCAAGGATATGAAATATACGAATTTATGCGGCGTAGGCGTCACGGTAAAAAGGGGCGTCGTAACAACAGTGGTGTCCCTCGACAATCTCGTAAAGGGGGCGTCCGGCCAGGCGGTGCAGAATATGAATCTCATGCTCGGATTCCCCGAGACGGAGGCCCTCGGGTTTCGGGGGATGTTCCCGTAAGAGGATGCGGAATATGCAGACCATGAACGAGCTGTTTCAGGAAAGCGTCGAGAGGTTCGGGAGTCGGCCTGCGATTATAGACGAGGATAGATATCTGACATACGGCGAGTTTGGCGAAGCCGTGAATTCACTCGCCTCGCTCCTCGCCGCCCGAGGCGTCGGAAGGGGGGACAAGGTCGCAATTCTCCTTCCCAATTCCATGGAGTTCGCCGCCGCATTTTTCGCTTCGGCGTCGCTGGGCGCCGTATCGGTGCCTGTGAACAATCTCTGCAAAGAGGACGAGATAAGATTTTACGTGACGGATTCCGGCGCGAAGGTTCTTCTGACCGACGCCGTCTTAAAAGAGACTGCGGAAAGTGCCGCCTCGGGTTCGGGCGCCGTCGTCGCTGTAATAAGAGGTGAGGCGGCGGACTGGGTTTACCTTGAAGGCCAAACCGTAAATTCCGAGCCGGCCGAAGTCGAGGCCGGGGACGACGCGATATTTCTCTACTCGACGGGCTCGACGGGGAAGCCGAAGCGGGTCGCCCGGACGCATTACAATCTAGTCGCTCTAGCACAAAACCATTCCCATACCGCCGGGTTTACAGATAGAGATAAGGTGCTCTTCGTTGTGCCCCTTTCGCACACCTACGCCTTCGGGAATTTCATAAGCTCCGTCCGCGGCGGAGCGGCCTCGATAATGCTGGAGCAGTTTAACAGGAAAAGGGTGCTCGACGTCCTGGAGAAGGAAGCAGTCACCATATTCCCGGCCGTACCCGTCATGCTCGATGCGCTGACCGGCACATTCACTCCGGAAGAGAAAGACCTCTCTCGGCTCAGGCTCGTAATTTCGGCCGGTGCTCCGCTGAGGGAAGAAAGCTTCAGAAAATTTCACGAGAGATTTTCGATATATCCCCGGCAGCTGTACGGCTCTACGGAAACCGGGGTCATTTCCATTAACCTTGCCGAAGATATCGAAAGACGGCCGGCTTCAGTCGGAAGGCCCGTGAGCCAGGTGACGGTGAAGGTCTTCGGCGAGGGCGGCGAAGAGCTCAAAACCGGCGCGGAAGGGGAGCTGGCCGTCAGGAGTCCCTCGATGGCGCGGGGGTACGACGGCCTCCCGGATGAGACGGAAAAGGTATTCAGGAACGGGTACTATTTCACCGGGGACCTCGGGAGTATAGACGCCGAGGGATATATTTACATAACCGGCCGAAGGAAATTCTTCATCAATGCCGGAGGATATAAAGTCGACCCGGCAGAGGTCGAGAACGTTCTCCTCGCCATGCCGGGGATCGCCGAAGCGGCAGTCCTAGGGGTCGAGGACAAGAGCGGGAAGGAGCACGTCAAAGCCGTACTCGTTTCCGAAAGGCCCGTCTCGGCTGGCGAGGTCGTCGAGCACTGCAGGGGAAAGCTGGCCGACTACAAGATCCCTCTTTCCATAGAGTTCAGAAAAGAGCTTCCCCGGAGCCCTGCGGGCAAGGTTCTTAAGGAGCGGTTAAAGTAGGTTTCAGGTGAAGAAATGGACGACGTCGCGGGAAGGGTAAGAAAAGTGCTCGGAGCGAGCCTGCCATCAGGCGTAATAACGGAAAATATCGACGACGAGTTTCCGCTCGTGGAGCTGGGCGTGGGGATCGATTCGGTGGCGCGCCTAGAGCTTCTCGTCGCGCTCGAGCAGGAGTTTCGCATGAGGCTCGACGAGGAAGAAATCACGCCGCTGTTTTTCGAGTCGGTAGGGAACATGGCGCGGCATATAAAGTTCAAACTCGGCGCCGCTTCCGCATAAATCTTTCAGATATGTATCAGTTCGTGAGGCCCTTGTCTTTAAGGTATTTCTCGAACGAGTTTATAAATTCCTTTCTGACGCGCTCGCTCGCTTTTCCGATGGGCTCGATCACGGTCTTTTCGTAGAACTCGAAAGCAGTGGCTTCGAGCTTCGTATCGCCCGTAGTCCGCGCGAGCCGGAGAACGGCGATCGAATTATAGAATATAGCCCTGAAGAGCGCCCGCCTCGCGTCGTTGAATTTGAATTCTTCGAGGAGCTTCTGGGCCTCGATGAGGGCGTAAAAACCCACTCCGCAGAAGAGCGTCAGGAGCTTCTTCGCCTCGTCGGGCGACATGCCTTCGATGAGATAGACTAGCGGGGCTTCGACTATCGATTCGAGCTCCTTTTCCTTGCTGATGATGTTCGCAAGCTCTTTGACCTTGTCGTCGTCGGCGTTGTTGAGAAGGTCTTTCAGCGCTCCCTGAACGTATTCCAGAGCGAAGCTGTCTCTTATTTCCTCGGGGCTGAGCCCCTCCGATTTGAGCGCCTTTATGTGGGCGAGCTTCTCGATGGTTTTTTCAGGGAACAGTAAAATCGTTTTTGACGATCGGCCGGAGGTTACTCTCTTTCTCCGGGGTTTGGGTATGAGCCCGAGCCTGGCGCATATCTTGATCGTTTTTTCCGGGTCGCTTCCGAGGTCTATCTTTCTTTTTTTTGCTTCCTTGATGATTTCGTCTATCGATACATCTGCCATGACAATGATATTCGCAGGTTGAAGGGCCTTTGTCAATCCGTAATTCTCCCGTATTTCTAGGGGAATGCGGCGTTCCGGACAGCGTCATTCGGGCTCTTTCTCAGTCCCGTGACCGCTACCCCGCGCCATGTTTCCGGCGGCTTATACACTGTGGAAGCCGGATTGATTTTGAACGGCGGATGGTTTATTAATTTCATATGGCCAAGAGCACTCTCGTCGTCTACGAACCCGTCGAAATGACGGACAAGGCTTATTACTGGAAGGAGTACGCCGAGTTTTACGAAAAATACTGGGGCGGCCCGACGTCGCCCTTCGGCGTCTGGTTCGGAAACGAATACGAATCCTTCGTTCAGGCTATAGCCTCTCACCTCGGCATAGACAAAAACGAGGTCGAGCATTGTTTCTTCACGAAAGGCGACGACGGCAAATACTACATCGCCCCCTTCCGCTCGCAATCGAATTTATTCTTCTCGGAGAATTTCATCCCGCTCGAATGGTTCATGCTATTCAGCCCCGCCGACAGGGAAACTCTATACACGCACTGGGGATTCAACGCGCTTTATTACGATACGCGTATAGGCGTGGCCATCGAGCGCCTGGGCGATGCGTCGCGCGTAATAGCCGAATCCGTCGAAAGGGGCGGCGGTGTCGGAAGGGATTTCGGCTTCGACATGGAGACATTTCTGATGAGTCTTCGCGACCTGCAGGGCTGGCTTTCGGGATACGACCCGTCGGGATTCATAGTGCTTAACTACGGCGAGATTTGCGCCATGATAAACCCATACTCCCTCGAAAGGGAGCACTCCGTCGAAGAGGTGTGGGCGACCATCGGGCAGCTCGGGGATGGAAAATTCGACGAGGCCGCGGCGTCCCTGAAGGCATTTCTGCAGAAGTGGGACGACATACGAAACACGGCTTCCGTCGACGCGGCGGACGACTCCACGCTCCAGTGACGAAGACCCGGGCCTCCCGGGATAGTATTGAATATTCCCCCTCGCAGGTTTTCACAATCTAAAACGGAATTTTAAAGCTCTCAACTATTATCCGAATGGTTTTTGCCGCCGGAACGTATAAACCTGAGAGCAGGCTCTATCCGTTAAATCTGAAAAGGGCGGCGCCTGCCCTTGGGAGACGCCTAAAAAGATAATCATTTCCGGTGATTAGTGCACTTTCAAACAGTTCGAATGAATCTGAAACCATTTCGTGATCGTACTGGTTTAATAGGTATATGGTTGGAACGGGTGTGAGAATCCCTTATCCAGGACCAGATGACCCGAAGGAGACCAGCAATGCTGAAAAAGCCTGAATTTGCGAACATATTCGATGATTACAGTTACGGCCAGGCCGAGACCATGGTGGACGACTTCGGCGGTGATGAATTCGACGAGATGGACGACTATTTCGAAGAAGAAGCCGAGGAAACCGCCGAGGAAGAGGAAAATGTAAGCAGCATTAAACCAACTAAAGAAGAAGTAAACCAGGACCTCCGGCTTGTAAATGCGTATTTTAAGGAAGTCAGCACGGAGACCCTCCTCGCGCCGAACGAAGAGGCGCATGTCGCGGCCAAGATAAAATGCTGCGAGGACAGGGCCGCGAGCATAAAGAGAAAGATAGAAAAGCTTCTCGGTAAGAGGCTCGGCCAGGAGCCCGAAAAGCTCGCCTCGGCCATAAGCGAGTTTTACGGCCGGGACGTTTCAGCCATGACGCCGGCGGAAAGGGTAAAGCATCTCGAAACCTGCTGCCGGCTGAGCGCGTTCGCGGGGCTTCACAAGGCCTATCAGAAAAAGGGCTTCGAGCTCAGGAACAGGTTTATAAAGGCCAACCTCAGGCTCGTCGCCAGCATGGCGAAGAGGTTTGCCGGAAGGGGCGTCCCTTTTCTCGACCTCATCCAGGAAGGGAACCTCGGCCTCATAAAGGCCGTCGAGAGGTTCGACCACAGAAAGGGATACAGATTTTCGACCTACGCCTGCTGGTGGATCAATCAGGCGATGACGAGAGGCATCTTCAACCAGACGCGCACCGTCAAGATGCCGGCTTACCTTCTCGAAAAGGCCGGGAAGGTCAAGCACGTGAAAAGAGAGCTCACGCGCGAGAACGAAAGGGAGCCGATTGCCGAGGAGATTGCAGAGAAGGCCGAGATGAGCGTCGAGAACGTGAGGCGAATCCTCGAATCCGGGGTGAACAAGGTTGTCAGGCTCGATACGCCCATATGGAACGGAGAGAAGGCGACGTTCATGGATTATATAGAAGATTCCGGCGCCCTCAAGGTCGATTCACTCATAGCGGAAATATCCATCCCGGGGAACATAAACGACGCGCTTCTTATACTGCCGATGAGGGAACGAGAGGTGGTGAAGATGAGGTTCGGGATAGGGTACGAGTCTCCCTACACGCTGGACGAGATCGGAAGGAAGTTCCGTCTAACGAGGGAAAGAATAAGACAGATCGAAAAGAAAGCCCTCGACAGGATAAGAAGATCGAAGTCGGCCCCGGTACTGAGGAGCCTCATGGAAGTTTATAACTAATTCGTTTTCCCGGCGCGCCGTCATGCACAGCGGCGCGCCGGTTCCATTATTAGCCCCCACGGCGATTTTTTCGCCCTTTCCATTTTTGTGTAACACTGTTTTCCGCATCAGCTCACATGACTTTTGTGTATATTATGGTCTCCGGGTTTACCGATGAAAGCGGACGACATCCATCCTGTAATCGAGGCTCTGACAAAGACGGCCCCGTCGTGGGACGTCCCCGCTGTAACCCTTGTCGCCGAGACCTCCCGCGACCCTTTCAGGGTGCTTATATCCACCGTCCTCAGCCTGAGGACTAAAGACGAAACCACGGCCGCCGCGTCCCGGAGGCTCTTCGCCCTCGCCGATAATCCCGGCGACATGCTCAGGCTGAGCGAGGATGAAATAGCGAAGGCGATATATCCCGTCGGGTTTTACAGGGTAAAGGCCCGTAACGTGCTCGATATCTGCCGGACCCTCGTCGATAATTACGGCTCCCGCGTCCCCGACGACCTCGACGAGCTTTTAAAGCTGAAGGGCGTCGGCAGGAAGACCGCAAATCTTGTTTTGACCCTGGGCTACAATAAGCCCGGTATATGCGTCGATACGCACGTGCACAGGATCTCGAACAGGCTCGGTTACATAAAGACCAAAAATCCTCACGATACCGAGATGACGCTCAGGAAGAAGCTCCCGAAAAAATACTGGATAGACTACAACAGCCTTCTGGTCGCCTTCGGACAGCACCTTTGCAAGCCTATTTCTCCTATCTGTACGCTGTGCCCGGTGTCTGCCTGGTGCGAGAGGGTGGGCGTCGGCAAAAGCAGATAGCCCCTGCGCGATTTAATCCCGTTTTATGGGGCAAGCGTTGACTATCGCCCTGTTCCACATATACTTCATGTACCTCGATTTAAAGCTCAGTCGCCTATTTATCCGGGAGGTTTTAACAGCTTGGAGACTGTATTATTCTATCTCTTCGCGGCGCTCGCCGTGGCGGGCGCTCTCCTCGTAGTGATCCATAAAAATCCGGTGTCGAGCGCCGTGTCTTTAGTTCTGACGCTCTTCTCGACGGCCGTACTTTTCGTGCTCCTTTCGGCGCATTTCATAGCCGCTATACAGATACTGGTCTACGCGGGCGCGATAATGGTGTTGTTCCTTTTCACCGTCATGTTCCTCAATCTCAAGCCCGGCGCGCTCAATTTCGATTCCAAGAACATGGCCTTCAAGGGCAGCCTACTCCTGGCGGGCCTCTTTTTCGTGGGTTATTTCGCCATTCTTGCCTACAGCAAAACGTTTCCGGAAGGAAGCGCCGCAGCCCTCCCCGAGGGGTTCGGCACCGTCGAGGGGGTTGGAAAAACGCTATTTACGGACTATCTCCTTCCGTTCGAGCTCACCTCGGTCCTCATTCTCGCCGCCATTATCGGCGTCGTCGCGATAGCCAAGAGGAGGGAGAGCTGAGATGTCCGGCATAGCCCCCGAGCATTTTTTCGTTCTGAGCGCTATACTTTTCGTCATAGGGGCCTTCGGGGTCATAGCGAGGAAGAACCTCATAATAGTTCTGATGTCGCTCGAGCTCATGCTGAACGCCGCGAATCTGGCGTTCATTGCATTTTCGAGGATCCACGCCGACATGACCGGTCACATATTCATGATAATGTCGATCACTGTCGCGGCCGCCGAGGTGGCCGTCGGCCTTGCGCTCGTCGTGGCCGTTTATTCGCACAGGGACTCGCTCGACATAGACATACTAAGGATGCTTAAGGGTTAGCGCATAAATGATACTCTGGATTATTCTCATACCTCTTCTCGGGGCGGCATTTAACGGGCTCCTGTTCGTTTCGGGCCTCTGGAAGAAGGTGCTGAAAGGTGACGAGCACACGGAAAAGAAGATCGTAAGCCTGGTCGGCTGCGGCGTCGTGCTTGCCTCGGCGCTCATATCGACTTCGCTCTTTTTAAAGCTTCTTTCCATGGATCCATCGCAGAGGCAGATAATCCAGGAGCTCTTCGTCTGGATACCGTCGGGTTCGTTCACAGTCAGCTTCGATCTACTCTTCGACACCCTTTCCTGCATAATGGCACTCGTCGTAACGTGGATAGGTTTTCTCATACACGTCTATTCGACGGGGTACATGCACGACGACAAGGCCTACGCCAAGTACTTCATGTACCTCAATATTTTCATATTTTTCATGCTTATCCTCGTCCTCGGCAATAGCTTCCCGCTTATGTTCGTCGGCTGGGAGGGCGTGGGGCTCGCGTCTTATCTCTTAATCGGGTTCTGGTATGAGAACCCGGCCAACGCCGACGCCGGGCGAAAGGCGTTCGTCGTAAACAGGATAGGGGACTTCGGATTTCTCCTCGGAATATTCCTGATATTTTTCGTTTTCGGCTCCGTCGGTTACCAGGAGGTATTCGGCAAGGCGCTCGACCCGGTTTTCATGAGCGCGGTCCCCGCAGCTGTGATAACAGCCATAGCGCTTCTTCTATTCGTCGGCGCGGTCGGAAAGTCGGCGCAGATACCGCTCTACGTGTGGCTCCCCGACGCCATGGCCGGCCCGACGCCTGTCAGCGCGCTCATACATGCCGCCACAATGGTCACCGCCGGCGCATACATGGTTGCCAGGTGCAGCGCCATATTCTCTCAGTCGGTAACGGCTCAAACGGTCATCGTAACCGTTGCCGTCCTGACAGCATTCCTCGCGGCGACTATAGCCCTGACTCAGAACGATATAAAGAAGGTCCTCGCGTATTCCACGATAAGCCAGCTCGGCTACATGTTCATGGGCATAGGCGTCGGCGCTTATACGGCGGGGCTCTTTCACCTCGTCACCCACGCGTTCTTCAAGGCCCTTCTCTTTTTGGGCTCGGGAAGCGTCATACACGCCCTTTCCGGCGAGCAGGACATAAGGCGCATGGGTGGCCTCCGGAAATATATCCCGACGACGGCCATAACGTTCCTCATAGGAACACTCGCCATTGCAGGCGTCCCGCTGCTATCGGGTTTTTACAGTAAAGACGGCATTCTCGGGCAGGTCTACGACAGGGGATACGCCCTTCACTGGCTCCTGGCGCTCATAACGGTCGTCATGACGGCCGCGTATATGTTCAGGCTCTATCTTCTGACGTTCGAAGGGAAAACGAGGATGACGGACGAGGTCAGGCACCACGTTCACGAGTCGCCGTTCTCGATGACGATACCTCTCATGATTCTGGCGGTGCTGTCGATATTCGGCGGATATCTGGGAGTGCCCGAGTTCATAGGCGAGCTCGCGGGCATCCACGAATCCAACCTCTTCGATAAATTCGTTTCGCCGGCGATACTTCTCGATAATTTCGTCGCCGCGGGGCAACGTCTGCTGAATCACGTTACGCTTCTGATACTGTCCATTGCCGCCGCCGCCACGGGTATCGCGATAGCGTTTTATCTCTATTCTGTTAAGCCGGGGACGGCGGACAAGATCGCGGCCAACAAGAACATCGAGCCGCTCTATAATTTTTCTTACAATAAATGGTACGTGGACGAGCTCTACGACTACATCATCGTCCAGCCTTTCAGGTATCTCTGCGATCTCGCCGCCTGGTTCGATACGAAGTTTATCGACGGGGCCGTGAACGGCGTCGCGAATATCCTCAAGGAAACGGCGCTCACGCTCCAGGCCGCGCAGACGGGCGTCCTCAGGAGCTACGCCACCCTCATGGCGATAGGCGCGCTCGCGATACTCATCTTCATAGTCCTCTGGCAGAAATTCTGATTGTTTTATCCCTGGAGTAAGACCCGAAAGGAACTCATACGGCCTCGTGCAGGGTTCAGTCGAAACATCTTCAACCACCGGCATTCGGTTTAACTTAAAACCGCTCCGAGAAGATCAGCAAGTCAGGCGAACCCGTCGGTGTTCGAGTCTCCGGCGGAGGAGATGGGTTTTCCGCAGCCGTTTGTGGAAAGGGGACGCAGCGGACATAAAAAAAGCGGCGGCCTTTTTCAAGACCGCCGCCTACATCATCCGGTTTTTATTATCCTTGTCAGAACCGATTACACGTCGAAGTAGAGCTTGAACTCGTACGGTACCGGCCTCAGCTTTACCGGGTTTACTTCCTTGTCCGTCTTGTATTCGATCCAGGTTTCGATGACGTCCTCGGTGAATACGTCGCCCTTTAGCAGGAACTCGTGGTCCGCCTCCAGGGCTTCGAGCGCCCCTTCGAGCGAGCCCGGAACGTTCGGAATGCCTGCAAGCTCCTCCGGCCCGAGAGCGTAAATGTCTTTGTCCAGCGGCTCTCCGGGGCTGAGCTTCTTTTCTATGCCGTCGAGGCCGGCCATGAGCATCGCGGAGAAAGCGAGGTAGCCGTTACACGACGGATCGGGGAACCTGCACTCGAGCCTCTTTGCCTTCGGGCTCGGCGAGTACATCGGGATCCTTATCGAGGCGCTTCTGTTCCTTGCCGAGTAGGCGAGGTTGACCGGTGCCTCGAAGCCCGGTACGAGCCTTCTGTAGGAGTTCGTGGTCGGGTTAGTAAATGCGCATATCGCCCTTGCATGCTTTAATATGCCGCCAATGTAGTTCATGGCCATGTCGCTCATGCCCGCGTATCCGTTCCCGGCGAAGAGCGGCTTGTCTTTTTTCCATATCGACTGGTGGACGTGCATACCAGAGCCGTTATCCTCGAAAAGGGGCTTGGGCATGAAGGTAACTGTCTTGCCGAACTGCCTCGCCACGTTCTTGATAACGTATTTGTACCACATCATCTGGTCGCCCATCTGAATGAGCGGCGCGAAACGCATGTCGATTTCGCACTGTCCCGCCGTCGCCACTTCGTGGTGATGAGCTTCGATGCTGATCCCGAGCTTTTCGAGCAGGCTCACCATCTCGGAGCGTATGTCCTGGAGCGAGTCGGTCGGCGGTGTCGGGAAGTAGCCTTCCTTGTGCCTCGGCTTGTATCCGAGGTTCGGGTTCTCGTCCCTGCCGGAGTTCCATATACCCTCTATGGAATCGACGAAGTAGTATCCGGAGTTGGAAGTCTGGTCGTATCTTACGTCGTCGAAAATGAAGAATTCGAGCTCGGGACCGAAGAACGCCGTATCGCCGATGCCTGTGCTTTTAAGGTAGGCGACTGCTTTCTTGGCTATGTTCCTCGGGTCGCGCGAGTAGGGCTCGCGGGTGATCGGGTCGACGATGTCGCATATGATAGCGAGCGTCGGATGGGTCGTGAACGGATCGATCCTGGCGGTTTCGGGATCGGGAATCATGAGCATGTCGCTCGCGTGAATCGACTGCCATCCGCGGATACTCGAGCCGTCGAACCCGAGTCCCTCTTCGAAGGTCCCAAGCCCGAGCTCGTGGGCCGGAACGCTGAAATGCTGCCAGGTGCCTATAAAATCCAGGAACCTGAGGTCGATGAATTCTATACTGTTATCTTTAATAAGCTTCAAAACATCAGCCGGTTTTTTTGCAAACATCTCCTCTCCTCCTCCTTTGCTTTTAGTCTTGCTTGTCGTGGGCATTACGTTATAACTCCTCCTGTGTTGTTATTGTTTTTGCATCACCTGTAAGGCGACAACTTATAAGGCGTCCTCGCCTCTTTCCCCTGTCCTTATCCTTATGACCTCTTCCATCGGCAATATGAAGATTTTGCCGTCCCCGATCTTACCTGTTTTCGCGCTGTCCATAATCGCGTCTATAACCTTCGACACCATGTCGTCGGAAACTATGATCTCTAGCTTGATCTTGGGCAGAAAGTCTATGACGTATTCAGCGCCTCTGTAAAGTTCCGTATGACCCTTCTGTCGTCCGAAACCCTTTACTTCGGTAACCGTAAGACCCTGAACCCCTATTTCCTTGAGGGATTCCTTTACATCGTCCAGCTTGAAAGGCTTAATAATCGCTTCTACTTTTTTCATGAGATATTCCTCCTTCCCATGCCAGTGATGCAAACAACATACCACTTATCAAAAACCTTTTCAATCAATGATATTAAGGGTTTATATCGAAAGTTTCGGGATTTGACTGCCCAATATTTAAGCAAATGATACCAAAAATTAAACATTGACGGAAGCAAAGGAGCGAGATTCCTTTCGAGGCGCCGGATATGAGAAGCGCTCTCGAGTGCGCATGCGGCGAACGCAGTTTTCACGCTCCGGCACTTTGGTTTCAACGAGTGAGGCGCACAGCATTCCGGGTCTTTATCTTCTCCGGGCGCGGATGCGGAGTCATTGCGGATGCGGAGTCATTAATGTTACATCGAACACGTGGACGCGGAGATAGATGACAATCGTTCTTTCCTCACTCGCTTCTCGATGGTGCGCAAAATTATCTCAAATGACGTTTTTTGTCACATGAAGCCGGCTCGCGGATACGGCTCGGGCAAATGAAATATCGAGCATTGCCGGATAGTTATCTTTCTTAACCGCCATGGCATGATATTTGCTGAATTTTAAATCATATGGGACTGCAACTGGCGAAATTGCTGGTCGGGGAAGGTCTGGTCAGTGTAGACCAAGTTCGGGAAGCTGTAGAGCTACAGCGGAATTCGGGCCGTGGCCTGGGCGATTCGCTGATCACACTCGGGCATATAACGGAAACCGATTTCGTGGGATTTCTTGGCAAATACTACGGTATGCCGGTCATGGACCTCGACAGCCGCTCTATAGAGCCCGAGGTGCTGAAGCTCATACCGCAGGGCACCGCGGCCGAGGAGTCCCTCATACCCGTGAGCCTCGTGGGGGCTGATCTGATCGTCGCGGTGAGCGACCCTTCGAATATCCTTCTCATGGACGATCTCGGATTTATCACAGGCAAACACATCGTTCCCGTGATCGCGTCGGAGCGCGCCATATCGGCCAAGATTGGAGAGTACTACGGCGAGATCCAGGGAAGCCCCGGCCGGGAGTCAGACGGCGCGGGAAGGTTGCCCAGGGCTGGGAAACTGCGTTCGATAGACGAGATAATACGCGAGCTGGAAGAGTACACGAACGACAACAGAGAATTTGCCAGCGCCGTAAAGGCCGAGGAAAGCCCCGCTGAAACCGATGCGGACAATGCCGGGGAAGCGCCGCCGGAGAGCGTAGAAATCGAAATCATGGAAGAAGGAAGTGTCTTGGTCACAGATAACGCGGTTTTCGATCTGACAAGCTCCGGGCAGGCAAACGGTGAAATCGAATTTCCCGGCGGAAGCGACGTATCCGGTTTTACGGCTCAAGTAGAAGAAAGTGAGACGCCGGAGATTGAGAGCCGCACCGAAGAGGGCATAGACGGCGCTCGGGAAAGAGATACGGAGCAGCTCTCACCGCTCCATAGCCCGGATAATTTGGCAGCTTTTAATGATATAGACAAACCCGCCGAGGCCGAGAGCGCTCGGGAAGGCGTCTCCTCCGTTACCGGGGAACATAATCAAGCGCGTGCAGGGGATTCGTCGGGTGAAAACGGGCTCTATCCGGTTCCGGAGACGGCGGAGCAAGATCAGCACGTAAATAATGCGCCGGATACGAAGGAAGATGCTTTGCCGACGTCTGAAAGTGAGACCGAGCCCGCCGCGGAGAAGAGCGCTTCTCCCGGCGTCGAAAAGGCAAGAAACGGGGCCGGGATAAAGCTGCCCAAAGGCTCCGTTCTGATAGTCGACCACAGCCCCACCATAAGGCGGGTGGTCGCGCTCGCACTCGAAAGAGAGGGATATAAAGTTTACGCGGCTGGCGACGGCATGCAGGCGCTCGCGGCGCTCAAGGACATAACGCCCGGCCTCATACTCGTGGACATAAACCTGCCCCACATGGACGGCTACCAGCTCTGCAAGGTGATAAAGGGTCACGGCCTTACGAAAGACATTCCCGTCGTCATGTTGTCCGGGAAGGTCGGGATGATGGACAAGGTGAAGGGCAGGATGGCCGGCGCGAGCGACTATATAGCAAAACCCTTCGCGGCCGGCGACATCATAGGCGCGGCGGAGAAATATGTAAGTTAAGGATAGCGGAAAGAGATGCGTAAATTTTTTGTCGTAGACGGTGAAGTCGAATATTCTCACCCCGAGGCCGGAGGACAGGGCCCGGCGGAGGGGTCTGCAAACGATTCCGCCATTGAATCCGGGCTCGTGCTTCTCCTTTCCGAGATTGCCAGGCACGCCGAGGAGATAAACGAATCCGGAAACAGGAATCCCGTGGAGGTGATCGGTATCCTCGCCGACGTGATAAACCGGGCCGCCGAATTCGTCGCCGCCGCGGGGATAGAGAAGGGCGGGAATAGTGTTCTCTCCGAAGCCGTGTCGAAATCTTCAGCCGCCGTTTCGGAAGCGGGGCTTCTTCACGTCGATAACGGCTGCCTGTCTGCCCAGACAGTTATAAACCTCTACAAGGGGTGGTCGGGGCCCAAGAACGAAAAGAGCCTGGTATTCGGCCGTATAGCCACGAGCATGGTCGGGATACTGGAGTTTCTCCTCGGCTCCATAGCCTCGGCCTTCTCTTCGAAAAAGGTCGCCGACGAATGGTCCGACGCCTTTGCCATTTGCTCGGGCGAGCTTTCTTACGCTGTAAAAAACGTCAAGTTCTGATCCCCTGAATTTTTCAATAGGCTCCTGTGTGAGCGTCCCCCGCGCAGACGGAACATTTTTCCACCGATCCGGGATGCTTTATTCTCGTCATGATTTATAATAGTCTCCCTCGGATAAAAGGCGGCCGCCCGCGGATTTATACGTGGCGGCGTCCCCGGTACCGGACTGTTGTCTTAAAGCCGAACAAAACATAAATTCCGAACGGAGGTTTAAACCATGCCGGTTGAGAAGAATGTTTTTGGAGAAGAGCTCCAGCCGTGCTCGACATCGCCCATGACCGGATTCTACAGGGACGGGTGCTGCAGGACTGGTCCCGAGGATCTCGGTCTTCACGTTGTATGCACCGAGGTGACCGAGAGCTTCCTCGAATTTTCGAAGGCCCGCGGAAACGACCTCACCACACCTAACGCCGCATACGATTTTCCGGGCCTTAAACCCGGTGACAGGTGGTGCATATGCGCGCTCAGGTGGAGGGAAGCCTTCGAAGACGGCTATGCCCCGCCTGTGATACTCGCTTCGACGCACGAGTCGGTTCTCGAAATCGTTTCCCTCGAAGACCTCAAGAAATATGCCCTCGACCTCGCCTGAGGGGATATGCTATCGTAATTCTCAGGGGGCGGAGTCGCCCGGGTTATCGAGCCGGGGCGGCTTGAATATCATGACCGGAAAAACGGATTGGGAGCTCGAAGAGAGAATAGACGGGATCTTCGATGATATAGTCGCGCCGGTCTTCGGCGAGCTCATAGAAGAGTACGACGGGGCCGGCGGGTACGGCGCGAAATACGTCACCGACAGCCCGCTGATAACCGGCCTCGGGAGATACGCTTCCATTATGATCACCCACCCTGGCGGCGTCGAGATGATAATCTGTGTTTACTGGGTCAGGGGAAGCCTCCGTCTCGTCGCCGAAAACATACGCATGGTCACACTTTCGAAGACGTTCGACATCTTTACCGTCACGAAAGAGCTCCTTTCAAAACAGGTCAGATTTTTGAGCGGCCTCGAAGCGTGACAAAGCGGCCGGGCTCGGCGCCCGCGCCCTGGAGATAGCTTCTATTCCGGCGTCGTCGAATCTATCCTGACGAGCACGCGCCTGGGCTCGATGTTCTCGAGCGATATATCCTTCGGGAATTTCAAGCTCGACTCCGATATGTCGACCGTCTTCAGTCCCTTCCTCGCCTCGGGAATCTTGAGGAATATCTCGATCTCTTTCTCGTTGAAGAAGTAAAAGGCCCTCCTCGGCCCGAGGAAGGTGACCTTTACCTTGTCTGGCTTTATATCTTCGACGGCGAGCTCGGCCGGGAGCGTCGTATATTTGACTGGCACGCTGTAGGTCCTGTAGACGAGCTTCGATTCGTGAACGAAGACGAACCATAGCGCCACGGCCATGAAGATGGCTATCGCCTTTTCTTTAAAGTTCTTCGTGAAGAAGGTGGAGAAGTGCCGCCTCTTTTTAATCGGGTTTACCTCGCTGTAGAATTTTTCGAGGATAAGGCTCAGCTGCTCGGGGCCGACCTCTCTCAGCTCGCCGTTCCTGGCGACCGATATAGTCCCCCTCTCTTCCGATACCACTAGGCAGAGCGCGTCGTTTATCTCCGACAGACCGAGAGCGGCGGCGTGGCGCGTGCCCCTGTTGACGAGCGCGGTGAAGTTCTTCGAGAGCGGAAGGTGGCACGAGAATTTGACGACAGTCCCCTTATCCACGACTATGGCCCCGTCGTGTCCAATCGAATGCGGGTCGAGAAGGCTTTTCAAAAGGGGCTCGCTCAGCTTGCCGTTGAGAACGCTGCCCCCTTCGACGGCGCTTTCTACGGACGTTTTGGCCGGGAGGATTATGAGGGCCCCGATCCTTTCCTTGGCGAGGTCGGTGATGGTATTTACGAGTATGTCTATTTCCTCGCGTACGGACCCTTTGTATCTCTCGATGGCCAGCTGGGGGCTCAGGCTCCATAGGGCGATCTGCTCAAGGAATTGCCTTATCTCTTCCTGGAAAATGATAATGAGGGCTATGAATATGACGGCGAAGAAGGTCTGGAGGACGGAGGTCGTGAGCACGAGGTTGAACTGCCGCGCGAGGAGATACACGACGCTCATGATTATTATGCCGGTGAGGACGAACCTTGCCTTGGTCTTGTTGAAAAGGGCGAGTATGGCGTAGATGAAGAGCGACATGAACGCTATGTCGAACAGCCCCGGTACGCCGATTTCTTTTAGAATGTCACTAATGAACTGCGTGGGATTCAACTCTTTAGACCCTTCGGGTTATTATAGCAGATGGCCGGGCGGTGTCACAGTAATTTATCCGATTGCCGCGCAGCGCCCGGATCGCGCCAGGATCACCCGACGAGAATGAGCCGGAGGTCCATCACGTTCGTGTTCGTGGGCCCCGTTATCAGAAGGTCCCCGAGCGGCGCGAAGAAATTGTACGAGTCGTTTTGCGAGAGGCTCGTCCTGGCGCTGAGCCCGAGCCCGGCGGCCCTTCTTACAGTGCCGCCGTCCGCTATCGCGCCGGCGGCGTCCGTGGGGCCGTCGGTGCCGTCCGTGCCGCCGCTCAGTATGACGACGTTATCGAGCCCGTCTATCTCTATAGCGGCCGCGAGGGCGAATTCCTGGTTCCTCCCGCCGAGCCCCGGGCCGTCTATCGTAACGGTCGTCTCACCTCCGGAGACTATGCACGCGGGCGGGCGGAGCGGGTTGCCCGAGTGCGAGATCTCTCTCGCGACCGCGCCGTGAACCTTTGCGGCCTCTTCCGTCTCCCCGTGTATGTAGGTCGATAAAAGAATGCTCTCATACCCGAGCTCCGCCGCTTTCTTTTTCGCCGCAATAGCAGAGAGCATGTTGCTCCCGACTATCACGTTCTGTGTTTTAAGGAACGCCGGGTCTCCGGGCTTCGGGGTTTCCTCGGCCTCGCCGTTTACGCCTTTGTCTATATAGGACTCGACCGAGGCCGGTATCTTTCCGCGGAGGCCGTATTTATCTATGACGGCCCCGCATCCGGCGAACGTGACGCTGTCGGGAACGGTGGGCCCCGAGGCTATCGTATCGAGGTCGTCCCCTATAACGTCCGAGAGTATCAGCGAGATCATAGTCGACGGATAAGCGAGGCGCGCTAATCTCCCGCCCTTGACGGCGGAGACGTGCTTCCTGAGGGCGTTTATCTCGTGTATGGTCGCCCCGCATTCGAGAAGGGCCTTCGTCAGCCCCTGCTTGTCGGCGAGGGTGAGCCCTTTGGCCGGCACGGGAAGAAGCGCCGAGCCACCGCCGGATATGAGGCATATGACGAGGTCGTTCTCTCCCGTGCCCCGGAGGAGATCGATGATTTCCCTCGCCCCCATTAGCCCGGCATCGTCGGGGAGCGGGTGTCCCGCCTCGTTGATTCTGACTTTCCCGAGCGGCGCCGTGTGACCGTACTTAACATTGACTATTCCAAACGTCAGCCTGTCACCGAGCACGCCTTCGACTGCCAGCGCCATGGATGCGGCGGCCTTGCCCATCCCTACGACGTATACGTTCCCGAATTCGGAAAGGTCGTATTTTTTTCCGGCGACGTCGAGCGTGTCGCCATTTCTGCCGAAGTGATTTAAAACAGCGGTTACAGGGTCCGCCGCTTTAACGCCGGCCTCGAATATCGAGACCGCGTCTTTCCTGAGCTTGTCTATGTCCACCGGTCCAAGTATACGGACCATGGGCGGCGCGAACAAGCGGGTTTTCCGCGCGGCGGCAGGTCACAGGTCCTTAAACTGCGGGAGAGACCTCAGGGCGTCTAAAATCTCGCCTTCGAGCGAGTTCCTGTTAATGAGGTTCATTTTGAAGAGCACTGCGTCTTCGCGGGCCTTTACCTTTCCCTTTATTCCGCCGTCCGTGTGGGCTATCGTCGCGATAACGGGATTCTCGCCGTCGAGTATCTCCTGCACCTTCCTAACGAATTTTGGGGAGAGGCATTCCATCTTTCCTATCTCGTCGACTATGACCGGCCTTTCGGGGGACGGCGTTATCTGAAGCTCGTCGAGGAAGGCGTCGAAGGCGTCTACGTCCACCCTGTACTTTCCTATTTTGTGGGGGCTGTCGTTGATGACGTGAGCGAGCATGATACGCTGCCCGTCGAGACCCTCCAAGTGAAAGCCTTTCCTCTCTCCGTCCTGGAGTATCTCTTCTGTGTAAAACCCCTCGGGATCGTATGCTGAGAGTCTCGCGATCAGCTTTTTGACTAGAGTCGTTTTTCCAATCCCGGGAAGGCCCGATATGAGAAAATTCTTTTTAGGATTTCCCATTTAGCGGTTTTCGGCGTGCGCGGTGTTTTCGGCTGGTGGGTGAAATGGTGCGTGTCGGGGGTCGGCGTGCGATAACGCCCCTTCCGGCGGCGTCTCAGGAGCTAAGCTTCTCGCAGGATTCCCGTATTATTTCCACCGCTTTATCGGCCTCCTCGAAGGTGTTTTCAACCGAAAAGCTGAATCTCACGCTCGAATAGGCCTCTTCTTCGGAGAGCCCCATCGCGCAGAGGACGTAGGACGGCGCGACTTCGAAGTTCGTGCAGGCCGAGCTTTGGGAGCACCTTACTCCCGCAGCGTCGAGCTCCGCCACGAGCTTTCTGCCGTCGATTCCTTTAAAAAGAATGTTGGTGGTGTTGGATATGCGGTTTCGCGTGTCGCCGTTCACGCCGGTGCCTGGGATGAAATCGAGTATGCGGGCCTCGAACCCGTCCCTGAGCTCCCTCATGTATTCGGTGTCACGCCGGAGATTCGCCTTTCTTATCTCGGCGGCCTTGCCCAACCCGGCTATGCAGGGGAGGTTTTCCGTACCGGGCCGGAAGCCCTCTTCCTGAAAACCGCCGAAGAATACGGGCGCGAGCATGAACCTGTCGCGGGAGTATATTGCCGCCGCGCCCTGCGGGCCGTGGAATTTGTGCCCGGTGAAAGAGAGAAAATCGATGGGCATGTCTTTCACTGTCATGTCTATTTTTCCGACTGCCTGCGCGGCATCGGTATGAAACGGGACGCCGTATCTCCGGCACATCTCGCCGATCTCTTCGACCGGCTGTATGACGCCGGTCTCGTTGCTCACCCACTGGACCGATACGAGGGAGGTGTCGTCGTCGAAGTTCTTTTCGAGTGAGGAAAGGTCCACCATTCCGTTCCGGTCGACCTTAACGAGCCTTATCTCGACGCCGTTTATGCAGAGGTAGCTGCACATCTTTCGTATGGACGAGTGCTCGACTGTCGTGGTTACGACCCTGCACTTCTTCCCCTTGTTCCGAGTGCAGGAATAAAACGCCATGTTGTTCGATTCCGTTCCCGAGCTGAGAAAGGTTAAATTCGAGGGCGGAGAGCCTATGAGGTCCGCGACCCTTCCGCGCGCGGCGGCGAGGTGTGCCCTGGCTCTTTCTCCCGCGCCGTGGGCGCTCGAAGGGTTTCCGAATTCCTCTCCGAGTATCCTGCACACCTCTTCCCTGACCTCGGGCAGAGGCCTCGTCGTGGCGTTATTATCGAGGTATATCTCCCTTTGCGGCATATCAGGAACCTGCTAATTATTATACATTATTTCCGGTATTCGTTCGGGGGCAGGGATTTCCGGGGCCCCGTCCGCAATGAGGGGCCGGGTTTTACATGGCCTGGTTTTCGGCTTCGTACTCTTCGGGGGTCATAATCGTGATGCACGGCCTTTTGTCCGAGCTCTCGACGGGGCCCAGAAGAGACATGAGCTGTACGTTTTTCTCCTCGCCGCCCTTTGTGAGAGGGATGGGGAAGTAGATGATGTTCGACTTGCTCGTCTGCCTGTGAACCCTGATGAAATAGAGGAGCTTGTCGAGGAGGCTCTTGAGCCTTATCTTCTGGTCTTCGCCCCTTTTCATGCTTTCCTCGTCGGGCACGATCCAGTTGTCCCAGACCTCCGCGGTTATGAAGACCGGTATCATGAGGCCGGACTCCCCGGCGGCCTCTGATATATCCCTCTGCTTTCCCTCGTCGAGGGCCTGTTTTCTCGTTTTTTTCGGGCTGCTCATCTCTTTATATATCTCCTTGTCACTGGTTTTCCGGCACTAGAGCGATTATACGGAGCGGGCCGCCGCTTCCGCCCTTTATCTTCATCGGGAGCGCGAAGACGAGCGCGCCTTTCGCGGGCACTTGATCGAGGTTCGCCACGTTCTCGAAAGCCGGCACATTGTTCTTGGAGAGCGTGCGGTGCGTCTCGAAAAGCTTCGATTGACCGTGGTCGATGCTGGCAGTATCGATGCCCACCGCGTTGACGCCGCGGTTATCGACTAGCCACTTCGCCGCCTCGGGTCCGAGGCCAGGGAAGTGGAGGTCTTTCACAGCTTCGGGCCCCCTTTTATCGGTGCCCATGTACTTCGCCCTTTCGGGCCAGTATCTGCCGTATCCTGTATTGAAGAGAACTATGGCGCCGTCCGGTATCTTTCCGTTAACCTCTTCCCAGCCTGTAATATCCGCGACGCTCACCTCATAATCAGGATTCTTCAAAGCCCTCCCGGATACGTCGATAACGACCGCCGCGCCCGTGAGCCTGTCGAGCGGAATCTCGTCCACCGTTTGCCTGCCCTCGGCGAAATGAACGGGAGCGTCGATGTGCGTGCCTCCGTGCTCTTCGGAGCAGTATTTTTTGGCGTCGTAGAAATAGCCCTTTTCTGTCATTCCTTCGAATATGGTTTCCAGCTTGAACCCCTCGCCCGTCGGCCAGTATATTGTCTCGGACGAGAAGTCGTGCGAGAGGTCGACCCACTTCCCCGCCGGCATTTCGAGGGCTTCGGGTTTCGCGCTGTAGCTGAGAGAAAGCAGGACAGCGGCTGTGAGCAGCCGAAGCGCCGGATACAGGCTGAAGCGCCGGGTCGATATTACGGATTCATTATAGTTCTTCATTACCTCTCCTCTTTATATCGCTTTTCTGTTATTGCTGTTTCACGGCGCCGGCCAGGTCGGCGTCGAGAAAGTTCTCCGTCTTCGGAAGAGATATCTGAAGATCGTCGTTGTAATCGATTCCGATTTTCACCTTGCCCGCCCTGCAGTCGAGAACATGCCCGCCCGTCTTTTTGTCGGCAGTCAGAAAATGGAAATGAAATCCCGCCGCGTTCACGGCCGAAAGGTAATCCGGGAACCAGTAGCCCGCGATCGTGCCTTCAACGTTTTCAAGCTCGAATACGGACTGAATCTTTACTACCTCGGCAAGCAGAGGGAAGGGCTCCGACTGCTTCGGGACGCTCCTGGTTTTTACAGACTCGAATTTGCCATCGATCTTTATCGCGTAGAAGATGTTGTCCGAAGGAAGCTGCTTTAGAATGTATTTTTCGAGATCGCCGCATCCGAGCGGCCCGTCGATGGCCACAGTTTGGTCGGGCTCGAAAAACGTGACTACGGCGAAGGGTGTGAGAGCGTCGTCCGGAATTTCGTGGGCCTTGCCGTCGGAAGTGATCTGGTAAAACGCGCCCCCGAATCCGACCATCTCGCCGTCGAGGCCGTTGAGAGTGCCGAGGCCGAAGTCTCCCTCCCTCTTCAGCTCGGCGAATGTCGTGTTCCCGTCGTAAACTCCTTCCATGAGCGCGCTCAGGGTGGACGTCTGGAATACCGTTTCGTTTTTATCCTGCGCGTGAAGGAAAGCTCCGGGTATCGTGGAGAGAAATGTCAGAATAAGCGCGTGAATAATGTATCTCATATGTCGTCTTCTTCCCTCGATGCGAGAATCTTTACGTATTCTTTTTCGGTGATGACATCATGAGTCGATTCGACGCGGTTTAGGAAAAGGACGCCGTCAAGATGATCGAGCTCGTGCTGGAATACCCTGGCGATAAAGTCGCTGAATTCCGCCTCCTCGGTCTTCCCGTCCCTCGTGAGGTACCTGGCGCGGAGCGTCTTCGCGCGCGGGACGAGACCCCTTATCCCGGGGATGCTGAGGCAGCCTTCCCAGTCCTTGACCGCCTCTTCGGACCTCGAAACGATTTCGGGGTTTATTATAGCCGTCGGCTCCATATCCGGTGCGTCGGGGTACCGCGCGTTGGGGCGGGACGATATTATGAATATCCTCTCCGTCCGCCCGACCTGCGGCGCCGCGATGCCGACGCCGTTTGCGGCATACGCTGTTTCGATGAGATCGTCTATGAGCGTCTGTATGCCGGGGTCGCTGACGTCACCGACCTCCCGGGCCCTTTCCCAAAGGACAGGATTCCCGAGCTCGGTTATCTCAAGCACTTTTCCTCTTTTCTCGTCTGCCATTCCGGTTCTCTTCTCAGCCCCCTCCCGCGATGCTTAATTTTACCAAATATCCCCCGGAAATTATAATTAGGTCGAAGAGGCCCGGCAGGCTTCCGGGCAAGTCCGGAAGGAGAATCGTCATTGAGCGGAATAAGCCTAGTAAAGAATCTCGAATTTCATAAAGAGAGGACGGCCATAGTCGACCGGGCAGGGGAATACACTTACGGCAAGCTGCTCTCGGCTTCGGCGGCCGTCGCCTCTCATCTTCTCGGAGCCAACGGCGCGAAAGACCTCGGCGAAAGAAGGGTTGCATTTATTGTCAGGCCGGGCTTCGAGTATCCGGCGCTCCTCCTCGGCATATGGAGGGCGGGCGGAATCGCCGTTCCTCTCTGCATGTCGCATCCCGACCCCGAGCTCGAATATGCGATCAAGGACAGCGCTTCAGATTTCGTCGTCGTGGGCGAGGAATTCGGTGAAAGGCTCGAAAGGATTTCGTCAAAGCTCGGCGCGGATCTTTTTCTGTCGAAGGATATTATCGAATCCGCGGCGGCAGCTCTCCCCGGGCTGAACGAAAGCCGCCGCGCGATGATCATATACACGAGCGGGACGACCAGCAGGCCGAAGGGCGTCGTCACGACTCATGCCAATATAAGGCACCAGATAGCTTCACTCGTCTCGGCGTGGGGATGGACGAAGGACGACTTCATATTGAATCCCCTGCCGCTCCATCACCTCCACGGGATACTGAACGTGCTTTTGTGCGCGCTGTGGTCCGGGGCGAAGTGCGAGCTCCTGGAGAAATTCGACGCGGCGGCAGTGTGGGAGAAATTCATACACAATAACTACACGGTGTTCATGGCTGTCCCCACAATATACTCGAGGCTCATCCGCGCGTGGGACGAAGCGTCCGCAAGCGATAGAAGGGTTATGTCCGAAGCCGCTAAAAAAATGAGGCTCATGGTGTCGGGCTCGGCGGCGCTTCCAGTCGGGACGCTCCTGAAATGGGAGGAGATGACCGGGCAAGTTCTCCTCGAAAGGTACGGCATGACGGAAATTGGAATGGCGCTCTCGAACCCTCTTGTCGGCAAGCGAATGCCGGGCAGGGTAGGGACGCCGCTCCCCGGAGTCGAAGTCGCCCTCATGGACGAAGAAGGTAGGGTCCTGTCCGGAGCAGCCGAAGGTGAAATTGTGGTAAGGAGCAAGAATGTATTTCTCGAATACTGGCGGAGACCGGAGGAGACTTCCGCATCTTTCACCAA
Source organism: uncultured Spirochaetia bacterium (assembly GCA_964586675.1). Classification (GTDB taxonomy): domain Bacteria; phylum Desulfobacterota_D; class UBA1144; order Nemesobacterales; family UBA2774; genus JADLGH01. The sequence continues at coordinate 136,728 of CAZPHQ010000003.1, read as the reverse complement.
GGACGGATGGTTCAGGACGGGAGACGCAGCCGAGCGCAACGTCGAAGGCGTCTACAGGATACTCGGGCGGAAATCGGTCGACATAATCAAGAGCGGCGGCTACAAGATATCGGCGCTCGAAATAGAAGAGGTCCTGAGGGAACATCCATCGATTGCGGACTGCGCAGTCGTAGGCGTCCCGGACGAGGAATGGGGAGAGCGCGTCTCCACGGCGCTCGTGTTCGCCGGCGAGGAGCTGTCGCCGGAGGCACTTCGGGAGTGGTGCAGGGAGAGGCTCGCCCCGTACAAAGTTCCCTCCCGTTTTCTTGCTGTGAAGGACCTTCCGCGAAACCAGATGGGGAAGGTTGTAAAGCCCGACGTCCTCGCACTGTTTACAGCCGCTGATAGCAATTAACCCCGATATTTCTTCAGTTGATAAATATTTCATTTATCGTCCGGCGCACTGTATACTTTTCCGTGGGTAGCAGTATGGGTTTCAAATATTATCTACTTTCGTTTCTGATGATTTTCTCTCTGACGGGGTCGCTTTACGCCGCGGATACGGGAGGAAAAATAGGGATGAAATCGGAAAAGCCCGATAAGGCGGCGACATCTCCCGGCGGCAAGGCTCCCTCGCCGGCGGAGGGCAAGGGCGGCGGAGGAAAACACGACGGTAATAAGGATGGCAATAAGCACGGAGACCGCCGCGGACACCGTCACAAGCCTCCATTTTTCCCCAATCCTCTCTTTCCCGTCTACGGCTACTACGGCTATTATTATCCGAACGACTATTCATATTCCGACCCCGAGCACCCGCTCGGATACGGCACGACGCTCGGCACGACGCTTTCCAGGGAAAGCAACATCGACGCCAACCGGGATTTAGCGAAACCCGGGCAGTCCGATGACGTCCGGACGTACGAAGACGTTGAGGTCTACACCGATTATCCTCCCGGCGCTTACGGCGCGTACGACCCCTCCGGCCAGCCCGCCGAGAGCCGTACGATATACATCTGGACGGACGAGAACGGCGTCGATAATTACGTGAACGACCCGGGTCTCGTGCCTGCCGCGGAGAGAGAGAACGTCAGGATAATCTTCGGCGACTAGGTTTCGCGGCGCCATTTTCCCGGCGCCAGTAAGCAGGTTTTCCATGAATTTTCTTTAGACAATCGGTACTTCTTCGCGAATATTTCCATGCGCCGGGCGACGTTTACGTCCGCCGGCCCCGCCGTTATTGACAACCCCCTTTTGTGTTGTTAAACAATTACCATGAACAGGACGTCCCTCTACCCCATACATAAAGAGCTTGGCGCGAAAATCGTCGAATTCGCCGGTTGGGAAATGCCCGTTCAGTACGAGGGCATTAGGGAGGAGCACAGGGTGGTCAGGAACTCGGCGGGCCTCTTCGACGTGAGCCACATGGGCGAGATTTTCGTCACGGGCCCGGAAGCTAAGGCCTTCACGCAGTGGATGACGACGAACGACGTCGCGGCCGTCAAGGATTTCCAGGCGCAGTACACGCTCCTCTGTAACCCCGGGGGCGGAGTCGTCGACGACGTCATAATCTACAAACTCTCGGACGACGAGTTCATGTTCTGTGTGAACGCTTCTAACACGGACAAGGATTACGAATGGATAAAGGCCGAGTCGGGCGGTTTCAACGTGAGCGTGGACAACAGGAGCCGCGAATACTCTCAGATAGCGATCCAGGGCCCCGATTCCGGTAAAATCCTCGGGAAGCTCCTCGGCGAGGAGCTTTCGGGCGTCGGCAGGTTCCGCTTCAAACCGTTTCAATGGCGGGGGATGGAAATGATAGTCGCGAGGACGGGCTACACGGGGGAGGACGGATACGAGATATTTCTCCCGTGGGACGGCGGCCCGGCCTTATGGGAGAGTCTCACAGACGCAGGACACGACTACGGTATAAAGCCGTGCGGGCTCGGGGCGCGCGACACTCTCCGTATAGAAATGGGATACCCCCTCTACGGCCACGAGATAGACGAGCACATAAATCCGCTCGAAGCCGGCCTCGGGAGGTATATAAAACTCGAAAGCGGGGATTTTCTCGGAAGGGACGCGCTTAAAAAATCGCTCGAAAAAGGCCTCACGCAAAAACTGGCAGGATTCGTGATGGTCGAGCGCGGAATACCACGGCAGGGTTATGCGATTTACAACGGCGGCAGCCTTCTCGGCAGCGTAACCAGCGGTACTTTATCGCCCAGTCTTGATAAATCGATAGGTATGGGTTATTTAAAGAGTGAGGCCGCCGGCGGGAACAAGGTCAGAATCGAAATCAGGGGCACGGCGAGGGAAGCCGACATAGTGAATTTTCCCTTTTACAAAAAGGTAGTCAATTAAGGAGACTGAGTCATGGTGCAAATACCGGACGAGCTGCAGTACACTTCCGATCACGAATGGGTACGTTACGAAGGCGATCTGATAGTAATCGGGATAACGGACTACGCTCAGGACGCGCTCGGAGAAATCGTATACATCGAGCTCCCGGGCGAAGGCGACGAAATAACGAAGGGGGACCCTTTCGGCGCGGTGGAATCGACTAAGGCGGTTTCAGACATATACGCCCCTGTGAGCGGCGACGTGGTCGAGGTTAACGAGGTTTTACTGGATGCGCCCGAAACCCTGAACGAAGATCCTTACGGCGAAGGCTGGATGATAAAGGTAAGGCCTTACGATTCCGGAGAGCTAAAGGACCTGATGGACTACGAGGAATATGCGGAATACACCGAAAAAGAATCGGAAGAATAATCCGGACGGGACCACTCCCCGGTCCCATGCCGCCCGGGAGCATGCTCCACGGGTGAATTCTTCCCCGCGCCGCCAAACGGCCGGCGGGGCCGGATTATAGAGATTTAAGGTATCATTACACAACCACAGGGCAGCTCCCGGGGTCAAGCACTTTAATGGAAAACAGAAGGGATAGATACGACAGATTTTCGGCAAGACATATAGGGCCGGGCGGGGACGATACGTCCGCGATGCTGGGCGAGGCGGGCGCGAAATCCCTGGACGCGCTCATAGACGAAACGGTCCCGGCGTCCATAAGGCTTAAAGCGCCGCTCGACCTTCCTCCCGGGCTCAGCGAGCACAGGCTCCTCCGCGAGCTCCGGGCAATTTCGAAAAAGAACAACGTTTTCAAATCATACATCGGGCTCGGGTATTACGGCTGCGTCGTTCCGGGCGTCATACAGCGTAACATCCTAGAAAATCCCGGCTGGTATACGCAGTATACGCCTTATCAGGCCGAGATATCGCAGGGCCGCCTCGAGGCGCTTCTCAATTTCCAGACAATGGTCTGCGACCTCACCGGTATGGATATCGCGAACGCCTCGCTCCTGGACGAAGGCACCGCGGCGGCGGAGGCCATGACGATGATGCTTAGGGCGGTCGACAAAAAGTCCGCCGGCAGCGAGCCCGTATTCTTCGTTTCGGAAAAATGCTTTCCCCAGACTATAGATGTTGTGCTCACGAGGGCCGAGCCGCTCGGGATAAATGTTGTGATCGGCAATCATGAAGAGTTCGAATTCGGGGACGGCGTCTTCGGCGCGCTCGTCCAGTATCCGGACGCGGACGGCGCCGTGCGGGATTATTCCGGATTCATATCGAAGGCGCATGGCTCGGGCGCGCTCGTCGCGGTCGCGGCGGACCTCCTCGGCCTGACGCTCCTGACGCCGCCCGGAGAGCAGGGCGCTGATGTCGTCGTGGGCTCCACGCAGAGGCTCGGTGTCCCGCTCGGATACGGCGGACCTCACGCAGCATATTTTGCAGCGCGGGAACAATTCGCGAGGCAGATTCCGGGGAGGATAATCGGCGTTTCGATAGACTCCCACGGCGAGCCCGCGTACAGGATGGCGCTTCAGACGAGGGAGCAGCACATACGGCGCGAAAAGGCGACGTCTAACATATGCACGGCGCAGGCTTTGCTCGCTATAATGGCGTCTATGTACGCCGTTTACCACGGCCCTCGCGGGCTCCGCGAAATAGCGAGCCGCGTGGCGCTTCTCGCGCGCGACCTCGAAAGCGGGCTTTTGCGCCTCGGCCTGAAACAAGAGAACGAATATTACTTCGACACCATTAAGATCGACATAGGTTCCGGCGACAAGCTGGAGCGTCTGAAAAGCGCCGCCGAAAGAGCCGGGATTAATTTCAGATACATAGACAGCCGCCACGTGGGAATATCGCTCGACGAGACGGCGGAGAAAGAGGATGTGGAAGAGATAATCGCTCTCTTTGCCGGGGCGCTGGATAAAAAGCCCGCGGCGGGTGGAGGGTTCTCCGGCGACGAGCCTGCTTATCCCGAATCCCTCGGGCGTAAAAGCCGTTTCCTCGCTCATCCCGTTTTCAACAGCCATCATTCCGAAACGAAGATGCTGCGGTATATAAAAAAGCTCGAAGGGAAAGACCTTTCACTAACCACTTCGATGATACCACTCGGCTCCTGCACGATGAAGCTGAACGCGACCTCAGAGATGATTCCCGTAACGTGGCCCGAATTTGCGGACATTCATCCATTCGTCCCTCTGGCACAGGCAGAGGGCTATATGCAGGTGTTCTCTGAGTTAGAACGCAGCCTCTCGACGATAAGCGGCCTTCCGGCGGTATCGCTCCAGCCCAACTCGGGGGCGCAGGGGGAGTACGCCGGGCTCATGGTGATAAGGGCGTATTACAAGGACAGGGGCGAGGGCGGAAGGAACGTCGCGCTCATACCGTCTTCCGCGCACGGCACAAACCCGGCGAGCGCGGCGCTCGCGGGGATGAAGGTCGTCGTGGTCGCCTGCGACGAGCGGGGCAACATAGACGTCGGCTCCCTCAGGGAAGCCGCGGAAAAGCACAGGGACAGCCTCGCCGTTTTGATGGTCACGTATCCCTCGACGCACGGGGTCTTCGAGGAAAGCATAAAGGAAATCTGCTCAATAGTTCACGAAAACGGCGGGCAGATATACATGGACGGGGCGAACATGAACGCCCAGGTGGGCTTGACGAGCCCGGCCGTCATAGGGGCCGACGTCTGCCATATCAACCTTCACAAGACATTCAGCATACCCCACGGGGGAGGCGGGCCTGGCGCGGGACCGATATGCGCAGCGCCCCACCTCGCGCCGTATCTTCCGGGGCATTCGATCGTCGAAATCGGAGGGGAGAAATCCATATCGGCTGTCTCCTCGGCGCCATGGGGCAGCGCCGCGATACTGCTCGTCTCATACGCCTACATTAAAATGCTCGGCGGTGAAGGCGTAACCGACGCCACGAAGTACGCGATACTCAATGCGAACTATGTGAAATCGAAGCTCGAAAAACATTACGAGGTACTTTACACCGGCCCGGGCGGAAGGGTCGCGCACGAGTTCATACTCGACGTGCGGCAGTTCAAAAAGGATGCGGGAGTTGAAGTAGAAGACGTCGCCAAGAGGCTCATGGACTACGGGTTTCACGCGCCTACTATATCGTGGCCTGTCGCCGGTACGATGATGATAGAACCCACGGAGAGTGAATCGCGCGACGAGCTCGACCGTTTCTGCGAGGCCCTGCTTTCGATAGAGAGAGAGGTCGAAGAGATAGCGCGCGGGGAATACAGCCGCGAGGACAACGTCCTTAAAAACGCCCCGCACACAGCGCGTGAGATCGCCGGGGACGACTGGAAGCATTCCTATTCGCGGGGCAAAGCCGCGTTCCCGCTTCCATACGTTGCGGAGAATAAATTCTGGCCGCCCGTCGGGCGCATAAACAATCCCTACGGCGACAGGAACCTCGTATGCACCTGTCCCGATCCGAAATCCTACGCCGAGTGAGAACGCGGCCTCGCCGGTTTAACGGAAGGCCTCGGAACCATACTTACTGGTTTTCGTTTATAGCAGAATCGATGTTGATAAAGGGTATCGCGCCCCCGCCCGTGAATTTCGGGAGCGTGCCGTCCCATTTCTCGGACAAGCGGAGCTGAATCAGCTCGGGATTGCTTTTAAGCGCCCTGGCTTCCCTCTCAATCGCGTCGGCCTTGGCCTTCGACCTCGCCTCGATGTCGTAGGCGGCGGCGTCGGCCGCGAGCTTCTGCTCCTGATAGGCGGCCTCGGCCTGGGTTACCCTTTTCGTTTTTTCGTTAAGCGCCTGAAGGGCTTCCTGCTCAGCCTTCACCTTGAGCTCGATCGCCTTGTTGAATTCGTCCGAGAATTCAAAATCCGTGATAGCGACGTTCGCTATCTGGAGAGCCGTTGGAACCTCTTTATCCGCGAGTGTGATGTTTATAAATTTTTCGATGGCTTCCTGTATCTGAAGCTTGACCTCCGCCCTTTTCGTAACAAGCTGCTCCGCCGTGTACTTCGCCGTTACTGCCTTAACCGATTCCTGTATGGCGGGCTCGATTATCGTCGCGGCGACGACCTCTCTCGTTCCTATCTTCTGGAACGTCTGGGGAGCCGTGGGCCCGGTGATCGAGTACTGCACGGTTACCTGAGTCTGGACGGTCTGGAGGTCCTTCGACGCGGCGGCCGATTTCGACTGCGCCTTCGTCAGCCTTATGTCTATCTGCTCGACGTTGTCGAGGAAAGGTTTCTTTATATGAAACCCCTCGGGCAGCGGAACGGGCTGCACGGCCCCTAGCGTTCTGACGACACCCACGTGACCGCTTTCGACTATGACGAAAGCGCTCGTTGCGAGCACTATGACGACAATGATGATAATCGGGTAAAGAAAATTCAGATTCTCCAGCTTCGGCTTGACTGACGACATGGCGGAACCCCCCTCTCCGGCTTATCACCTCGGGGAGGCCGATTCGTCCGGATACAGTTTTATTTTTTTAATGAACTATAAATTATACTGGGTCAGCGGCCGGCGTCCCAGATTTTTAGCCGTATTTCTCTTTTTCCGTTCCAGACATTGAATTCAGGCGTGAAAACAAGGTCTATCCTGTCTGTGATATCCGCGCCTTCCCCGGCGTTGAACCATACCGCATCGAGCGGCTTTCCGCCCTGCCTTACCTTGAGCCCGATGTGCTTGTCTTTAAAGACCCGTTTCGAGATGACTTCGACTGACTCTGCAAGTAGAACGGGCTCGGGGTTGCCGATACCGTAGGGCTCCAGCTGTGCGAGCTCCGATACGAGGGTTTCGGTTATATCTTCAAGCTTTACGGCGCAGTCGATGTCGAGGGTCGCCGTGTAATCCGCGCCGAGGTCTGAAACCGCCCTTTCGAACATGTCCCTCAGCTCCCCGATGCTCTCTTCCCTGATGGAGAGCCCAGCCGCCTGCTCGTGCCCGCCGAACTGAAGCAGGAGATGCCTGCATTCGGAAATGGCGGCGTATATATTCACTCCCTTGACGCTCCGGCCTGAGCCCTTTCCCGTGCCGCCTTCGTCGACGGCTATCATTATCACAGGCCTCTCGTATCTTTCTACGATTCGCGACGCGACAATGCCGATGATGCCGGGGTGCCATCCCCGGGACGCGAGCACTATGGAATTTTCGCGGAGAACGCCCTCACCCGACTCCACCTGAGCGAGCGCCTGCTTTAGTATTTCGCCTTCCATGTTCTGTCTGTTAGAGTTCTCTTTGCTGAGGGCCTTCGCTATCTCTCTCGCGTCTTCTATGTCCTCCGAGATGAAGAGCTCCACAGCCTTCGCGGCGCTCGAAAGCCTGCCCGATGCGTTTATCCTGGGGCCGAGCTTAAAGCCGAGGTCGTACGACGTTATTCCGCCGTTTATGCTGCTCGCTTCCTTGAGCGCGAGTATGCCTATGCGCTTCGGATTCTCCATCCTCTTAATGCCTTCCCTGACGAAGATGCGATTCACGTCCATGAGCGGCGCGCAGTCGGCGACTGTCCCGAGCGCGACGAGGTCGAGATACTCGGCGAGGTTGGGCTCCTCCTTCCCGAAAAATCCGTCTTCCCTGAGCGCACGTCTCAAGGCTATCACGAGATTGAAAACGACCCCGACGCCGGTGATGCCCTTACCGGGATATTTGCAGTCGGAAAGCTGCGGATTGAGGATCGATACGGCGTTCGGAAGCTCCTCGGGCGGCTTGTGATGGTCGGTGACTATGAAATCCACACCGAGCGACCTCGCTTCCTCGACTTCCTTCACAGCAGTGATGCCGCAGTCGCCCGATATTATGAGAGTAACGCCGTCGCCGGCGAGCTTCCTCACAGCCTCGGCGTTTACTCCGTAGCCTTCTTTCATCCTGTCGGGATTGTAGTAGGCGATGTCGGCCCCGAGGCCTTTCATGAAGGTGTAGAAGAGGGCTGTCGAGGTTACGCCGTCTACGTCGTAGTCGCCGTAAATCGCAATCTTCTCGCGGTTGTCGAGCGCTTTTTTTATCCTCTCGACGGCCTTGTCCATGCCTTTCATGAGGTATGGTGACGGGAGGTCGAAGAGCGTGCTGTTCAGGAACAATGAAGCCTCCGCCTCGTTCTCTATTCCGCGGTTTATAAGTATCTGCGCGGTTATCGGAGAGACCTGCAGGATTTTCGAGAGCTTTTCCCTCAGCTTCGGGTTTTCCTTTTTTATGGACCAGTTCTTTTTCATCTCACTGATAAAGCGGAGGCGTTTTGAGATTATTGTAACCGAAGGTGAAAATGCGCGGCAAGATGCGGGACGGCGTCAGCTTCCCGCCTTCTCGTTAAGATAATGTACCAGCCCCCTTAGTCCGAGGGAATAGCTCTCCGCGCCGAATCCCGATACGACGCCCAGGGCGACGCCGGAAACGTAAGACTTCTGCCTGAAATCCTCTCTTTTATATATGTTCGATATGTGCGCTTCGACGACAGGGAGCCCGATCGAAAGTATCGCGTCTCTTATCGCGACGCTCGTGTGCGTGTAGCCTCCGGGGTTTATCAGTATGCCATCCGCCGAGCCCATCGCGCCCTGTATGCGTCCTACGATTTCGCCCTCTGAATTCGACTGAAAGAACTCGACCTCGGCGCCGAGCTCTTTCGCCTCGCGGCCGAGCTTTTTGTTTATGTCGGCGAGCGTTAAAGAGCCGTAAATCTCGGGCTCTCGCTTTCCGAGCATGTTGAGGTTGGGTCCGTGTATGACAAGTATTCTTTGCTTCATCGATTCATTCCTTTGCGGAAAATCCCGCGGTTTTGTTTACGAGGAGGAGCCTCGTTTTTTCGAGCTTTTCCTTAACGTGTCTGTTCCAGGGCTCCTTTTCCAGTATCTTCTCCAGCACCTCGCAGGCCTTCTCTAAAAGGCCTTGGTCGATGTAGAGACCGGCCATGGTCAGGGTCTCTATCTCTCGCTCGCCGCTTTTAAGGCCCGCCGCGAGCTCCGCGTCGCTTTTGTTGCCGAGTGAGGATTGTATCTTCTCCCTGGCGGCGCGGAATTCGGTTTCCTTTTCGTCCTTCAGGCCGAGGCGCTCTTCGAATCCCCTGATATCTGCAGCAATGGCCTCGTCGTGCGGATGATACATCCGCGCCGTCTTCAGCACCTCTATCGCCTTCCCGAAAGACTCTTCGCTGCTGTATATCTCGACGAGCATTCTTGCGGCGGCGAGGTTATCCGGGGCGAGCTCGACGACGGTTTTAAATTCCTTCCGGGCCTGGTCTATCATCCACCTGTCGTAGTAAATCTTGCCGAGAAGGAACCTCCCCGTAACGCTTTTCTTATTATATCTCAATCCGTTCACCAGTACATTGATGGCCTTGTCCACCTTGCCCTGCTTGTAGAGGACCTGCGCAAGGAATATGAAGGCGACCGAAGAAGGGTCGTCGGCCAGCACCTTCTCGTACTTATCGGCGAACATCTGGAGGTCTTCGTGCGGCTGCTTCTCTCCGGCCATGATTATTCCGATATTACTTTATAAAGGAAATCCGAGTCAAGGGAGCGGGGCCGCGGCTCAGTCGCCGACTAAATCCGACGCCCGGAAATATCGTGGTTATAATTCTTTATATATAGACATTCCGCATTGCAATTAATGCTCATATCTCTTAGAGGAGGACGTTCATCGATGCGCTCAGCACTGGTCGTATTTTCCATATTTTTCATACTCTCCGGGACTTCCCTCGCTTATAACGTCGACGACGGGAGCGTCTACGACGAAGAGGGAGAAAAGGTCAACCTATACGGCGTTAGCTGGTTCGGATTCGAGACCGGCGATCACGTGGCTCACGGGCTCTGGGCCCGGAACTGGAAGGACATGATAGCCCAGATAAAGGGCCTTGGCTTCACGGCTGTAAGAGTGCCTTTCTGCCCGGCGACGCTCGATAATACAGGCGTATCGAGCATAAACTACGCACTTAATCCCGACCTCTCCGGGCTCCGGTCGCTCGATATACTCGACCGTGTTTTGGACGAGCTCGACAGGCAGGGGCTGTATATTCTGCTCGATTTTCACAACTACGACTGCGCCTCCATAAACGAGCTGTGGTATTCGTCCGGCTATTCTGAGGAGGACTGGATAGCGGACCTCGTTTTCGTCGCCAAGAGGTACGAGGGCCTCGATAGTTTCGTCGGCATCGACATAAAAAACGAGCCGCACGGCCCGGCGACGTGGGGCACAGGCAATCCGGCGACAGACTGGAAGCTCGCCGCGGAAAAGGCCGCGCGCGAGGTGCTCGATGCAAACCCGGACATTCTCATATTCGTCCAGGGCATACAGGACAACCCCACCTGCAGCAGCCAGACAAGCCACTGGTGGGGCGGGAACCTGGAGCCCGCCGGCTGTTACCCGCTCGACATCCCTGCCGGGAAGCTCGTGCTGAGCCCGCACGTTTACGGTCCGGACGTCTACGTGCAGCCATATTTTGGCGCTCCGAATTTCCCGGCCAACATGCCCGCTATCTGGGACATGCACTTCGGGTATCTCCGCGACCTCGGCTATGCCGTCGTCATCGGCGAATTCGGCGGGAGGTACGGCCACGGGGGCGACGCAAGAGATAAAACGTGGCACGACGCTATAGTGGATTATATGAAAGAGAAGGGTATGACCGATTTCTTCTACTGGTCGTGGAATCCCAACAGCATGGACACTGGCGGCATGCTTAAGGACGACTGGAGGACTGTGTGGCAGGATAAGGTCGATCTCCTTTCACAGCTCATGGACGGCTCGCCCGGGGGCCCGCCCGACGAGCCCGAGTGCTCTGACGGCACGGACAACGACGGCGACGGGCTCACCGACTATCCTGCCGATCCGGGATGCTCCTCGGCGGAGGACGACGATGAGAGTAACCAACAGCCCGGCGGCGGGGTGGAAGTCGATGTCAGCATCAACGACGACTGGGGGACGGGATATTGCGCTAAGGTGACAGTCAAAAATAACGGCGCCCAGGGGGTCGACTGGCTCGTCACATTTGAAATTGAGGGCAGGGTGCGTGACCTCTGGAACGCGGTCTACAGCCAATCGGGGAGCACCGTCACGGCCGAGGGGGTCTCGTGGAATAATATCGTGAACCCGTCTCAGACAGTAGAGTTCGGCTTCTGCGCCGACAGGACCGGTCCGTCCCCAACTCCAGCACCGACCCCGGTACCTACGCCCGTTCCCACACCCGCACCTACTCCGGTCCCAACACCTGTCCCAACGCCAAAGCCCACCCCTGTGCCGACTCCGAGGCCGACTCCTACTCCCGTGCCGACGCCTTCGCCGGGAGGTAGTCTCACGACGACAATGCACATTAACAACGACTGGGGCACGGGATACTGCGCCGAGGTGACGGTCAGGAACCCGGGGGCGACAGATATCGACTGGCTCGTGACATTCCCTATAGACGGCCGAATGAGAAATATCTGGAACGCCGTTTACACGCAGAACGGGAACCGGATAACGGCCGGAGGGGTGTCGTGGAATAACATAGTGCGGGCGCGCGGTACCGTGAATTTCGGATTCTGCGCCACGCGTTAGGCGCCCGGCTCATATATCGCTGCTCGCGGGCGGCTGACTATTATTTATTGCGGGTCTTCTTCTCTTGAGTATGGCGAAAACGTAGCGGGACTCGTCGATCTTGAATGCCTTGGCAAGGAGAACGTAGATCAGCACGGCCGCCGACATTGAAGCTATGAGCACGAGCACTTTTTCGAGCGTGAGATCGGGGGCTGCCCAGTCGGTGTAAGTCGATATCTTCCACGCGGCCGCCCCGGCGAGCGCTGAAATGGCGGTTATGAGCATGGAGAATCTTATAATATGTCCCGCCTTGAGCTCGCCCGTCCTCCTTTCGAGAAGGTAAATCAGGAGGAGGAAGTTAAATATCGACGACGCCGAGTTCGCGAGGGCGAGGCCAGTGTGGCTGAGGCCGAGAGTGAACCCGAGAATATATCCTAGAGCGGCGTTCAAAATGAACGCGAAGAATGCGACGACGACAGGGGTCTTCGTGTCCTGCATCGCGTAGAAAGCGGGGGCCGTAACCCGGAGCCCGCCGACCGCCCAGAGCCCGAAGCAGTAGCCGACGAGGGTCTGCGATGTGAATAAAGCTGCCTCATAGGTAAATTCGCCCCTCTGATAGAGGACGCTGCATATCGGAACGCTGAGGGCGATGAGCCCCGCGAGCGCCGGAATCAGCGTGAACAGCATCAGCCGGAGCGTGAAGGTGTACGTCTCGTGAAACTTGTCGTAATCGCCTTTACTTACATAGCTGGAAAGGTTCGGCAGAAGCACCGTCGCTATCGAAACGGCTATTATTCCGAGCGGGAATTCTGTAAGCCTCTCCGCGAAATAGAGATACGATACGGTGCCCTCCTGCATGAAGGATGCGTACTGCGAGCTCACGATGAGGTTCAGATTGTAGACCGCCATGCCGAAAAGCTGGGGCACGATGAGAAGCCCGATTTTCTTAACGGCCGGGTTTTTAAAATTCGCGCTGAACCTGAAAAGAAATCCTCTGGCTTTAAGATACGGTATCTGTATCACGAGCTGGAGCGCTCCGCCTACTATCACGCCGACCGCGGCTGCGTAAATCGGCAGCTCGTACCTGTCGTAAAGCAGAAATATCGTCCCTATCATCGCGAGGTTGAGCAGGACAGGCGAGAACGCCGGGGCGAAAAACTGTCTCAGGGAATTCAGCACTCCCATCGCGAGCGCAGTCAGGGATATAAAGAAGATATAGGGAAACATTATCCTGTTGAGCCCGACCGCGAGCTCGAACGTCGGCTGGTCGAAGCCGTAGGCGAAGAGCTTCACTATGTACGGCGAAAATATGATGCCGAGGACGGAGATGACCGATACCGAGATGATAAGTATCGTGAACACGACGTCCGAGACCTTCCTGGCCTCTTCCTTTGATTTGTTCTCGAGGGTTTCAGTGAATACCGGGATGAAAGAGATGGTGAGTGAGCCCTCGGCGAAGAGCCTTCGGAGGAGGTTCGGTATCCTGAAGGCTATCCAGAAGGCGTCGGTGAAGGCTGTCGCCCCGAAGAAATAGGCCATAATCACGTCTCTGGCGTATCCTGTTATACGGCTCAGGAACGTAAGCGACCCTATGAGCCCGGCGGAGCGGGCCAGTGACCGCTTATCCTTCATCCCCGCCCGCGTCCGGCTGTGTGATCGTCTGTCCGTTTTCCATGACTTCTTCGAATTCCAGCTCCTTTCGGAGCTTCCCGAGGATGGCCCTCGTTTCTCCGGCCATGTCGGGGGGATGTATGACGTGCATGACCCCCGAGGCGGGGTTTTCTGTCCTCACCCATGCGATATGGGCGTAAGTGCCCATTATAGATTGAAAATATACGGTTTCACTGTTGTTTTTCAGCCTGATGAAAATGGTCGGCATCAGTTATGTCGCCTGTTAAATCCTAGTAGATTATATCCAAGTTTTATTCATTTTTCCGGTTTCCTCAGCGCCTTGATTTACCGCCCGGAGGAGCGCCGTGGCGTAAAGTGGCATAAAGCACCTCCCTCGGCATTTACGTCAAACAGTCTTATATTCAATAATATGAGATAATTACGCTACATTTTTAAAGTTCCGATTGTGAAAGCCTCCGGAGTTCGTTATTATCCCAATGTCCATAGCGCCGAATTTTTCGGCCGGGGACAGAATATTCATAAAAAATTATTAAATATCACAAACTTACTTGACAAACTTAACATATTTTTATATAGTGGTTTTAAGTGGTATAAAGTGGCATAAAATGGTATGATATGTTTCGAGGCCGATACGAGCACACAATGACGGATAAGGGACGCGTGAGCATCCCCGCCAAGTTCCGTGAAATATGCCGTGAGAAATATGGTGAAGAGACCTTCGTCATCACCAATTTCGACAAATGCCTGGTCGCTTATCCGCTGAAGGAGTGGAACGAAATCGAGCGAAGGGTTTCCGAGCTGCCTCAGTTCAAGCAGGAGGTCATCTCCTTTCTGAGGTACCTCATGGGCGGCGCGGTCGACTGCCCCCTCGACGGTCAGGGCCGTGTTCTCATTCCACAGTCGCTCAGAAACCATGCGCGTATCGATAAAGAGCTGATCATGATAGGTATGCTGACCCGAATAGAGATATGGTCCCGAGAGGTGTGGGAAGAAGAGGAGCAGGCGCGTGCTTATGACGAATTCAAAAAGAGCAGGGACATACTTGCGGGACAAGGACTATAGCGACATGGAAAGCGCAGCCGTGGAAATGGAGGGGCCCGTTCACGTCCCCGTGATGCCCGAAGAGGTTACGAGATACCTCGTAACGCGGCCCGAGGGCATATACGTCGACGCGACACTCGGTCTCGGAGGCCATACGAAGTCCATACTCGAAGCCACCGGCTGCAAGTCCCTCGTGATAGGTCTCGACGTGGACGAGGAAGCGATGTCTCTCGCCCGCGAAGCGCTCTCTAAATACAACGGCCACGTAATTTTCAAGAACAGCAATTTTTCCAACATAGATAAAGTGCTCGAAGGCCTCGAAATAAAAGAGGTCGACGGCATCGTGGCCGACCTCGGCATGTCTTCCTATCAGCTCGATTCGAGCGAAAGGGGATTCAGCTTCATGAGGGACGAGCCGCTCGACATGAGAATGGACCCACGGCTCAGGTTCACCGCCTACGACCTTGTAAACGAGATGGGCGCCGACGAGATATCAAGGGTGCTCAGGATGTACGGCGAGGAGAAATGGGCGCCGAAGATTGCGAGGAGGATCGTCGAGAAGAGAAAGACGAGCCCCATAAAAACGTCCTCCGAGCTTGCGGAGCTGGTATCGCAGGCGATTCCCGTGAAGTTCCACCCGCCGAGGACACACCCCGCAACGAGGACCTTCCAGGCGCTCAGGATAGCTGTAAACAACGAGCTCGAAAATATAAGCGAATTTCTTCAAAAGGCCGTGAACGCCCTCAAGGCGGGCGGAAGGCTCGTCGTCATATCCTTCCACTCGCTCGAGGACAGGATAGTAAAGAATTTCTTTCAGGGGCTTTCGTCACCGTGCATATGCCCGCCGGGGCTTCCGGTATGCGGATGCGGCAGGAAAAAGGTTCTCGATATAATCACCCGGTCCCCGATACAGCCCGGCGAAGAGGAAACAGTCAGTAACCCCAGGGCGCGAAGCGCCAAGATGAGGGTGGGAGAGAAAATATAATGGGTCACGCAAGGGCGCTTACATCGAGGGAAAAAGTAAAGTCGGAAAGGCCGGCGATATCGACGTGGCACATCATACTCATTCTGATAGTCGTGGCTTTAGCCCTCTTTTACGTGAGGTTCAAGGTCGAGGGAATCAGGATCGGCTACGACATATCGCGCAATAACAAGGCGGCGAACGAGCTCCTCCGCGAAAAGAGGATTCTCCAGTCGGAGCTCATGATGGCGAAGTCGCCGGACAAGCTCGAAGCCGTGGCCCTGGAGCTCGGATTCAAATACCCGACGCAGGAAGACACTATCTATATCAATGACACTAAAGTCGTAATGCAAGATACAACTGTCGTGAGCGGAGTGGAATGAGACCGAAAAAGAGCACCAAGAGAATTTCGCTTGGAAAGGATCTCGAAAGGCCGAAATGGAAGGTCACCATCCTCGCGGGATTCGTCATTCTTCTCTTTACGATGGTCGCCGTCAAGGCGCTCGATCTCCAGGTGCTCGACAGGGACCGCGCTTTCCAGCTGGCCAGAAAACAGCACCAGGGAAGCTCGACGCTCCTTCCGAGAAGGGGCAAAATTCTCGACAGGAATAATAAAGACCTCGCAGTCAACGTAGAAATCAAATCCGTTTTCGCTAATCCCTACGCCGTGAAAAATGCGGCGGAGTTATCGAAGACCTTATCCGCCAAGCTCGACATGGCCGATAAAACGACCCAGGACAAGCTCTCGTCTAAGGCGTCTTTCGTTTGGCTGAAGAGGCTCGTCGAGCCGGAGATCACATCCGAGCTCGAGGCCATGAAGCTCGAAGGCGTGGGTTTCGTGGAGGAGCCCAAGAGGGTTTATCCGAACGGCCACCTCATGGGCCAGGTGCTCGGGTTCACGAACATAGACTCCACCGGCATCGAGGGAATCGAATACCGCTACGACAACCTTCTCATAGGAAAGCCGGGCAAGATAACGCTCAAGAAAGACGCCCTAGGCAGGAAGATCGTAAGCAACCCCGATATAGTCGAGGATTTCGGCGAGGAAAAAATCTCCGGACACGAAATAGTACTGACTATAGACGCACAGATACAGCACATAGTCGAAAGGGAGCTCAAGGAAGGCATCGAGCAGATGAGCGGCGAGAAGGGGATGGCCATAGTGCTCAACCCCGAAACCGGCGAAGTGCTCGCTATGGCGTCGTACCCCTTCCTCGACCCGAACGATTACAGGAAGTACCCGCTCGAAAACAGAAGGAACCTGCCCATCTGGTATACGTACGAGCCCGGCTCGACGATGAAGGTGTTTCTCGCGGCGGCGGCTCTACAGGAAGGGAAGGCAACCTCGGAGACCGAGTTTTACTGCGAGAACGGCAGACGGAAGATCGGCGGGAGGACCATAAAGGACGTTAAGCCCTACGGCACGCTGACGCTCTCGGACGTAGTCAGGGTTTCGAGCAACATAGGAGCGTCCAAGATAGGCGAGCTCCTCGGAAAGGAAAGCTACTACAGATATCTTAAAAAATTCGGCTTCGGCGACAAAACCGGCATAGATCTCCCCGGCGAATCGGGCGGGCTGCTTTATAACCCGAAGTACTGGGGCAAGATCGAGCTCGCGACGATTTCATTCGGCCAGGGCGTTTCAGTTACTTCACTCCAACTCGCCTCGGCGCTCTCGGCCATAGCGAACGGAGGATATCTGATGAAGCCTCACCTCGTTAAAAAGATAACGGGCCCCGACGGTACCGTGATCAGGGAAAACGAGCCAGAGGTGGTAAGCAGGGTGCTCTCGTATGATACGGCGGCCGAGGTTACGCGCATAATGGAAAGGGTAGTCGAGGAGGGGAGCGGCAAGAAGGCGGCGATACCAGGATATAAAGTCGCCGGTAAGACGGGAACAGCCCAGATACCCGACCCTGTGAACGGCGGGTATTATTCAGACAGATATATAGCCTCGTTCATCGGGTTCGCCCCGTCGGACGACCCGAAACTGACTATGGTAGTAGTGGTCGAGGCCCCGAAGAAACTCACCTACGGCGGCTACGTCGCGGCCCCGATATTCAAGCAGATAGCGGAAAAGGTTCTCTTTCACATGGGCGTTTCCCCGAGCAGGAACATAGCGGGAGCAAAAATAATGCCGGACCTCAGCGGGAAGAGCGTCAGGGACATACTCAAGTGGTCTGAGGAGCAGGGGGTAAAGGTGAAGGTCAACGGAAGCGGGTTCGTAACCGGACAGACGCCTCCGCCAGGGGACATGATAAAGGACGGCACGGTCTGCTCGGTAGAGTTCAAGCAGAACATATGATTTTAAATGAAATACTGAGCGGCATAAAAATCAGGAAGATACATGGCGACGGCGGACTTGAGATTTCAGGGATTGTACTTGATTCACAGAAGGTCGAACGCGGGTATCTCTTCGCCGCACTGCGCGGGGAAAAACAGGACGGACACAGCTACATAAAGCCGGCGCTTGAGAGGGGCGCCGCGGCATTACTGCTCGAACGCGTTCCGGACAACATCCCGGACGGCGTCACGGTGGTGGAAGTCGAAGATTCGAGGGTTGCGCTTGCCGGGGTTTCGGCCAACTTTTACGGCCTTCCCGCCCGGTCCCTTACGATGGTCGGCATCACGGGCACTAACGGCAAGACCACGATAACATACCTCCTCGAATCTATCTGGAAAGAAGGAAATAAAAATCCGGGCGTTATCGGAACCATCGACTACCGGTTTTCGGGCCGGAAGATCGACGCGCCGATGACGACACCCGAATCGATCGAGATAATGAGGCTTCTCGGCGAGATGCGGGATTCCGGAGTAGACAGGGTGGCCATGGAAGTGTCATCGCACGCTATAGACAAGGACCGGGTTCTCGGATGCGAATTCGACGCTGCGGTATTCACCAACCTCACGCAGGACCACCTCGATTACCACGGCACCATGGAGAATTACAGGAACGTAAAAAAGAGGCTGTTCACCGAGCTTCTGAGAGACAGCCACAAGGCGCGGAAATTTTCCATAATAAACATAGACGACCCCTCCGGGCAGGAGATCGCGGACGAAGCGGCCGGCGAAGTAATAACCTATTCCATAGACAATCCGGCGGCTTCCGTTTATACGTTCGAGCACAGCATTGCGGGAAGCGGCATATCGGCCGACGTAACGACGCCCTGGGGCAGGGTCGAAATCAGCTCGCGCCTATTCGGGGAGCACAATCTCTCGAACATTCTCGCGGCGGCGTCCGCGGCGCTCGCTACCGGCTCTACTCCTAATGAGGTCGAGGACGGGCTCGCCCGGTTTTCGGTAGTTCCCGGAAGGCTGGAGCGCGTCGAAAATTCCCATGGTTTCGAAGTGCTCGTGGACTACGCACATACCCCGGACGCGCTCGAAAACGTTCTCACGGCCGTAAGGCCGCTCACGCCGGGCCGCGTCATACTCGTCTTCGGATGCGGTGGCGACAGGGACAGGACCAAAAGACCCATCATGGGAAGGGTAGGTATCGAGCTTTCGGACGTCCTCATAATAACCTCCGACAATCCGCGAACCGAATCCCCCGGAAGCATACTCGACGACGTCGAGCGCGGCGTGAAGGAGAGTCGCGGCGCGGAAGAAAAGACTTATTTCAGAATAGAAGACAGACGTGCAGCAATAAACGAGGCAGTCGGCATCGCGCGGCCCGGCGACGCAGTGCTCATAGCCGGTAAGGGGCACGAGGATTACCAGATAGTCGGGACTGTGAAGCATTCGTTCGACGACAGGAAGGTCGCGGCCGAGGCGATCAGGGAAAAATCAAACTAGGGTTTCCGGTGGGAGGATGTTCGAGCTTAGTTTTGTTCTCGATTCTACCAAAGGCAGGCTTATTTCGGGGAACGTCGTGGAGCGATTCTCCGGCGTCACGACCGATTCGAGAAGTGTGCGCCCGGGGGAATTATTCGTCGCGCTCAAGGGCGATAACTTCGACGGCCACAGGTTCGTAGACGAGGCCCTCTCGAAGGGCGCGGCTGCAGCCGTCGTAGAAAAGGCCTCCCGTAAATCGGACTCGTCAAAACCGCTTATAGTCGTCCCATCCACACTCAAAGCCCTTGGCGACCTCGCCTCCGCCTGGAGGATGAGCTTCCCGTCTTTAAAGCTCGCGGCCATCACGGGCTCCAACGGCAAAACAACGACCAAGGAAATGTCGGCCGCGATCGTTTCGCTAAAATTCCACACGCATAAGAACACGGGCAATTTTAATAATCTGATAGGGCTTCCCCTGACGCTGCTCGAGCTCGACGAGAGCTATGAAAGGGCGGTCGTCGAGCTGGGCATGAACGACTTCGGCGAAATAAGCAAGCTCTCCGGGATATCCCGTCCCGACGTCGGCACTATCACCAACATCGGCAGGGCCCATCTCGAAAAGCTGGGGGGCCTCGACGGCGTAGCCAAGGCAAAAGGCGAGCTGGTGGAATCCTTCGGCCCTGATAATATATTCGTAGTCAATCTGGACGATCCCCGCGTTGAAAAGATAGCGTCGCAAACAGACTGCATAAAGCTCACTTACGGCATAAAGAACAAAAACGCATACCTCCGGGCAAAAGATATAATCCAGGAAGGCCTTACAGGCATAAGGTTCGTAATGAGCTTTCTGGGTAAGGATATGGCCCTCCGCATAAACGGCATAGGGCTTCATAACGTGATGAACGCGCTTTCCGCGGCCAGTATAGCATATTCACTCGGCTGCGGGCCGGACGAAATCAAAGCCGGCCTCGAAGGGTTCAAACCCGGGAAGATGCGTCTCGAAGTTCTGAAGAGCCCGGCTGGATTCGGCATAATCAACGACACCTATAACGCCAACCCCGATTCCATAAGGAGCGCCGTAAACGAGCTCGTCGCGCTGAAAGGCGCCGGAAGGTCGATAGCCGTCATAGGCGACATGCTCGAGCTCGGTGAGGCGAGCAGGCCGGAGCACAGGGCTCTCGGTGAAGACATATCCGGCGCGGGTGTCGACGTCATCGTCGCCTACGGAAACTTCGGCGGAGACGTCATCGAAGGGGCCGGCAAGGGCGTTCATGCGAAGACCCACGGCGAGGCCGCCAGGGCTGTCGCCGAAGCCGCCCGCGAGGGAGACATGGTGCTCGTAAAGGGGTCCCGCGGGATGCGCATGGAAGAAGTAACGAAGCTGCTCATGGAAGGAGCTTAAGTATGTTTTACCTTCTTTATTTACTGAACGACCATTCAATTATATTTAACGTATTCAGATACCTCACATTCCGCTCGTTCGGGGCGGGCGTCACCGCCTTTCTCATAAGCATTGTTCTCGGCGGCGTGTTCATCAGGTTCCTTACGAGAAGGCAGTTCAGGGAAAACATAAGGGACGACGGCCCCGCGACACATAAATCCAAGGCCGGAACGCCGACCATGGGCGGGGCGTTCATAGTCATAGCTATTACGTTCTCGGCCCTACTCTGGACCAACATAACGAGCGAAGTCGTCTGGGCGGTTATTCTCTTCACGCTGAGCTACGCGCTCATAGGGTTTCTCGACGACTGGCTCAAGTTCACGAGAAAAAAGGGGATGAAGGCGAGGGAAAAATTCGTCCTCCAGATATTTTTCGCGATACTCTTCGTGCTCGTTTTAATGTCCGATATCGAAGGCTTCAAGATGGCCCTCAGCGCCGATAAAACGGCCGACTATTCGTTCACGTCCGTCATGCTCCCCTTCTTCAAAAAGGCTGTTATAAACCTCGGCTGGCTCTACCTCCCGTTCGCCGTGCTTACGGTCGTCGGGGCGTCTAACGGCGTCAACCTCACGGACGGCCTCGACGGGCTCGCCATCGGAGCGATAGTCGTCGCGGCGGGGACGTATATCATATTCGCGTACCTCGCGGGTAACGCGGAATTTTCGAGATACCTCCAGATTCCCTACATCCCCGAGGCCGGCGAGCTGGCCGTCTTTCTGGCTGCCGTGGGCGGGGCGTGTCTAGGGTTCCTCTGGTATAACTCACATCCCGCGCAGGTTTTCATGGGCGACGTGGGCTCCCTCGCGTTAGGCGCGGCCATAGGCGGCGTCGCGCTCATAATAAAGCAGGAAATAATTCTCATAATCGTAGGCGGAGTCTTCGTCGCAGAGGCGATGTCAGTCATTTTACAGGTCACGTCTTTCAAGCTCACGCGGAAGAGGATTTTCAGAATGGCCCCGCTTCATCATCACTTCGAGCTCAGCGGCTGGTCGGAGTCGAAGGTCGTGATACGTTTCTGGATCATATGCCTCGTTCTCTCGCTGTTCGCGCTTTCGACGCTCAAGCTGAGATAAAAGGGAAGGAGATTCACGGATAAAAGGCACGGTGAATGAAATCTTATGGAGCTTAAAGGAATGAAGGTGCTCGTCGTAGGGGCGGGAAAAACAGGAATGGAAACCGCGAGGTTCCTCGTCGCGAAGGGGGCGTCCGTGTCGCTCAGCGACGGCGCTTCCGAAGAAAAGCTCGGCGAGAAGGCGGACACGCTGAAATCCCTCGGCGTCGAGCTCGAAACGGGCGGGCACACGACCGAAACGTTTCTTTCAGCGGACGTCATAATCCCGAGCCCCGGCGTGCCCTTTAATATTCCGCCGCTCGCCGAGGCAGCGAGAAAGGGCGTCGAGATAATGAGCGAGGTCGAGCTCGCGTCGAGGTTTATAGACAAGCCTGTAATCGCAGTCACAGGGTCGAACGGCAAGACCACAACGTCGACACTCATTGCAGACATACTTCAAAAGAGCGGCAAGCGCGTATTCCTCGGCGCAAATATCGGGACGCCGCTAATCTCGATAGTCGGAAAAGAAGACGAATACGACATCCTCGTCCTCGAGCTCAGCAGCTTTCAGCTCCAGGGCGTGAAGACGTTCAGACCTGACGTCGCCGTCATACTCAACGTTTCTCCGAACCACCTCGACCATCATTCGTCTTTCGAAGAGTACGCCGAATCGAAGATGAACATATTCGCGAACCAGACCCCCGGCGACTGGTGCATATATAAGGCCGACGACGAAGTGATCGCCGGTTATGCCGGGCGCATAAAATCGAAGAAGCTTCCATTCGGAGGGCCGGGGAACGCCGTCTCGTACGACGGGATAAATGTCACGTTCGATGGCGAGTCTTGCGACCTCACCGGCATGAAGCTCGCGGGCTATCACAACGTCGAGAACGTTATGGCGGCCATAGCCGCGACGCGGGTCATGGGAACGGAGCCGGAGGTTATAAGAAAAGCTGTCGTCGGGTTTGGTCCCCTCCCCCACAGGAACGAGTACCTGGGCGAGATAAGGGGCGCGAAATTCTATAACGATTCAAAATCCACGAGCCCCGGGGCGACACTCCGCGCGCTCGAAAGCCTCCCCGCTCCGATAATTCTGATAGCGGGCGGCAAGGACAAGGGCGTAAGCTACGACCCTCTCAGGGACTCCATACGGGAGAAGGTAAAGCTGCTCGTACTGTTCGGTGAATCAAGATTCAGAATGCAGGAAGATCTGGGAGGGGACGCCGACTCGGTACTCGCCGATTCCCTCGAAGACGCCGTCAATAAAACCCTCGAAAGCCTTGCCCCCGGCGATACGGTTCTTTTCTCGCCCGCATGCTCGAGCTTCGATATGTTCAGCTCCTACGAAGAAAGAGGAAGGAGGTATAAGGACATTGTTACAAATATTTAATTCGCTGAAAGGTGGCAATTACGATATTGGGGTTATCCTCTCGGCCGCGTTCCTTGTGGCCGTGGGCGTCCTCATGGTTTACAGCACGAGCTCTATCTACTCGCTCGAGATGTACGGGAACGCCAATTATTTTCTGATAAGGCATTCCATATACCTCGGCATCGGCCTGATATCCATGCTCTTTCTGATGCATATCGATTACAGGTTCTTAAGAAAGTTCGTCTATCCGGCGTATCTCTTCGGGCTCCTGCTGCTGATAATAGTCCTCATACCCGGAGTAGGTAAGGAAGTCGGCGGAGCGCGGAGATGGCTCGACCTCGGGTTCTTCACGTTCCAGCCGTCGGAGGTCGCGAAATATATACTCGTCTTTTACCTCGCTCATTCGCTCACGAAAAAAAGGGACAAGCTCGATAATTTCATAGTCGGCTTCGCGTCACACGTTCTCGTCGCGGGAGTTTACGTGCTCCTCGTCCTGCTCGAACCGGATTTCGGAAGCGCCACGATAATGATGACCGTTCTTTTCGGAATGCTCTTCATCGGCGACGTTAAGATGAGATACCTTATACCGGTCGGCGTCATATCCGTCATATTCCTCGTAATCGCCGTCTTAACCAAGGGCTACAGAATGAACCGCGTCACCTCGTTCATGGATCCGTGGCAGGATCCGCTCGGCTCGGGCTACCAGGCGATACAGTCCTTCATAGCGTTCGCGCTCGGCGGCGTCTACGGCACGGGGCTTGGCGACAGCTCGCAGAAGCTATTCTTCCTGCCGCAGGCGCATACGGACTTCATATTCTCGATAATCGGCGAGGAGCTCGGCTTTATCGGCATAGCGCTCGTTATAGCGGGATTCGCGGTCCTCTTCATAAGGAGCCTCCGGGTCTCTCTCCGCGCTCCGGACCTCTTCGGATGCTATCTCGTCTTCGGCTGCGTTCTCCTGATAGCGATCCAGGCGGGGATAAATATGGCCGTGGCCGTCGGGCTTTTCCCGACCAAGGGCCTCACGCTGCCGTTCATAAGCTACGGCGGCTCGTCGCTCATAGTCTGCCTTTCGGCTATAGGAATAATATTGAACGTCTCGCGCTCGGGTGCGAGATGAAAGTCATAATTGCCGGCGGCGGTACGGGAGGGCATATCTTCCCGGCGGTTTCCGTCGCCGAAGAGATCCTGGGGAGGGACAGCTCGAACGAAGTGCTTTTCGTCGGCACCAAGACCGGGCTCGAGAACCAGATTCTCTCGAAAAGGGGCTACAGGATAGAGCACATAACCGCGCGGGGGATGAAGGGGAGCGGAATGATAAGGAGCGTAAAAGCGGCGTTCGCGGCCGCAAGCGGCATATTCGATTCGATGTCTATTCTAAAATCGTTCAAACCCGACTTCGTCCTGGGCGTGGGCGGCTACGTATCCGGCCCGATGGTGCTGGCGGCGTCTTTACGCGGCGTGCCGACGGCTATATGCGAGCAGAACGCCTATCCCGGGATCGCGAACCGCATACTCGGAAAGTTCGTGAAGAAGGTCTTCACGACATTCGACGCCGCCGCGGGATTTTTCCCGAAGGGAAAAGTGGTCATGACTGGTAACCCTGTAAGAAGGGACATTCTCTCGGGAAAGCCGGCCGGGGATAAGACCGGCGGCCTTACGATACTTATATTCGGCGGGAGCCAGGGGGCCCGGAGGTTAAACGAATCAGTACCCGAAGCGCTCTCGATGCTCGGGAGAAATGATATTTCAGTCATTCACCAGACAGGCGCGAAGGATGTCGAGCTCGTGAAAAAGGCATACGAAAATTATGGTATTCACGCGCGCGTCCTGCCGTTCATAGACGACATGGCGGGGAGCTATGCCGAGGCGGATTTTGTCATAGCGCGCTCCGGCGCGGGCACGGTCGCCGAGATAACGGCCCTCGGAAAACCGTCACTCTTGATACCCTACCCGTTCGCCGCAGACGATCACCAGATGGCCAATGCCAGGGCGCTCGAAAAAGCTGGCGCTGCGGTCGTCATGCCCGACGGGGGAGCCGAGCCCGGCAATCTCCGGGAGGCATTGACCAACGTGCTTCAGATAGACAAACTAGATAAGATGTCACGGGCGGCGATGGCGCTCGGAAGGCCCGGAGCGGCTTCGGATATAGTCGACCGGATATACATGCTGGCGGGAGTGAATTAGTGTACGGAAGAATTAAAAGGATACATTTTGTGGGCATCGGCGGCATAGGCATGAGCGGCATAGCCGAAGTCCTCGTAAACATGGGATATACGATCACGGGCTCCGATATGAAGGAATCCGCCACAGTAAAAAGATTAAGGGATGTCGGGGCTACCGTCTCGATAGGACACAGCCCCGAAAACGTGGAAGGGGCTGGCGTTGTCGTCGTGTCATCGGCTGTGAACGAGCGGAATCCGGAGGTCGTCGAAGCGAGGAAATCCGGCATACCCGTCATACCGAGGGCTCAGATGCTGGCCGAGCTCATGAGGCTGAGATACGGCGTAGCAGTCGCCGGGAGCCATGGGAAGACAACGACGACATCGATGGTTTCGGCCGTGCTGTCTCACGGAGGACTCGACCCGACCATAGTCGTCGGCGGCAAGGTGAAGACGATGGGCACGAATGCCCGACTAGGCAAGGGAAATTTCATGGTCGTCGAGGCCGACGAGAGCGACGGCTCCTTCCTCCTTCTTTCCCCAGTGATCTCCGTCCTCACGAATATCGACGAAGAGCACCTCGACCATTACAAAACGTTCGCGGGGCTTGAAAAGGCGTTTTCGGACTTCGTGAACAAGGTGCCGTTCTACGGGCTTTCCGTTTTGTGCACCGACTGCCCGAATGTAAAAAAGATAGCGGAATCCTTCGAGAAAAGAGCGGTTACATACGGATTTAATAAGGATGCGTCACTCCGGGCCGAGAACGTGAAAATAAGCGGCTTCAGGACGGATTTCGACGTTATTCTGGACGGCTCGCCCCTGGGGAGCATCAGCCTCAACGTCCCCGGGATGCACAACGCGCAGAACGCCCTCGCGGCCGTCGCCGTCGGCATGGAGCTCGGGATGACTTTCGAGCAGGTCAGGGAAGGTCTCTCTGAGTTCAGCGGCATAGACAGGCGTCTTCAGATAAAAGGAAAGGGCAGGGATGTCATCGTGTTAGACGATTACGCCCACCATCCGAACGAGATAAGGGCTACACTGAGCGCCGTAAAGGACTCCGGTCTCGGGAGAATCGTCGCGATATTCCAGCCGCACAGGTATACGCGGACGAGCCTTCTCTTCGACGATTTCACGCGCGCGCTGTTGAATACGGACGTCCTTTATTTACTCGACATTTACCCCGCCGGAGAGGAGCCCATAGAGGGCGTATCGTCGAAGGCGCTCTTCGAATCGATAAAAGAATCAGGGCATAAAAATGTTTTCTATTCCAACGGCAGCGGCGAGGATATCGTCCCCGCCGTGCTTAAGAACGTGAAGCCGGGGGACGTAGTAATAACGCTGGGGGCCGGGAACGTATGGATGATCTCGGAAAGGATAGCAGAGGAAATCGGATGAGGGCATTCGAAACGAGTGCGCAGCAGATGGGGTGCGAGGTCGAAAAACAGTACCCTATGAGCAGGTATACGTCGCTCAGGGTCGGCGGCGCGGCGGAGCTCGTCGTTACACCGAACACGCTCGGTGAGCTGGAGAGGCTCCTCGACCTCCTTTCGGGCTCGGACATACCGTGGGTGGTGCTCGGCGCGGGCTCGAATACCGTCGTCTACGACGGCGGTATAAACGGCGTCGTCATATCCACGACCAAGCTCAGAAATATTGAAATAAGGGATGATGCTACCGTCCACGCCGAAACAGGCGCAAACCTGGGAACCATACTCAATAAAACGATAAAGGCCGGGCTTACGGGATTCGAGTTCGCGGCCGGTATACCGGGAACCGTCGGCGGCGGGATATTCATGAACGCCGGGGCGAACGGAGGGGAGATAAAGGATTGTCTCACGCGGGTATGGGTTTGGCTCGACGGGCACGAGATTGAGATTAAAAGAGAGGAGCTCAGGTTCGAATACAGGAAGAGTTACCTTCCGCCCGGAAGCGTCATAACGAGGGCCGAATTCGGCCTGAAACCGGGCGACAGCGCAGTGATCGAAAGGAACGTTAAAGAATATCTCGAAAAGAGGAGCCGCACGCAGCCGATCAAGATGTCGAACACCGGGTCAATATTTAAAAACCCGCCCGACATAGCGGCCGGAAGGCTCATCGAAGAGCTCGGTCTCAAGGGATACGGCATCGGCGGCGCGAGGTTTTCAGAGATGCACGCGAATTTCATCGTTAACGCAGGCGGCGCGACGGCGAGCGACGTGCTTTCGCTCATAGAAACGGCGAAAAAAGAGGCGCGCGAAAAGAGGGGAATAACCCTCGAAACCGAAGTCAGGATCATAGGGAAGAAATAGCTTGGAAGAGAACAGCGGGTTTGCCTGGAAAAAGATTATAATCGCGGTCTCCATAGTCGTGGTTCTGGCTGCGATTGCGGCAGCCTGCTACGCGACGCTCTACCTCGGCACGTTCACCGTCGAAGAGATAATCGTCACAGGCAATAACCGCATCGACGCGAAGGAGATAAAAAAGCGCTCCGGCATAAGGGAGGGCATAAGCAGCATATTCTTCTTCGAGAACGAGGTCGAGGAAGACATAAAGAAAAACCGCTGGATAAGTAAAGCCGAGGTCGTAAAGGAATTCCCTAAAAAAGTTCACATCAACGTCGAGGAAGCGGAGGTCTTCTGCATAGTGCTCGGAGAGGAGGGCAAGCCCCTCTACATGAGCCGCGAGGGCCAGATGCTCGACACCGGAAATTTCGACGTCGGTCTTGATTTTCCGGTCCTTATCGGCGAAGGTATAAAGGACCCGGAACTACTGAACGAGGCCCTCGATATCCTGGAATTATCCAAGAATAGCAGCACGCTGAAATGGAAGGATATATCGGAGGTCCACGTCGATTCCCTTTACGGAATAAACGTATTCACGAACGACAAGCTGAGAATTGAATTCGATAGAAACGGAATAGCCGAGAAGTGGGACAAGGTGGAGAGAATACTCAGGTATTCGGACACCCTCGGCCTGACGGAGTCGTATATCAACGTGAGCTCTGACTCGAAAGGGGTCGTGAATTTCAGACAGCCGGTAAAGAGTGCTGGAGCACAGGATGGGTAAGGATAGAGAAACTGTAGTCGGTCTCGACATCGGGACCACCAAGATCTGCGCAATAGTAGGCGAGGCCAATCCCAAGACGGGAGAGGTCGAAGTAATAGGCGTCGGCACGTATCCCTCCTACGGCCTCAAACGAGGCGTCGTCGTAAACATCGACAACACCATACAGTCGGTTAAGCATGCGGTCGAAGAAGCCGAGCACATGGCCGGCTGCGAGATAAGGACCGTCTTCGTGGGCATAGCCGGGGGACACATAAAGGGCATAAGCGGCCACGGGATGATAACGATACGCGACCGCGAGGTAGCGAAAAGGGATATCGACAGGGTTATAGAGTCGGCAAACGCCGTCCTTATACCGGCCGACAGGGAAATAATTCATGTAATTCCCCAGGAATACATCATAGACGGACAGAGCGGCATTAAAGACCCCATAGGCATTTACGGCATAAAGCTCGAGACCAGGGTCCACATAGTGACCGGGCAGGTAACGGCGGCCCAGAATCTCGTAAAATGCATACACGGCGCGGGGATGGACGTCGCCGACGTCGTATTGGAGCAGCTCGCGTCGAGCGAGGCCGTCCTCACGGAGGACGAAAAGGAGATAGGGGTTGTGCTCATCGACTGCGGGGGCGGAACGACAGATATCGCGATATTTATCGGCGGCAGCATAAGGTATACGGAGAACGTGACCTTGGGCGGCGACAACATAGACAGGGACATCGCACTCGGCCTTTCGACGCCGCTGGCCGAAGCCAGAAGGATAAAGGAGAAGTACGGAACAGCGATTTCCGACATGGTTTCTCCCGACGAAATGATAGAGGTGCCGAGCGTCGGCGGAAAGCACTTCAGGAAGATTTCGCGGAAGGACCTCGCGATGGTTATAGAGCCGAGGATGGAAGAGATCTTCTCGCTCGTAAAAAGAGAGATTAAAAAATCGGGCCTTGAAGATATGACGCCGGCCGGTGCGGTTATCACGGGCGGGAGCGTCATCATGAACGGCACAGTCGAGCTTGCCGAGATGATACTCGAAATGCCTGTCAGGATGGGCATTCCGACCGACGTAGGCGGGCTCACCGACATCATCGCCAACCCCGTTTATTCGACGGGCGTCGGGCTCGTTCTCTACGGTGTCGACTACAAGGGAGACAAGAAGCTTCGCATAAGGGACGAGAATGTTTTCAAAAAAATATTTGATAGTATGAAAAACTGGTTTCAGGAGTTTTTTTAGGTTAAAATGGTTTAACGCAGCACGAGGAGGGTTCCCATAAATGGCAAATTTCGAGCTTGAAGATACAGGCTTAGAACAAAAAGCAAGAATAAAAGTGATAGGCGCCGGCGGCGCCGGCGGTAACGCGGTAAACGCCATGATAGAAAGAGGCCTTCAGGGCGTCGAATTCATAGTAGCCAACACAGACTCTCAGGACTTAAGAAAATCCCTCGCACACACCAAAATTCAGATAGGCAACAGAACGACCAAGGGACTGGGCTCGGGCGGCAACCCCAACCTCGGGCGCGAAGCAGCCCTCGAAGACCAGATTAAAATAGCCGAAGCTCTAGACGGCGCTGACATGGTTTTCATAACCGCCGGCATGGGCGGCGGCACCGGCACCGGGGCGTCCCCTATAATCGCGCAGGCTTCCAAAGACGTCGGCGCGCTAACGGTAGGCGTCGTAACCAAGCCCTTCGGATTCGAAGGCCCGAAGAGAAACAGGCAGGCCCTCGAAGGCATAGCGAACCTCGAAAAGGAAGTAGACACCCTCATAGTCATACCGAACGACAGGCTCACCGAAGTACACAAGATATCGATTCTCGACGCCTTCACGCGCGCCGACGAGGTGCTCCACCAGGCAGTCCGCGGCATTTCGGACATAATAACCGGCACGGGCTACATTAACGTCGACTTTGCGGACGTGAAGAGCATCATGGGCGAGAACGGCGGAAAGGCTCTCATGGGTACCGGCTTCGCCGAGGGCACCAACAGGGCCATAGAGGCGGCCGAGGCGGCCATAACGAGCCCGCTTCTCGAAGACATCTCGATAGACGGGGCGACGGGCATACTTCTCAACGTAACCGCCTCTCCCGACTTCGGAATCGAAGAGCTCAACGAGGCCTGCAACTACATAAAGGACAGGGCCGGCGAGGATGTGAACCTCATATTCGGCCTCGTTATAAACCACGATTTCAAGGAATCCGTCCAGCTGACCGTCATCGCCACCGGTATCCAGAGCGCTGCGAAAGCGGCACCGAGGTTCGGCCAGATCGTCACCAAGATACCGACTGACATCGGCGAAGACGAGTTCGAGATACCTGCTTTCATCAGAAGGCGTGGAATCAAGGAAGGCCAGTAAGAGGGGCCGGGCAGTACTTTCCCTTTAAGCTCATTCAGGGCGGAAATAAAGTGTGGCGGAGCTGTGCATGCCGGGGCAGCTCCCAAATCCCGGATTATCTCAGACTAAATCAAATAAAACCGGTACGTGTATTCTACGGCACATTTATTTAACAGCAGGCGCGTGGTCGAAAGATCCCGTACGGCCGGGAATAGCCGGCTCAAGCGAGAGCTTCACCCTCGGCGCGTCGCTCCAGAGGCTCTCGATGTCGTAGAATTTCCGGTAGGGCTCGTAAAAGACGTGAACCACGACGTCGGCCGAATCCACGAGCACCCAGTTGCCTTCGGCGTAACCCTCTATGCCGATTACTTTCTGGTCGAGCTCAAGCAGCTTCTTTTCGATGTTGTCTACTATTGTTTTTACTCCCCTCGTGGAGTTCGCGCTGCACACGAGGAAGTAGTCGGTTACGTCGCTTCTGGTTCTGACATCCATGAGCACGGGATTTTCGGAATTCTTCTCCCATGCGGCGTGGGCAAGCGCTATCGCTTTCTTCTTGGAATTTATAGGGCAGCCTCCGTATCGTAGAGTTTGTGAGCCGATATATACTCGGCGACGCCGTCGGGCACGAGATACCTTACGGACGCCGCTTCGCTTATATAAGTCCTTATTTCCGTGGAAGAAATTTCGAGCCCCGTGAACCGGGTGAGGGCAATGATTTTCGAATACCTGTTAATGTACGATATCACGTTGTGTTCACTATTATGATAACTAAAATCCTCTTTAAGGGCAAGCGGAAGCGGCGGGAAATCCTCGTCTTTAAGGCCCGGCCGGCTAATGACGGCGAAGCTCGAAAGGGTGAAGAGCTCCCTGTAGTCCTTCCAGGTTTCTATGTGCGAAAAGAGCTCGCTGCCGACGATAAAATAAAATTCGGCGTCGGGATGGGCGGAGGTAAGGTGCCGGAGGGTTTCGATCGTATAAGAAGTCTTCTTCTTCTTTATTTCATAGGTGCATATCCCGAAACAGGGGTTCGGCTCGACGGCGATTTCAAGCATTTTGAGCCTGTGGATAGAAGGGGTCACTTCCTTGTGTTTGTGCGGCGGAATTGCGGAAGGAACGAACCACACGCTGCTGAGGCCGAGGGTCTCCCGTATCTCCTCGGCGGCGCGCAGGTGCCCCAGGTGGACCGGGTCGAACGTGCCCCCGAAAAGCCCTATCCTGTCTTTTATCGCCGTGTCAGCGGCCGGAAGGACGTTCATCACTTCCCTCCGCGCTTTTTTACATATCCTTCGACCATGAGCTCTTCTCCGAGCCTGGTAATTTTAACATCAGTTACCTGCACAGCGTTCTTTACGCTTTTGATTCCGAGGCCGTCTATCATGCTGACGCCGTCGCCCCCGAGGATCTTCGGCGCGTAGAAAAACGTTACCTTATCGACCAGTCCAGACTTTAGCGCGCTCGCGGCGGCCTTGCTGCCGCCCTCGATGAGGACGCTCACTATTTCGTTCCTCCCGAGCTCGCGGAGGAGTTTTTTCATGTCGGGAAGGCCTTGTCTATCGTGACCGATTTCGAGCACCCTGGCCCCGGCCTCTTCGAGGCGTTTCTTCTTTCCGGGATTGACCGGTTTTACGGTCGCGATTATCACGCTGCCGTGGGCCTTGAACACGCTCGACCCGGGCGGAGTTCTAAGCGTCCTGTCCAGTATCACCGGAATCGGCTGACGTATCTCACGGCCTGAGAGCCTCGCGTTCAGCTTCGGGTCGTCCCTGAGGACGGTTCCCACGCCTACAATGACGGCGTCGGATGCGCTTCTCAGCTTGTGGGCGAGCTTTCTCTGCCTCTCGCTCCCTATCCACTTAGAGTCACCGGTGAAAGCCGCTATCTTCCCGTCGAGTGTGGCCGCGAGCTTTAAGGTAACGAAGGGTACGCCCGTCGTTATATATTTGTTGTACGCCTCGTTGAGATCAAGGGCTTTTTGTTCGAGAACAAAAGGTATGACCTCGACGCCCTCGTCTCTCAGTATGGAGAAACCGTTCCCGCATACCTTCGGGTTTGGATCGCCTGCCGCGACCACGACGCGCGATATGCCTTTTTCGATTATTGCGTTTACGCAGGGGGGGGTTCTTTTGCCCTCGTGGCAGCAGGGCTCGAGGGTGACGTATAGCGTGGCCCCTTTTAATCTGTGCCCGTTCGTTTCGGCATCCGCGAAAGCCTCTATTTCGGCGTGCGGGAGACCGGCCATTTTATGAAAGCCCTTGCCTATGATCTTCCCGCCTTTTACGAGCACTGCCCCGACGAGCGGGTTCGGGCTCGTCATGCCCTCGGCCTTCAGGGCGAGCTTAAGGGCGATCGACATGTACTTACTGTGTTGATCCCTCGGCATCTTAGCTTAAGTTTACTAATCCGTACGGTAAAGGGAACCGTAAGGTCGGCTCAATGAACGGTTTCCCCTCCTTCGTAAAAGAGGGCCTCCACGAAATCGTCTGCGTTGAACTCTCTCAGGTCTCCGAGCGCCTCGCCTATGCCGATGAATCTTACCGGTATGTTGAGCTCATCGGCTATCGCGATTATGACGCCGCCCTTGGCGGTGCCATCTAACTTCGTCAACACTATTCCCGTTACGCCGAGGGCATCGTTGAACATCTTGGCCTGCTGAACGGCGTTCTGTCCCGTGGTGGCGTCGAGCACAAGGAACGTCTCGTGAGGCGCACTTTCCATCTCGCGCGAGATGACGCGCTTCATCTTCTTTATCTCGTCCATGAGGTTGCCCTTGGTGTGGAGCCTGCCGGCGGTGTCGATTATGAGGATGTCCGTCCCGCGCGCCGACGCCGCCTTGACAGCGTCGAATGCTACGGACGAAGGGTCCGCACCGCTATGACCCTTTATGAAATCGGAGCCTACGCGCTTCGACCACACTTCGAGCTGCTCGGTGGCGGCCGCCCTGAAAGTGTCCCCTGCGGCGACCATGACCTGCCTGTTATCTTTCTTGAACCTGTTGGCGAGCTTGCCTATTGTCGTCGTCTTTCCGACGCCGTTTACACCCGCGATCATTATGACGAAGGGCTTCTCCGAAATCGAAAGCGGCTTTGCCTCGGCGCTCTTGAGTATGGCGAGGATTTCTTCCTTCAGGGCTTCCGTTATCGCGCCGGAGTCGGAGAGCGACTTCTTCTTTAGACGGGACTGCACTCTCTCCTTAAGTTTCATCGTCGTCCCCATGCCGAGGTCGGCCATTATCAGCGTCTCCTCGAATTCGTCCCAGAGGTCGTCGTTAATTTCCCTGTTCGAAATCACCTCGCCGAGCTTTCCGAGAAAGCCGGTGTGTGTTTTCGAGAGCCCTTTTCTCAGACGCGCGAAGAGGCCTTCTTTTGTTTCCGGGACTTCTTCAACCGGTCCGGGTTCGGGCTCGGGCTCGGGTTCCGGAGCGGGCGCGGGCGCTGCAGGCTCGGGGGTAATTTCTTGCTCTGCCGGCGTTGCAATCGTCTCCTGACGCTCTTCGGGCAGCGGTGTAGGCTCCGGTAAGGGAGCGGGCTCGGCGGCGCGTTTTACCCCAGGCGCGGGCGGAGCTTCCCTTTTTACGGATACCGTCTCGGGCTCGCGTATCACTTCGTGCGGCGGGGCCTTGAACACTTCGAGGTCTGGAGGTGGAACCGCTTTTATCTCGGGCTCCGGCGCTTCGGGAGCCCTGGGCTCGGGCTGCGCGGGCTTTCCGGGCTTCCGCTCGAAAAGGAATGAAATTATGAATGCAACTACAAGTAAAACCGCGAATATCGCGGCAACCGTGACCAGGTCCGAGTACGGGCTCGGCAGCATGCTGTTCAGGTAGGAAAATATTTCTTCCATATTAATATAAGGCCTCCTTAAAACCGCCGTTCAATATGGCTCGTTAAAAGTGCGAGTATTCTCAGAGCCATTAGGATAACATATGCCGTGGATGCTCCCCGCGCCTGTCATCCGGAGAGGGTTAATATACTTTTAAGGGGCGGGTTTTCAATATCGTCGTACCTGCGCCGGGCTATATTGTCTGCGCGGGCTTTATACATACCGCCTAACCTTCGGGAAAGTAAAGAAGTTTTTTCGATACTTGAACAGCCAAAGCCATCATGGATATAATAGAAGGAATGTCCGGCGGTTTTGTCCATCTGCACCTTCATTCCCAGTACTCGCTCCTCGACGGGGCCATAAAATTCGAGGACCTTTTTCCCCAGGCGAAGGAATTCGGCATGGAGGCCGTGGCGCTGACGGACCACGGAAACCTCTTCGGCGCGTACGAGTTTTACAAGTCCGCCGTAGGCGCCGGGATAAAGCCGATCATAGGCTGCGAGCTTTATATAACGCAGAAGCTAAACCGCGATAATCCATCCGACGGCAAGACCCATCACCTTACAGTCCTCTCCATGAACAGGGAAGGGTACAGGAACCTTTCCCGCCTCGTTACGAAGGCCTACTTCGACGGATTTTACAGAAGGCCCCGCATTGACCACGAGCTCCTGGACCAGCACAGGGAAGGGCTGATAGTGTTGAGTGGCTGCCTCAACAGCGAGCTTTCGAAGGCCATTTTCGGCAAGGACATGAACGCCGCCCTGGGCGTCGCCTCCATGTATAAAGAGATGTTTGGCGACAGGTATTATCTCGAAGTCCAGGCGACAGGGCTCCCCGAGCAGAAGAGGGTGAACAAGAAGGTAAAGGAAATAGGGGAGAAGCTGAACATA
This sequence comes from uncultured Spirochaetia bacterium, assembly GCA_964586675.1. GTDB lineage: Bacteria > Desulfobacterota_D > UBA1144 > Nemesobacterales > UBA2774 > JADLGH01. The sequence continues at coordinate 101,420 of CAZPHQ010000003.1, read as the reverse complement.
TCCGTCGTCGCGACGAACGACTGCCACTTCCTCAGGCAGAGCGATTCCCGCCCGCACGATGCGCTCCTTTGCATACAGACAGGCTCCTCGCTCCAGGACGAGAACAGGTTCAAATTCCAGGGCGACCAGTATTACCTTAAATCCGAAGGCGAGATGATGCGCGACCTCGAAGGGTTCGAAGACGCGATACAGATGACCGGGGAGATCGCGAAGAGATGCGATTTTCAGTTCGAGCGCGACGGATACAAGCTGCCGGAGTTCGAGGTAGAGGGGGGGAAGTCGCTCGACGAGCACATGGCGGAGCTCGCGAGGGAAAAGCTCTCGGAGCGTATAAAGGAAGGCGACATATCGGGAGAAAGAACTGCGGAGTATAACGAGAGGCTCGAAACAGAGATCGACATCATTCAGAAGATGGGATTTTCAGGATACTTCCTCGTCGTCGCCGATTTTATAAACTACGCGAAGTCGAACGGAATCCCCGTCGGCCCCGGGCGCGGAAGCGCGGCGGGGAGCCTCGTCGCATACGTCCTCGGCATAACCGAGGTCGACCCGATCCCGTATAACCTCATATTCGAGAGGTTCCTGAACCCCGAACGCATCAGCATGCCCGATATAGACATAGACTTCTGCGCCGAGGGGCGTGACGAAGTGATAAGATACGTCACGCGAAAATACGGCGAGGACAAAGTCGCCCAGATAGGGACGTTCGGGACAATGTCCGCGAAGGCTGTCGTCAAGGATGTCGGCAGAGTGCTGGGCATTCCCTACGCCGATGTGGATAAAGTGACGAAGCTCATCCCGAGCTTCAGGGGCAAGGTGTTCAGCATCGACAAGGCGCTTGAAAGCGTGCCGGAGTTGAGAAAGCTGATTGAGGGCTCCCCTCCCCTCCAGGAGCTTATAGAGCTCGCGAAGCCGCTCGAAAATATGGTTCGGCATTCCTCGACGCACGCCGCCGGGATAGTGATAGCGAACGAGCCGCTCGCAGACCACATACCGCTCTACAAAGGCTCCAACGATGAAATCGTGACACAGTTCGACATGAACACAGTCGAAGAGCTCGGCTTCGTGAAGTTCGATTTTCTCGGACTCAAGACTCTCACCGTTATAGACAAGGCACTCAAGCTCATAAGAGAAAATTACGGCGACCGCGGCAACTTCGACATCAAGAAAATCCCGCTCGACGACCAGGCCGTTTACAGCCTCCTCTCGAGCGGCAAGACGCGCGGAATATTCCAGATTGAATCCTCAGGGATGAAAGAGCTTCTGACTAAGCTCCAGCCGACGGACTTCGAGGACATCATTGCTGTCCTCGCGCTGTACAGGCCGGGCCCTCTCGACAGCGGCATGGTCGATGAATACATAGGCCGGAAGCACGGGAAAAAAGTTCAGTATCCGCTCCCCGAGCTCCAGGACGTCCTCAAAGACACGTACGGGCTCTTCGTTTACCAGGAGCAGATTATGAAGACGGCGAGCGTCGTCGCCAGCTACAGCCTCGGCGAAGCCGACCTTCTCCGCCGTGCGATGGGTAAGAAAAAACCCGAAGAGATGAAGGCGCAGCGTGAAAGGTTCCTCCAGGGCGCGAAGGAAAAGGGAATAAAGGACAAGAAGGCCGAGGAGATATTCGACGCGATGGAGAAATTCGCCGAATACTCCTTCAACAAGAGCCACAGCACGGCCTACGCGCTAATCACCTACCAGACGGCGTATCTCAAGACGCACTACCCGGCCGAGTTCATGGCGGCGCTGATGTCCGTCGAATCGGGGAACACGGATAAGGTCATATCCAGCATCACTGAATGCAAGCAGATGGGTATCCCCGTCCTCGCGCCGGACGTGAATGTCAGCCTCGACGGTTTCACGGCGTCGAACGGCAGCATACGCTTCGGGCTCGCCGCTATAAAGAATGTCGGCGAAGGGACGGTGGAATCTATAATCAGCGCGCGGCGCGATAAGGGGAGGTTCTCGACCATATTCGAGTTCTGCGAGCACGTCGAGGCGCGGAGGCTGAATCGCAGAACCTTCGAGAGCCTCATAAAGAGCGGAGCGTTCGACTCGCTCGGCATAAACAGGGCGAGCCTCATAGAGTCTCTCGACATGCTGATAAGCTACACGTCCATCAGACAGAAGAGCTCTGTCGATGGGCAGCACAGCCTCTTCGCGCTCAACGACGCGATTTCGCTCCCGAAGCTTGCCGAGCTAGAGGAATGGGCTGAGAAGGAGCTTTTGAAGAACGAGATGGACATGCTGGGGTTTTACGTCACAAGCCATCCGCTGACGAAATACCTCTCCGAGCTGGGAAGGACGGCGATCACGGATACCGAGTCGCTCCTCGAAATAAAAGAGAAGCAGGAAGTCACGGTCGCCGGGGTCGTGCGTACGCTTACCGTTAAGCACACGAAAAGCGGCTCCGGAATATTCGGAAATCTCATCATAGAGGACCTCAATGGCTCCGTCGAGGTTTTCATATTCAACGACCTTCTCCGAAAGTCACTCGACCTCCTCGAAGACAAGATAGAGCCCGTGATCATAAAGGGCGTGCTCGAGCCGGGCGAAGACAGGGTGAAAATCAGGGCGGTCGAGATCATGCCGATAAAGGGAATGCGGAACGGCTCGACGGTTCACATAAGCCTCGGGAACGGCTCGCTCCGGAAGGAAAACTTCGTCCGCCTGAAGGAGATATTCAATTCTTATCCGGGGCAGGCGGTCGTGCACGTTCACCTCGAAACTGATCACGGGGAGGCTGTCATAGAGGTCGAGGATAACAGGGTCGATATCGAGGATAATTTTATATACGAAGTAGAGTCGCTTCTCGGTAAGAACTGCCTCAGGCTCTCCTAATTTTTCTCGCGCGTGGAATCTATAATTTCTTTCAGCTTATCCGGATCGCTCGTCACGACGAAAACCTCCTGTACCGATGTGCCGCTCCTGGCAATAAGCTTCGCGCCGCTCACAGTGCTGTACCTGTACCTGACTTCGAGATTCTCACCGGTTTTCTTGCCTACTTTAATCTCCCCGGGGATTATCGATTCGATAAAATCGAGCGGCGAAAGCCTGTCTTCGAGAAAGCTTCTCAGGCCCTTGATTATGCTGTGCTGACGCTTGATCTTGTTTTTCCTGTGCTTCATCGGCCTTGAGCGAATGTGAAGTTGAGGTTAAATATACAATGACATTAGGCGCTTTCCCAACGGTAGCAGGACGTCTCTTATGAAAAGGATAACGGAGCTCGATTTCGACAACACTTATAGCAGGCTTCCCGTGGATTTCTACGACGCCGTCCGCCCGACACCGTTCGAGAATCCGCGGCTCGTCTGCTTTAATCCCGATGCGGCCGTGCTTATAGACCTCGACCCGGAGGAGGTAAATAATCCTGAGCTCGCGCTCTATCTCTCCGGCGGGAAAGCGATACCCGGCTCGTATCCTCTCGCCATGTATTACACCGGGCACCAGTTCGGCGTCTACAATCCAGACATTGGTGACGGGAGGGCGATACTTCTGGGCGAGGTAAGAAACGCGCGCGGCGGAAAGTGGGACCTTCATTTGAAGGGGGCGGGTAGAACGAAGTACGCGCGCGTGTTCGACGGAAGGGCCGTTCTCAGGTCGGTCATACGGGAATATCTTTGCGGTGAGGCGATGCACGGCCTCGGCATACCGACGACGCGGGCGCTCTCCATAGTCGGGAGCGACGAGAAGGTCGAGCGCGAGACGACGGAGAGGGGCGCGATGCTTCTCCGTATGGCGGAGACGCACGTCCGCTTCGGCTCATTCGAGGGGTTTCACTACACGGGCCGGGGAGAGAGCGTGAAGCTTCTCGCCGATTACGTAATAGAAAACAACTTTTCACATCTCAAAGACGGTAACGATAAGTACGCCTCGCTTTTATCCGAGGTTGTGGACAGGACTGCAAAACTGCTCGCGCTCTGGCAGGCGTACGGGTTCGCGCATGGGGTCATGAATACGGACAACATGTCCATCACAGGTCTCACTTTGGATTATGGCCCCTTCGGATTCCTCGAAGAGTACAGCCCCGAATACATACCCAACCACTCGGACCACTTCGGCAGGTATTCCTTCGGCAACCAGCCTGGGGTCGCATTCTGGAATCTCCAGATGCTGGCGACAGCGCTCGGGAGCCTCGTTCCCCGGGAGCGTTCGCAGGATATAGTCTTCGGGTTCCGGGTGCTCTACGGAAAATATTATCTCGGGATTATGAGACAGAAGCTTGGGCTTTTAAAAGAGGACGACGGCGATCCGGCGTTAATAAAAGGTCTCCTTGCCACTCTGGAGGAAACTAAGACTGACTACACAAATTTCATGAGGGGGCTCGGTGATTTCCCGGCTGAGTCAAAGAGTGAAAACGTACATGCAATCGAAGAGTACCCGGCGTTCAAAGAATGGGCCGCCGCGTACAAAAGAAGGCTCGTGTCCGAAGGGAGCGTCGATGCGGAGCGCAAAGAAACGATGAGCTCCGTTAACCCGAAATATATTCTCAGGAATTATCTCGCCGAAAGGGTGATAAGAAAGGCGGAAGATGAAAGAGATTATTCGGAGATAGAAAGGCTCAGGGTCCTTCTGAAAAATCCCTTTTCCGAGCAGCACGACTTCGATGAGTATTCCAAGCCGGCCCCGCCTTCCGAGCGCGGGCTCGTCATAAGCTGCTCGTCGTGAAGTGTAGCGTCCCCCGGTACTGTGGACAGAACTTTCTATTTCCCTTCGAGGTAGGCGGCGATGATCTTCTTTACACCGTGACCGAGGAACGAAACTGTTACCTTCGCGGTGTCGCCTTCGCCCTCGACCTTCGTAATAGTCCCCGGCCCGAAGGAAGGGTGATGTATCTTCTGCCCCGGTTTGTAGTGTGAGTTTTCCGGCTCCGGCGCTGCCGGCGCGGCTCTCGAAACTGCAGCCCTGGGCCTTTCCATGACTTTGCCTCTCGGGACGAAGCTGCGGGTGCTTTCCCTCAAAAGCCCGCCGTAATAATTCTTCACTTCCACCAGCTCCTCCGGGAGCTCCGATACGAATCTCGAAGGCGTCGGCCGTTCTTCCTTGCCGAAAAATCTCCTGCTTTTTGCGCCGGTGAGATAGAGCTTTTCCCTCGCGCGCGTGATGCCGACGTAAAAGAGCCTCCTCTCTTCCTCGACGTCTCCGTCGTCCTTGATGGAGTTAAAATGCGGTATGAGCTTTTCTTCCATGCCTATTATGAAAACGACGGGGAACTCCAACCCCTTCGCGCTGTGGAGCGTCATAAGCGCGACGCGCTCTTCTTTTTCGCTGTAGCTGTCGATGTCGCTGGATAGCGTTATCCTGTCGAGAAATTCCCTCACACCCGCCCCTTCCTCTTCCCTTTCGAACTCGGCTGCGATGTTGAAAATTTCTCCGACGTTTTCGCGTCTTTCCGGTTCTTTTTCGAGAAGCTCCAGGTAGCCTGTTTTTTCGAGGACCCTGTCTATTGTCTCTCCGATGCCGTGGTCTTTCTCGAATTCGATGAGACCATCCATTATCGAGAGGAATTTTTTAAGAGAGAGCGCCGTTCTCTGCGGGAATAAATTCTCCGCGATCGATTTCCTTATAGCTTCGATGAAAGGAATCTCTTCTTTGGCGGCGAGGCGGGTGAGCTCGTCTATCGTGCCCTTTCCGATGCCACGCGGCGGAACGTTGATAATCCTCCTCAGGCTGAGGTCGTCGCTCGGATTCGCTATCACGCGAAGGAATGCAGTGAGGTCCTTTATCTCGGCCCTCTGGTAAAACCCGGTCGCCCCGACTATCGTGTAAGGTACATCCTTACGAAGAAGCTCTTCTTCTATTACCCTCGACTGGTTGTTGGTCCTGTAGAAGACCGCGATGTTTCTGTAGGACCTCCCGCCGCGTGAAACTTCGGACTCTATCCCGGAGACGACATACCTGGCCTCTTCCCTCTCGTCTCCGGCCTCGAAATACGAGAGCTTCTCGCCCTCGGGGTTTTCCGTCCAGAGCTTTTTTTCGTGCCTGTTCCTGTTTTTCGTGATGAGCCCGTTCGCTGCGTTAAGGATATTTTTTGTAGACCTGTAGTTCTTTTCGAGCTTGATCACGCTAGCACTCGGAAAATCCTTCTCGAAGTTGAGTATGTTCGAGATGTCGGCCCCTCGCCAGCCGTAGATCGACTGGTTGTCGTCACCTACCACGAAGATGTTTTTGTGTTTTCGGGACAGCATCTCGACTATCCTGTACTGGACGTTGTTCGTATCCTGGTACTCGTCGACCAGTATGTGGCGGAACTGCTCCTGGTAAGCCTGCAGCACCTCCGGCCTTTCTTCGAAAAGCCTGGCCGTAACATGGAGAAGGTCGCCGAAATCGAGCGCGTTCAGCTTCCGCATCTCTTTCTCGTAAAGCTCGTATATGTTCGAAATGTTCTCGTCGAGCTCGTCGTTGCCCGTATCGCCCGGCTTTCCGCCCTTGTTCTTCGCGCGGTCTATGCGTGTCCTCACGAACCTGGGCTCGATTCCACGCTTGCCCTCACCCCCCCGCTCGCCGATGTTGAGCCGCGCCATGCATTCCTTGATGAGCCTTATCTGGTCCGCGTCGTCGTATATGGCGAAGTTCCTGTCGAAGCCAGGGAGCTTGTCGATGTCGCGCTTCAGTATCCTGAGCGCAGTGGAGTGAAACGTTCCTATCCAGAGGCTCCTGGCGCGGTCGGGTATCAGATGAGAAACGCGCTCCCTCATCTCGTTCGCGGCCTTGTTCGTGAACGTTACGGCCAATATTTGATGAGGGCTCACGCCCTCTTTCGTAACGAGGTGGCAGATTCGTTCCGTTATTATCTTCGTCTTGCCCGAGCCCGCGCCAGCAAGGACCAACAGCGGCCCGCCCGGATGCGTCACCGCGGCGTGCTGGGACGGATTAAGCGTATCTTTTTTTACAGTCGTCATGTGTGCTCAGAAAATGTGGCGAGGGTGAGAAAACCTTCGATTTATATGGCTGGGGCGGGTGGACTCGAACCACCACAGCAGGCTCCAAAGGCCTGAGTCCTGCCAATTAGACGACGCCCCAACGCATAGGGCCTAAGGTTACCAAAATTTGGGTGCCGTGGCAAAAATTCGCGGCTCGGCGCAGCTTGACAGGCGTGGTATTATATAAGAAAATATCACTCTTCTTTGAATTTGGAGCGCGTAGCTCAGGGGGAGAGCGCTTGCTTGACACGCAAGAGGTCGCAGGTTCAAATCCTGCCGTGCTCACCACGCACTACTGGAGATTATGGAAGAAGTTCGAATAACCCTCCCCGACGGGTCGGAAAAGGCCTTTCCAAAGGGCACTACCGTAGGAGAGATAATAAACTCAACCGGCATAGCGAAAGCCGCCATCGGCGCGAAGGTTAACGGAAAGCTGGAAGATTTCTGGCACGAAGTCGATTCCGACGCTGCGCTCGAGCCTGTGAAAGAGGGCTCGGAGGACGGCCTCGCTCTCATCAGGCACACGGCGGCCCATGTCATGGCCGAAGCAGTGCAGTCACTTTTCCCCGAAGCGAAGGTCACTATAGGCCCTGTCATCGAGAACGGCTTTTACTACGACTTCGACTTCCCGCGCGGCTTCACGCCCGAGGACCTCGAAAGCATAGAAGAGAAGATGAAGGAGATAGTCGGTCGTAAGAAGCCACTCGTCAGAAAAAAGGTTTCGAGGGAAGAGGCGATAAGAATATTTACGGACGAGGGCGAAAATTATAAAGTCGAAATAATAAACGACCTTCCCGAAGCGGACCAGATAACCATATACGACCAGGAAACCTGGCACGACCTCTGCCGGGGCCCTCATGCTCCTTCTACAGGCGACGTGAAGGCGTTCAAGCTTTTGACTGCCGCCGGGGCCTACTGGAGGGGAAACGAAAAGAACCCGATGCTCCAGCGCATATACGGCACCGCGTTCTGGGACAGAAAAGAGCTTAAGGCCTACCTCGACAAGCTCGAAGAGGCGAAAAAGCGCGACCACAGAAAGCTCGGAAAGGAGCTCGACCTTTTCTCCATACAGGACGAAACGGGCGCGGGGCTCGTTCTCTGGCATCCGAAAGGGTCCAGGGTCAGGCGCGTCATCGAAGACTTCTGGAGAAAGGAGCACGAGCGCGCCGGATACGATCTCTTGTATACACCTCACATAGCGAAAATTGACCTCTGGAAAACGAGCGGCCACGTGGACTTCTACAGGGAGAACATGTACCCCCGCATGGAAATGGAGAACACGGAATATCAGTTAAAGCCGATGAACTGCCCTTTCCATATAATGATCTATAAAACCGGCGTCAGGAGCTACAGGGATCTGCCCCTCAGATGGGCCGAAATCGGCACCGTTTACCGCTATGAGCGCTCCGGCGTGCTGCACGGCCTTCTCCGTGTCAGGGGCTTCTCTCAGGACGACGCCCATATATTCTGCCGGCCCGACCAGATGGAGAGCGAGGTCATAGGGGTTCTCGACCTCACGATGCTGTTCCTTAAAACGTTCGGCTTCGACGATTACGAGATATACCTTTCGACTAGGCCCGAAAAGTTCGTAGGGGAAGTGGACGGGTGGGACAAGGCTACCGAGGCCCTCCGCGACGCGCTCGAAGCCAGGGGGCTTCCCCATGAAGTCGACGAGGGGGGCGGGGCCTTTTACGGACCGAAGATTGACCTTAAAATTAAAGATGTTTTGGGCAGAGCTTGGCAGTGCTCAACAGTTCAGGTAGATTTTAACCTTCCCGAAAGGTTCGGTATGACCTATGTCGGGGAGGATAACGCCCGGCACAGGCCGATTATGATCCACAGGGCCATATTCGGCTCCATGGAGCGTTTTTTCGGAGTGCTGATAGAGCATTACGGCGGCGCATTCCCGCTCTGGCTCAGCCCGGTTCAGGTCAGGATAGCGACCATAGCGGACGAGCAGGCCGGGTACGCCGAAGAGCTTTATCAGATATTAAAGGAGAAGGGTATCAGAGTAGAAAAAGATATAAGGAATGAAAAACTGGGATTGAAGGTAAGGGAGGCGCAGTTAGAAAAGATTCCGTATTTGCTGGTGGTCGGTAAGAACGAGATGGAGACGCGAACCGTTGCCCTGCGGAAGCTCGGAGGAGCCAACATTCCTCCCGCCACGATAGACGAATTCCTCGCGCAAATAGCCGGCGAGTTAAACCCCGGCACCTGGAGGGAGGCGGGTAGTCCCTCGTGAGGAGCGCAAAAGGAAGCAGCAGGGAGCCTGAAGTCCGTATAAACCAGCGGATAAGGGCCAGGGAAGTGCGCCTTATATCCGAAGACGGCCAGCAGCTTGGCGTAGTGCCGATAAAAGACGCCCTCGCGATGTCGGAAGAAAGGGGCGTAGACCTCGTCGAAGTGGCCCCGAACGCCAATCCTCCGGTATGCCGGATGATGGACTTCGGGAAATACAAGTACGAGCTCAAGAAGCAGGCCAACGCCAAGAAGCAGAAAGTTCATACGGTAAAGGAAATAAAATTTCGTCCGAACATCGGGGATCACGACCTCGACGTTAAAATCACCCGGATAAGGGAGTTTTTAGAGGACGAAAACAAGGCGAAGATAAGGATATTTTTCAGGGGCAGGGAAATAGTTCATCCCGAGCTCGGCCGGGCGCTCGCTAACAGGATACTCGAGCGGGTGGCGGACATAGGCGGGGTCGATATGCCCCCGAGGCTCGAAGGCAAGAATCTGATTATGGTGATTTCACCAAAGAAAAGCACAGGACAAGGCGGGAAAGAAAATGCCAAAAATGAAGGTTAAGACGAACAGAAGCGCCGCAAAGAGGTTCAAGGTCACGGGCTCGGGCAAGATAAAAAGATACCACGGCAGCAAAAGCCACTCGAACGAAAAAAAGGGGCGGAAGCGCATGAGAAGACTGGGCTCCGCCGACTTCATCGACGGGACGGCGGCGTTAAGGATAAGGTCCTACATACCTTATAAGTAATACGACATATTCGGGCAGGAACAGAAGCGGTATAATATCTCGAAAGGGAGCAGGAAATGAGAATAAAAAGAGGGGTAGCATCCAGGAAGAGGAGAAAGAGGCTCCTTAAGAGCGCCAAGGGATACTGGGGCAGAAGGAAGAATAACGTAAGGCGCGCCAAGGAAACAGTACTCCGGGCCATGGCCTATGCCTTCAGGCACAGGCGCCTCAAGAAGAGAGACTTCAGGAAGCTCTGGATTGTCAGGATCAACGCAGCCGTGAGGCCCTATGGTCTTTCGTACAGCAGCTTCATGGGTGCGCTCAAGAAAGCCGGCGTCGAGCTCGACAGAAAGTCGCTTTCCGAAATGGCTATCAGGGAGCCCGAGAGCTTCAAGGCAGTCGTAGACGTCGCCAGAAGCGGGCTTAACTGAGCATACTGATTTTTTAAGATAGAATACAAAGAGGCCGCCTTCGGGCGGCTTTGCTGTTTCCGGCAGGACACTGGTTCAAAGCTAAATCGGTCCGGTTGAGTTCCCCCGTTTATACGAAGTGGGGGTCGAATTCGAGCGGATACCTGCATTTTCAAAGTTGTTTCTCTCTCAAGCAGAAGACTTTTCTCTCTCTTAGTTTCAGGTTTCGGTATGTATATGAAATTCCTTACTAATGTCCAAAAACTAGGGGGGAAGGTTACATTTCGGGTTGGGCTATGAACAAAATTCTTAGAATGATAAAATAAAACCAAAACTCTAAGTTGCTGTACTATAAGATATTTGTGGAAGATCATATAAACCTATCAATCTCTCATCCGAATTTGATTAAAGAGTGGCATCCATCCCGTAACGGAATTGCAAGTCCTGATAATTTTACCTATGGGTCACATAAACTGGTATGGTGGCAATGTTTAAAATGTGAGGGTGAATGGGAAACTTACATTTTTAACAGAACAATACATGGACAGGGATGCCCTTATTGCTCCGGAAAGAGAGTTTCCAAGAGGAACTCATTAATTGTTAATTATCCCGATTTGGTCAGAGAGTGGCATCTGTTACGTAATGGAAATTTAAACCCTCAGGATTTTAGTTATGGATCACGTAGAAAAGTATGGTGGAAGTGCATACGATGCAATGGTGAATGGAAAGCTTACATTTCTAATAGAACGATACATAGTCAGGGTTGTCTTTATTGCTCGGGTAGGAAAGTTTCCGAAAAGAACTCCTTTGTCATTAACTATCCGGACATATTTAGCGAATGGGATTATTCGAAAAATGGAGGTCTTGAGCCGGAGAACTTATCTTACGGCTCAGCCAAAAAGGTGAATTGGATATGTAGCGTATGCGGATATCAATGGTCATGTAAAATTGCAGATAGGGTAAGAAGAAGCACGAGATGTGCAATATGTGCAGGAAGAATAACCAGCAAAAGAAATCCAAGCAAAAACTGTTTGGCTTTGGCTTGCCCAGAGAAAGCCGATGAGTGGCATCCGACGAAAAATGGTGATTTAACTCCATGGGATGTAACCATGAAATCAGGAAGAAGTGTGTGGTGGATATGCAATATTTGCAAGCAAGAATTTGAAGCTAGTATTAGTAATAGAACAAGGCGTGGAAGACAATGCCCTATTTGTAATAACAAGAAAATAGTTAGACACAACTCTTTAGGCGCTTTATATCCATCTCTAGAGAAAGAGTGGGATTATCAGAATAATCAAAAATCTCCTTATGAAATTGCTCCTGGAACTCAAAAAAAATATTTTTGGAAATGTGAGAAAGGTCATAGTTGGTCAGTTAGTCCCAACCAAAGAACCAACAGAAAAAGTGGCTGTCCTTATTGTTCAGGACATTTAGCAACACAAGAATGGAACTTACGAAAAAATTTTCCAGAAATAGCGAATGAGTTGCATCCTTCAAAAAATCATAGCTTGAATCTTTGTGAAATAAGTCCATGTTCAAATAAAAGTTTATGGTGGTTATGTAAGAAAGGACACACATGGAAAGACACGGTTAACCACAGAACCGCCAGTGGGAGGGGGTGTCCAAATTGTTATTCTCAAACTTCTGCATCTGAACTTAGGATATATACAGAACTCAAGATGATATTTGATACACTTGAACACCGTCATAAAATGTTCGGCTGTGAATGTGATATTTTTGTTTCGGATTATAAATTAGCAATTGAATATGATGGTTATCCATGGCATCAGGGCAAAGAGGATAATGACCGTAATAAGGAGAGAATGCTCAATCTCAATAAAATCGTATTGATTCGAGTAAGAGATAAACGACTACAAAAATTGAAAGATGATGATTTACTCATTCCAAAGGAAATAAATAACGTCTCGACTATCAAGAATATTTTAAAAGCAATACAGAAAAGAGTTCATTTAGATATAGGCCATATGCAAAAGATTGATACATATCTTTCCACTACATCGTTTCAAAACGAATCTGAGTTTGATTTTCTCATGAGTCAGAGGAAGACAGCCCTACCTGGTAATAGCTTTGCAGACTTATTTCCTAATGCCGCAAGAGAATGGGATTATGATAAGAATGGAGATTTAAGACCAGAGGATGTTTCATCTCGGTCCGGTAAAAAGGCATACTTTAAATGTCTCAGTAAAGGCCATGTTACACTTTCCACAATTGCCAATAAGGCTGCCGGACATGGTTGTAGTAAATGTGCTATAGATAGCCGAGCTAAAAGATCACTGGAAGAAAGCTTTGGAGCACTATTTCCTAATAAAACTTCTTACTGGGATTATGAAAGGAATATCGGATTATCTCCATATGAAATCGGGCCGGCGTCCTCTGCAAATATATGGTTGAAGTGTCCCAATGGGCATAGTTGGAAAACGAAACCGAAAAATTTGACTTCTAAAAAAGATGATTTTCTTCCTCGGTGTAGAGATTGCAGAAATTGCAAAGAGAATAAGGTGTCCTAATTTGATATGTTGACATCCATCACACCGAGTGCGGATCAAATTCCAGCGGGCAGCCTGCGCAAATTGGCTGACTTTTTCGGCAGTGCTCTTTTCCCAGCCTTACAATGAGCGCGTGGTATTCGTTGAACAGCCCGGCGTCCTCGTCGAGGGAATCCGTAAAAACCTCCTGCATCTCGCTGTAATTCGTCTCCACCGGAACGATCCCGTGCCGTGACAAAACCCGCCACGTATACGCATCCACCACGAACACCGGCATGCCGCCCGCGTAGAGCAATATGCTGTCCGCCGTTTCAGGCCCTATGCCCTTTACGGATAAAAGTTTTTCTCTAAGGACGGATTTTTCTTCCGCGAACATCTTTTCGAGGCTCCCGCCGTAGCCGGCGTTAAGAAACGAAATGAAATTCTTGATCTTAATGGCCTTCTGGTTGTAGTAGCCCGAGGAGCGCACCATCTCGGCGAGCTCTTCAGCCGTAACCAGGCTTAGCTTATCGACCGAAAGGAGACCTTCGTTTTTAAGGTTGGAAATCGCCTTCTCGACGTTCTTCCATGACGTGCTCTGGGTGAGTATCGCCCCGACTATACATTCGAGCGGAGAATCCCCCGGCCACCAACCCTGCGGCCCGTATTTTTTGTAGAGCTCGTCGTAGAATTTCCGTATCCTCTCGGACCTGGACAAAGCTGTTCACCTCGCGGGATGTTCGCGTCTCCCGCTCCTTAATATAATGGTAAGCCGGTTATAACTCCACGGCTACTTGGTTATGGGGTTGTTCGGGGCCTTCTGCGCCTTTTCGTAATAGGGAATGGCCTCGGGCAGCCACTGCTTCAAGTTGTTCACCCTAGTCCCGTATCCCGGATGCGTGGAAAGGAATTCGGGCGGCTGGGGCTTACCCTTGTTGGCGGCGTCCATGCGCTCCCAGAAGGCCACGGCCTCCCTGGGATCGTACCCGGCCTTGGCCATGTAGATGAGGCCTATACGGTCGGCCTCCGCTTCCTGCCCGCGCGTGAACGGGAGAATGCCGCCTACCTGAACGCCCAAGCCATAGGCCTGCATGACGGCTTCGGTTATGTAAGGATCGCTCCCGCCTACCGCGGCGCCGACGCCCATGGCCCCTATCTGCGCAAGTATGTCGGTCGATACCCTCTCCCCGCCGTGCCTCGCGGCTACGTGCGCCACTTCGTGAGCCATGACGGTCGCGAGGCCGGCCTCGTTCTCTGCCACCGGCAGTATGCCCGTGTATACGGCGACCTTTCCCCCGGGAAGCGCGAAGGCGTTTATCTGCTCGTCGTCTTCTATGACCTTGAAATCCCACTTGTAAGTCGGGGTGTCGGCGACGGCGGCGATGCGCATGCCGACGTCCGTCACCACCTCGTTATATTGCGCGTTCGTGGAAACCTTTTCAGTTTTAAGAACCTCCTGAAACGCCGCCACGCCCATCTGGTTCTCTTCTGACTGCGAGAGGAGGATGAGCTGCGACCTGCCTGTGACGGGCGCTGTGTAGCACGAAACGAGCACTGCGCCGTGAGCAGCCAGAAGGAGCAGAATAAGGAGCTGGCGGACTATATAGTCCCTGTAAAACGACGGTTTTTTTGCTGCCATGATTAAATTAGTTTTATCTATTCGGGGTGGATTTGCAATAAATATTTAAATGAATTATGCAAGGCCGGCTTTGCTGTATGGCGTCTTGAAACGGTGAGGAATAATTCGCGGATAAGGATGAAAACAGGCGGGGTAAAAATAATGAAGGCGGGCCCTTGTCCTCATCCCGGTCGTTAGAGATCGGAGGTGACAAGGGCTCGTCTTCGGTCAAACCCGGTTCAAAGCGCGCCTCACTTTACGAGGTTCGCCTCTTTCATTCTTCTGATACCTTCGTCGATGTCCTCGTCGGAGCAGGCATACGTTACCCTTATGTATCCCTCGCCCTGGCTGCCGAAGGCTGTACCCGCGACTACCGCGACCCCGGCCTTCTCTACCAGGAGGTCAGTGTATTCCTGGGAGGTGTAGCCGGTGCCGGTGATGTCTGGGAAGGCGTAGAACGCGCCGTCCGGAACGTCGCACTTGATGCCGGGCACGGAATTAAGCCCTGCGATCATCCTGTCGCGCTTCTTCTTGAGAAGGGCGGTTTTCTCGACTGTCCAGTCCTGCGGACCGCTGATGGCGGCGTACGCGGCCTTCTGTATGAAAGCGGCGACGTTCGTTATCGAATCCTGGAGGAATATCGAGAGCTTGTCGATAACCGGTACGGGGGCGACTGCCCAGCCTATTCTCCACCCGGTCATGGCATATGTTTTAGAGAACGTGTCTATCACTATTGTCCGTTCTTCCATCCCCGGCACGGCAGCTATGGTTTTGTGGGGCTTGCCGAAGGTGACGTGCGAGAATATCTCGTCGGATATCACCATCAGGTTCGGATGCCTGAAACACATCTCGGCTATCGCCTCGGGGTTTTCCACGAGGTGCCCGTTCGGCCTCTGCGGGGTGTTGATGATGAGGAGCTTCGTCTTCGGCGTTATCATCGATTCGAGCTTCTCGAGGTCGAACTGCCAGTCGGGCTTCGTAAGCGGCACGTGCTTGATGTTCGCCCTGACGTACTTGGCCCAGACCTCGTCCGGGGGATAACCGGGGTTCGGGAAAATGACTTCGTCCCCTTCTTCGAGGAAGGTGAGGAGCGACATTGTCAGCGCATGCTTGGCGCCCGCTGTCACGATGACCTCTTCCGCCTTCGTCTTTCTTCCGAACTTCGAGGTCTCCGCGGCTATGGCTTCGCGGAGCTCGGGAAGGCCGGGTCCCGGATCGTACCTTACGTATCCGTCCTTGAGCGCCTGTATCGTGGCCTCGAGGACGTGGTCGGGCGTGTAAAAGTCTGGACCCTGGTAGTCACCCTTCTCGAAGTGGACAATTTTATTTCCTGTCTTCTTTTCGAGATCGCGGGCGATTCTCATGCTGGCCCACTGCTTGGGCGGCACAAAGTGGCTTATCTTGGAACTGAACGGGTATGAAACTGCCATTTGTAATACCTCCTTAAAATTGGTGAATGATCTACACTCTGCTCATACAGCCTCCGAAGCGGGCTTTTCGTAGCGAGGGTCCAGGATTCCCTCTGAAATCATCGAAAATATCTCTTCGGCTATTTCTCCTGCGTTTTTATCTGTATGGTAAAAAAACATTACCGAGCGCACGAGCCCGAAAATGATGAGCGCCGTAAGCTCCGTGTTGACCGGCCGGAAAGATCCTTCGTTAATGCCCTTTTCCAGAATTTTCTGATAAAACCTGACGCCCTTCACGCGCCAGTGCTCCGTGAACTCGTAGTGCTCCCTGATGAGGTGCGTCTCGTCCCTGCTGAGAATCCTGAGAACATCGAGATTCTCCAGGTAGAACTTGAATATCAGCATGAGCATCTTTTTCAGCTTCTGCGGGGCCGGGTCTTTCTTGGCTATCTCTTTTTCGAGTATCGACTCGATTTCTTCGTAGGTTTCTTCCAGTATTTCGAGATAAAGATTTTCCTTGGATTCGAAGTAGAGGTAGATCGTGCCCTTGGCTACGCCCACCTTTTCCGCGATCTGGTCCATCGTCACGTCGTGGTAGCTCTTCTGCGAGAAAAGATTTGCCGCTACTCTGATAATCTCTTCCTTCCGAGTAGTCTTGGCTACCTGAGTTTTGCCCATACGAACCCGTCCTTTCCTTGATTTCTGCGCTTTAGCCATTTGGTTTGTGACCCTAACCCCAGTGGCTGAACTGACTAGTCAGTCATGAGGATATTAGTATATCTGAAATTTTTTGTCAAGCGTTTTTTTTCGCCCGTGAAAAAAATGTGATGGCGGCCGGAATTGTGAACCTGCCGTGAAGTCAAGAGGGTTACGACGGCCCGAGCATCGTTTAACCCCTTCGGGGCTTGGATTTTTTCGTGCCGTGATGATAGAATAAACACTCAAAAACCGGAGGAGATAATGAGAGCGACAAGTTTTCTGTTGATATTATTGATGACAATAAGCGCGGGTATTGCCGCATGCGGCCAGTCCGGAGAAAAGAGCGAAGGGACCACGGCCGGTTCCGGTACCACGTCGCCCGAGAGCATTGTCAAAGAGGCTGAAAAGGAAGCCGAAAAGGCCGGGGACGACGCGGTCGAAAAAACCGAGGAACTTCACCAGGAGCAGCTCTCGAGACTCGAAAAGAAAGCCCCCGAGGAAATGGCCAAGGAGCTCTGGAAGCTCATAGAAACCGAGCAATACAAGATAAACTGGAAACAGCACAAGGCCGAAGGCGCCGCGGACGAATCGCTCGTAACCTATTTAAATCCCATAGCCGAGAAGGCGCTCGAGAGCAAAGCAACCCCGCTTCCACCGGGCTCGATCATAGTCGAAGAGCAGTATGACGAGGCCAAGGAGCTCAAGACTATAAACGCCGTAATCAATCTAGGCGGCGGGAAACCGGAAGGGGGCTGGTTCTACGCGCAGTACTCGCACGACGGAAAAATCCTGAAAGCGGCCGAGATGGGTCGCGGCCTGGGCGCCCCGCAGTGATCCCCTGCGGGCCGGTTTTCGTTCCAGCTGTAAAATGACGGCAGCCGCACAGGGGATAAATTTCGCCGCTGCCGGACCGTGGAATTCTTAATAATCCTGAAACATGCTTCCAACGCGGCCCGGCTATCCCGCCGGGCCGCGGCATTTCCGCCTCTTCGTTCTGGTATACTAATGCCCTGAGACAGGCCTTTTGAAAGGGCATCCCCGGCGCTTTCCAACGCAAATAATTATGAGCAAAAAGAAGACTATATTATCTCTTCTCCTGAGTTATAAATACTCGTTTCTCGCCGGCCTTCTCGCCCTCTCGATAGTCGATCTATGCCAGCTTTCGATCCCCCTCGTCATAGAGCGCGTCGTCGATGCGCTCACGCTCGAAGGCGCGGATTTCAACGACATATCGAAGTACGGCCTCGTGATGCTCGCCATAGCCGTCACCATGTCGATATTCAGGTTCTTCTGGCGCTATTTCATAATGGGGGCGGCGAGGAAGATAGAACAATCACTGCGTAACGAATTCTTCGAGCACCTCCAGGGGCTACAGTTCGATTTCTTCTCCCGTAAAAAGGTCGGCGACCTCATGGCCCATACTGTCAACGACATCGAGACGCTGAAGTTCGCCTGCGGACTCGGCGTTCTCATAGCCTACGATGGTATCTTCCTTCTCGTATTCATATTCGGCGCGATGCTCTACATCTCGCCCGTGCTCACGCTCTACGCTTTCATCCCGTTCCCGATACTCGCCTTCATAATCATCAAGTTCGGCAACATGATCGAAAAGAGGTTCCAGAGGGTGCAGGATTCTTTTTCGGAGCTTACCGAGAGCGCGCGTACTTCGATATCGGGCATAAAGGTCGTGAAGGCGTTCGTGAGGGAGAAGGAGGAGGGTGCGGATTTCGGCAACGCGAGCGCGGATTACCTCGACAAGAACCTGAGGGTCATAAAGATATGGGGCGTCTACCAGCCCGTCATCACATTCCTTGCCGGAGTAGCGACCGCCATATTCCTCTGGCTCGGCGGGGTTAAGACGATAACACTCGACATAACCCTCGGGAACTTCGCCGCGATACTCCTTTACCTCACCATGCTCACCTGGCCTATGATGGCCATGGGGTGGGCCGTCGACATAATCAAGAGGGGTAACGCCTCGCTCAACAGGATTAACGACATACTCCTCGAAACCCCGCAGTCTGTAACCGAAACAGGCACGCGAGACGTCGACATAAAGGGCGACGTCGAATTCAGGAATTTAAGTTTTTCATACAACGGCAAAAGGGTTCTCAAGGACGTGTCGCTCAAAATCCCGAGGGGCTCTGCCGTCGGAATCACCGGGGCCACCGGCTCGGGCAAGAGCACCCTCTTTCAGCTCCTGACGAGGGTCGAAGAGCCCCCGTTCGGGACAGTCTTCATAGACGGCGTCGACGTGCGCGACATCAAAAAAGAGAGCCTCAGGAAAGGGGTCGTTTACGTCCCCCAGGAGACGACTGTTTTCAGCGGGACTGTCCGGGACAATATCTCGTTCATGAACCCAGCGCTCTCCGACGAAGAGATAGGAAACGCGGCCAGGATCGCCGAGATATACGACGACATAATGGAATTTCCCGGGGGCTTCGACGCGAGGGTCGGCGAGAGGGGGCTTACGCTCTCGGGCGGGCAGAGGCAGAGGATAGCGCTCGCGCGGGCTCTACTTTTAAAGCCGGCAGTGCTTATACTCGACGACGTTTTCTCGTCCCTCGACCTCAGGACGGAGAGCCTCGTTTTAAGGAACCTCAGAAGAGAGATGAAGGGAAGGACGCTGCTCGCGATATCGAGCAGGGTACCGTCCATTAGCGGCTTCGACTCCGTGGCCGTATTCGAAAAGGGAAGGCTCGTCGAGCACGGCGGGCACGGGGAGCTCATGCAGAAAAACGGGATTTACGCCGGGCTCTACAGGATACAGACCTTCGAGACGATTTAATCGTCGAAAGGCGACTCCGAAGGCGTCCCAATCACACGCCGAGCTTTTGAGCGAGGTCGATTATGCTTTCCGCGACGACATCGAATTCTCCCTGAGAAGCCGTATCCGGCTTTCCGTCCGGGCCGAACTCCAGCGGCCGCGATATGAACGCGGTCTTTAAGCCGAAGCTCCGGGCGGCTTCGAGGTCGTCCCTGTGCGCGGCTGTCATCATCACTTCATCCGGTTCGAGACCGAGAAGCGAGACGGCCATGAGATAGACTTCCTTGTCCGGCTTGTAGTGCCTCGCGAGCTCGGACGAGAGGACGCAGTCCCACGGCAGCCCCGCGTTTTTCGCCATATCGACGAGCAATGAAACGTTACCGTTCGAGAGGCTTGCTACGACGTAGAGCGTCCTCAATCTCTCCATGCCTGCTATCGAATCGGGCCACGGGCTCAGCCTGTGCCATGCGCGGTTGAGGTTATCCTTCTCTTCTTCCGTCAGCTCTTCTATCTCGAATTCAGAAAGCAGCCTGTCGAGCACCATCCTGTGAAGGGTGTCGATATTCGTCCACTTGAGCTCGCCTTTCCTTACGAGGTTCATGGCCGGGGCGTAGCCCCCCCTCCACTCGTCGGCGAAGCGCGCCCAGTCGCGTATCATGCCCTTCCGCTTGCCGAGCGCCTCGCATTCCCTTATTATCGAGCCTCGCCAGTCGACGACCGTTCCAAAAACATCGAAAGTGAGCGCTTTTACGTCAAATTTATCCTTTGCCATATTGCTAGGCTCCCTCTCAGACCCCGGCCTGTTTTGCCTTTTCTGCGGCCTTGGCCGTGAACTTCTCGGCGTCGACGACGAATCTCTGATGCGTCCCCTCGGTTATGAGGTCGACGCCGTCGTGAGCGGATACGGCGAACGAGAGCTTCCTGCCTTCGACGGCAGTGAGCTCTCCGTTTACCTTTACAGTTAAACCCGGGGGTGTGGCCGCCAGGTGATTGAGCCTGACGTCGATACCTACGGACTGCTCCCTCGGCCAGTCGAGGTGGTCTTTCGTGAATCTCACGCACGCCCATTCGATGAGCCCGATCATGAAACCCGTCGAAAACACCCTCGGCATTATCTGGAATTCCTCGGATTCGGGATAAATATAAGGTACGGTCTTCGATTCGGGTATTTTGAAATCGAATTCGAATTTAAGGCCCGGCTTGAGAGTATCTTTCATTAGTCTCCTCCGTATGTCGTTCCCGCTATGCGCTATCCGTGCTGTCCGGAGCCGCATCGGCGGGGAGTTTTATTATTATAGCAAAGACAAGGTTTTTCACCACGGATGCCGAGATCGCTCCGCTGGATTGAGAGCCGGAGCGCTCGGGGAATTCGCACGTAAGAAAACCGCGGAGCGCCGCTGACTTTGAGGTATACTCATATTCAGAAATCTTTCTTTCGGAGGTGCAAAATGGCCGATGATATTAAAAAGCTCCATCGCTCCAAAACCGACAGGATGATAGCAGGCATCTGCGGCGGGTTAGGGGAGATGTATTCCATAGATCCTACGCTTATAAGGCTCATAGTCGCGCTTATAGGCCTCTTTACAGCCGGAACCGCCATTCTCGTCTACGTGCTTGGGTGGATAATCATTCCAGAGGCTCCGGCGGAGTAACGCTTCCCGGCGCCCGCTCGACCGATGCGGTAAATTCAGTCCTGTTTTAAGAGGTATCCGCGACTCCCTCCGGATAGTGTAAAATAATGCCTTCGAAGCGCGTCAAATGTAACAACCTGGCTGTATGGGAGTCTAGCTTGAGATACCTCGAAGTAGCTGAAAAGGCGGCAAGGGAAGCCGGCGCAATCCTTATCGAACACCTGGGGAGAGTCAGGGACATAGATTACAAGGGAAAGAACAATCTCGTCACCGAGGCCGACAAGCTCTCCGAGGACCTCATCGTCAGCCGTATAAAAGAGACGTTTCACACGCACGACATATTCGCCGAGGAATCGGGCAGGCATTCGAACGGCTCGGATCATGTATGGCTCATAGATCCCCTCGACGGCACTACTAACTACGCTCACGCATATCCATTCTTCGCCGTGTCCATCGCGCTCGAAATAAAGGGGCAGCTGAAGGCGGGGCTCGTATATGATCCCGTGAAAGACGAGATGTTCACGGCGGAGCTCGGAAAGGGCGCTTTCCTGAACGGCCGGCGAATACACGTAACGAAGACGAAGCGGCTCGACGAGAGCCATCTCGTCACGGGCTTCGTTCACGAGAGCCCGAAGATCGTCGAAGATAATCTCAGGCACTTCGCCAACTTCATCAGGGCATCACGCGCTGTCAGGCGGGACGGCTCTGCCGCGCTCGACCTCTGCTACCTCGCATGCGGAAGGTTCGACGGATTCTGGGAGCTCGGCCTTAACCCCTGGGACACCGCAGCCGGGGTCTTGATAGTCGAGGAGGCGGGGGGCGTAGTCACCCGCTTAAACGGAGAGCCTTTCAGTATTTATGTGAAGGAAATCCTCGCTAGCGCTCCCGGTATACACAAGAGTATGATGGAAATCCTCGCCCTCACCTGACCGGGCAACGCCGCTCTTTTCTTCGCCGGGAAGAATTCAAGGGCGGGTCGCGAATCTCTTCGGTAGCCGCCCTTTAGAGGATGGGGAATAAGTGCGTGTACTTCGATTTTAAAACGCCGCATTTATAACATTGCAAATTTATAACAGTGCAAATTGCGTGCCGTTTCCGAATGATATCATAATCCCTTTTCAATACTGCATTATTTCCAGAAGTGTTTTCTCTTTCAGCGCAGCCGCGCGTCTGAAACTGGAAAATTTGCGGCACCGCTTTGACAAAAAATCGTAATGCCAGGCGGCCAAAATAGTCGGGGGTGGACTTCCCAGGCGGTTATCCCGTATTATATTTTAACCTGGGTCTAAATCGGAGATTCAAAGGGGAGCTCATAAATGAAAACGTGGAAGCGGATTGCAGGCGCCCTAGCCATGCTGCTTTTTTTCTCGGCCCTCGCCGCGCCGGCGAATGTCTCAAGCCAGGAAGATGACCGCCCCGAATCGAGGTACTACTACACGGGGATACTGGGCGACGGTCTCTCGATACAGATGGAGCTTGTGATGGACTCATCCGGCGTCACGGGTTCTTACATGTACGACAAAATAGGAACGCCGCTTTCGCTTACGGGCAGCATCGATACGGAAACCTCCATCGTCACCCTCGTCGAGCAGGACGATAAGGGCAACAGGACGGGGACCTTCGCCGGGAAGCTCGAATCCGAGGGGACCAACTACGCGAAGACGATCGAAGGGAAATGGATGAAGGCCGGCGGGAAGGACAAGATACCTTTCAAGCTGAATAAGGTCGCATACTACATCTGGTCTGAAACGAAGGCCGGCGGGAAATACGAGATGTCGTACATGTATCCCGATTTCATTTCGGGATTGAAACCGTTCGAGGAGATCTCGAAGGACCTCGAAAAGAACGCTCTAGCCGAGCAGGCGAGGTTCACGAAAGAGGCGGAGGAATACTTCAAGACAGAAGAAGCGAGGGCCGAATGGCAGGAGAGATATAACTACGCCGTCGAGTTCTACTCCAGCGATCTCGTGAGCCTGTCGGGGGAAATATTCGTATACAGCGGCGGCGCGCACGGCAACACCAATTACATGTCTTCGAATTACTGGATAAAGGACGGAAAGCCCGTCCTGCTGAAGCTCTCCGATCTCTTTCTACTTAACTCGAATTACCTTAAAACGCTCTCGGATTACTGCATCAACGAGCTTCGCAGGCAAAATGCAGGATGGGTCGTCGACGGCCAGTTAAAAGAGCTCGGCACCGATGACCTCGGCGCGTTCGCCGTCTCCCCGAGGGGCATATCGATAGCCTTCGCCCCGTACGCCGTCGGCTCATACGCCGAGGGCTCTTACTTCGTTACGGTTCCGTATTCGGCCTTAAAGGAAGTTATAGACCCCGCGGGGCCGATCGGGAAGCTGGCCGGCCTCTCCTCCGGCGGCAAATGATCGGCGCGCTTTTCAGCGAGCCCGACGCCAATTTATAACTGATGTGAAACCGAATGCCGGGATAAATTTGGCCTGACGCGCGGAGGTTTGTATAATTTATTCGCCGGAATAAATTCACCGCGCCGCGCATCGGGTCTTCCGGTTTTTCGCTCCGTCCCCGCCGGCAATGGAGGCTAAAATGTCAGGTTCCGGTATAGGGGTTCTTATAATCGGCGCGGGCCCGACAGGGCTCACGATGGCTTGCGAGCTCGCCCGAAGGGGTATTTCGTTCAGGATAATCGACAAGGCCTCAGCTCCTTCGGACAAGTCGAAGGCCTTCGGCATCCACGCCCGGACGATGGAGGTCTTCGAGAACATGGGCCTCATAGACTCCGTTCTCGACGGGGGCAACATATGCAACGGCTTCGACATATACGACCGCGGGCGGCCGCTCGCGAGCCTTTCCTTCAGCTCGATAGAGAGTAAGTATCCCTACCTCCTTATACTCGCCCAGAGCGACACGGAGAAGGTACTCAACGAGCGCCTCGAATCCTACGGCATAAATGTCGAGAGGGAAAAGGAGCTGCTCGCGATAGACAGGGGCGCGGACAAGTGCCGCTCGCACGTGAAGCTCCCCGACGGCTCCGAAGAGATAATCGAAAGCGCATACGTCTCCGGGTGCGACGGGTCGCACAGCACTGTCCGGCATATTCTCGGGCTAGAGTTCGAAGGGGCTCCCTATCCCAACTACTGGCTCCTGGCGGACTGCGATCTGGATTGGGAATACCCGTTTCACCACCTCTCTGCGTTCGTTCATCCGAAAGGAATCACGGCTTACTTTCCGCTCTACAAAAACAGGGGCCGGCTCATGTTCGAGCTCCAGGACGCGCCCGTAACCGAGGAGATGCCCGATCCCACGCTCGACGACGTGAAGAGACTCATGGGCGAGAGGGAGATAAAATACAAGAGCGTTACCGATCCCAACTGGCTCGCCTATTTCAGGCTCCATCACAGGATGGTCGAGAGGTACGGCGACGGAAGGATTTTCCTCTCCGGCGACGCCGCGCACATACACAGCCCCATGGGCGGGCAGGGTATGAATACGGGGATACAGGACGCCTATAACCTTGCCTGGAAGCTCGCGCTCGTGCTCGAAGGGAAATCCCAGGAGTCACTCTTGGGCAGCTACAACGCCGAGCGGCACCCCGTCGGCGAGGAGGTCGTCAGCCTGACGGACAAGGCGACGCGCATGGCCGGTATACAGAACCCCGTACTCGCTGCGATAAGGAACAAGGTGGTGGGTATCGCGTCCCGCATCGACGCGGTTCAGGAAAAGCTTATCGCCACGCTCTCGCAGGTCGAGATACATTACAAGGAGAGTCCCGTGGTATCCGAGAGATGGTATCAGCCCGATATGGCCGAAGGCTACCACGGCTACAGGCACGACCTCACGGCTGGCGAGAGGGTTAGGGACTATCGTCTCAAAGACCTATCCGGCGGGGAGGGAAACCTCTACGGGCTTCTCAGGAACGGGATTCACAATCTCCTACTCTTCACGGGGGGCGATCCCGAGGACATGGAGCTCGACGAGCTGAGAAAAATCCACGTCGCCGTCGTGGCTGAGTACGAAGGGCTCGTGGATATACACGTCGTCGCCGGGCCGAAGGGCGTGCCCGATGATTACAAGACCATGAGCTCCGTATGGACCGACGGGGAGCTTCACATGCATAAGGACTTCGGAGCGGGAAGGGCGTCGCTATACCTGATACGCCCGGACGGGTACGTCGGGTTCAGGAACCAGCCCGCGAGTCTCGACGACCTCGAGGAATATCTTCAGGGAATTTTCGTTTGACGGCCCGTTTCCAATACTCGTTCGCCTCGCCGGATTTCGGGGTTAATGAATTCGTAATATACTTTCCGTAAGTAAGTTGAGCGGAGGGGGGCAATGAGCGATATGACGCCTGAACAAAAGAATATGGTCGATCTTTGGACGGAGCATACGGACTGCGAGTTCGCGACGAAGAATGTCGAGGACACCATGAAGACCATGAGCGGCGGCCCGCACGTGAATCACGTTCCCGTCATGACGGGCGGATACGGGACCGAAAACGTGGTCGATTTTTACTCGACCTGGTTCATTCCCTGCCAGCCCCCGGACGTCGAGATCGAGCCGGTCTCGCGCACTGTGGGGAGCGATGCTATCGTCGACGAGCTGATATTTAAATTCACGCACACGGTAGACATGCCGTGGATGCTGCCGGGTATACCGCCGACCGGAAAAAGGGTGGAGATTCCCATCGCGGTCGTCGTTGGATTCAAAGACGGGAAGATCGCGAGCGAGCACATTTACTGGGACCAGGCGTCGGTGCTGGTGCAGGTCGGACTCCTCGATCCCGAAAGGCTCCCCGTCGCCGGGGTGGAGACGGCCCGGAAGGTGCTCGATCCCTCCCTGCCTTCGAACACTCTCATAAAAAAGCACGTCCGCTAAAAGATAAAGCCGGGAAGAAGCTCTACTATAGAGGATTTGAGAAACTCCCTCTCGTAGACGTCGTCGTCAACGACCTCGCCGTTCCATACCAGTATGTCGAGGTCGATAGTACGCGGGCCGTTTTTGTTTTCCGCTCTGACCCTCCCGAGAGCGGTCTCGATCTCCCTCAGGCGAATCTTGAGCGCCGCCGCGTCCAGTTCCGTTTCAATGAGGAGGGCTCCGTTTAGAAAAGGGGCCTGCTCTTTAAATCCCACGGGCTCTGTCGTGATGAAAGAGGAAATTTTTATAAGGCCGAATTCGGCGCGGATCATCTCCGTCGCCTTGTGGATATTCTCTTCGGGATCGATGTTCGAGCCCAGTCCGAGGACTGCCAGGTTGGTTTTCATTTGATTGGGGTTTTTATCTGGACTCCGTGTGTATAACGGAAACCGAGTCTGCGAATCGGAGCGCCCCCGGCTTGTCTATCCTGACTGCCGCCGCTTCGACCCTTTCGTCTTCCATGATAATTCTCACGACGTCGCCGGCTATTTTCTCGATGAGGTTATATTCCCTCTCTTCAACCTCGGCGATGATCTTCTTCGTGATCGATTTGTAGTCTATCGTGTGAGCGATGTCGTCGCTTTCAATTGCCTTCGCGCCGTCGAATTCTATCTCGATGTTGATGATGATGTCCTGCTTTACGTTCTTCTCCCATTCGAATATCCCGACTACGGTTCTGAGTCTCAAATTCTCTATGTTTATTATCATCAGCTCTTCCGCCTAGAGAAGGTGCTGCCCCCCGTCTACGAAGAGGCACTCACCTGTGATGTACGTGTTTTCGATTATATATTTTAACGCGGCCGTTATGTATTCCGGGCTTCCGGGCTTCCCGATGGGCGTATCCTGCGAGATGCGTATGAGGTACTCCTCGCCCTCTCCGGGGGGCGGGAGGACCGGACCGGGGCATATAGCGTTTACGCGTATACGCGGTCCGAGCGCCTTCGCGGCCATGAGCGTAAAGTCCCTGAGCGCCTTCTTGCCGAGGTGATATACGAAGTAGCTCGTAGCGTTGGTCGATACGCGGGAATCGAGCATGTTGACGATAAGCCCGGCGGACGCTCCCCTGGCGAAATCCTGGGACAAGAAAAACGGCGCCTTGAAGTTTATGTTCATATCCCTGTCGAAGCTTTCTTCAGTCACGTCCGGAAAGCGGATATTCTCGAAAACGGAGGCGCTGTTTATAAGGACGCTGCACCCGGGGAATGCCTCAAAGACGCGGGGAACGAGAGTTCTGACCTCTTCCATTTTAAGGAGATCCGCCTTGAATATCTCGCAGCTCCTGCCGAGGCTCCTTATCTCACCCGCGGTTTTTTCCGATTCGGACGCGGAGCTGTTGTAATGAAGGGCTATGTCGTAACCCATTTCGGCCAGCGTAAGCGCCATGGCTTTTCCGAGCCTCATGCCGCCGCCTGTGATTAACGCAGCCTTACTCATCCTGACTCCGTGCCCTCGGGAACCGTGTTTAATCGGAGATTATAACACAGGACCTGTATCACGGACGTCAGGAGGATACGAGCTTTAACCCGACGATTCCCGCCAGTATGAACCCGACGAAGACGAACCTCATCGCCTGCGCGGGCTCTCCGAAGAGTATGATGCCGAGCGCGAAGGTGCCGACCGTGCCGAGACCCGTCCAGATTGCGTAAGCGGTGCCCACGGGTATCTCCCTCTGGGCCAGGAAAAGGAGGAATCCGCTTATGAGTATGCATATTATGGCTATTATCGCCGGGACGATCTGTACGCCCTTTTCGGTCCATGCGTATTTGAGTCCGAGCGGCCATCCCATCTCTATCATTCCTGCCAAGAGTAAATAAATCCACGCCATTTCGCTTACCTCCCGCTTCGTAAGTTATGTAGATTGAGGCGCGAAGTCTTTCCGCGCCCGAGCGCCGCGCGGTCTAAAACCGGCGGACCAGATATTATTATGATTCCCCGGGCTTTGTAAAGATTCATTCGAATTTCGTTTCCGCGCCGGCCACTGCCGTTTAAACCCCACGGGTCTTTAAATTCCGGCGCTAGTTGGTGTAGAATTAGAAAAACTTGCTGACGAAAGGAAAAGCCAATGCCCGGAAGTAAAAAATCCTCCCCGAAAAAATCGACCATACTCGGAATAGACATCGGCGGGACAGGAATCAAGGCCGCGCCCGTGGATACGGAAAAGGGAGCGCTGCTCGCTGAAAGATACCGGGTCGAAACCCCCCGACCCGCGACGCCGAAGAAGATGCTCGCCGCGCTTCACGGCGTCATAGACCACTGGAAGTGGGAGGGGAGCGTCGGATGCGGGTTCCCGGGAGTGATGAAGGACGGCGAGGTCTACACGGCGGCTAACCTTTCCAAAAAGTGGATAGGGGTCAACATAAGGGACGAGATCGAGAAATTCCACAAGTGTAAGGCTGTCGTGATAAACGACGCCGACGCCGCCGGGCTCGCCGAGATGAAATTCGGCGCCGGAAAGAAGCGTAACAATCCGGAAGGGGGGATCGTTCTGATGGTAACCCTGGGGACCGGCATAGGAACCGCTCTTTTCGTCGACGGCCAGCTCGTCAGGAACACCGAATTCGGCCACATAGAAATCGACGGCGTCGACGCCGAAACTCGTGCGTCCGCTCTTCAGAGAGAGATTCATAAGCTAAGTTGGAAAAAATGGGGCAAAAGGGTCGACAAGTATCTAAGGCACATGGAGCGCTATTTATCGCCTGACCTCTTTATCATAGGCGGCGGGGTAAGCGCAAGCTCCGATAAGTTTTTCCCTTATCTCAAGCTCCGGGCCGAAGTGGTCGACGCCGAGATGCTGAACGACGCCGGGATAGTCGGGGCCGCGCTCGGGCATGAGATTTGAGCCCCGGGCTTTCTTGAAAAAGCCCGTCCGTTGTGTGATAATTCTCTGGAGAATAGTTCTTAAATTCCGCCGAACCCGCTGCCGCTCGATCGAGGAAGAAACTTGTCTCGAAAACAAGCTCTCCCATACACGGTATTCGAATTAACAAAGGAAAATCCGCGAAACCGGGACTGCACTCGTAGTCTCACGCTGCGCTCGGGGCATTCCTGTTATCCCGTGCTGCCCGCAAAAAAGGACTGCGAGATCCGCTTACAAAATTTTGCCTATTTCCCGTCTTAATACGCAGTTAA
This sequence comes from uncultured Spirochaetia bacterium, assembly GCA_964586675.1. GTDB lineage: Bacteria > Desulfobacterota_D > UBA1144 > Nemesobacterales > UBA2774 > JADLGH01. The sequence continues at coordinate 72,493 of CAZPHQ010000003.1, read as the reverse complement.
TAATTAATTCCAAAATGTATATCTGAGGAGAAAAGTTATGGATTCAATCCCAAAAGGCAAAATAGACAAGCTCGAGCAGCTCATAATAAATACCGTACGCACCCTTTCGATGGACGCCGTTCAGAAGGCCAACTCCGGCCACCCGGGGACGCCGATGGCGCTTGCGCCGGTGGCGTTCGCGATATGGGACAGGTTCATGAAATTTAATCCGAAGAACCCGGACTGGCCCGGCCGCGACCGTTTCGTCCTTTCGAACGGCCACGCCTCGATGCTCCTTTACAGCCTCCTTCACCTGACGGGATACGACGTTTCCCTGGACGACATTAAAACTTTCCGGCAGCTCCACAGTAAGTGCGCGGGGCACCCGGAATACGGCCTCACCCCCGGCGTCGAAACGACCACGGGCCCACTCGGCCAGGGCGTCGCCACGTCCGTCGGCATGGCGATAGCGGAAAGGTGGCTCGCAGCCTATTTCAACAAGCCGGGCCACGAGATAATCAACTACAACATATTCGCCATATGCGGCGACGGCTGCATGATGGAAGGTATATCGGGCGAGGCGGCGTCGCTCGCGGGGCACCTCGGCCTGAGTAACCTCATATGGTTTTACGACAACAACCACATCACCATCGAAGGGCACACCGCACTAGCCTTCAGCGAGGACGTCGCCGCGAGGTTCATGGGATACAACTGGCACGTTCAGCGAGTAGGCGACGCGAACGACCTAGAATTACTTTCCGAAGCAATCGAGAGGGCGCTTCACGAAAACGAGCAGCCCTCGCTGATAATCGTCGACAGCCACATCGGATACGGGAGCCCGAACAAGCAGGACACCTCGGCCGCACACGGCGAACCCCTCGGCGAAGAAGAAATAAGGAAGACAAAAATAAACTACGGCTGGGACCCGGACAAAAAGTTTTACGTCCCCGAGGAAGTGAAGGAGTACAGGGAAACCGTTATAAGAAAGGGCGCTGTCGCCGAGGACGAATGGAACAAGAAGTTCAGCGCCTACGAAAAAGTTTATCCCGACCTCGCGAAGGAATTCAGGAGGCTGCAGCAAAGGGAAATGCCGGAGGGATGGGAAAAGGTGCTGCCCGTTTTCCCGCCGAATCCGAAAGGCCCGGCGACGCGTACAGCAAATAGTAAGATACTGAACGCCATAGTCCCCGTGTATCCGTTCCTGTTAGGCGGCGCGGCCGACGTCGGCTCTTCGACCAAGACCTACATCGACGGCGCGGCCAGCTTCGAGAAAGGGATCTACGACGGAAAGAATTTTCACTTCGGCATAAGGGAAAACGCCATGGCGGCCTCTGCGAATGGAATGTGTCTCAGCAAGCTCAAGCCCTACACCGCGACTTACTTTGTTTTCTCCGATTACATGAGGGCGCCTCTCAGGCTCGCGTGCCTGATGCGCATCCCGGTCGTTTTCATATTCACTCACGACAGCATCGGCCTCGGCGAAGACGGCCCGACGCACCAGCCTATAGAGCATCTCGCGTCGCTCCGCGCCATTCCGAACCTCGACGTCATAAGGCCGGCCGACGCGAACGAGCTGAGCCAGCTATGGAAATACATAATGACAGTTAAAGACCGCCCGGTCGCGCTCATACTCACGAGGCAGGACATCCCGACGTTCGACAGGAGCGTCTACGCCCCGGCCGAGGGAGCGCTCAGGGGAGCTTACATACTTGCCGACAGCGGTAAAAAGCCCGAGATAATACTCATAGGCACGGGCTCCGAGGTTCAGCTCTGCCTCGGGGCGTACGAAGTCTTAAAGAAAGAGGGCGTAAATGTCCGCGTGGTGAGCATGCCTTGCTGGTCGCTCTACGAAATGCAGGGGCCCGAGTACTGGGAGGAGGTGCTGCCGCTTTCCGTTCATGCTAGGGTGTCGGTCGAGGCCGGCTCCACTTTCGGATGGCGGAGGTACGTCGGCTCATACGACAGGGGCGGAGTGATAGGGATAAGCACGTTCGGGGAATCGGCTCCCATTGGCGCCCTTCTTCCCGAGTTCGGATTTACAGTTGACCACGTCGTCGCGAAAGCGAAAGAGGTGCTCGACATGAACGCGAAAAAGAAAACGGGTAAAACCGCGAAAAAATGAAGTAGATTTAACAGGATATTGCAATATTGCCGCAGTCGCCGCCGGGCGAAGCGAAAAATCAAAGTACGGGGGAAAACGAATGTCCACAATCCATGATTTGACCAAGCTGGGTCAGTCGATTTGGTACGATTATATAAGAAGATCGTTTTTAACCTCGGGAGAGCTGAAGGCCCTCATAGACGAGGGGCTCAGGGGCGAGACGTCGAACCCTTCCATACTCGAAAAGGCGATAGCCGGAAGCTCGGATTACGACGAGGATTTCAAGGCCCTCGTCGCCGAAGGCAAATCAGTTAACGAGATATACGAGGCCCTCGCGCTCAAGGATATCGCGATGGCCGCCGACCTCTTCAGGCCGCTCTACGACGAGACGGAAGGGCGGGACGGTTTCATAAGCCTTGAGGTGAGCCCGACGCTCGCGAACGACACCAAGAAAACGATACGCGAGGCCAAGCGCTACTACCTGACGCTCGGCCGGCCGAATGTTATGATAAAAGTGCCGGCGACAAAGGCCGGCATGCCGGCCATAACGGAGCTCATCGCCTCGGGAGTAAACGTCAACGTAACCCTCATATTCAGCCTCGAGCAGTATAAGGCTGTCGCGGAAGCCTACATAGAGGGGCTCGAAAGGCTCGCGGCCAGCGGGCCATCGGTGTTCAAGGGGCACAGGGTGGACAGGATAGCCTCCGTAGCCTCCTTCTTCGTCAGCCGTGTTGATACCGCTGTCGATCCCCAGCTCGAAAAGATCGGCAACAAGGACCTTCAGGGCAAGATAGCTGTAGCCAACGCGAAGATCGCTTACGACGACTTCAGAAACATATTCAAGGGCAAGAGATGGAAGAAGCTCGCCGATGCGGGGGCGAGGGTGCAGAGGCCGCTCTGGGCGAGCACGAGCACGAAGAACCCGGCGTATCCTGATACGCTTTACGTCGACGAGCTGATAGGGCCGGATACCGTAAACACCGTCCCGCCCGCGACGTACAAGGCGTTCAAGGATCATGGAAAGCCCGTGCTCACGATAACCAAGGGCGTGAAAAAAGCGAGGGAGGATGTGAAGAAGCTCGGGAAGCTCGGCATCGACCTCGATGACGTGACGAAAAAGCTCCTCAAGGAAGGCGTCGGTCTCTTCGCGGATTCGTTTAAAACCCTTATGTCGAGCATCGAGCAGAAAAAGAAGGAGCTCGAAGGCAGCAAGGAGGCATATACCGCATCCCTGGGAAAGTATCAGGCGGCCGTTGATAAAACCCTTCAGGGAATCGCGGCCGACAACATCGTACAGAAAATCTGGAACTTCGATTACATGGTCTGGAGGGACGACCCGACCGAAATCAGCAACAGGCTCGGATGGCTTCACATCCCCGAAGTCATGGTGGACGCACTTCCCGATATAAGAAAAGTCGTCGACGAGGTGAAGGCCGACGGCTATAAGAACGCACTCCTCCTGGGAATGGGCGGGTCGAGCCTCGCGCCGCTCGTCTTACGCGAGACATACGGCGTGAAAAAGGGCTACCTCGACGTAGCGGTGCTCGACAGCACCGATCCGGGGGCCGTTCTCGAGCAGCGTAATCGCCTCGACATGTCGAAGACGGTCTTCCTCGTTTCGACGAAATCCGGGGGCACCGCGGAGACGCTTTCCTTCATGAAATATTTCTACAACGAGACGCTGGCCGAGGTCGGCAAAAAAGAAGTCGGCAAGCATTTCATAGCCATAACCGACCCGGGAAGCGGGCTTCAGAAACTGGCGACGGAGCTCAAGTTCAGAAAAATTTTCTTAAACGACCCCAACATCGGCGGTCGCTACTCGGCCCTCTCGTTCGTCGGCATTCCGCCGGCGGCGTTTCAGGGAGTCGATCTCGATACGCTCCTCGGAAGGGCGATAACGATGCTCCATAACAACGAGAGCTGCAGCGATTCGGGGAAGGGCAACCAGTCGGGCGTTTGGCTCGGCGCTATACTCGGCGAGCTCGCAAAGGCCGGGCATGATAAGGTTACGCTCGTCGCCTCCCCTCCGATCGAGAGCTTCGGCTCGTGGGTAGAGCAGCTGATAGCCGAAAGCACCGGCAAGGAAGGAAAGGGCATACTCCCCGTCGACAGAGAGCCTCTCGCGGCGCCGGAATTTTACGCGAACGACAGGTTATTCGTTTACCTTCGCCTCGTTGACGACAGCACCTACGACAAGCAGGTGAAGGCTGTTGAGAAGGCCGGGCATCCTGTCGTCTACATCAATCTGAAAGATATATACGCTCTCGGCGGAGAATTCTTCAGGTGGGAGATGGCGATAGCTATCGCCGGGCGCATCATAGGCATAAATCCTTTCGACCAGCCGAACGTAGAGGCCGCGAAGGTGCTCGCCCGCAACATGATAGCCGAGTACCAGAAAAAAGGTCAGCTCCCTCCGATGAAGGCGAACAAGCTCGAAGTGGGCGATATAACCGTATATTCAGACTTCAAGGCGAAGAGCCTTGAGGAAGCCCTCACGAAATTCCTGTCTTACGCAAAGCCCGGGAGGGACGAGGGCAAGGGAAGAAGCTACGTCGCGTTTCAGGCTTACGTGAAGCCCTCGGATGAAACATACGCCGCGCTCCAGAAGCTCCGAAGCAAGGTGCAGAAGAAATACAGGCTCGCGACGACGGTCGGCTACGGCCCAAGGTTCCTCCATTCCACGGGGCAGCTCCACAAGGGCGACGCCGGGCACGGCCTCTTTATACAGTTCACTTCCGAAAAACCCGAGGACGCTCCGATACCGGACGAGCCGGGCAAGAAGGCGTCGTCCATATCGTTCGGCGTATTCGTGAACGCCGAGGCGCTCGGAGACCGCCAGGCCCTTCTCAACGTGAAGAGGAAGGTCATAACTTTCCATCTCGGCGAGGACGTCGTCGGAGGCATAAACAAGCTCGCGAAACTTCTATAGAAGGAATGAGCAGTGATAAAAGCGTTCATATTCGATCTCGACGGCACGCTCGTCCAGACCGAAGCGTTAAAAGCTAAGTCGTACGCGCGGGCTGCCGTGGAGCTCGACGGCGGACTCACCGAAGACGAGGTAATCGCCGCGTTCAAAGACTACGTCGGCCTCTCGCGGAAGGAAGTCGCGGAGGGTCTCCTAAAACGTTTCGATCTCGGTGAGAAAGCCGCGGCGAGGATGAAGAAGTTCGGCGTTTCCGCGCCGTGGCAGGCCTTTGTCGAGATAAGGCTCAAGAGCTATTTTCAGATGATATCAGACCCCGAAACCCTGAAGCAGCATTTGTGCCCTTATAACTACGGGCTTCTTAAAAAGGTGAGAGCCGAAGGTTACCCCACGGGCCTCGGAACGATGTCACACAGGGAAGAGGCTTACAGGGTTATGGACGTCCTCGGCATCGCGGACGATTTCGATTTCGTGGCCACGATAGAAGATGTCGACAGGGGGAAGCCCGACCCGGAGATATACAATCTTTTAGCCGGGTATCTCGGCATCGAGCACTACGAATGCCTCGTCGTAGAGGATTCGGCCTCGGGCGTTAAGGCCGCGCTTGCGGCGAAGATGTACTGCATGGTCGTAACGACGGATTACACGCGCGCGGGCGTTCATGCCCTTCCGCCGTCCCCGGCCATGAAGATACTGGACGACGCTACACAGCTCATCCCTGCTGTCGACGAATTCATGCGCGAGCTGAGCGGCGCAAGGGAGAGCGCGGGTTGAGCAAATCTCCGAACGCAAACGGCAAGGCCCTTCAGGACAGGCTCAAGAGAGAGGCCGGCATAAGCGCCGTAGACCTCGTAAGCCCGGGCATGGTCCTCGGGCTCGGCACCGGCAGCACCACTCACTTTGCACTGGAAGAGATCGGGAAAAGGCTCGCCGACGGGCGGCTCAAGGACATAGTCGGCATACCCAGCTCTCTGGATACTGAAAAGAGCGCCAGGGAATTCGGTATTCCGCTTATAACCTTCGACGAGAAGCAGGCGATTGACCTCACGATAGACGGGGCCGACGAAGTCGATCCGGCGCTTAACCTCATAAAGGGAGGCGGCGGGGCGCTGCTGCGTGAAAAGGTCCTTGCGCAAGCGAGCAGGCGGAATGTGATGGTCGTCGACGAGAGCAAGCTCTCGCCGAGGCTCGGGACGCATTTTCCCGTTCCGATAGAGGTCATACCATTTGCGTGGAAGCCGGTCGCGGAGTTTCTGAAATCGCTCGGCGGAGAGCCTGTCCTCCGTAAGAAGGACGGCGGGGAAATCTACGAGACCGACCAGTCGAACTACATACTCGACTGCAGGTTCGGACCTATAGCGAACCTCGAAGAGCTGGCGGGCAAGCTCGGACAGAAGGCCGGTATAGCGGAGTTCGGGCTTTTCATAGGGACCGCGAGCGAGGTCATCGTTGCCACGTCTCACGGCATAAGGTATCAGAAGCGGAACGATTCGTAAAAAAAACGGGAGGTAAATGGCGCATGGTTATTGTAGAGCCGTCCATACTCTCGGCCGATTTCACGAGGCTGGGCGAGGCAGTTCTCGAGGCCGAAAGGGCCGGTGTCTCGTGGATACAGATAGACGTCATGGACGGGCGTTTCGTCCCCAACATTAACTTTGGGCCCGGCACCGTGGCCGCGATAAGGCCCCTCGTAAAATTAAAGCTCGATGTTCACCTCATGATAGTCGAGCCGGAAAAGTACATAGCTGAGTTCGTCAAATCCGGCGCCGACCGCATCATCGTCCACCAGGAAGTCTGCCCGCATATACACCGAGTCCTCGAATCGATAAGGGAGCACGGCATTCAGGCGGGCGTGACGCTCAATCCGGGCACTCCTCCCTACGCGATAGAAGAGGTTCTCGAGCTCGCGGACTTCGTCCAGGTGATGGGAGTCAATCCGGGATTCGGCGGTCAGAAGTTCATACGCACGCAGCTCGAAAAGATACGCATATTGAAGGAGATGCTGAACACGCGGGGGCTCGACGTCCCGATAGGTGTAGACGGCGGTATAGACCTCGAAAACGTCCGCGATATAGTCGAGGCGGGCACGACAGTGCTTGTCGCCGGCTCGAGCGTATACAACACGCGGGGCTCGGTGAAGGAGAACGTCTCCGGCCTTCTCGCGAGGGTCGCCTGACTTGATACGTATTTGCAAGTTTGAACAAGAAGGACAAAACTCAATCCAATTATACAGGAGGGCGACATGAAAATAGCGATGGTAGGACTTGGTAAAATGGGCGGCAACATGACGGAGCGCCTCATGCAGGACGGGCACGAGGTCGTCGTATGGAACCTCACGCCGGAGCCGGTCGAGGAGTATGCGAAGAAGGGCGCGATACCGTCGAGCTCGATAGCGGACATGGTCAAGAAGCTCCCGAAGCCGAGGGTGGTATGGCTCATGGTCCCTTCGGGAAAGCCCGTCGATCAGAACATCAGGGAGCTCAGGAAGCACCTTAAAAAAGGCGACATAATAATCGACGGCGGAAACTCCGAGTGGCAGGATTCACAAAAGCGCGCCAAGGGGCTCGAATCCTCGGGCATCGAATTCATAGACTGCGGGACGAGCGGCGGCATATGGGGGCTTAAGGAAGGCTACTGCCTGATGTATGGCGGGAACAAGGCAGCCGTCGATCACGTGGAACCCATATTCAAGAGCCTCGCTCCGAGATACGGCTACCTTCACTGCGGTCCCGTCGGCTCCGGGCATTACGTTAAGATGGTGCACAACGGCATCGAGTACGGCCTCCTCCAGGCCTACGCCGAGGGATTCGCCGTTCTCCACAGCTCGCCGTTCGACATCGATCTTAAGGCTGTGAGCAAGGTGTGGAAGCACGGGAGCGTCATCCGCTCGTGGCTCCTCGACCTCGCCGAGCGCGTGTTCAAGGCCGACCCGACGCTTTCCGACCTTGATCCCTACGTCTGGGACAGCGGCGAGGGAAGGTGGACAGTCGAAGCCGCGCTTCGTCAGAACGTGCCCGCGCCTATAATCACGGCATCCCTAATAGCGAGGATACAGTCGAGGGACAGCGACTCCTTCGCCATGAAGACTATAGCCGCGTTAAGGAACCAGTTCGGCGGACACGCGGTCAAGAAAAAGGCCGATGACGGCAAGTAAAAGACGCGACAATCTTATCGGCGCTTGAAATCGAATCAGAAGAGAGGGAACGCAAATGGCACAGGTAAACAGCTGCGTAATCGTAATATTCGGCGCTTCGGGCGACCTCACCAAAAGAAAGCTCCTGCCCGCGCTCTACGCCCTTTTCAGACAGGGCCTTCTGCCGGACAGCTTCGCCGTCCTCGGGACGAGCAGATCGCCGTTCTCGGACGACGAGTACAGGCAGAAGACCATAGACGACGTTTCGACATACGGCGGGCTCAAGGACGTTGACAAGGGGAGGCTCGGCGATTTCGCGAAGCATGTCTACTACCAGGCCATGGACGCGACCGATCTCAATCACTACGGCGATCTGAAGAAGAAGCTGAGCTCCATAGATACCGAAGCCAAGAGCAACGGAAATTACATATTCTATCTCTCCACATCGCCGAGCCTCTATTCCTCGATAGCCGGGAACCTCGGCGACAGCGGGCTCTCGAAGGAGGGAGATGACGGCACGCCGTGGAGGCGCATAGTGGTCGAAAAGCCGTTCGGACGCGACCTCGCCTCCGCAAAAAAGCTGAACGCCGACCTTCAGAGCAAGTTCCGGGAGGACCAGATTTACAGGATAGACCACTACCTCGGCAAGGAAACGGTCCAGGATATTTTCGCGCTCCGTTTCGCGAACGGCATATTCGAGCCGCTCTGGAACAGGAACTACATAAACCGCATCGAGATCACGGCGGCCGAGTCTATAGGCGTCGAGGACAGGGGCGGATACTACGACCACTACGGCGCGCTCAGGGACATGATACAGAACCATCTGCTGCAGGTTCTAGGCACCGTGACGATCGAGCCTCCTTCCGTTTTCGACGCGACTGACGTCAGGAATGAAACGGTAAAGATATTCAGATCGCTTCGTCCCATAAAGCCTGAAGACGTGGCGAAACAGGTCGTGAGGGGGCAGTACACCGAATCGGTCGTCGACGGGAAGAAGGTGGCGAGTTACAGAAATGAAAAGGACGTCGCTCCCGGTTCCCGCACGGAGACGTTCGTCGCAATGAAGCTCTACATAGACAACTGGCGCTGGAGCGACGTGCCGATCTATCTACGGACAGGCAAATGCCTTCCGACGCGCGTGAGCGAGGTGGTCATCGATTTCAAGAAAACGCCGCACCGTCTTTTCACAGAGGAGATTCTCTGCGCGGCAACGCCGAACCAGCTCATAATCCGCATTCAGCCGGACGAGGGCATACTCCTTAAATTCGGCATGAAGAAGCCGGGGGCCGGATTCGAGATCAAGGAGGTCGGAATGGATTTCCATTACTCCGATCTCTCCGACGCCTACATCCCGGAGGCCTACGAGAGGCTCCTTTTAGACTGCATGCTCGGCGACGCCACTCACTACGCCCGCGCCGACGCGGTGGAGGCGTGCTGGACGTTCGTCGATCCGATACTGAACGCATGGGAGAACGATCCGACCGTGCCGCTTTACGGGTATCCGGCCGGCACGTGGGGACCGGAGGAGGCGAAGTATATATTCAACGCTCCCGACGAGGACTGGCGCTACCCCTGTAAGGATCTTTCGACGAACGGGGAACCCTGCGAGCTTTAGGAGACGCCGATGAAACGCGAGATATATAAATTTCCGGGCGTAACCGAAATGGCCGCGCGTCTCGCGGCCGATTTCAAGGCCGCCGCCGAGCAAAAGGCCGCCGCTGGCGAGCGGCTGATAGCGGCGCTTTCGGGCGGTCATACGCCGAAATCGTTTTTCGAGGTCCTCGCACAGCCGCCCTACAGGGACAGCGTGCCATGGGACAGCGTGATATTTTTCTGGGGCGACGAAAGGTGCGTTCCGCCTGACAACGACGAGAGCAATTTCAAGATGACGAACCTCGCGCTCCTCTCCCACATCCCTATACCGGAGCCTAACGTGCACCGCATACTCGGCGAGAATCCACCCGAGGAAGAGGCCGAGCGCTACGGCGAGGCGATTAAAAAATTCGTTCCGTCCTCGGCGAGCGGCTTCCCGCGCTTCGACTGGATATTCCTCGGCATGGGGGACGACGGCCACACGGCCTCTCTATTCCCCGGCGCGCCGACGCTCAAGGAAATAGAAAAGATTTGCGTCGTGGCGACACATCCCCAGACAGGGCAGAAAAGGGTGAGCGTAACATTCCCTGTGCTCGACAGCGGGGCGAGGGTTTCGTTTCTCGTCGCGGGGGATGATAAGGAGCCCGTTCTGAGGCAGATACTCGAAGGGGAGGGTCAGCAGCTTCCATATCCCGCTTCGATGGTAAACCCGGTGGACGGCGTTCTGGAATGGTACGTCGACAGTTCGGCGGCGCCCTGGCTCAGCGCCTGAGCGCCCCCGGTCGTTTGAATAATCAGAACATCTTCGAGAAGTTTCTCGCCTTCCTCTTTTTCCACTTCCCGGTCTGGTAGGCGTTCGCAATTATGAGCGGCACTACGGTCGTCGCCTCGGCGTAGACCATCTGCTCGTATACGGTGCTAACCTTGCCCCAGGACGACGCTTCCTTCAGAGTCGAGGAGCTGCAGGCCCCGTCCCTCACGTCGGCGACCGTAATCTGAACGGCGTACTTGTGGACGGGCACGTCCTTCCCCAATACCTCCGCCGCGACGACTGTATCCTGCGCGAAGTTCTTGGGCACGCCGCCCCCGATCATGAAGAGGCCGCTTTCCTTGGAAGACATCTTTATCTTCGTGAGCTCGAGGAAGTCCTTCACGCTGTCGATGGATAAGTGCGAGTCGGGGTTGTGCCACTGGTGATAAACGAGGCCGAAGCCGGCGGAAGAATCCGAGAACGCCGGACAGAATATCGGCACGTTGTGCTCGTATGCGGCCTGAATGAGGGAGTTCTTGTTCTTAGCGTTCTTAGTCAGCCACTTGCCCATCTCGCGTATGAATTCGCGGGAGGAGTAGGGCCTATGCTCGAGCGTGTCGGCGATCTCGGCGATCGTCCTGTCGCATTCCTGGAGCTCTTCCTCGTCGATGAACGTGTCGTATATGCGGTCGATGTAGAGAGACCTCAGCATGCCGTCGTCTATGAAAGGCGTTCCGACATAGTGCTTGAAGCCTAGAGCCTCGAAGAAGTCCATGTCGACTATAGACGCGCCGGTGGCGACGATGACGTCCACCATGTTGAGCCTAACCATGTCGGCATAGACCTGCATGCATCCGCCGGCGGACGTCGAGCCCGCGAGCGTGAGCCATATGGAGGCGTTCTTGTCCGCGAGGTTCATGTTGAATATGTCGGCGGCCCTTGCCGTATCGCGCGAGGAGAACGACATGCCGCGGTAGGCGTCGATGATTTCCTTGCCGTCTATCTTTTTAATGTCTACGTGTTTTACCGTTTCTTTTAAAAGCTGCTTTTTTGTGACTTTGGCCATTTCGCCGCTCTCCTTATTTTCTCTCCGCCTCGGGGCGCCGCGCTCTTTTCATGCCGCGTGCCGCGCCTGAACGGATTTTATTTTCTCTTGGTGAAATATGCTTAAAAACAGGCCGTTTCCGGCCTCAACTAATTTTATAACCGGTTCCGATCAAGTCAAAGCTATTGGGGCTCCTGCTGCGTCATGCAGTGGATAGACCCGCCGCCGTAAATAATATCGCTGCAGTCGATGGGGATGAGCTTTCGCCCGGGGAAGCACTCTCCCAGGATTTCGAGCGCCGTTTCGTCGTTTCCGTCGTTGAATACCGGGGCGAGGACGACCTTGTTCCCTATGTAAAAATTCGTATACGATACGGGGGCCTTTTCGCCGTCGTCGTATCTGACATGCGGCATCGGCAGCTTTATTATTTCGAAAGGCTTCCCGTCGAGGCCGGTCGCGGCCGACAGTATCTCGTAGTTGGCCCGAAGCGTAGCGTAGTTCTCGTCGCCCTCGTCGTCCTCGAAAGCGCAGACGATAGTATCGCGCGAGACGAAGCGCGCTATCTCGTCTATGTGCCCGTCGGTATGGTCGTTGAGGAGTCCCTCGCCGAGCCATATGGTTTTTTCGACGCCGAGGTACTCGCCGAGGAATTTTTCTACGTCTCCCTTCGTCATTCCTGGATTCCTGTTTTCGTTAAGCAGGCACTGCTCCGTCGTAAGACAGACGCCGGTGCCGTTTACATCCACCGCGCCTCCCTCGACAACGAGACCGGCTTTTACGAGCGGAAGATTTTTCCACTTCGCTATCTTCGCGGGAATTTCGCCGTCCTTTAAAAGCTCTTCGAACTTCCCGCCCCAGGAGTTGAAAATCCACTTCGTTATGACCTTCCGGCCGCCGTCCCTTACAAAAATCGGCCCGGTGTCCCTGAGCCAGACGTCGGCATAATCCGTCATGCGGAATATCACGGCGCCTTTTCCTACCCCGCCTGCGGCGAGCTTTTCCCGGGCGCTTTCCTTCATCTCTTCGTCGAGGACGAGGAGTTCTACCCTCTCGCTCCCTTCGAGGGCCTTAATCATATCAACGAACGTATCCTCCGCGCTTTCGACCCTGTCGGGGAAAGTTATCTCGTCGTAGGGCCACGCGAGCCAGACGGCTTCGTGAGGCTCCCATTCGGCGGGCATCAGGTAATTAGAAATTTTTTTGTTCATGTGTGATTTTACTTCTGCTTGAGCGCCTTTTTCATATCCTGATAATGCGCGACATTTTCCAGCTTCTTCGATTTCTTGATAAATTTCCCCGTCGTGAGGCCCTTGTAGGTGTCGGGCCTCCTGTTTCGGAGGAATCCCCAGCCATCTGCATAGAAATCGTTCCTTTCGAGGTCGAGCTCGGCTGCGATTACTTCCTCTTTCGTTCCCGAGCCGCGTACTATCACCTTTCCGAACGGATCCGAGATGAAGGACTTGCCCCAGAACTTCATCCGGCCCTCCTGCCCGACGCGGTTAGTGGCGGCGACGTAAACGCTGTTGGCTATGGCGTGCCCCCTCTGTACCGTCTCCCACGCGTCGTGCCAGTCGCCCTCTTCGTCGTAGCCTATGATCCTGCCAATGGCGGTCGGGTAGAAGATTATCTCGGCCCCGGCCAGCCTCGCCATGCGGGCGGCCTCGGGGAACCACTGGTCGTAGCAAATGAGCACCGCGAACTTTACGTCCCCGGACTTGAATATCACGTATCCGCCCCGCCCCTCCTCGAAATATTCCTTCTCGTAAAAGCCCGGGTCGTGGGGGATGTGAATCTTGTGATATCTACCCGAGAGCCTGCCGTTTTTGCCGACTACGGCCGCCGTGTTGTAGTATTTCCCGTCCCTCTTCTCGTAAAACGGAACGATGATAGTTACGCCCAGCCCGGCGGAGGCCTTTTTCATCTCGGAGACCGTGTAGCCGTTCAGCTCTTCGGCGTAGTCGTCCTTGTTCAGATTCTCGTGCTGGGGGAAGTAGGGGGTCTGGAAAAGCTCCTGGAGGGCGACTATCTCGGCCCCGTTTTTCGCCGCCTCTTCTATCATTCCGACGGTCTTCGCGACGTTCTTCCACACGTCGTCCGAGACCTTTGTCTGAATGAGTGCTATCTTAACTTTCTTCACACGGTTAATTGTATGGAAACGCGGGGATTATACAACTCTTCTTAATATGTTCTAAACATGAGTTGTGTGGTGTTGCGTTTAGTTGTGCTAAATAAGTGATATAATAAATTGCTTATGAAACACTGTCCTTATTGTGCCGAAGAAATTCAAGACGATGCTATCAAATGTAAGTTTTGTGGAGAGTGGCTTGAGCAAAATTCCAAGTCGCACGGTGATGCCTTATCAAGTACACAAATAGTAGTCGTTCAGAGCAGAAAAAGCAGAGGAGTTGCTGCTTGTTTAGCTATCTTTCTTGGCGGTATAGGGATACATAAATTTTACTTAAATCAATCTGGTTGGGGCATAATCTATTTGTTATTTTGCGTGACGTTCATACCTGCAATAGTGGGTTTTATAGAAGGTCTAATTTATGCTTTTATGAGTGATGAAGAATTTGATAAACGGTTTAATCAATTTAGCTTTGAGCAGCACAAAATCAATATGACAAGGGTTGACGAACAAATTGCCTCAAACAACGAGGCAGATGAATCCGGGATTATATATACCGCAATCATAGTTTGGGACAGTGCTAAAGTAAGATCAGAGCCTAGTTCGACTTCAAGAATACTAGAGCGTTTGTCTAAAGGCGTAAAAGTAGAAGTCATAAATATATCCGACCAGTGGGTGAAAGTCGTTGTTCCTGATTCAGCTTTAGAGGGTTGGATGCTTGAAAGTTCCATGGACAGGCTAATATAAAGAAGAAGTCATAGTGTGCAACCTTAAAATCGAGATTCTTACCTAGAAATTTATTCCAACCATATATACCGCGCGACGAAGAGGACGGCGAAGAGATAAAGGAGCCAGTGCACCCTCTTTCCCTTCCCGCTTACGAGTTTCAGAAGGACGTAGGATATAACGCCGAACGAGATGCCTTCCGTGATGCTGAAAGTGAGCGGCATCATGACGAGCGTCAGGAACGCCGGGATCGATTCGGTGTAATCTTCCCACTCGATGTGTATGACGTTTTTGAACATCATGCTCCCGACGATTATCAGCGCGGGCGCTATGACGGGGTAGAGCTTGACGCCGTTCCCCACGTCTATTCCCGCTCCTATCATATGCACGAGCGGGCTCAGGAATATCGCCAGTATGAAGAGCGCCGCGACAACTATGCCGGTGAGCCCGGTCTTTCCACCCGCCGAGATGCCGGCCGCGCTTTCGACGTAGCTCGATACTGTAGACGTCCCGAGGAGCGCGCCGCTTGACGTGGCGATAGCATCCGAGAGGAGCGCCTGCCTCGCCCTCGGGAGCTTCCCGTCTTTCATGAGGCCGCCCTGATGGCTCACCCCGATAAGCGTTCCTATAGTGTCGAACATATCGAGGAAGAGGAATACGAATATGACGGTTATCAGGTGTGGGTCCTGGAATATGTTAGGTATGACGAGCTTGAACAGGGTCGGGTCGATAGAGGGGGGAGCAGCCGCGATGCCGTCGAATTCGATCACCCCGAACGCGAGCCCCGCGGCAGCCGTCGCGAGTATGCCGATGAGGACGGCCCCTCTCATTCTGCGCGCCAGGAGAACCGCCATGACGACGAGCCCGAATATCGACACGAGCGTCGGCGTCGACTTCAGTTTCCCGAGCGTAACGTAGGTCACCGGGTGCCCGGCCACTATGCCTGACCACTCGAGGCCGACCAGTGTTATCAGCAGGCCTATGCCGACAGGAATGCCGTTCTTGAGGCACCCGGGGAGGATGTTCATCAGCGTTTCCCGGAGGCCGACGGACGAGAGCAGTATGAATATCAGGCCGGCGACGAAAACGGCTCCGAGGGCCTCCTGCCAGGAATAGCCGAGCGTGAGGACGACGATATACGTGAAATAAAAGTTGTGCCCCATCGCGGGGGCCATCGCTATCGGGTAATTCGCGAGGAGCGCCATGAGGACTGTTCCGAGGGCGCTCGCAAGGCACGTCGCGACCATGACCGCGCCCGGGTCCATCCCCGCCGCGCCGAGCACCGACGGCTGAACGAAGATGATGTACGACATCGTCATAAACGTCGTGAGCCCCGCCGTGATCTCACGTCCGGGGGTTGTACCGTTCTCTTTCAGCGCGAATAATCTTTCAATCATATCGGGCGGTTTCTCTGCCGAGTGAAATATCCGCTGACATTATCTCCCCCCGGGCGCGGTTTTGTCAATCCGCGTTTGACTGATATACTAAAGCTGCTTCGGATATTCCCGCCCAGGCCCCGGGCGTCCGAATGCACGGTACTTATGCCTGAGTATCTGGAAATCCTCATACTGTTCGGAGTCGGCGCCGTGGCCAGCGCCATAAACGTTATGGCCGGGGGCGGCTCCAGCCTGACGCTCCCCGCGCTCATATTCCTCGGACTCGACAGCGCCGCCGCCAACGGCACGAACCGAGTCGGAATCCTCATACAGAGCATTATCGCGACACTTTCCTACCGGAAGGAAAAAGTGTCCGAGATAGAGAAGAGCCTTAAGCTCGCCGCGCTCACTATTCCCGGCGCCGTCATAGGCGCGCTCGTCGCCGTCAATATAAGCAACGAATGGTTCGACCGCATACTGGGTATCGTCATGATCGGCGTCATAATCACGATGCTCGTGCCGCAGTCGAAACGAGGCGGCGAAGCGCTTCAGGAAAGGAAGAGCTGGCTCGTCTATCCGGCCATGCTGGCAGTCGGCTTTTACGGCGGGTTCATACAGGTGGGCGTCGGCTTCCTCATCATGGCCGCCCTCTATCACATAATGAGGATGAACCTCGTTTACGTGAACATGCACAAGATGTTCATCTCGATGATCTTCACTATACCGGCGCTGATAATATTCGTCTGGACGGGTAACGTCGACTGGGCCCTCGGCCTCTCACTCGCCGCCGGAAACGGGGTCGGCGGATGGTGGGCCGCCCGGTACTCTGTCAGGGGCGGAGAGAAGGTCATAAGATACGTTATGATAGTCGCCATATTCATCATAGCGCTCAAGTTGCTCGGGATAATCTAAAGCATTATAATTGCCTTTATCAACCTCACAGAAATCAAAAACGAGATAGTTTCACGGGCTAAAGATTTTCCCTCGGTTGTAGCCGTGGACGGCACTATCGGAAGCGGCAAAAGCTACTTCGGGGAGAAGCTGAAGGGGGCGCTTTATCCGGATTCGATCCTCCTTCCGATGGACCTCTTCGTCTGCCTCTGCCGCCACGAATGGGAAGGAAAGGCGAGGGGCGGGGACGTTAATCTCAGGAGCTGGTACGACATAGATAAAGTCAGAAACACTCTACGGGCCGTGAAAAGCGGGGAAGCCGTCGAGCTCACCGGGCTTTACAGGAACGAAAACGGTCTTCTCGAAGGAACGCTCTGCCTCGACCCCGGCGGATGCAGGTATTTCATACTCGAAGGGCTGTTTTCGTTCGACGACGAGCTCGCCGGATACGTCGATTTCAGGGTGTTCGTGGATGTCCCTCCAGACGTCGCCCTCGGAAGGGCCGAGCCCCGCGACGAATCCGTCCGTCACATGACCCGCGAAGACTGGCTCATAAAAAAGAGCGCGTTTTTCGACGGCTACCTACCCTACGCCGCCGAGCACAGGAAGAAAGCGGATTTCCTTCTCTGCCCGGAATTAATCCCCTAGGCTTTAAAGCCGGGCTCGGCCTTCCCGAGATAAACCGACATCGCTCCGCCCTCGACGAATATCGTCTGCCCCGTGATATAGGCAGCTTCGTCTGTCGCGAACATCACGGCCGGGGGGACCATATCCTCCGGCTTGCCGCGCCGGCCTTCGGGTATACCGCTCGTCATATAGTCGTCGTATTCCGGATTCGCAGACGCCGAGAGAGGCGTTATAGTCGAGCCCGGGCCGATGCAGTTCACCGTTATGTTGCTTAGCGCGAGGTCGACCGCCATGACCCTCGTCAGCTGCATGACGGCGCTCTTGGCGGCGTGATAGGCTATGGATATCGGGTGCATGTCCATCGCTCCCGCGACGGAGCCTATGTTTATTATCCTGCCGGACGTACCCTGGCTTATAACCTGTTTGGCGAACGACTGCGAGAGGAAAAAAACGCTCTTCAGGTTTATGTCGATCATCTTGTCCCAGCCGTCGGGCGTTACGTCGAAAATTCCCTCGCGCCTCGCGTAACCCGCGTCGTTGACAAGTATGTCCACCCTGCCGAATTTGCTCATGGTGAAATCGAGAAGCTCCTTGTGCTTTTCGAGGTCGGAGACGTCCAGAAGGAAATACTCCGCCTGGCCGCCCATGGCCGCGGCCTCCTTGACGGTTTCGAGGCAAGGGTCTTCCCGTAGCGCGGCGATCACTACCTTCGCACCTTCTTTCAGGTATCCGAGCGTTATAGCCTTTCCGATGCCCGACGATCCGCCCGTTATGATGGCCACTTTATCTTTGAGTCTCATGCTGATAACCTCGCTTGTCGATTTACTGAGGCAGTGCGGAAGCTTCAAATCCGAATTACCTGTGAAGGTTTTCGGCTGAAGACTGGGAATTCCACCAAGACGATTCATACTATAACAGCGCCGGGGACTGAAGGGCAAATCGCCCGATCGGGAAGGGGGCGAACGCGCGATCATACTCGAACGGAGGAGCAGTCGTGAAAGCCGAATACATAAACCTTCTGGGTTTTGAAATCTTCGTCAGGCACAGGATAAAAGAGGGCGGCGGTGCGCCCGTGCTTTTTATACACGGCCTCGGCGAATCGGGCAGGTGCTTTTTCGACGCGTTCGGCCTTCTGCCGGGCCGCTCACTTATCGTGCCGGACCTCCTCGGCTTCGGGAAGAGCGAGAAAGTAGAGACGGAGAAGGATGCGAATTACTCCCTTCCGCGGCAGGTCGAAATCTTAAAAGCCCTCATAGAATATTTCGATCTCGACGCGCTCACTATACTCGGCCATTCCTACGGCGGGGTCGTAGGGACCTACATGTGCAGGGACGACGATGCCGGAATAATTAAAAAGCTCGTCAACGCAGAGGGGTGCATAGCGCGGGACACGCTCGTCGAATCCTCGAACGCAATGAACGCGCTCAAGGCATGCGGCTACGACATGGAGGAGTTCGGAAAATGGCTCCGTGAGGGGGGATTTAAAAAGCGCGCCCTCGAGGATTACGAAAGCGCCTCCACCATAAAATACTTCGACTCCGTTATAGAATGCGACCCTGCGGCATTCGCCAAAACCTCGATGGAGCTCACGAGCCGGGCCGAGGGCGAGGATAAGGACGGGAACAACGAGATTTCCGAGGCCTACCGCGATCTCAAGGTCGAGCGGGTTTACTGCGCGGGGGCGAGGCCCGTCATGAATTCGACCAAGAAATACATCACGGCGAACGGACTCGACCTCAGGGAGTTCAGCGCCGTCTCCCACTGGATCATGCTGGATAACAGGGAAGAATTTTATGCGTTTGTGGATGGTTACATGAGATCCTAGCCTTTCTAAAGGGCGTTTATTCAAGGCTCACTTCGATCCAAGCATCGGCTTCGACAGTCCGGAAGGGCTTATGAACCGCCGCCGAAACATGTATTATTATGGAAGGAGAATAGTGTGCGTGTAATCGTAGCAAAGCCGAGGGGATTCTGCGCCGGTGTAGACCGCGCCATAGAGATGGTGGAGCGCGCGCTCGAAACCTACGGTGCGCCGATATACGTCCGGCACGCCATAGTGCACAACAAGCGCGTCGTCGAAACCCTGAAGCAAAAAGGGGTCAAGTTCGTCGAAGAGCTGGGTGAGATAAGCGACAAGGGCGCCAAGGTTATTTTCAGCGCGCACGGAGTGAGCCCGGCTGTGTGGAACGAAGCCCTCGACGGCGGGCTCGAAGTGGTCGACGCGGTATGCCCGCTCGTGACGAAGGTGCATAACGAAGTCAGGCACTACGCCGACCTCGGCTACACGATAGTCATGATAGGGCACAGGAACCATGTCGAAGTCATAGGCACGAGCGGCGAGGCGCCGGAGCAGGTCGTGGTCGTCGAGTCCGTCGAAGAGGCCGAGAGCCTCGAGATAAGGGACCCCGACAAGGTCGCCTACGTAACGCAGACCACGCTCAGCGTAGACGACACGAGGGAGATACTCGAGGCCCTGAAGAGGAGGTTCCCGAACATAGTGAGCCCTTCCAAGCTCGACATATGCTACGCCACGCAGAACAGGCAGGACGCTGTTAAGGCGCTCGCGAAACAGGCCGACATAATATTCATCATGGGCTCACCCGAGAGCTCGAACTCTAACCGCCTCGTGGAAGTGGCGAAGGCAAACGGCGTCAGGGATGCCTATCTCATCGAAGGAGCGGACAACCTCGACAGAAGCATGTTCAGGGAAGGCATGGTCGTCGGGCTTAGCTCGGGCGCTTCCACTCCCGAGACGGTCGTGCTTGAAGTCATAGCGAGGCTCCGCGAATTCGGCGCGCGGGACGTAGAGGAGCTCGACGGCAAGGAAGAGCACACGAGATTCCCCTTCCCCGACACAATACAATTCAAGACCGCGTCGAATAACTGACGGCGGCCGTTATTTCCGGTTTATTCGTTGAGTGGCGAGGAGTCGATTACGTAAAAAACCGGCTCCCGGGATCGGTTTAGTTAAGAAGGCCTTTCAGAACGCGGCCGTGCTCCGAGCCGGCCAGCTTCGTGAGCGCTTCCTTCTCTATCTGCCTCACGCGCTCGCGGCTGAGCCCATACTTGCCCGCTATCTGGTCGAGCTTGTGGTCCTCGTCGTAGTCAATTCCGAACCTCATCTTGATGATATCCCTTTCACGCTCGGAGAGAAGCCCGAGAGAGCTCCTGACCTCTTCAGTGATAGACCTCGACGCCATGAAGTATTCGGGCATCTTCGCTTCCGGGTCGGGAGTGACGTCGAGATATGTCTTCGAATCGTCGTCGCCCGGTGCGAACTCGAGCGGTATGACGAGATCGTTTCCCCTGAGTATCGCGCTTACGGCGTCCGTCGGCAGCCCAGTCGCCTCGGCTATCTGCTCGGGATGAGGGCGCTCGACGCCGTCGTGCTCGAGGCGCGTCTTGGCCTTATACACCTTGGCCGAAAGCTCCTGGAGGTAAACGGGTATGGGGATGATGTGGGTCTGCTCCATCACGGCGCGTGATAAAGACTGGTTTATCCACCACGACGCATAAGTCGAGAACTTGAAGCCCTTCGTGTGGTCGAACTTCTTGACGGCCTTCATGAGGCCGATGTTGCCTTCCTGTATAAGATCGGTGAGGGGGAGTCCCCTGCCTGTGAAGCGGTTGGCGAGCTCGATAACGAGCCTGAGGTTAGACTTTATGAACTTGTCCTGAACGCGCCGCGACATCGACGCGTAAGATGTATAAAGCGCTTCCAGTGTCTCCCGGCTTCTCGTCACGCCGCGCTTTCCGCGCCGCCCGGGGTTAAGGAGCCTGTGAATCCTTTCCGCGCCGGCGTCGGCGGCTTTTATCTTCGCCGCGAGGACGGCTTCGCCGCGCCTTGTGAGGAGGGTTTCCTTGTTGAGATCGGTGAAATAGGCGAAAAGGAGTCTGTAGTTCCTGTCCGCAGCCTCGCCTCCGCGCGCGGAGCTTTCGTCCTCGCCCTCGTCCCCGGAGAGCTCCTCGTCCTCGGCATCCGTTTCAAAATCGACGGAAAGCCCTTCCTCGTCGAGCGAGTGGTCGATGCCCCGTTCCCCTTCGTCAAGGAAAGAATGTTGTCTCAGCTTCATGACACGTCCCAAAATTATCGCTAGATAATCATTAGTATACCTAATATTTAGGAATCCTAAATATAACGGACAAAAATTTTTTTGGTTATTAATTGTAGGTTTTTTTATGGTGAGGACATTCCTTGCAGGTGTCCTCTTCGCTCAGCATTATATGAAGATTTTCGCAGTAATGGGGCTTCGAATTCCCGCGATAACTGTCCTTTTTGAAGAAGCAGCAGTCGGTGCATATGTCCGAGGACGATATCAGGCCCTTTTCCATCAGCTTTTCGGCTATGTTGACGAGGAGTCTTTCGAGCATCTTCTGCTCTTCGGGGGTGAAGGACGATATGATTTCCTCGATCTCGTTGCCTATATTCTCGACCTCTCCGGCGACGCGCGCTCCTTCCGGCGTGAGTGACAGGTGCACCCTGCGCCTGTCGTCGGGGTCGCGGCTTCTCATTATGAGGCCCTTCTTTTCGAGGGAGTCTATCACCCCGCTGGCCGTGGCCGGGGTGCATGTGAGATACTTCGCCATGTTGCCTATGGTTATGGCGTCGCGCCTCGTGTAGTTGATGAAGAGGAGGGATTTGACCTGGGCGGGCGTCAGGTGCTCCAGCCTGCTCTTGTCCCAGAACATCCCTTTTACGGCCTGGCCGATGTGAAAGAGGGTTCGGGCTATCTGGCCCCCAATGTTCTTCTGCCTGTATACAGGGTCGAATATCGACATCAGCCTCTACCGTTTCGTTAAGGTATCTTCCGGAAATTAGGATACCTAAACTTTTTTAAAATTCACGACGGGCCTGCATTCGGGGCGTCGGGAGGCACCGGGGGCCTCACTATATAATCCTGAGGCCGTCGCCGGTGCCGGAAAAATAAACCGCGGCTTTTTCTCCGAGCTCCGGGTGCGTATCCGTAAATTTTTTGAGAATAGCCTCACCGCCCTCTTCGGGAAAGCCGCGTCTCACTAGCGCCGTGAGCGAGACTCCGCCGTCGTAGGAGCATCCGTAGACTCCATTTGTGCCGCGTATAATCTCAGCGAGGGCCCGGACGGCCTCGGCCCCCGCCTCGTAATTATCGAACGCGCTCTCGGCCGACTCGTTCATAAGCGTCCCGAGCTTACGAAGGTCGCCCGCCTTCCACGCGGCAACGCCGGCCACGGCCCGGGACGATTCGGCGTAGAAGTGCGCGGCCCTTCGCCTGAGCTCGTCAGGGAGCTTTCCCGCTCTCTCCATGAACACCTTCTCCGGGACGTGGGACAGCGTCGGGGCCGACCTCAGCCCTCCCATTATGCCGAGAAACCCCGCGGCTTTTCTACATTCCTCGGCGCGTTTTTTCAGCACGGCATCGAGCGCATCGGCCGGCATCCCGGAATTGACGAGCATTATCCTGAACGCCTCCCCTCCCTCGCGCCCGGGGTGGGGGATGGCGTGGGCAGCCGCCCTTTCGACGTAAAGGAGGGAGTCTATCTTCCCGTGAACGGCTATAGCCCTGCACGCGGGATTAGTCAGCGATCTGGCGTAGTCGTTATCGATCGCCCTTTCGAGCTCTGCGGATTCCTTTGCCGAAAGCTCCATGCCGTTCACAGCCGCCCCGGCTGTCAGAAGAAGGAGCGTCTCCGCCGTGTGCCCGCCCGCATCGACGGAGATCCGCGGCAGGCTGAGGACGCCTGTAAACCCGGTTTCGATTCCGAAGCGGTCCCTGAGCACCCGCGCCGCCCACACTGCATACCTCCCCCAGTCTCCCCGGGCGGGCGTCTTCAGATTGCCGAGCGGGAATTCGGTTATGCCTGGATAGTCGGTGCTGTAGAGCCTGACCTTTCCCTCGCCGTTCGGCATGAAGGCCAAAAACGCCTGGTCACCCGCGCTGAATCCCAGCGCCGGGCCGCCCTCGCTTCCCGTGAGCCCTCCGATAATCGGCAGAGGCAGGGGGCAGACGGCCATGCGGAGCCCTTCGGCGGGCAGCTCCTCTCTCATCCCGAGGTATGAAGCGAGTCTCTGTTTGTGGCCGGAAAGGAGGTGTGTTTCTATCAGCGTAATCTCCGGCTCTCCCCGCCTCTAGTCGGCCAGGAGCGAGAAGCGCTGTATCTCGCTCTGAAGCTCGTAGAGATTGTAGTAGATTCCCCTGTGAGAAATGAGGCTCGCGTGCGTACCGCTTTCGGATATTTCGCCCTTGTGTAGGACTATTATCCTGTCGGCGTGCCTGACGTTTGAAAGCCTGTGGGCGATTATGAGCGTCGTGCGCTCGTGCTTTCCGTTACGGAGGGCTTTCTGTATGTTCCTCTCGATGCGGGCGTCTATGCTGGAAGTGGCCTCGTCGAGGATGAGTATCCCGGCCTCTTTCGAAAGGGCGTGCCCCAATGACACGAGCTGCTTCTCGCCAGAGGATATGATGCCGTCGCCGGATTTTATCTCGTCTATTTCTATCGAGCGCGAGAATTCGTCCTGCCCGTCCCGGGAGAGCTTCTTCCCGAAGAGGAAGAGGTCCTGGAATACCGCCGTGATTTTGCTCCGCAAGAATTCGGGGCTCAGCTCCCTTATATCTATACCGTCGAGAAATATATGCCCCCTGTCCGGGTCGTAGAATCTCAGAATGAGATTCACTATAGTGGTTTTCCCGGAGCCCGTGAGGCCGACGAGCGCGACTGTCTCGCCCGGCTCTATAGCGAATGAAATGTCCTTCAGCACCCAGTCTGCGCCGTTATAGGAAAACCAGACGTTCCTGAATTCGAGCCTGCCTTTTACCTTCTCCTCTGCAATTCTGCCGTCAGGCTCCAGGGATTCGTTGGAGAGCTCGTAGAGATTCTCCGACGCGGCGGCCGCCGACTGGAAGAGGTTGTACTTTTCCGCGAGCTCCATTATAGGCCTGAAGAGCATGCGGACGTAGTAGAGATACGCTATTAACGCGCCGAGGGTGAGGTCGAGCGCTAGCACCTTGAGGCCTCCGTACCATATGATAAAGGCGACTGTGAAAACGCTCGTGAACTCGATGAACGGCCTGAAGGTCGCATACACCCAGAGCTGGTCCATGTTGGCCTTGAAGTTCTCCCTGTTCGTCTCCTTGAACCTTTCATAGTTCTGCATTTCGCGGTTGTAGAGCTTTATGAGCACTATGCCGCGTACGCTCTCCTGGACGAACGCGTTAAGTTTCGCGATAGAGCGCCTTACGTCACGGTAGACGGTTTTGAGCCGCATCCTGAAGAGCCCCGCGAAGAGGCAGAGGACGAGCGTGAAGAGTGCGACGAAGAGCGTGAGTGTGGCGTTCATGTAAAACATGACGGCGAATACGCCTACGACGACAAGTATGTCCTTTACGAACTGGACGGCGACGGACGTGTACATTTCGTTTATGGCGTTGACGTCGCTCGTGACCCTCGTCGTCAGCCTGCCGACGGGGTTCTTGTCGAAAAACGCCTGAGGGAGCCTGAGGGTGCGCTCGAATATTTCCATCCTTATCGTGTGCATTATCCTCTGGCCGGAATAGTTGAGGAGGTAAGTGAACGCGGAGCTGAATACGAATATTCCGAGGAGGCACAAAAAGAGCGCTGCCGCCAGTATGCCGACCTCCCTTATCTCCTCGCTTCTGAGGGTGAGAAGATCGGCGCGGCTGAGTCCATCGAGCGCGCCGTAGCTTATATAATACGCGCCGCCCGCTTCATTGAATTCTCTTTTGTATCTCTCTACAATTCCGCCGATCTCCGCGCGGTCTTCGGCCGGGAGCTCTTCCGGTTTTATCACGAGGAACTTCTCGCTCGTTGCGATGCCGAGCTTTTCGAGGTCGCTCCTGTCGGCGTTCCCGATTCCAGACATGTCTACCAGATACGAATTTTCGCCGAGCTTTATGACGAGCGAGGGGTCTTCAGCGAGGAGCTTTTCTTCGAGCTGCCCGGCTCTCGGTTTTTCGCCGGCTTCGCCCCGGAACGAGGCCACGCTCCAGGATGGATATATGTATTTATCGACTGCAACCTTGGCGATGTAGGGGACGGCGAGCTCGAGCGCGGCCGTGAGGAGCATCAGGGCGAGCGACAGGTACATATGTTTTCTGTACGGACCCGTGAACCCGTATAGCCATTTAATTATCTTGAGGTCGTAAGTTTTCCTGCCCCGTCCGGGCTCTTCCACTTCCGTAACAGCCAATGCCTTATTCTCCCGACCGCCTCACGCGTGCTCCGAGCTTAATGACTTAAAGTATATCGAAAAGGACAGGGAGGCAGAGCTAAAATCCCCTTTTTGCGAGTCCGCCCCGTTGTTTGGAATCTCCTGCTCCAGTAGTATTATTCTATTTGCTTCCCCGGAAAAATCAAAAGGGCGGTCCCGACGGGGATCCCGCATTTCCGGGGCCTCAAATTAACCCGTTTCAGGAGGATGTGAAGTGATAAAGCACATCGTGATGTGGAGACTGAAGGATTCCGCCGCCGGGGCGTCGAGGGAAGAGAACGCGAAAAAGCTGAAGCAGTCGCTCGAAGATCTAAAAGATAAAATAGGAGATATAAAGGCGCTCGAGGTCGGGATCAATTTCAACGCCTCCCCCGCGGCGTTCGACGTTGTCCTCTACTCTGAGTTCGCGGACAGGGAGGGCCTGGACTCGTACCAAAACCATCCCGAGCATCTCAAGATAGTCGACTTCGTCGGGGAGATTCGTACGGACAGGGCGGTGGTGGATTACGAGGACTGAGCCGGGGAAGTTTTCCCGAGCGTGCTTTTTCCCCTGACGTATTTAGTGCGCGAGGTCGAAAACGGGCCGAGGGTGAGGTCTGACGTCCTGCCTTCCTTGAAAGTGTAGGAGCCGAGGACGCCTATCATCGCCGCGTTATCGGTGCAGTAAACCGGGGAAGGGATGTAAACCCCTATGCCCTCTTCGCCGAACCTCTCGGCGGCTAATGTCCTCAGCCTCGAATTACACGCGACGCCGCCCGCCATGACGGCGCTCTTCACTCCGCGCGCCTTCGCGGCGAGAAGGGCTTTTTCGACGAGCGTTTCGGCTATGGCCTCCTGGTACCCGGCGCAAATGTCCCGGAGCTCCATGTCGTTGGGAGACGGATGCTGTCTCAGATAATAAACGAGCGACGTCTTTAAACCGCTGAAGCTGAAGTCGAATGTCGAGGAAGATTTGAACGGCCTCGGGAACTTGACGGCTTCCCTGTCTCCTTCTTTAGCCAGCCTGTCTATCTGAACCCCGCCCGGGTATCCGAGCCCGAGGAGCTTCGCGGCCTTGTCGAACGCCTCGCCCGCGGCGTCGTCCCTAGTTTTTCCGAGAATGGCATAGTCGGTGTAGCCACTCACGTGATAGAGGCTCGTGTGGCCGCCCGAGACGACGAGCCCGACGAACGGGAACTCTACTTCATGCTCGATGTGCGCGGCTGAGAGGTGCGCTTCGAGGTGATTCACCCCTATGAGCGGCACGCCGAGCCCGTAGGCGAGGGCCTTGGCCGTCGAAAGACCGACCATGAGAGCTCCGATTAAACCGGGCCCGCTCGTTACGGCGACGCCCTCTATGTCGCTCTTTTTTACTCCCGCTTCGGAGAGCGATTTTTTAATCACTGCGAGTATGAGCTCGACGTGCTTTCTCGACGCTATTTCGGGTACGACTCCGCCATATTCCTTATGTATGTCGGCCTGCGAGGCGACTATGTTCGACAGCACCCTGCGGCCTTCGGTTATAACGGCTGCTGACGTCTCGTCGCACGACGATTCGATTGCGAGAACTATATCCGGCATGGGGTTTATTTTACTGGACGGCCCGGCTTACACAAATCCTCCTCGATTGCGCTTTGGGGTGGTTACTTTTATACTAATCGGATGGGGCCCCTGCCCGGGGTAAGGTGCGTAAAGAATTAAAAGGGAGCTTTATCCTATGGGAATAAATACAAAACTGGAAAAAATACCGGGCCGCGACGCAGTAACCCGAAGCCCGTTCCCCAATTCCAGGAAAATTTACGTTAAGGGAAAGCTTCATCCTGTAGAAGTCGCGATGCGCGAGATAGAGGTCGGAGACACCGCACCCGCGCCCGGCGGCAGCGGCACGCCGGAGGCCAATCGCTCGATAACCGTATACGACACGAGCGGCCCCTACACCGATCCCGAAAAGGAAATAGACGTTCACAAGGGACTCGAACCCCTAAGGAGCGGCTGGATCCTCGGGCGGGGAGACGTCGAAGAGCTTTCCGGATTCTCTTCGCAATTCGCCCGCGCATCTTCGGGACAATCCGGCATTCTGGCTATCAAGTTCAGGAACGTGAGGAAGCCCCTCCGTGCAAAGTCCGGCGGGAACGTCTCACAGATGCACTACGCGAGAAAGGGGATGATCACCCCCGAGATGGAATACATCGCGATACGCGAGAACCAGCGCATAGACGAGCTTCGCGGGAGCCTCGGAGAGCTCGGGAAATATCATCCCGGAGAGAGCTTCGGGGCGAACATTCCGCGTACGCACATCACCCCCGAGTTCGTCAGGGACGAGGTCGCGCGCGGAAGGGCGATAATACCGTCAAACATCAACCACCCGGAATCCGAGCCGATGATAATCGGGCGGAATTTTCTCGTAAAGATAAACGCGAATATCGGGAACTCCGCCGTCACCTCCAGCATCGAGGAAGAGATCGACAAGGCCGTCTGGGCGTGCAGGTGGGGGGCCGATACGATAATGGACCTCTCCACAGGCAAGAACATACACGAGACGAGGGAGTGGATAATGCGTAACTCCCCCGTGCCCGTCGGCACCGTGCCGATATACCAGGCGCTCGAAAAGGTCGACGGTAAGGCCGAAGAGCTCACGTGGGAGATTTTCCGCGATACGCTCGTCGAGCAGGCCGAGCAGGGCGTCGACTACTTCACGATACACGCGGGCGTTCTCCTCGGATACATACACCTCACGGCGGACAGGGTTACGGGAATAGTCTCGCGCGGCGGCTCGATAATGGCCAAGTGGTGCCTCGCGCATCATAAAGAGAGCTTCCTCTATACGAACTTCGAAGAGATATGCGAGATCATGAAGGCGTACGACATAGCATTTTCGCTCGGAGACGGCCTCAGGCCGGGCTCCATCGCAGACGCGAACGACAGGGCGCAGTTCGCAGAGCTTAAGACCATCGGCGAGCTTACGGAAGTTGCCTGGAGGCACGACGTTCAGGTTATGATAGAAGGCCCCGGCCACGTTCCGATGCACATGATCAAGGAGAACATGGACAAGCAGCTGGAATGGTGCGGTGAGGCCCCGTTCTACACGCTGGGTCCGCTCACAACTGATATTGCGCCCGGCTACGATCACATCACCTCTGCCATAGGAGCGGCGATGATAGGATGGTACGGGACGGCGATGCTTTGCTACGTGACGCCGAAGGAGCACCTCGGACTTCCGAACAGGACGGACGTTAAGGAAGGGGTCATAACCTACAAGATAGCGGCTCACGCCGCCGACCTCGCGAAGGGGCACCCGGCGGCGCAGGTGAGAGACAACGCCCTCAGCAAGGCGAGGTTCGAGTTCAGGTGGAACGACCAGTTCAACCTCTCTCTCGACCCCGACACCGCGAGGGAATTCCACGACGAGACACTACCCGCCGAGGGGGCGAAGGTCGCGCACTTCTGCTCGATGTGCGGGCCGAAATTCTGCTCGATGAAGATCACCCAGGAAGTGAGGGACTATGCCCGCGCGAAGGGCCTCTCAGAATCCGACGCCGTGAAGACCGGAATGGAGCAGAAGTCGAAGGAATTCGCGGGCGCGGGCGGAAAGATTTACGTTCCGGTCGGCGAGTAATATCCCGCTCTCCGTAATCCCCGGAATTACACTGATGCTACGAAAGCCGCGCCTTAAGTGAGCGCGCCGGCCGGTGTGTTGCTATCTCCGGTGTGTTGCTATCTTCAGAAGAATCCGCCGCCCGGTCCAAACGCACCGCTCCCGAGGCTGCCTCTTCCTGGTCCGCTGCTGCCTCCTCCCCCGAATCCTCCTCCCGGCCGCGTCGGACGCGGGCGTCCCCCGCCTCCTCCCGGCGAGCTCGGGCCCCGGCCGATGGACTGCGATACCTTGTTCGTGAAAGCGCAGGTTGTCCCGCTCTCTATTATTGCCTGCATGTAGATCGTTCTTCCGCCGGTGCTCGACGGGGGAGTCGGGCTCAGCGTCGCCTGGCCGCTCTGGTTCGCCGTTCCGGTCGCAATTATGCTTCCGCTCCTGAAGCTGAGGCTCCGGCCGTTACACGCCCCTCCCCTTATGACGGTGGACCCGCTCGATATAAGGGAATATGCGAGCCTCACCCTCGCTCCAGAAGGCGCGTTCGTCACATTTATGCTGTTCTGTACGCCCGCTGTTCCAGGGCTCAGCGTTCCGAGCACCGGATTTCCCGGCCGCGGCGTGGGCGAAGTCGTGGGGACGGGAGTCGGCGTCGGGCCGGCTCGTCTGACTATCTTGTATATCTCGCCGTCCCTGTCGACGATATATATCTCTCCCCTGTCGTCTTCCCCGAACGAAGTGATGTTGTTTATAGTTCCGCCCGCCTGGGGCCTGAGCTCGGCTGTGCGGTCGACGAGCTGCGCAGTCCCGCTGCCGCTCCGCTTGAAGGACCATATCTTTCCCGTGCAGAAATCGCCGTAGAAATACGTGCCGTCGAGCTCCGGTATGGCCGCGCCCCTGTAGACGTATCCCCCGGTAATGGAGCAGTTCCCGCCGGCGTGTGTATAGTCGTGTATGGGGATCGTAAGCGCCGGGGAATTGCACGTGCAACCCGAGAGACCCGTGCAGATCTTCCCCTCCATGCAGCGCCAGCCGTAGTTCTGTCCCCCGGAGCTGTCGCCGGATTGCCAGCTCACCTCCTCGCGCGCGTTCTGCCCGACGTCGGCTATGTAGAGGTCGCCGTTCAGCCTGTCGAAGCTGAACCGCCACGGGTTCCTGAGCCCGAGAGCCCATATGCTGCCCAGAAAAGACGGATTGTTGCTGAAGGGGTTTCCGGGCGCTGGAGTGAAAACGGCGCCGTTACCGACGTTCATCCTGAGTATCTTGCCGAAAACGACGCCCCCGTCCTGCGCCCTGTTCCCGGGGTCGTTCGCGTCGCCGCCGTCGCCCATGCCGATGTAGAGGAAATCGTCGTTGGGGCTGAACGCCATCATGCCGCCGTTGTGGTTGGCGAACGGCTTCGTGACGTTCATGAGGACGGTTTCGCTCGAAGCGTCCGCCACGTCCGGATTCCCGGAAACCCTGTAGCGGGCTATCACCGTATTTCCGTCGTTGTCCGTGTAGTTAATGTAGAAGAATCCGTTAGAGGCGTAGTTCGGATGAAAGGCAAGCCCCAGGAGTCCCCTTTCGCCCCCGCTCGACGCCTTGGGACCGATGTCGAGGAAAGGCGTCGGGAGAACGGTTCCGTTCTTTATGATCCTGATGCGGGCCGTGTTCTGCTCGACGACGAAGAGGCGGGCCGTGTCTCCCGCGGGAGACGTGAGATAGAGCGGCTCGGAGAATCCGGACGCGACCCTTATCGTCGTAAGCTGGACAGACTGCGCATGGCTGCCCCCGGGAAAAAGGAAAACTCCAAGAAGGAATAAGGCCAGGTATTTCACGTTACTCACCCCCAAGTACGCCGCAGCTCCGAAGTCGGAATAAGGCAGGATGGAAATTCCGGTCCCTCTTTTCGGCAGCCGGTCAGCCCTAGGCTTTTATGCCCTTAGGCCCCGGTTTTGCTCGCCGCCCTTTCGGACGGTTCACCTTTTTCGGATCAGGACTATTTATGTACATGCAAAGCATATCACCAGGCGGCAGCGCGGGCAACAGGTAATCAGCGCCTAACCAAGGTGCCCCGGGCGGTTGTCATTGCCGAATATTCGGTAATATTTGTGAGGGATATTTCGATAACCAAGCCACGCGCAAACAGCTGACTTTCGAGGAGACGATTCCATGAGCGACAAAAAATTCAGGGCCCTGGTTGTAGAAGAGGGGGAAGGCGGCAAATTCACGAGGAGCATAAAGGAACGGACGGCCTCAGACCTTCCGGAAGGGGAAGTGCTGATAAGGGTCGGTTATTCCTCGCTTAACTTCAAGGACGCCCTCTCGGCGACGGGCAACAAGGGCGTTACGAAAAACTTCCCGCATACCCCTGGTATAGACGCCGCGGGCGTCGTCGAGGAAAGCTCTTCGCCGGAGTTTAAAGCCGGAGAGGAGGTTCTCGTGACGGGTTACGACCTCGGGGCCAATACGGCCGGGGGCTACGGAGAGTACATCCGCGTGCCAGCGGGATGGGTGGTCAGCTTGCCGCAGGGGCTTTCCGCGAGGGAGAGCATGATATACGGCACCGCGGGGTTCACGGCCGCGCTTTCAGTCTACGAAATGGAAGAGCACGGCGTAACGCCCGACATGGGCGAAGTCCTCGTAACGGGGGCGACGGGAGGCGTCGGCAGCGTCGCCTGCGCGATACTCGCCAAATCCGGCTACAGCGTAGTCGCGTCTACCGGTAAGGCGGATCAAAAGGAATTTTTAACGGGGCTCGGCGTCAAGGAAGTCATAAGCAGGGAGGAAGCCGCCGATACATCCGGAAGGCCGCTCCTCAAGGGCAGATGGGCCGGCGCCGTCGATACCGTGGGCGGCGAAATACTGGCGACGGCCATAAAATCCGCGAAGCAGCACGGCGTCATAACCTGCTGCGGCAACGTGGCCTCGGGCGAGCTCCCGATAAACGTTTACCCATTCATCCTCCGGGGAGTGTCTCTCGTCGGCATCGACTCCGCCTACTGCCCGATGGATACGCGGAGGAGGGTCTGGTCGAAGCTCGCCGGCGACTGGAAAATCGACCTCGAAAGCCTTGCGACCGAAGTCGGCCTCGACGGCCTCGAGGAAGAGATAGGGCTCATTCTCCGGGGCGGGCTCAAGGGAAGGGTCGTCGTAAACCTTCAAAAATAGCCGGCCCGATTTCCGTCCGAACCCGTGCCCGGTTTTAACGCGGCAGTGATATACGTGCCGCGAGTCCGGGCTTTCAAAAATGCTACTCCGGAACCCAAGAGCGCCGCACGGCGCCCGTGGAAATGCCAATATTTACAGGCTATCTGGTGGAGATAGCTGTTTTGCCTTCCCTGATCCGCGTGCATGCGCCGCTTCAGCCGCGGACAGTTCCGCTTGTTTGCCCGGAGTGCATCCCCCAAACCGGTGCCGGGGTCCGTTCACTCACCCTAATGTTTAAATTTTAAGATTGTTTGCCCAAGATTTAAGCACGATTCTATATATTGTCTCCTGCAAAAGCCCATAATCATTGACAATAATCCTCCTATTCAAATGGTATGCAGTTTGCAAACATAGAGGGACTAATGAACGAGATGGTTTCAGGAGGGTCTCGGAAATGCTCGAAGCTTTCTACGGTTTGAAATCAGCCAGTTAATACAAAGGAGGATTGTCAATGATAAAGAATTGTTTGAAGTATATGCCGGCGCTTGGTGCGCTGTTTTTGTTGGTTCTGGTCTCGTTTTTCCCCGAGCTGTCTTTTGCTCAGGAAGAGGCGGCCCCTACGATAGACAAGGGGGACACCGCCTGGATACTGACCTCTTCGGCCCTGGTTTTAATGATGACCATCCCGGGACTGTTCCTTTTCTACGGCGGTCTCGTCAGGTCGAAGAACGCTCTCGGGACGATGATGCAGAGCTTCTTCATCGTCGGGCTTGTCAGCATACAATGGGCGATCATAGGCTACACGCTGGCTTTCGGAAGCGATATTTCGTCCCTGATAGGCGGGTTCGATTACTTCGGCCTTAATGGAGTCGGAGCTGCGCCGTCGGATACTTTCGCGACGACGATTCCGCACAGCCTGTTCATGGTCTTCCAGATGACGTTCGCGATAATAACCGTCGCCCTTATAACGGGCGCCTTCGCGGAGCGCATGAAATTCGGCGCATTCATACTTTTCGTTCTTCTCTGGACCACCCTTATCTACGACCCGCTGGCCCACTGGGTATGGGGCGGCGGCTGGATCGGCGCGATGGGAGCGCTAGACTTCGCGGGCGGAACGGTCGTTCACATCAGCTCCGGCGCTGCAGCACTCGCGGCGGCCATTATAATGGGGAAGAGAATCGGGTACGGCAAACAGCCGATGGCCCCGCATTTCCTGCCGTATAGCATAATAGGCGCATCTCTCCTGTGGGTGGGATGGTTCGGATTCAACGCGGGCAGCGCCGTCGCGGCAGACGGCCTTGCGGCCACGGCCTTCGTAACGACCCAGCTCGCGGCTGCGGCAGCTGTCGTCGCCTGGGCGGTCGTCGAGTGGCTCGTCAGGGGCAAGCCGACGGTTCTCGGCGCGGCTTCAGGCGCTGTAGCAGGTCTCGTCGCCATCACGCCGGCGGCAGGTTTTGTAACGCCGATGTCTGCAATAATAATCGGTATCGGCGGCGGCGTACTCTGCTTCTTCGCCGTCAACCTCAAGCCGAAGTTCGGCTACGACGATTCCCTCGACGTGGTAGGCGTTCACGGCGTCGGCGGTACATGGGGCGCTCTCGCGACGGGTCTCTTCGCGTCGACGGCTGTCAACCCTCTCGGCAGGGACGGCCTCTTCAACGGCAACCCGGAACAGCTCTGGATACAGTTCGTAGGCGTCGCGGTCACCTGGATATTCTCCTTCGTGGGTACGTCCATCATCCTCTTCGTCGTGAAGGCGATAGTAGGTCTCAGGATCACCCCGGACCAGGAAGAAGCCGGTCTCGACATCAGCGAGCATGGGGAAGAGGCTTACAGCGGCTTCCAGATGGCTCACGGCTACGGTACGCCCGAGTATGGCATAAGCCTTAAAGACGAATAAACGGTAACAGCTGAAAACAAACAGGGCGGCGGGAGCTCATCGCTTCCGCCGCCTTTTTTTATGCTTGGCCTCTACTTACTTTTAGCCCCTTCTTGATATTTACTTTTGAGTTAATAAATTTTAAGCATGCCCAGAATAACGCGGGATATCGTAATACCGGACGACGAGATAAGCCTCGAATTCGTCCGCGCCTCCGGGCCAGGCGGGCAGAACGTGAACAAGGTCTCGACGGCCGTTCAGCTTAGGTTCGACGCCGCAGGCTCCGGGAGCCTCGATGCAGGCGTGAAGGAGCGCCTCCTTAAGATCGCAGGGAACCGGGCGACGGACGAGGGGGTAATAATAATCGAGGCGAAGAGGTTCAGGAGCCAGGAAAAGAACCGTAAGGACGCCGTCGACCGTCTGACGGAGATGATAGGGAAAGCGGCCCATAAGCCTGCCCCAAGGCGTAAAACCAGGCCCACGGCCGCGTCCAAAGAGAAAAGGCTTACCGAAAAGAAGCGGCGGTCGGAGGTTAAGCGTTTCCGGAGGGCGGGCGTTACAGGCACTGAATGACAACCCGCTTATATTGATATGCGGCTAAAACAGTTTAGAATATTTCCCGGTTCCATGACGCTATGAGCGAACAGACAACTTCCGAGAAAACATGCAGGTGCGGACACACTAGGAGCAATCCCTGGATAGTTCCGAAGCCGAGCTACTCTATCTTCGGGTGGATTCTGGTCGGATGCGGCATAAGCCACCCTCCTATCGAAGTCAGGTACGCGTGCGATAAGTGCGGCGAGGTCTTCGAAAGAATCACGAAGAAAGAGCACCTCAAGCACCATATCTACAGGTAAGAGCCGCTTTTCGGTTTCTTCAGGTATAAATCAGGTATAAATACTGTAATTCACATTGCGGAGGCTACCCCTTTGCGCGCCGTGCTGGCATCGTTAACTCTCGTACTCGCCTTTTTTCTTTTGCTTTCCCTGACGGGCGCGAGGGAGCTCCACCTATCTCAACAGGAGCTCTCGCGAATAGGCCAGCTCATCTACAAAAACGAGACGGGCGGAAAGCCCGGAAACCTCACAGCCTGGAACGAGGGGGAGGAGTTCGCCTCGCTCGGCATAGGCCATTTCCTCTGGTACCCGGAGGGAAAAGAATACCGCTTCGTCGAAACGTTTCCCGCGCTCATTGAGTACATGAAGTCTGAAGGCGCTACGCTTCCGGCATGGCTCAAAAATCTTCGGCCCTTCGACCTGCCGTGGAGATCGCGGACGGAGTTTTACCGTGAGTTCGAGTCCCCGAAGATGGTTTCTCTAAGGGAGTTTCTCCTGGGCACGTTCGCCCTCCAGACATCGTTCATAGCCGAGAGGCTCGAGAAGAGCCTCCCCGCGATGCTGGAGGCCGCACCTCCCGATTTCAGGAACAATATCGAGAGGCAGTTCTACCGCGTCGCGGAATCGGATGTGGGCATGTACGTCCTGATCGA
Organism: uncultured Spirochaetia bacterium; assembly: GCA_964586675.1. Taxonomy (GTDB): domain Bacteria; phylum Desulfobacterota_D; class UBA1144; order Nemesobacterales; family UBA2774; genus JADLGH01. The sequence goes on along the minus strand of CAZPHQ010000003.1, from coordinate 36,952 downwards.
TTACGTCAATTTCAAGGGCGAAGGGGTTTCCGAGTCCGAAAGATACAAGGGCCAGGGCTGGGGGCTGCTGCAGGTGCTCGCCAATATGAAAGGTACAGAAAAGGGGAGGCCGGCGCTTCAGGAATTCGCCCGCTCCGCCGAGTTCGTACTGGCGAGGCGCGTTCAGAACTCCCCTCCGGACCGTAACGAGAAAAGATGGCTCCCCGGCTGGCGGAACAGGCTTAAAACCTACACGGACGAGACGCTTTACTGATACCGGGTGTTTCTCCGATTAAACCGACGATAATGTTACAATATCCTTACGTCCGTTCCGGCGGACGATTTCTACCATGCGCACACTTGCACTCGACGTCGGCACGAAGACCATAGGCATTGCCGTAAGCGACCTCCTCGGCATCACGGCCAACGGCGTGACGACCATAATGCGGAAGGATATCGATTCCGACATGGCCGGGCTCGCGAAGATAATGGCGGAGTACGAGCCCGGAGAGATACTCGTGGGCGTCCCCATGCGAGGCGACGGGGGAATGACGCGGCGCGGGGAAGAGATAATGAAGTTCGCAGCACTCGTTAAAGAGAAGTTCGGTATCCCCGTCAATTTCTGGGACGAGAGCTATTCCACGAAGAACGCCGAACGGTTTCTCATCGAAGCCGACGTCTCGCGGAAAAAGAGGAAGAAGGTGATCGACAAAATGGCGGCCGTGTATATACTTGCCGAATATCTCGAATCGAAAAGGCCGATACAGGCGGAGGACGAGCACTGATGGCTTACGCGGATCTTAACGGCGTCAAAATATATTACGAAGTGCACGGCGAGGGATATCCGGTCGTCCTCATCGGCGGGCTCGGAAGCCAGGTGCAGAGCTGGGCGACGCAGGTGCCCATATATTCGAAGCATTTCAAGGTTGTCGTCTTCGACAACCGCGGCTCGGGACTCTCGGACAAGCCCGAGCCGGGCTACACGACGGCCGACATGGCAGACGATGCGGCGGGGCTGATGGACACCCTCGGAATAGAAAAGGCGCACGTCGCCGGCAAGTCGATGGGCGGCATGATAGGGCAGTGGCTCGCCATAAGGCACCCGCACAGGGTAAACAGGCTCGTAATGGGGTGTTCGTCTGCGTCGCGGGACGAAGTGGGGAACGTCGTGCTCAGTATGGGGCGGGAAATTGCGGCGAAAGTCGGCATGAGGGCTGTCTGGACGATGGCGCTTTATCTCGGCTATACGAGGGAGTATATAGAGAAAAACCTACCGACCTTAAAGGCCACGATGAACGCCATACCCGAAAGCCCCGACACGCTCCGCGGCTACATGGGCCAGAGCCATGCCGTCGAAAAGCACGACACGACAAGCCTTCTTTCGGGTATAAAAAGCCCGACGCTCGTCATGATGGGAGAGAACGACCTCACTACGTCTCCGAAGAAGACGCGGGAGCTCGCATCGCTGATACCGGGGGCCAGGCTCAAGACGTTTCCCGGAGTCGGGCACGGATTCTGGAGGGAAAGGCAGGAAGAGGCCGACAAGCTCGTGCTCGAATTCCTCTTGCCTCAATCAGTTTAAATTTCTTTTTTCGAGAATGCCGGTGCTCTTTCCGGCCGTGAGTGTTACTACTTCGAGCCTCGTTTCGAGGTCCTTTATGATTATTTCCGCCCTTCTTTCGATGCCCGGCTCTTCGAGGAGCATCTGCTTTTCGAATATGTTAGAGAAGATGAGAGTGCCGAGGGCGTCTGTCAGGCAGTCGAGCGGAAGCTTCGTGTTGACGTTAATCTTGTGGGCTTTCTCTTTTTCCCCGAGCGTGAAGTTCCACTTCACGACGAGCTCTTCGATCCTGGCCCTGAGACCCTCTTCATTAGCGCCGTGCGCGTTCTCTAAAATATTCACGCGCGCGAGCCTGTAGGGCTTGTCCTTCACGATCTCCGTTATCTTCACCCTCTTGAGCCCGTAAAGAACGATGTTTATCTTACCGTCGTCGCACGTTTCGCAGCTCACTATCCGCCCTATCCCGGCGACGTCGTATATCTCGGGATTCCCGTAGTAGTTCGACTGCCACCCCGGCTTTAAAAGCGCCATGCCGATAATCTTCTCGGATTTTATGACGTCACTTACCATCTGCTTGTATCTGGGCTCGAAAACATGAAGGGGAAGGAGGGTATTCGGAAAGAAGACTACTGTCGATAGCGGGAATAGCGGCACCATGCCCGAGAAATTCTTTAGATTGGAAACGTCTTTGAGGTCAAGCGAAGATAAATCCATAACCGCCCATACTCTGCCTTGAAGCTTTCTAAGAGTATAGCATACGGGGAAGGATTTGGTCCTTTATAGGGGGAATTCGCCGGATGAGCGCCCCTGAATCCATGAAAGGTTATTCGTTATCTAATCCATTAAAAATAAATTCAAGGAGATGCTGGAATGGGAAAGACGGTCCTCATTACGGACGATAACTTCGAGGGCGAGGTGCTTAACTCGGGCGTACCCGTGCTCCTCGATTTCTGGGCGGAGTGGTGCCCTCCCTGCCGCGCCATAGCTCCCGTGCTCGACGAGATAGCGGGCGATTACGAGGGCAGGATAAAAGTCGGCAAAATCAACGTCGACGACAACCCTGAAACCGCGCGCGCCTTCGGGATAAGGAGCATCCCGACGATGATACTCTTCAAGAACGGCGCGCCCGACGGGAAGATAATAGGGGCCCTCCCCAAGGGGCATATAACGGAAGTCATAGAAGGCAGCCTCTCCCGGGGTTGAGCGCAGTTGTCCTCCCACTCAAATCATTGGCGGGCCCGGCCGAGCCGGCCGTTTGAAGCGGTCGGACCGTTCGGTTAGAATCCTTTTATGGCCAAGGTCCGCATAACCAAGGTTTATACGAAGACGGGGGACAAGGGACTAACCTCGCTCATAGGCGGCGAGAGGGTGAGCAAGGCCTCTTTTAAGGTCGAAGCCTACGGGGACGTCGACGAGCTCAACGCTGTCCTCGGCATCGCGAGGACAATGGTCCTCGACGAAGACCTTTCGGCGATGCTGAAGGCCATACAGAACGATCTTTTCATCATCGGGGCCGAGCTCGCGAGCCCTCCCGGGTTCGAGGTGCCGCGCATAGGCGATGCCAGGATAAAAGAGCTCGAAGCCTCCATAGACGGGCTTCTCGAAGGCTTAAAGCCGCTAAAGGAATTCATACTCCCCAGCGGGAGCGCGGGAGGGGCGTACCTGCATTTCGCGAGGACGGTATCGCGGCGTGCCGAGAGAAAGGTCGTTAAGCTCATGGAAGAGGAAGAGGTCGGGAGGAATGTGCTCATATATCTCAACCGGCTGTCGGACCTTCTCTTCGTCATGGCCCGGGCCGAAAACCAGCGGAGCGGTTACAGCGAGACGTTCGTGGAGTTCGGAAAGAAATGAGCCAGCCGCACGGGCCCGACCATCTCATAGTCAATCCCGAAATAGAGGAATACATCGAATCTTTCTCCGCCCCGGGGGACGAAGTCCGGAGGGAAATGGAGAGCTATGCCCGCGAGAACGATTTCCCGATAATCGGCCCGGCCGTCGGGAGGCTCCTTTACCAGATGACGCTCATATCCGGCGCAGAGGAGATAATCGAGCTCGGCTCGGGCTTCGGCTATTCGGCATACTGGTTCGGTAAGGCGCTCGCAGTCCTCGGCCGGGGCCGGGTGATATTTACGGACGCGTTACAGGAAAACGCAGACCTCGCGGAGGATTATCTCTCACGGGCGGGGTTAATCGACAGAGTGGAAATAAGGGTGGGCGACGCGGCCGCCATACTCGACGCCGAGAAAGGGCCCTTCGACATTATATTCAACGACGTCGACAAGGAAGGGTATCCGCCTCTCGTCGCGAAGGCTTACTCGAAGCTCTCTCAGGGCGGGCTTTTTATAACGGACAATATCCTCTGGCACGGGAGGGTGCTCTCGGAAGACGACTCCCCGGCGACCCTCAGCGTAAGGGAATTCACGAGGCTTCTTTACTCCGAGTCCGGCTTTTACAGCACGGTTCTTCCCGTCAGGGACGGCGTTTCAATCAGCCTCAAGCTGTAACGAGGTTTAACCCCGCTAAATATGAATGTAATATAATATGCAGAGTAATAATATGAATAAAGCAGTGAACCTTATGACCGACGAGCCGGAATCGAACCGGGGCCTCAAGCTCAGGCTCGACAGGAAGCTCGCCGAGCTTAAGGAATATCACAACAACAAGGCCAAGCGGAATAAGGCCCTTTCAGGCAGCCTCCTCGCCCAGAAACGCTCCGAGGTAATCGACAAGCTGATAAGGCAGGCGCTTGCGCAGCTCGGGTTTAACGATCTCGCCAACGTCGCCATAGTCGCGCTCGGGGGTTACGGAAGGAGCGAGCTCTGCCCCTACTCCGATGTCGACCTGATGATCCTTTACAAGCCCCGGCACAAGACGCAGGCCAAGGAAGTTACCGAAAAGCTCCTCTATCTACTCTGGGACTTAAAGCTCGACGTCGGACATTCGGTGAGGACGATAGAGGAGTGCATGGAGCTGTCGGAAGACGACGATACAACCATACTGACATCGCTTCTCGATTCGAGATACGTCGCCGGGGACGAAGCTCTCTTCGTCGAGCTCAACAAGAGGCTCTTCACCGAGCTCCTGCCTTCTTCCTCGCACAAATTCATACAGCAGAAAATAGCCGAAAACGAGATCAGGATAAACCGTTTCGGAAGGTCCGTCTATCTCCTGGAGCCGAATGTTAAAGAGGGTGAGGGCGGGCTCCGGGACATTCACTACGCCCTCTGGATAGCGCAGGCGAAGTTTAAGGTGAAGACCTTCGCCGAGCTCCTTCCGAAAGGCATCCTGATGGAGAACGAGATCAGGATATTCGAGAAGAGCCTCAATTTCCTTCTGCTCATAAGGTCCGAGCTTCACTACCTCGCAGGCAGAATGGAAGACAGGCTCGGCTTCGAGTTTCAGGAAAAGATAGCCAATTTCCTCGGCTTCAAGAACTCTGACCTCCCCGCCGTCGAAAGGTTCATGCGTATCTACTACCTCCGCGGAAACGAGCTCACGGAGCAGTCGAGGAGGCTGATCGAAAAGTGCACCCTCGATCAGAGGTCGGGAATAAGGGCCGCGAGGACAGTCTACCTCGACAGCGGCTTCACAATTCAGGGGGGCGTTCTCTCTGTCTCCAACGTAAACATATTCAAGGACAATCCCGCAAACCTCATGAAGGCGTTCGAATATGCCGACAAGCATCAGGTGCGTATGAGCCACTATCTCTTGGACCTCATACGCGAGAACGTCAACAACGGCAGAATGGACGAGAAGATGAGGGCTAACCCCGAGATGAACGCATCTTTCATCCGGATACTGAAGAAGGGGAAGAATGTCGCCGACACGCTCATGGAGATGAACAGGCTCCGCTTTCTCGGGAACTACATTCCGGAATTCGGGAAGATAGTCTGCATGGTGCAGCACGACGCCTATCACGTTTACACGGTCGACGTCCATTCCATATTCATGGTGAGGGAGATAGAAAACCTCCTCGGTTACAGGTACGAAAAAGAGCTCCCGCTTCTGACGAAGACGGCTGAGTCCCTCGTAAGCAGGCACGTCCTCTACCTCGCCTGCCTCTTTCACGACATGGGCAAGGGCGAGGGCAAGGGCCACGCCGAGAAGGGCGCGGCGATGATCCCGAGGATTGCGAAGCGGATGGGGCTCAACGACGAGGAGAGAAGGCAGCTCGAATTTCTCGTGAAGAACCATCTTATAATGTCTCACTTTTCGCAGCGAAGGGACATACACGACTACAGCCTCGTGATACGCTTCGCGAAATCTGTGAAGACCCTCGAAACACTTTCGCTTCTATATCTCCTGACATACGCCGACATCAAATCCGTCGGCCCCGATGTGTGGTCTAACTGGAAGGGAATGCTCCTTAAGGAGCTTTTCATAAGGACGGCCAAGGTGCTCGAAAGGGGAGTCTTCAAGGTCGAAGACCCGATTTCGAGGCAGGAGAGGATTATAGAGGAAGTTATAAAGATTACAGGATCGAAAATATCGCGGAAGAAGGCCGGCGATATGTTAAAGGCCATGCCGGAGTCGTATTTCCTCGGTTTCTCGGCGCAGAAGATCGCATACCATCTCGGCCTGATAGATAAATATAAAGACGCCGTCGGCATGGACCTTCTTTTTTACCCCGAAGAGGATTACAACGAGTTTACGTTCTGGGGCTTTGACGAGCCCGGAATATTCTCCCGCCTCTGCGGCGTGATAAGGGCTTCGGGGTTCAACATACTCGGGGCGAGGATTACGACCCGGAGCGACGGCAGGATACTAGATGTCTTCTACCTTAACCGCCTCGGCGTGTCCGTCGAGGTCGACGACAAGGCGTGGGCGAAGCTCCAGGGGAATATGAAACGGGTGCTGGCCAAGGAAATCGACGTCGGCGAGCTCGTCGCGAAGAGAAAGCTCGAAAGACCCCTTTACGGGAAGGCGACACCACAGCAGTACCCGTCGAGGATTATGCTCGACAACGAGTCCTCCGACTCGGCGACGGTGATAGACGTCTACACCTACGACAGGTCAGGGCTCCTTTACGACATAACGAGCACCATCAGAGACCTCGGGCTTTCCATCGAATACGCCAAGATCTCGACGAAGGTAGACCAGGTCGTCGACGCATTTTACGTCGTCGATATGAACCGGAAAAAGATAACCGATCCCGACAGGATCGCCGAGATAAAAGAATCTCTCCTCGAAGCCATAGGGCCCGGACAGGGCTGAACTCTCCCGATGACAAACGGTAATATCACATGAGCGCCAAACAGGCGGGCGCCGCGCGGCCCTCGGAAATATATTCCGACTTTTTAATCATAGGAAGCGGCCTCGCGGGGCTCTACGCGGCCCTCTACGCCTCGGGGTTCGGGAGCGTCACTCTACTCACCAAATCCACGGTCGAAGAAAGTAACTCCTACTGGGCGCAGGGAGGCATTGCCGCTGTCGTCGATCCCGACGACTCCGCCTGGTTTCACATAGACGACACGATGCGCGCGGGGAGGGGGCTCAACGACCTTAAGGCCGTCGAGGTGCTCGTAAACGAGGGAAGGGAGCGCGTAATAGAGCTCATCGAAAAGGGGATGAAGTTCGATTCGGACGAGACCGGGCTCGAGCTCGGCCTCGAAGGCGGCCACACGAAGAGGCGCGTCCTCCACGCGGGCGGAAGCTCGACGGGGAGGGAGATGGTCAAGTTCCTCATAGCCGCCGTCGAAAAGAATCCCTCGATAAGAAAATACGAGAGCACGGGCGTAGTCGAGATTCTTTCGGACGGCGTATCGTGCTCGGGCGCTGTCGCGCTGGGAAGCGCTTTCGAGCCCATACTGTTCCTCGCCAAGTCGACTATACTCGCGACGGGCGGGGCCTCGGCGCTCTTCGAAAGGACTACCAATCCCGAGAGCTCGACGGGAGAGGGCATAGCGCTCGCCTTCAGGGCCGGGGCGTCGATCTCCGACATGGAATTCGTCCAGTTCCACCCGACGGCGTTTTACAACGAGCGCGGGGCGAGCTTCCTCATAACGGAAGCTCTCAGGGGCGAAGGGGCGCATCTCCTGAGCTCGACGGGCGAGAGGTTCGTCTACGAGTATAGCGAACTCGGCGAGCTCGCGCCGAGGGATATAGTCTCCCGCGCCATATCCATTGAAATAGAAAAATCCGGCAAAAACTTCGTTTACCTAGACATGCGTCACCTGGATTCTTCCTACCTCAAATCCCGCTTCGCCAACATATACGAGGCCTGTCTCGCCGCGGGCGTCGACATGACGAGGAGCCTCGTGCCTGTGGCCCCGGCGGCCCATTACATGATAGGCGGCGTGAAAACGGGACTCATGGGCGAGACGAATATAAAAGGCCTTTTCGCCTGCGGGGAAGTTGCGTCCACAGGCGTTCACGGCGCGAACCGCCTGGCGAGCAATTCCCTTCTGGAATGCGTCGTATTCGGAAAGCGGGCGGTCGACGGAGCCCTCGACTACGACGGCGGGGCATTTAATCCCTCAGTCCATCCGGGCCGCGCGGTAAACCATAACACGGCGCCGGGGGAGCTGAAATCCTTCCGGGAGCTGAAGTCGTCGGCCACGCGGATCATGAACCGGAGCGTCGGGATCGTGAGAAGCGGGGAAGGGCTGATCGAGGCCGGGCGGGAGCTCGCCGCGATATCGCCGCTTCTTGAGAAGCTCTCAGGTTATTATAAACTCAAGATGGAGATGATTCTGGAAGTGTGCGGCTTCATAACCGCCTTCTCCTTAACGAGGGAGGAGTCGCGCGGGGTGCATATCCGGGAAGATTTCCCCGAAGAGGACCCTTCGTGGAGAAAACATATAGTGCTCAAAAAAGACGGGGAGCCTGCGCTCGTTCCCGTTGAATAATGCCGAAGACAAGGAGACTGCGTAAGAAAAGATGAGGAGAGTAGAGCTCGATTTTACACGTGTAGACAGGTTGATAGATTACTCGCTCAGGGAGGACCTCGGCGAGGGTGACATAACGACGAACGCGCTCACCGCCGAGAACGAGGATTGCAAAGCCGTCATACGCGCCAAGGCGCGCGGTGTGATCGCGGGGCTCCCCATAGCGAAGAGGGTGTTTCAGAAGCTGGACCATACGGTCGTATGCGTCAATAACGCCAACGACGGAGAAGAGGTAAAGCCGGGCTACGTGCTCTGCGAGCTGAACGGCTCCAAGCGGGCCCTTCTTTCGGGCGAGAGGCTCGCGCTTAACATAGTGCAGCGCCTCTCGGGCATAGCGACGCTGACGGCGAAGTATGTCAAGGCGGTCGAGGGACTTCCGGTAAAGATACTCGATACGAGAAAGACGGTGCCGGGCATGCGCGTCCTCGATAAATACGCCGTGGCCGTCGGCGGGGGATTCAACCACCGCTTCGGCCTCTACGACGGCATACTTATAAAGGACAACCATATAAAGGCCGCGGGCGGAATCTCCGACGCCGTGCATATAGCGAAGAAAAAGTACAAGAACAAGTTCAAGATAGAGGTCGAGACCTCGAACCTCGAAGAAGTGAAGGAAGCCCTCATCTCGGGGGCCGACATAATCATGCTCGACAATATGAGCACCGATGAGATGACCAAGGCCGTGAGGCTCATCGCCGGGGCCGCTCTTGTCGAGGCTTCGGGCGGCGTCACCCTCAAAAATGTCAGGGAAATAGCCGGAACCGGGGTCAACTTCATCTCGGTAGGGGCGATCACCCACTCCCCGCCTGCTTTAGATATAGGCCTCTATCTGGTATAATTACCTTTTTCCAATGTGTGAGACGCATGAGGAGAGAATGGCCGAGCGCACAAGCGTTGCGGAAAAGATAGATATTCTCAGAAAAGAGAAAAACGCCGTCATCCTGGCGCATAATTACCAGCTTCCCGAGGTACAGGACATAGCCGATTTCACAGGCGATTCACTCGCGCTCTCGCAGATGGCGGCCAAGACGGAGGCGGATATTATCGTCTTCTGCGGCGTCCATTTCATGGCCGAGACGGCTTCCATAATCTCCCCTGAAAAGAAGGTTCTCATCCCGGACTTAAAAGCGGGATGCACGCTTGCCGACGCCATAACGGCCGACCAGCTCCGGGCATGGAAGAAGGAGCACCCGGGGGCCGTCGTCGTTTCCTACATCAACACGACCGCCGATGTGAAGGCCGAGAGCGATTACTGCTGTACTTCCTCGAACGCCGTCAAGGTAGTAAAGTCCATACCCGAAGATAAGGAAATACTTTTCCTCCCGGATATGTTCCTCGGGGCCTACGCCGCCAGGGTCACGGGGCGGAAGCTTCATATCTGGCCGGGCGAATGTCATGTGCACGCCGGTATAATGAAGCGCGACCTCGAGGAGATGGAGAGCGAGCACCCGGGCGCCGAGATGATAGTTCACCCCGAATGCGGATGCACGACGAGCCTTTTGTATCAGAATGCCGACGCCCCAGCCAACGGTAATGGAAACGGCAACGGCAACGGACACGTCAAGTTCCTTTCGACGGGCGGGATGATAAAGCACGTCTCCGCTTCGAAGGCGAAGGAGTTCGTCATAGCGACGGAAACCGGCATGCTTCATCCTCTCCGGAAAGCGAACCCGGACAAAACCTTCTATCCCGCGAGGGAAGACGCAGTCTGCAGATTCATGAAAATGATAACGCTGGAGAAGGTTCTCCAGTCCCTCGAAGAAGAGGTCTACGAGGTCAAGGTTCCCGACTCCACAGCGAGGCTGGCCAAGAAGTCGATAGAGAGGATGCTGGAAATAACAGCCTAGTACCCCTCCGCAAGGCCGCCCGGCCTTCTCGGGTCGGAAGCGCCGTAAATAAATTCCCCTTTCTTCATGATGCTCTGCGCGCTCCCCATGGTGTTTCCCGTATCGATCGTATAGCCCCTATCCGTCAGAATGCGGAGCGTGTCACCGGAGATGCCCCTTTCGATGCGTAGCTTGTCCGGGAGCCACTGGTGATGCACGCGCGGCGCGTTCGTCGCCTCGGAGATGTTCATGCCGAAGTCTACGACGTTAGTGATTATCTGAAGGACTGTCGTAATAATGAGGCTCCCGCCCGGACTTCCCGTAACGAGGAACGGCTCCCCGTCTTTGAGTATTATCGTCGGCGTCATCGAGCTCAGCATCCTCTTTCCGGGAGCGGGCGCGTTCGCGCTTCCGCCCACCAAACCGTAAGCGTTCGGCTCGCCGGGCTTCATCGAAAAATCGTCCATCTCGTTATTGAGGAGCATCCCCGTCCCCGGAACAGTTATCTTCGAGCCGTAGTCGAAGTTGAGTGTGTAGGTGTTGGAAACCATGTTGCCCTTCGAATCGATGACGGAGAAGTGAGTCGTGTCAGGCCCTTCTTCTCGCGGCATCTCTCCGGGCTTTATGCGGACGGAGGGTGTAACCCTTCCGGGGGACATTCTCTCCCTCAGCTTCGCCGCGTATTCCTTGGATGTGAGCTCCCTCACCGGCACTTCCTTGAAGTCCGGGTCCCCGAGATGCTCGGAGCGGTCGGCGTAGGCGAATTTCATCGCCTCGGCCATGAGGTTTATCGTCTTAGCAGTATTGTGCCCGTATTCGCCGAGAGGAAAGCCTTCGAGAATATTCAGAATCTCGACGAGGTGCACACCCCCCGAGCTTGGCGGTGGCATCGAGTATATATCGTATCCCCTGTAAGTCCCGCGCACCGGCTCTCTCAGGGCGGCCCTGTACTCCTTTAAGTCCTTTTCCGTTATCAGACCGCCGCGCTCCTTCATGAACCGGGCGATCTTTGCAGCTATTTCACCTTCGTAAAACTCATCGGGGCCGTTCTCGGAAACGAGCTTCAAAGTCTCGGCGAGGTCTTTCTGTACCAATATCTCCCCCGGCGCGTAGGCCCCGCCACCTTCCTTGAAGAAAACCCGCATGCTCTCGGGCTCCTTCTCCATGCGGCTCCTTGCGTCCTCAAGCGAGCGCGCGAGGTTATCGCTTACGGGAAAGCCGTTCTCCGCGAGCTCCAGCGCCGGGCGTATAGCCCTTTCGAGCGGTATTGTTCCGTATTTTTCGAGCGCGAGCGCGAGCCCGGCGACTGTCCCCGGAATCCCCGCCGAAAGCACGCTGTTACGCGATTTCTCCGTGTCGACGTTGCCGCCGCTATCGAGGAATGTCTTCGCCGTCACGGCGAGAGGGGCCCTCTCCCTATAGTCGATCGCTATGACCTCGCCCGTCTCCGCGATGCGCACGAGCATGAACCCGCCGCCGCCGAGGTTCCCCGCGCGGGGGAAAGTCACGGCCAGCACGAAGCCGACCGTAACAGCGGCATCCACTGCGTTTCCGCCCTCTTTTAAAACCTGGAGCCCCGCCTCTGTCGCGAACCTTTCCTCGGACACGACCATTCCGTTGCGTGCGTAAACAGGGTGGAAAATCGCCTTCCGGTCGGGCTCCGGGAGGTCGGCTGCGTACAGCCTTGCCGTCTCCGGAGATATGAATATAGAGAGTAAAGCCGCCATAACGAGCGCGGCGGATAAAGTGAGCGAATCCCTTCTGAAATTGTTCAAGAGTCCCAGCTTATTCTAAAGGGCCGGGAAGCCCGGGGCAAGCGCAGAGCGAAACTCCTCCAGTGTCCCGTTTTCTTACGGGTCTGAATTTCCGCACGTTGTTCGGCTTGAATTCGCTGGGCCGTCGTCAGGAGTTCATCATGTTGAAGAACTCTTTATTCGACTTCGTGCCGCTCATCTTGTCGAGGAGGAACTCCATCGCTTCGACTGTGTTCATCGGGCTAAGCACCTTTCTGAGGAGCCATACCTTGTTGAGCACGTCGGGCGAGAGAAGGAGCTCTTCCTTCCTGGTGCCCGAGCGCTGGAGATCGATAGCCGGGAATACCCTCTTGTCGGCGAGCCTCCTGTCGAGGTAGGCCTCCATGTTGCCGGTGCCCTTGAACTCTTCGAAGATGACCTCGTCCATCCGGCTGCCCGTGTCGATAAGGGCTGTCGCGATGATCGTGAGGCTGCCGCCTTCTTCCGTGTTCCTCGCGGCGCCGAAGAACCTCTTCGGCCTCTGGAGCGCGTTGGCCTCCATACCGCCCGAGAGCACCCTGCCGCTGGCGGGGGTTACGGTGTTGCTGGCGCGCGCGAGACGCGTGAGACTGTCTAGAAGAATGACGACGTCCTTTCCGTGCTCGACAAGCCTCTTGGCCTTTTCGAGAACCATGTCGGCGACCTGGATGTGACGCTGCGGCGGCTCGTCGAAAGTCGAGCTTACGACTTCGCCGTTTACGGACCTTTCCATGTCGGTGACCTCTTCAGGGCGCTCGTCTATGAGAAGGACTATCAGCATTACTTCGGGATGATTCTGGGTTATCGCGTTGGCTATTCTCTGGAGGAGTATCGTCTTACCTGTCCTCGGCTGCGCGACGATAAGACCCCTCTGCCCCTTACCTATCGGGATGAAAAGGTCTAGAACGCGGCTGCAGAATTCGTTGGGGTCGTGCTCGAGGACGATCTTTTCTTCCGGGTGAAGGGGCACGCGGTTTTCGAACGCGACCCTCTCCCTGCAGGCTTCGGGCGAATCGAAATTCACCTCTTCTATTTTCAGAAGCGCGAGGTTCTTCTCGCCCTCTCTCGGGAGACGGACCTGACCGCCTACGGTGTCGCCGGTCTTCAGGTTAAAAGACCTTATCTGCGATTTCGATACGTAGATATCGTCCGGACCGGGAAGGTAGCTGTATTTCGGCGAGCGGAGGAAGCCGTATCCCTCGGAAAGGATTTCGAGCACCCCTTCGGCGTATATCACGCCCTCTTTTTCGCTCTGTGCTTTCAGTATCGCGTAGATGATATCCTGCTTCGTCATGCGGGAGGTTTCCTCGATTTCGAGGTCCCTCGCCATCTTCATGAGCTCTACGCTCTTTTTGTTTCTAATGTCGTTAAGATTGAGAAAATGTGCTTCCTGGACGGTTTCCTTATCCTCGGATTTTTCCCGTAATTTGGTTGCTCTAGCCATATGTTCCTGATCCTTGCCCTCGTGTATTTTAGGAGTTTAATACAATGTCACGTTACGAATGTACGGAAATGAGTGTCAGTTCTCTTTGAGTTGCGATAAAAGTTTTAGACACCTTTATTATGCATGTTAACCAAGTAATTTGTCAAGTGAGTATTTTCGGGAATAATAACGCTTCTGGCGGAGGCGCCGCACCCGGAGAAGCTTAAACAAAAGGTCTCCTTTATGCTATAATGGAATTGCGGGCTCGGGGGGCGTATTATCTCGTTGTCAATAAAAAGATATTCAAAAGAGGGACTTATGAGAAGGATTTTTAACGTGTTGACGTGGCTTGCCATTCTGCCCCTGGCTGTTTTTGCCGCCGGCGCTTCTTCCATCGCGGCCGACCCGGCGGGCACCCGCCAGGCAGCCCCAGGCGGCCTCGTGCTGGCCCAGGCGGGGGACGATACCAACGGCGGGGCGGGCTCGGCGTCTGGCCCGCAGTATACCGAAATCGAGTTCACATCCCTCGACGGCGAGATATTCGTGAACCCTCTTTACACAGGAAAAATAACCTCCGTGAGAACTATAAACCAGAGCGGGCTTTTAGGGCAGAAAGTGGATATAGAAGTAAGGGCCATGACAGGTGGCTGGCGGAAGTTCAGCCTTCCCGCATCGGCGTCCGGATCTTACGGAGTTATAGTCTCCGGCGAAAGCGGCATACTCAAGATCGCAAAGCCGGCGAACCCGCCCGCGGGCGCGTCGGGCGAGCTCGGCACTATAAAGAAGGTGCTTATCGAGTTCGGATACTTAAATACAACATTCACCTTCCCCCCGCAGAACGTCCTCGAGCCGGACAAGTACGAAATAGGAATTCTCAACACTACGGATAACGGCTTCGTAAACGGTAACATCATAGCCATGAAGTCCGACCAGGCGGCGGCCGAGTTCATCGATCTTCCCGGAACGGTAGTGAACTCCTCCGGAAATATGAGGGTGAGCCTGAAAAAGCCGGGCGGAACGTTCTTTAATTCCGACATCCCGGCGTGGGGATACAATATAATAGTTCCCGAAACCGACATCGGCACCCCGGCGTCAATCACGGCGGAGGTCTTCGGGCTTCCGGACGACGCCGAGATAAGGTTCGACTTCAGCTCCCTTTCGGGGCAGGTGATAGACCCCTCGACGAAGATACTCACCGTCGGCGAGATAAACAAGGGGAGCACGGTATCGACGATAACGACGAAAATCGGCGGGGCTCAGCCGCTGACGGTTACAGTGAGAAGGGTTAAGTGACGTCCCGCGCCAGCACTTGCCAGTTTACGCCCTATATTATAAAATTTTATGGATAACGAAAATATCTTTATTAAATCTGGATAGTTGGAAGTGAGGTGAAGAGCTATGTCAGGACATTCTAAATGGGCTAATATCAAACACAGAAAGGCCGCGGTCGACGCCAAGAGGGGCAAGGTGTTTACGAAGCTCATCCGCGAGCTCACAGTCGCCGCGAAGCACGGCGGCGGAGAGGCGGAATCCAATCCCAGGCTGAGGACGGCTATAGCGGCCGCCAAGAACCAGAACATGCCTAACGACACGATAGACCGGGCCATCAAGCGCGGCACGGGCGAAATAGGCGGGGAGGATTTTCAGGAGCTCTCCTACGAGGGCTACGGCCCCGGCGGAAGCGCGGTGCTCGTAAAGGCGCTCACCGACAACAAGAACAGGACAGTATCCGACATACGGCGCATATTCACAAAGCACGGAGGCAGCCTCGGCGAGAACGGCTGCGTCGCGTGGATGTTTCACATGAAGGGCCGCATCGCGTTCGAGAAGGGTAAGGTGGACGAAGACCGTGTTTTCGAGATCGCCCTCGACGCCGGCGCTGACGACGTCGTAACCGAAGAAAGCGAGCTCGTCGTGATCACGCCGCCAGAAGCGTTCGAATCGGTCAAAGCCGCGATCGAAGGCGCGGGCCTCAAGTTCGATAACGCCGAGGTCACGATGATCCCCCAGAACAGCGTGAAGATTGAGGGTAAGGAGGCCGAGCACATGATCCGCCTCATGGAAGCCCTCGAAGACAGCGACGACGTTCAGAACGTCTACTCCAACTTCGACGTTTCCGAAGAGCTGATGATGAGCCTTGCATCGTAAAATGAGGGTACTCGGAATCGACCCCGGCTCCAGGGTTTGCGGGTACGGGGTTCTGGAGACCGGAAACGGCGAGGTGACCCACATCGCCAGCGGCTGCATAAAGGCCTCCCCTGGGCTGCCGGTTTCCAAAAGACTTTCCATAATATACGACGGTCTTCTGGATGTAATAAACGGTCATTCCCCAATCATAATGTCAGTAGAAAGCATGTTCTTTTCGAAAAATGCGCGGAGCGCGATCACGCTCGGCGAGGCGAGGGGCATCGCACTTCTCGCGGCGTCGAATTCCGGCCTCGAAGTCTGCGAATACTCACCTACAAAAATAAAGCTCGCGCTCACGGGGCGGGGGCGCGCGAACAAGTCCGACGTAAGGCGTATGATCACGATGCTTCTCGGCGTTCCGGAATTCGAATCGGAAGACGCTTCCGACGCCGTGGCCATCGCCCTCTGCCACATTCATCTCTCCCGCATAGAGCAGAAGCTCGGAAAGGAATTCCTCCAGCCCCGGAGAAAGAGGAGACGCTTTACTCTCGATGATATCACTTCTTAGAGGGAAGATAGCTGATAAGCCGCTCGGCCACGTGGTCATCGACGTTAACGGAGTCGGCTACGGCGTAACCGTTCCCCTTTCGACCTACTACAGGCTCGGCGCAGTCGGCGAGGAGGCCGAGCTAAAAATACACACGAGCGTCAAGGACACCGCGATAGAGCTATTCGGGTTTTTATCCGAGGATGAAAGGGCGGTCTTCACGCTCCTCATAAGCGTCGCCGGCGTGGGGCCGAAGCTCGCGACGAATATACTTTCGAACGTTTCCCCGGCGGAATTCGCCTCCGCCGTTTCCTCGGGCGAGCTCGCGAAGAGAAAGATTCCGGGCATAGGGCCCAAACTCGCCTCCCGGCTCGTGACGGAGCTCGCGGATAAAATTAAAGCGCTCGGACTTACTGCGGCAGGAACGAGCGAGGCCGGGATGCTCGCAAACGTTATCTCCGCGCTCTTAAACGTCGGATACAAAAAGGCCGAAATAGACGAGCGCATCTCCGAGATCGAAGAGGTATGCTCGAACGAGCCCGAGATGGAGTACGCCCTACGGCAGGCCCTCCGGATCATGAAGAAGATGTGAGCCGCGCTCCGTCCCTTTCCCCACGCCCCGGAAGTCGTTTATAATAAACCGACAGCCACCGGAGGAGCCTGTAAATGCCCGAGAGAGTTTTAAGCCCCGGGGACCGTGAGGAAGAGTCCCTTTTCGAGGTCAACCTCAGGCCGGAGCGCCTCTCGGAATATCTCGGCCAGACAAAGGCGAAAGAAAAGATAGGGATATTCATCGAGGCCGCCCGGAGGAGAAAGGAGGCGCTCGACCATGTTCTCCTCTACGGCCCGCCCGGGCTCGGCAAAACCACCCTAGCTCATATAGTCTCTAACGAGCTCGGCGTGAGAATTCATTCGACCTCCGGCCCCGTCGTCGAAAGGGTCGGCGACCTCGCCTCCATACTCACGAACCTCGAAGAGAAAGACGTCCTCTTCATAGACGAGATACACCGCTTAAACCGCATCGTCGAGGAATACCTCTACTCCGCGATGGAGGACTACAAGATAGACATAATGATAGGCGAGGGGCCGACGGCGAAGTCGATGAAAGTGGGAGTGAGCAGGTTCACCCTGATCGGCGCGACTACGCGAACGGGTCTTCTCACCTCTCCCCTGAGATCGCGCTTCGGGGTCGACCTCAGGCTCGATTACTACACCGGGGGCGAGATAGAAGGAATACTCGCACGCTCGGCGCGCATACTCGGCGTCGGAATTACGAAGGACGGAATGTCGGAGCTTGCCTGCCGCGCGCGCGGAACCCCTCGTATCGCGAACAGGCTCTTGAAGAGAGTCAGGGACTTCGCCGAGGTCAGGGCCGACGGCGTCATAGACGGCGACGTCGCAGCCGCCGCGCTCGAAATGCTGGAGGTCGACGCGCTCGGGCTCGACGGGCTCGACAGGGCCATACTGGAAGCGATAATCACGAAGTTCGGGGGCGGCCCGGTCGGCATAGAATCCATAGCGGCCGCAGTGAGCGAGGACAAGGACACCCTCGAAGACGTCTACGAGCCGTTCCTGATTCGCGAGGGGCTCATCGTCAAAACCCCGCGCGGGAGGACTGTAACCCCGCTCGCCTACAAGCACCTGGGCCTTTCACAGCCCCGCATGCAGAAAGGGCTCTTTTCGGAATAGCTACTTCGAGAGCGGTATCTCCCTTATGAACTCGTCCCAGTGCTCTTCAGTTATGAGGTCGAGCTCCTTTCTCGGCGCTTCGTATCCGCCCTCGCCGGGGAAGAGGGAATTATAAACCTCGTCCCGGAGACTCAGCCACTTGTCTATCGATTCGTAGTTCTTGAACTTTACGACCGTTTTATAGGTCCATAGCGGGCTCAGTGTATGAACCCTCTGGGAGTAGAGCTTGTACTCATCCACGATAACGCCGCGCTTTTGCATCTCGCTCCAGAAGGGGTAGAGCTTTTCCCTGTAAATCTTGAGGAACTTCTCCCTGTTCTCGGGTTTTATGACGTAAAAGCTCTCCTCTATCACGACCTTGTATCTGTCCTGGCCCTGGGATTGGGCGTGTGCCGGAGCAGCCGCCGAAATGCACAAGAGGGCGGCTAGGAACGCCGCTTCAAGCCCGAGAGTCTTTATCATGCTTCACCTCCGCCGGGTAACAGTCCGGACGCGCCCGGACGTTTTCAGAGACTATCGTACATTTTGGATTGAAAATCAAATAAATGAGTATTTATAAACAGAATATCATTTGATTTTGGTGATTGAGTATGGAAAACTTAAGATGAAATCTTAAATGCGGCACGGTCGTATTTACAATCAAAAACTTTGATTCTCAGTTCACAACCAAATCCATCTTTTCAGCAGGTCAGCACATATGACAAACTGGTTATTTCTGGCTGTGGAAGCCCAGGCCTCTAACGGCGGGCAGATAAAGATAATGAACCTCATTACGGATGCGGGGCCTGTCGTCAAGATGGTCCTCCTCCTGCTCCTGGTGATGTCGATCGTTTGCTGGGCGATCATCTTCTCGAAGGCGATCATGCTGAGAAGGGCCGGCAAGCAGTCGGAAAAGTTCCTCGAGCTCTATAACGCGAGCGGCAACTTCGGGAACCTTTTCTCCTCGACGAAGCACATTAAAGGACCGATAGCCGAGGTTTTCAGGGCCGGGTACACGGAGATACTGAAGCTCCGCCGTCCCGGGGGCTCAGGCCAGGGCGGGGAGCAGAAGGGCGGCCCGGAGGTGATAGCCAACGAGCTCGGGGTCGTCGAGCTAGTCGAAAGGGCGCTCAAGAGGACGATGGCTTCCGAGACGGCGAAGCTCGAAGGCTCACTGATATTCCTCGCGACGACAGGCAGCGCGGCGCCGTTCATAGGACTATTCGGCACGGTGTGGGGCATCATGACTTCATTCATAGGCCTCGCCGGGAGCCAGGGCGTACCGACGCTCCAGACTGTCGCCCCCGGTATCGCGGAGGCCCTCGTTGCAACGGCCATAGGCCTCGCGGCAGCTATCCCGGCAGTTATCGCTTATAACTATTTCATAAGCCGGGTGAAGCGCATCGACATAGACATGGAGAATTTTTCCTCGGAATTTCTGAATATCGTCGACAGATACATCAAGAAGGTATAAGACCATGGGAATGCAGACAGGGGGCCGCGAAGGCCGCACAGTGATGTCGGAAATAAACGTTACTCCGTTCGTGGACGTGATGCTCGTTCTCCTCATAATCTTCATGGTCACGACGCCGATACTTTATCAAGGCATGGACGTCAACCTGCCGAAGACGCAGTCGGGGCCGATTCCCTCACTCGACCGCGAGAGGAAAGTCGTCGTCACGCTCAACTCCGCAGGCGAGATATTCATCGAAAAGGACGAATATTCGCTGAACCAGCTTAGCGGCGAGGTCAGGAGGCTCATCACAGAGAGGGGGGCCGACATAAGAAACGAAGAGGTCTTTTTAAGGGCGGATACCGGCGTCTCCTACGGGAAGGTCGTCGAGGTCATGTCCGAAATAAGAAACGCCGGGGTGGAAAAACTCGGCCTCATAACCGAGCCCATACCGGGTAACTAGAGGCAAGCGGGTAATGAAACCTGAAGACAAAGATACATCCAAAGGCTCATCCTTCTGGGGAATATTCTGTTCGATAGCCCTCCATGTCGTCGTGCTCATACTGGTCCTCTTCTGGGGATTTCGGAGCACGATGCAGGATTCTTCCCCGGGGCCGATAGAGGTCTCGCTCTCCGAGCTGGGTACCGGGGGAGGGGGGGGAGGCGCACGATCAAGGCCTGCGCCACCGCCGCCACCCGCGCCTAGAGCGCCGGAACCCGAGCCCGAGCCGGAACCGCCGGCGCCACCTAAAGAGGAAGTAGCGAAGGTCCCTCCGCCCGAGCCCGAGAAAGAGCCCGAGCCGAAAAAAGAGGAGCCGAAGGAAGTGGCCAAGGTCGAGCCCGACAAAAAAGTAATACCTATCGAGCCCGAGAAGAAGCCGGAGAAAACCCCGGAGCCCAAGCCCGAGAAGAAAGAGGTAAAAAAAGAGACTCCGGCCCCTAAGAAGGAGCCAGAGAAGAAAGAAGTTAAGAAAGAGGTCGCGAAGAAGCCGGAGCCGACAGAAAAACCCAAAGCTCCGCAGAAGAAAACTACGGCCAAGTCCGAGAAGAACCTCGAAAGCGAGAAGAGTAAGGTCCTACAGGATTTAAAGCGGCAGAAGGTGCTAGACAATCTGAAACGAGAGCCGTCTGAAGAACCAACTGAAATGGAAGAGCCCATGGGCGAGGAGCAGAGGCTGGCCATGTCCGACTCGGAAGGCATACCCGACAAG
Organism: uncultured Spirochaetia bacterium; assembly: GCA_964586675.1. Taxonomy (GTDB): domain Bacteria; phylum Desulfobacterota_D; class UBA1144; order Nemesobacterales; family UBA2774; genus JADLGH01. Next base: position 16,498 of record CAZPHQ010000003.1, on the reverse strand, counting down.
CCGGCAGGCGCGCCGGGCGAATCGTCCCCCCGTTCAGGCAGCGGTGGCGGCGGTCGTGAGGGTGGGGGTGGAGGCGGCGGCTCGGCCGTGAATCCGGTCCTTCTCGATATATACAAGAAGAAAGTGCACCAGAGAATAAGGCGCAACTGGCGCATACCCCCGGGCGTTCCCACTGACGGGAACCTCGCGACGTTGGTGTTCTTCAAAGTGGACGGGGCGGGAAGGGTGTTCGACGTCAGGGTCAGCAGGTCCTCCGGCAATTCCGCGTTCGACCAGTTTTCGCTGGATGCCATACAGAAGTCGGCCCCCCTGCCGGTTCCGCCGTCGGAGTTCGCTGCGCAGGCGGAAAGCGAAGGAATGGAGATCACCTTCTACAACAGGCCGTATTAGCTGTTTTCACTACTCGCGGAAAATAAATGAATCTCATACTCGTAAGACACGGAGAGACCGACTGGAACAGGACCGGCAGGTGCCAGGGAATTTCCGACGTAGTCCTTAACGATAACGGCAGGAAGCAGGCCCTCGAGCTCGGCCTCTGTCTTAAAGGCGAGAAAATCTCGGCCGTATATTCGAGCGACCTCGCAAGGGCTATGTCCACGGCCGAGGAGATAGCGAGGCACCACGGGCTCACCGTCGAGATAGACAGCGACCTCCGGGAAATGGACCAGGGGGATTTCGAGGGGCTCCTGTTCACGGAGATAAGGGAAAGATATTCCGACATCATGAGTGAGTGGCGCGATAATCCCGAAACGCTCAGGATCCCGAGCGGTGAGACGCTCGCCGAGGTCCGGGAGAGGGCGCTCCGGGCATTCGAGAAGCTGCGCGGGCGTCACGACGGGGAGACAGTTGTTGCCGTCAGCCACAACCTCACGATAACGACCCTCCTCTGCGAATTTACAGGCGTCGGCCTCTCGGGATTCCGGAGCTTCGGCATCCAGGCGGCCTCGCGGAGCACGCTTTCTCTCTCCGGAGGAAAGGTCGTGGTCGTCGATTTGAACGACATCTCTCATCTCTCGCCCGTCGAATCCCTGCCGCATTTCTGAGCCGGGAGCGCCGGGCGGTTTTCTTGTAACTAAGGTCGATATGTGGTGTAATTTCGTGGTGCGGATATGAAAGAAGACATACAAAGAGTAGTCCTCGAATCGGTAGAAAACATAGGCAAAAAAATAAACCTTTCGGACCTTCCCGTCGAGGTCGAAGTGGGGATTCCGAAGCGAAAGGAATTCGGCGATTTCTCGATCAACACGGCCATGATACTGGCGAAGAAGATGGGCGAGAACCCGCGCAAGGTCGCCGAGCTCATAATCGCTAACCTCCCGCCCGAGAGCGAGCGGCTTTTTAAAAAGGTCGACATCGCGGGGGCGGGCTTCATAAATTTCTTTGTCAGGGAAAATGCTATTGTAGACAAGCTCGCCGAGGTCGAAAGGCTCGGCGAGAGCTACGGCCGCTCGAATCTCGGGGGCGGGAAAAAAATCCTCCTCGAATTCGTCAGCGCGAACCCGACGGGTTTTCTTCACATCGGTCACGCGCGTAACGCCGTCGTCGGCGACGTCGTATCGAACATACTCTCCGCATCGGGATACGATGTCACGAAGGAGTTTTACATAAACGACGCAGGGCGGCAGATGGACCTCCTCGGCGAGTCGGTTTACGCGAGATACCGCGAGCTTTTCGGCATAGACGCCGGGATACCCGAAGACGGCTACAAGGGGGATTACGTGAAGGAAATTGCCGCCGCAATCATGGCCGAAAAGGGCGACGCGTTACTTCCGTCGGGTAAATTCGCGGAGTCCGCCGCCTACTGCAGGGAATACGCCGAGAAGACGCTGCTCGATTCCATCAGGGCCGATCTGACCGAGGCCGGCATCAGGTTCGACGAATGGTACAGCGAGAGAAAAGAGATACACGGCCTCTCTTCCTCCAGTGGACGGAAGAGGCTTGACGAGATAAAAGAACGCCTCCGAGAGAAAGGGGCGCTTGAAGAAAGAGAGGGCGCGCTCTGGTTTGCGGCGACGCGCTACGGCGATTCGCAGGACTGGGTCATGATTAAGAGCGACGGCAGCCCGACGTACTTCCTCGCCGACATCGCCTACCACGCCGACAAATACGAAAGAGGCTACGACCGCATAATAAATGTTTGGGGCGCCGACCATCACGGCCACGTCTCCAGGCTCAGGGCCGCGCTCCGCGCGCTGGGGTACGACGATTCGGCGTTCAGTGTGATACTCATCCAGTTCGTGAGGCTCATGCGGAACGGGGTAGAGGTTCCGATGTCGAAGCGCTCGGGGAGCTACGTCACCATGAGGGAGGTCATCGCGGAGGTCGGCCCCGACGTCATGAGGTTTTTCCTCCTCATGCGGAGCTCGGAAAGTCACCTCGATTTCGACCTCGAGCTCGCACAGAAGGAATCGAGCGAGAACCCGGTCTTTTACATTCAATACGCATATGCCCGAATAGCGAGCATATTCAGAAAGGCGGACGTCGAAGGTCTCGGCGCTTCAAACGAAGCGCTCGGCCTCCTGACGGAGCCCGACGGGATAGAGCTCATAAAGAAGCTCCTCCTTTATCCCGAGGTCGTCTCGGACAGTGCCGAGACGCTCGCGCCGCACAAGGTCGCGTATTTCCTCCAGGAGCTTGCGGCGGATTTTCACAGTTATTACAATAAACACAGGGTGGTCGACGACGACAAGGCCCTCAGCGGCGCAAGGCTTTATCTGATAAAGAGCGTCCGCACCGTTCTCAGTAACGGCCTCGGGCTCCTCGGCATATCGGCCCCCGACAGGATGTGACGCATGAGCAGGAACAATTCTTCCGGAAAATCGCGCATACTCGCATTCTTCGTCGCGTTCGTGATACTGTTCATGGTCGTCTTCGGAGTCGGGGTCTTTGTCGGCAAGGGACTCAACAAGGATAATTTTCAGACGACGCGCTCTTTCAACGAGCCGCCGCCCGCGCCTCCGGCCGCCGAGCCGGGCGACGGATTCGCGGAGGTCGAAGAGGCCCCGGCGGAGAATCGGGAGATGCCCTCGGAAGAAGAGCCTCTTCCCGAAAGCCTCGCCGTAGAGGAAGAAGAGACCGAGGTTGAAGAGGTAGTCATTGCGAAGGCAACACCGACGCCTAAACCCATAGAGACGCCCGCACCCAGAACCCAGCCGCCCAAGACCCTTGCACCCAGAACTCCCGCACCCCCGCCCGCTCCAACGCAGGACCTGAGAGCCGCGGAGCTCGCCGAGATAGCGCGGAGCGTCGCCGAAGAGAAGAGGGCCGCCGAGGCGGCGAAGGCAAACGCTCCGAAACCCCAGATGCCGAAGGTGGACGCGGGCGGGAATTACACAGTTCAGATCGGGTCGTTTCAGGATCAGAAACAGGCGAACAGCCTTGCCGGCGCTTTGAAGGCGAAGGGATATCCGGCCTTCATCAAGGCAATGGCGACCCCCGACAACAAGTACTGGTACAGGGTGAGGGTCGGGACGTTCAGAAATGTCGAAGATGCGAAAGCGTACGGTGACAGTCTCAAAAAAGCCGAATCCCAGGTCGAGATAGTGTTCATCACCGTCAACAATTAAACACTGGCATCCCCGGGCGGGATGCGTCTTCAGGCCTGCTTATGAACGTGACGAAAGGCGCACAGCACCTGATTTCCCAAGCGGTAACGCTAGCAGTCCTGTTGTCTCTCCTCGTTCCGTTCGTTCACGGAGCCCCCAAAGACGGCGTCCACACACTCGAATTCAACGCCCCGGGTGGCAGCGTACGTATCTTCCTTCCGGACGACCTTTCAGCCGGAGACAGGATATCGTCCTCCTTCAGAATATATCCCGCGGGTACCACGGCCGAAGCCAGGGAAAAGAACTCGGCGCTTCTTAAAAATCTCGTAATAGAAACCAGCTATTTCACGGCCCCCGTAAGCGACGGCTCTATAACGTTCGAGGTCCCGAAGAACGCGGGCGGAAGCACTCTCGTATTCACTCTCGTCGGCAAGGACGGAAAGAGGCTCGGCAGCTCGCGCGTCCCGGTAAGCTTTCCGGTGAGCGATGCGCGGAGGCCGGAAAAACCGACTCCGTACGATTACCAGTGCCCGGTCGTCGGCCAGGCGGGCCGCCTGATAGAGGTGAAGGGCCCCTTCGACGGCGATTTCGCGACGACTGATTTTAAGGTCGGCGGAGTGAAGCCCTTCGTCCTTTCGGAGTCCCCGAGAAAGCTGGTTTTCGAGAGCCCGGCGGAAGTCTCGGGCACAGTCGACCTGGTGCTAAACGAGCAGGAGGTTGTCGTAAACCGTCCCTACACCTGCCTTCAGGTAGTCAGGATAGACGAGAGCGGCGCGACGCCTGTGAGCCGCTCTCATTCCGATACCCTCGCCGCAACGGAGACGGCAGTCAGGGAAGAGGCCCTCCCGCCTGTCAAGCAGTCGCTCTCCTTCGACAGCATAAAAACAGAAGAAACCCTCTCGGGCCCTCCGCCCGAAGGCGCGCCGGAATTCGCCGTCACCGAAAGCTTCGGGCCCGGAAATGTGAACGATATGCCACCTTCCACGGCGGGCACTCCTGAAGGTCAAAAAGCTGTGATAATCGCAAGGCAGATGGACGCGCGATTGCATGCGCGTCCCGGCTCGCCAAATCGTAATAGCGGCGAGCCCGTTACTCGCCCGCCGGCTTCCGCACCGGTAAAAGCCGAAACTGCCGAAACAGCTGCGGCCCCCGCGCCCGATGAAGACCTTGTCGAAAAGCCGCTTGAAGAGATCGAGCCCGATGTATCTTCGGCGGAGCCCGAATCCGACGCGGGCACCGGAAAGGCTTCGAGCGACGCCCCGGCTTCACCGCTCACGGGCGACATAGCGCTCAAGGCCGGGATAGTCGAAGGGCAGATGCTCGCTTTATACAAACCGTCGGCCGGCCGGCCCGCGGTCAATCCCGGTAGAACGTCGCCTGCGAATGCGCCGGCGCCGAAGGCTTCCGCAAAGAAGGGGTTCTCCGTACAGGTGGCATCCCTCCGTTTCCGCGACGACGCAGACCTGCTTGCGGAAGAGCTCAGGAAAAAGGGATATGAGGCCTACGTCGTCCCCGCCGACATACCGGGCAAGGGGAAGCTCTACAGGGTGAGGATAGGCGATTTTAAGGTAAGAAAAGAGGCCAGCTCCTACGCGGCGGGGCTCAAGAAAAAGGACCCGGTCTTTAAATCCGTCTTCGTCGCCGAAAACGATTGAGTGTCCGTATGCCTCCGGCCAGGACCTCGTTTCTTCCTTGCCTGCCGGAGCTAAAACGGATATTGTTATTCATTCTTTGAAATGAGGTTTCAGTACAACAGCAGCCGATATGACTAACCCCGAAGAGATTAAGGAAAGATCCAAAAACAAGAAGGGCCCCGAGTCGTCGAAGCTACTCGGGAGCGGTATAAAAACGTGGTGGCTTCTCCTGATGCTGCCGATAGAGGACTATCTTTTGAAGATCAAAGTCCACCCGAACGTCCTCACTGTCTCTACCCTCCTCGTCGCGGCCATAACGGGCCTCGCTTACCATTACGGCTGGATATTCGCAGGCGGGGTGCTCGTTCTCGCGGGCTCGACGTTCGACATATTCGACGGACGCGTCGCCCGGGCGCAGGGCCTCAGCAGCGAGAGCGGGGCGTTCTTCGATTCCTGCCTCGACAGGTTTTCGGAAGCATTCATATATCTCGGCCTCCTCAGCTTTTACCGGGATTCCATATTCGCATATGTCGTATTCTTGATTCTCGTCTCGACGACGATGGTGAGCTACACGAGGGCCCGCGCCGAAGGGCTCGGCGTGAAGTGCGAGCTCGGCATCATGCAGCGGACGGAAAGGGTCGTCTACCTCGGCGTCCTCTCCGTATTCAACTTCCTCGGCAATATAGTCGCGGGATGGATGGGATTTCCGCCGGCCGATTATCTCCTCAAGCTGTCCCTCATTTTAATGCTTGTCTTCTCGTCCTACACGGCGATACAGAGGATGTTCCATGTAATGTCGGAGCTGAGAAAAAGGGACGTTCAAAAGAGTATCGGACCCCAGGCCGGCGCCTGAAACTGTGTGTCCTCCGCTTACTGTAAGCGTATACACGGGGCTTCGTCTGCGATCTGATCGCTTCCACTTCTATATGCCTTCATCATTACCTTTTTTGAGGCAATTACGGCTCCTGCATATTTGCTAGAAGGCGAATTCACAGGTATAAATGATAGGCTTCAAATAGAGGGTGCGCCTTACCCGGCGAATCCCCGTCATTTCGAACCCGCAAAACTCTCGTTTCCACAGGCAGGAACCATATGCCCAGAAGGGAAGATATAAAGACCATACTCCTCATAGGCTCAGGGCCCATCGTAATAGGCCAGGCTTGCGAATTCGACTACTCGGGCACACAGGCCTGCAAGGCCCTCAAGGAAGAGGGATACAGGATAGTCCTCGTCAACAGCAACCCGGCGACGATCATGACCGACCCCACCTTCGCCGACCGCACCTATATCGAGCCCCTGGTTCCGGAAATCGTAGAAAAGATAATCGAGAAGGAAAGGCCCGACGCGCTCCTGCCGACGCTCGGCGGCCAGACGGCTCTTAACCTTGCAGTCGATCTTGCCGAATCGGGGGTGCTCGATAAATACGGCGTCGAGCTGATTGGTGCCAAACTTCCCGCAATAAAGAAGGCGGAGAACAGGGAGCTCTTCAAGGATGCAATGCTCAAGATAGGTCTCGATGTTCCGAAGAGCGGCGTCGCGCATACGATGGAAGAGTCGTGGGCGGTGATGGAGGAGGTCGGCTTCCCCGTGATTATTCGCCCGTCGTTCACACTCGGCGGCTCGGGCGGGAGCGTCGCATACAACCGGGAGGAGTTCGAGGAGTTCGCGAAATCGGGCCTCGACCTGAGCCCGGTGAGCGAAATACTCATAGAAGAATCCGTCCTCGGCTGGAAGGAATACGAGCTCGAAGTCATGCGCGACGGCATGGATAACGTCGTCATAATCTGCTCCATAGAAAACTTCGATCCCATGGGAGTACACACTGGGGACAGCATAACCGTCGCCCCCGCGCAGACCCTGAGCGACAAGGAATACCAGCGCCTGAGAGACGCATCCGTCGCTATAATAAGGGAGATAGGCGTGGATACCGGGGGGTCAAACATACAGTTCGGCGTCAACCCTGAAGACGGGCGGGTCGTGGTCATTGAGATGAACCCCCGCGTGTCGCGGAGCTCCGCGCTCGCGTCGAAGGCGACGGGATTCCCGATAGCCAAGATAGCCGCGAAGCTCGCGGTCGGCTACACCCTCGACGAGATATCGAACGACATCACCCGCTACACCCCGGCCTCTTTCGAGCCGACGATAGACTACGTCGTCGTAAAGATCCCGAGGTTCACTTTCGAAAAATTCCCCCAGACCGACAAAACACTCACGACGCAGATGAAGTCCGTCGGCGAGGTCATGGCGATAGGCAGGACGTTCAAGGAATCGATTCAAAAAGCGATAAGGTCGCTCGAAATAGATTCCTACGGCCTCGAGCCCCGGACGACGGACGTCGAGCTCATAAAGGACAAGATCAGGACACCCAACTCCGACAGGCTCTGGTACCTCGCGGACGCCTTCCGCTCGGGCCTCGACATCGAGGAAATATATTCGCTCACGCGGATAGACAGGTGGTTTCTCCGAAACCTCCGCCAGATAATAGACATGGAGGAGAGCCTGAAGGCCTCTTCCGGCAGCCCCGACGCCGCGCTCCTCAGGAGGGCGAAGGAGTACGGCTTCTCGGATATACGGATCGCGGCTATTCTCGGAAAATCCGAAAACGACGTTAGAGAAATGAGGCGCGCTTTCGGCATAACGCCCGTCTACAAGATGGTCGATACCTGCGCCGCGGAGTTCGAGGCTTATACGCCATACTTGTATTCGACGTATGAAGCGGAAGACGAGGCCCCGCCGTCCGACAAACGGAAGGTCGTCATTCTCGGCGGCGGCCCGAACAGGATAGGGCAGGGGATAGAGTTCGATTACTGCTGCGTTCACGCCTCGTTTTCACTTCGTGAAGAAGGGTTCGAAGCGATAATGGTCAACTGTAACCCCGAGACCGTCAGCACAGACTACGACACCTCCGACAGGCTCTACTTCGAGCCGCTTACGCTCGAAGATACGCTCGCAATAATCGAGAGGGAGAATCCGGAAGGCGTTATCGTTCATCTCGGCGGGCAGACCCCGCTCAAGCTCGCGATACCGCTCGAACAGAGGGGAGTCAAGATCATTGGCACCTCGCCCGACAGCATAGACCTCGCCGAGGACAGGGAGCGCTTCCGCGATCTCATTCAGCGCTTAGGCCTCCGGCAGCCGGAAAGCGGCATAGCCCGAAGCCAGGAGGAAGCGCTACGCATAGCAGGCGAAGTGACTTACCCGATAGTCGTAAGGCCGTCCTATGTTCTCGGAGGCCGTGCGATGGAGATCGTCTACACCGAGGAATCGCTGAAGCGCTATATAACCGAAGCCGTGAAGGTCGCGCCGAATCATCCCGTCCTCATCGACAGGTTCCTTAACGACGCAAAGGAAGTGGACGTCGACGCCATATCCGACGGCAAAATGGTTGTAATAGGCGGTGTGCTGGAGCACATCGAGGAAGCGGGCGTTCACTCCGGCGACAGCGCAATGGTGCTGCCTCCGTTTTCGATAAGGCCGGAAGTCGTCGACGAGATAAAACGGCAGACGAAAGAGCTCGCGCTCGCGCTTAACGTCGTCGGGCTCGTGAACATCCAGTTCGCAATAAAGGGAGATACCGTCTACATACTCGAAGTCAATCCCCGGGCGAGCAGGACTGTGCCCTTCGTCAGTAAGGCGATAGGGATTCCCCTCGCGATGCTGGGCACGAAGGTCATGGCCGGAAAGACTCTCCGGGAGCTCGGCTTCACGAGCGAGATAATTCCGAAGCACGTGTGCGTCAAGGAATCCGTATTCCCGTTCATCAAGTTTCCGGGCGTCGACACCATACTCGGCCCCGAGATGAAATCCACGGGCGAGGTCATGGGCATAGACAGCGAGAAGTGGATGGCGTTCGCCAAGGCGCAGATGGCGGCGGGCGGGAAGCTTCCGCTTTCGGGCACCGCTTTCGTGAGCGTCAAGGACGACGACAAGCCGAGGCTTTCCGAATTCGCCAAAAAGCTCTCGGACCTCGGCTTCGGGATACTGGCGACAGCGGGCACGGCGGCCTGGCTCAAAAATATCGGCGTCGAGTGCACTGTCGTGAAGAAAGTCGTCGAGGGGAGGCCGAACGTCGTCGATCACATGAAGAACGGGGAAGTGCAGTTAGTCGTAAACACCACCTTCGGGCAGAGGGAGATAGAGCAGTCGTACACCATAAGAAGGACGGCCCTCACGCAGAGGGTTCCATACTTCACGACCGTTTCGGCCGCGATAGCCGCGGTCGGAGCTATAGAGGCCCTCATAAAGGAGGGGCTCAGGGTCAAGGCCCTTCAGGACTATTACTGATTACCTCTGATTGTTGTATAATTTAGTTAATCCGTTTACTTGAGTTTACGGTTTATCCGGAGTATCAGTCAGGCCGTCCGTCGCGCCGGCCAAGGGAGATGGCATTATGTCGATTGAAAGAGTACCGATGACGCCGAACGGTTATAAAAAGCTCCAGGACGAGCTCAAGAGGCTGAAAACCGTCGAAAGACAGGAGGTCATCAAGCTTATCGAATATGCCAGGTCCCTCGGAGACCTTTCCGAGAACGCCGAGTACGAAACGGCCAAGCAGAGGCAGTCTTTCGTCGAGGGCAGGATTCAGGAGCTCGAAAGCAAGCTCAGCAGGGCCGAGGTGATAGACCCGGCGGAGCTCCGGAACAAGGACAGGGTCACTTTCGGCGTCAGGGTGAGGCTCGAAAACCTGGACACTGGCGAAACGGTTTCATATCACCTCGTAGGGCCGGACGAGTCCGAACCCGAGAACGGGTTCATCTCCATTACGTCGCCGATCGGCAGGGCGCTCGTCGGAAAGAGCGTCGACGAAGAAGTGACGGTTCACGCACCGGGCGGTGTGAGGGAATTTATAATTCTCGAAATCGCCTGAGCGGTTACTGCTACTTTTCTCCCTCGTACTTCCATTTCGATTCGATTATTCCCGACTCCGGGTTGTAAATGTATTCTTGCCCCATGGGATGGACTGGGTACTGCCCTGTCGTCTCGGTTTTCACGAACACCTCGAGCTCTTTTAAATTCCTAGGATACTCGCCGTATATCTTTTTAAACCTCGCGGACTTGCCGTTAAGAAATGCGATCGCCTCCTTTAGCTTTCTCGACGCCAGCTCGGTATTGCGCACGGAGTCGATTTCCGGCGCTATGACGAACTCCCCGCCTATCGGGGCCTCGGGTATGCCGCCCTCGACGTACCCGGCTGCCGCGAGCTCTTTCACAGAGCCAGGCAGCTTTCCGTATTGCTTTTGATATTCGAGAAGCGCGGCCGTGAGCTCGTCCTCCATTTCGCCGGTTTCGATCTCCTGGAGATTCCTGAGCGCGAAGCTGCGTCTACCCTCGCTCGGGCTCGTTTCGTAAATTATCTTCCATATCTCCTTCGAGAGGTCCCTGTTCCCGCCCTTTGCCAGCGCGGCAGCCGCCATTCCCTTAACGGACGCCTGCCTCGACTTGGATAGCCCGGGCGTTTCGGCGGCCTCCCTGAAGAGCTCGGCGGCCTTGTCATAGTTCTTCGGATAGAAATAGTAGAGGAACGCCTCCTCGAGCGGCAGCCTGAAATTGTCCGGGTTATTCTTCCTGCCCTTTTCGAGAAGCCCGACGCCCATGGCGAATTTCCCGAGCCCGAACGGGGCCGGCTCGGCCAGGAACGTGCCGCCGTACCTGTAGGCGTTCACGAAGCGCGGATCGAGGTCGGTGATTATGTCGAAATAATGATACAGGAGCTCCGGGTTCTGGTCTTCGGTTCTTCTGCTTCCGAAATACTGAATCGCCCTCATCCAGTATATATCCGAGAGAAGCTCCGTATACCCCAGGGAAATTTTTTTGAGCGACGATGAAGAAAGATAAAGGCTGTCTTCGACGGAGCGGAACTTTCCCCTTATGTCGTCAATCCTTACCTGAAACGGTATCGAGACCGCCACCAGCGCGGCGATGGCCAGAAGGCCCAGTATGGTCGTCGTTCTACCCTTTTTCACGGCGTCACTTACTTGAATTCTTTTTTCTCGAATATGATTATCGCGAGTATCAGGAGCGCTGCGGCGTAGATGAGCGCGTAGGCTGTCGTATAGAGGACCAAGTCCGGGTTCACGACGCCTCCGTAGACGGCCTCGTTCCTGACGTCGAATTTTTCGAGGTTCGGGATCACCCTGTAAATCGCCTCCGAGAAAACGGCCGTGACTGGATTCTTTACCTCCTCCGCGAAGAGCCGTATGTCGCTCGAAAACCTCCCGATGGCGAAAACGAAGAACGTAAAGAGCGCGCTCATGACGGGAGTCGTGAAGCTGGAAAAAACGAGCGCGATCCCGATTATTATCAGGAATTCCAGGTATTCGAAATATATCGCGTTGAAAAATTCCGCGTAGAAATGACCGCCGTAGTAAAACTTTATCAGCCCAGCATATCTTATCTCTATATAAAGGACGATAAGAAAGAGAATCAGGGCCATGCCGAGCGTGATAACGAAAAGCGTGAGCCCTAGCCCGAGGTACTTCCCGAGAATGAATTCGTACCTCCTCACGGGCTTAGAGAATATGTTGTAAACGGTCTTCTTTTCGACTTCCTTATATACGAGGCCGATACCGAGAAAGACGGAGATCAGTATTCCTATTATCGATATCGCGGTGAGGCCGAGGTCCTTTACTATCTTGTTGTATTGCTCTGCGGATATGCTGGCGAATACGAGCGAGCTCACTATCATGAGCAGCGCGAAGAGGACGAGGCTGTAGAGCACCCTGTCCCTTATCGCTTCTATGAACGTATTATGCGCTACGCTTAGAATCCTTCTCATCGCACCCTGCACTGAATCGTGTTCCCGGCTTCCCGCCGCCGCGGGCTACGCGCCGACGCCTTCCCTCACCGGGCCCTCCTTTTTCGCCTGCTCGACGAAGAGGCCTTCGAGGGACCTATTCACCGGATGAAGCGACATGATCCCGGCCGGCGTTTTCGCGACGGCCTCGATCACCTGCCGCCTTATGTCCTCGTCGAACTTGAGCACGATATACCCGGCCCTGTGCTCCATCTCGACGGGCATCCCCCTCACCGATGCCTTCACTTCCTCCGGAGCGCCCTCGACGTGCATCTCGTAATCCGTGTGGATTTCCTTCAGCATCTCGCCGAGCGTCCCCGTCTTTATCAGCGTCCCGCCCATTATGATCCCGACGCGGTCGCAAAGCGCCTCCACGTCGGCCAGCATGTGAGAGCTGAGGAGTATGGTCTTCCCCTTCCTCTTCTCTTCGAGTATGAGGTCCTTCATTTCCCGCCTTCCAATGGGGTCGAGGCCGCTCATCGGCTCGTCGAGGATTATGAACTCGGGGTCGTTTATGAGCGACTGGGCAATGCCTATTCTCTGCAGCATGCCCTTCGAATACTTTCTCATCTGCACTTTTCCGGCGTGGGACATCCTCACCTTTTCCAGAAGCTCGCCCGCCTTCTGCTCGAGGAATTTCCGCCCGTGCCCATGGAGCTCGCCCATGTAAATGAGGAGCTCTTCCCCCGTCAGATAATCGTAGAAATAAGGGTTCTCGGGGAGGTATCCGATCTTGCGCTTGGCGTTGGGGTCTCCCGAATCTTTTCCCAGAAGCTCGATCGTTCCTTCCGTGGGTTTGGCGAAGCCGAGTATGGATTTGAATGTGGTGGTCTTGCCCGCGCCGTTCGGACCGATGAAGCCGAAGATATCCCCCTGCTCGACCGAGAACGTGACGTTCTTGAGCACCCGGGTCATCTTCCCGAAAAAGCCGGTCTGATAATCCTTAACGAGATTGGTAATACGGAGCGCGTCTGGCATGTCGGACACCTAAATATATGTCAATCGATGCCCGGAGGCAATAAGTTTGTGCGGACCCACGGCCTATCTGCCGTTTGCATTGTTCGTGTAGCGTCAGCCGTCGCAGTCCGAATCGGTTCTCGACGACTGGAACGTGCCGACGGAGCCTGAATCCTCGGTAGTGACAGTGCACTTTATGACCTTGTCGGCGAAAGCCGAGAAATCCTTCCTGCCGTTCACCTTGGCGCTCGTCATGGAGGCTTCCCATCCGAAGTCGCCCTGGAGCGAAAGCGCGTCGGCCTCGGCGTCGTCGCTCCAGGAAAGACAGTACCCCGCCTTGGGGTCGGTGCAGGCCGCCTGCCCGGCCGGGCTTCCGTCTTCCACGACTGCGTACTCGAACGTTATGTCTATGAGGGCATCCTGTTCGTCGTCCATTCCCGACGGATCTCTCAGCGAGCCCTCGGTGCCGAGCGAGCCGACAAGGTTTGTGAAGTTTCTCGTACCGTCGTCGTCGAGGTCCTGCTCGAAGTATTCGTACTCCGCGTCCTTAAGGGTCTGGAGGGCTTTTCTCGCGTTCGCCTCGTTCGAGGATATGCGTGCCTTGAGAAGGTTCGGTATCGCTATGGCGAGCAGAATACCTATTATCGCCGCCACCACGAGCAGCTCGACAAGTGTGAAACCATCTTTGCGACCAGCATTACGAAAGTTGTTCATGACCTTTGGCATTTCCTGCGAACTTTCCTGCAAAATTATGTTGCAATTTGTATACCAAAAACGTCGGTAAGCTCTGCTTAGCTTCAACATCGTCTAATGCCTTATTATCATTGATTTAAATTATATCGACGGGTAGCTGGTTTAAATTCTAGCATAGCTTGATTGAAATAACGTGACAAATTTTGTCGCAGCTGCGCAATTTCGAAGATGCTTTGAAAATTAATATGTTAGGCCGGATTATAAAAAAAGGGAGGGACCCTTTCAGAATCCCTCCCTATCGTTCTAAGTCTGTTTGATTATGTTAAAGCGGCAGCTTCGTATTAGTCGCATCCCGCGGTTTCACGGACGGACTCGAAAGCGCCTACTTCACTTGTCGCGACTGTGCTTACGGTACACCTTATCGCGCCGTCGCCGTAGACCGAGAAGTCCCTTCTGCCGGTCTTGTTGAAGCTGGTCATGCTAGCCTGCCAGCCGAAGTCGTCGAACAGCCCGGTCGCCTGGTTAGACACGACAAGGTCATCCCACTGCAGGCAGTAGCCTGCCTTCGGATCCGTACAGCCATTTACCATGTCAGCCCCTTCGAAGCTGCTGTCTATGAGAGCGTCTTCCTCTTCCCCTGTATTGCCTGGGCTCCTAAGAGTGCCCGGCGTGGCTATGTCTCCGATCTGGTCAGTGAAGTCTCTTCCACCAACGTCATCGAGGTCCTGCTCGAAGTACTCGCCTTCAGCGTCCCTGAGGGTCTGCATCGACTTCCTGGCATTCGCCTCGTTCGCCGACATCCTGGCCTTCATAAGGTTGGGTATCGCGATCGCGAGTAGTATGCCGATAATAGCTGCAACCACCAAAAGCTCGATGAGCGTAAAACCTTTCTCATCCTTCTTAACTCTGATTGACCTTCTGGACATATCAAATACCTCCTTTTCGGAATTAAATTTTGATTTCAATCATTGCAAAGCCCGTGCCAGATGTCCACGTTTACCAGCCTGCTTTTTATAACATCCCTTCTTTTAACGATAGTTTACCATACGAATTATATTGCCCGGTGAAAACCCGAATGTCACAAAACCCGTACTTTGTGACGTATTTTGTCACAGCTGCGCAACGTATGACAAAATACGTCATGGGATGCATTTTAATAGCGATGAATCGATTTTACCCGCCTAATGTTTATCAAATCTGGGAAGTATGCTATTTTATAGTATTTATTACAAAGGAGGCAGGTTTTATTATGAGTAGAGTGAATAGTTCCATCCGTACCGCTATATTATCGCTGGCATTGCTTGCGCTCTCGATCCCCGGCTGCACCAATATCAAGACTACATCATATTTCACTCCCACGACCACGAAGCTCGGGCAGTACCAGGCCGTTCAGTTCAATGCGCTAGAAACCGAGATCGTGAACTTCCCGGAGGAAGCCCTTACGAAGGTCCCCGAGCAGTCGGCGGCGCTCCTCGAATCGAAGGACAAGTTCAAGGAAGTGAAATTCGGGAACGTCGAGAATATCCCGGCGTCCGACACCATCGTCGTGCTCGGAGAAGTTAGCGAATACAGGCCGAGCTCCGACGTTTCGTTCGAGGGCGGCGCGCTCAAGTTCGGCGAAGTCTCGGTAACGATAAAGATAGCTCTCGTCAACAAGGCCACGGGGGACGAGATTTCCTCGGGGGAGGTAAACGGTTTCAGCTCCCTCGGATTCATGGCCAAGGATATATACGAAAGCCTTGCCGAAGAAATCGTCAAGTACATACTTGAGACTTACCATTAAGAATTTATAATCTTTCTGAGGGTAAATCCAATGGAGGTAGTGATGAGAAAATTTATTCTTTACATGCTGCTCCCCGCCGCGGTGTTCGGGGTTTCGCAGCTTTTTTCCTTACAGGCATCGGCGCAGGATGCGGCCGCGCTCGACAAGCAGGGGAAAGAGGCGTTCCTCAAGTTCACGCCGGAGGGATTCGAGGAAGCCATTTCGCTTTACAACCGCGCTATACAGGCCAACCCGAAGGACGCCGTCGCTTACGCGGGGCTCGGCGAAGTATATTCGTTCATGGGTTTTTACAGGTACCAGGTCAAGGAAGATTACGAAGACTTCTATAACAAGTCGTACAGCAATATGGTAAAGGCGCTCGAGCTCGGCCCGACTCTGGAGCAGGTCCAGGTGGCGCTGGCTTACACTTATCTTCATCTAAGCTGGGAAAAAGAAGCTATCGCGACGTCCAAGAAGGTTCTCTCCCAGAACCCGAACAACACCGAGGCGATGTTCGTGCTCTGGTCGGCCAGCGGCGAGAATCCCGATTCCCCCGAGATAAGGAAAGTTATCGAGCTCGCCCCTAACTATATCCCGGCCTACATAGGTCTAGGGAACGCCTTCTTCTTCAAGAAGCGCTCCTACGGACAGGCGAGCGAGTATTTCAAGAAGGCCGCGGAGATCGCTCCTTCTGCGCAGATCCACAACCTCTTCGGCACGGTTCTGAGAACCCAGGGCAACTACAACGCGGCGATTGACGAGTATCAGAAAGCGATACAGCTCAATCCAAAGTACGCGCCGGCGTATATGAACCTCGGAATCACCTACTTTTACATGAACCAGCTCAATCAAAGTATCGCCCGCCAGAAGGAGGCTATCACGCTCAACCCGAATTATCCCGATTCCTACTTTTTCATAGCGCAGGGATACGACAGGGAGAACAACGCGCAGCAGGCCATTATGTATTACAGGAAGTTCCTCGAAATGTCGGTCGAGCAGGGTCAGTACGCGGGCTATTCGGCTACGGCGAGAGAAAGGATAGCAGCACTCGGCGGCGGACAGTAAAATCGACTGAAATTCAAACGGAAGCGCCGGAACGAGTGATCTCGTTCCG
>CAZPHQ010000002.1:0-224465 GCA_964586675.1 uncultured Spirochaetia bacterium | reverse complement strand
GGCTCGTGGATTTTTCTCGGCGAGCTTATAACCGACATCGAGCTCGAATACGACTCCCCCGTTCCCGACAGGTGCGGCACCTGCACGAGATGCCTGGACGCCTGTCCGACAGGGGCGCTCACAGCTCCCTACACGCTCGACTCCCGGCTCTGCATCTCCTACCTCACTATTGAGCTCAAGGACAAAATTCCTTTCGGGCTGCGTCCTGGCGTAGGCTCGAATATATTCGGCTGCGACATATGCCAGGACGTCTGCCCCTGGAACAGAAAAGCGCCGGTAACTGGCGAAGCCTCGTTTCAGCCGAGGCCCGGGCTCTACAACCCCGATCTCGGCTCCATCGCCTCACTCGGCCCCGAAGAGTTCAGGGCGCTCTTCAAGGGGAGTCCCGTCACGCGCACGAAGCGAAAGGGGCTCGTAAGAAACGCTCTGGTCGCGATAGGGAATTCCGGCGATGCGGACTTCGTCCCCGTGGTAACGGAATGCCTTCGCGACGAGGAGCCGCTCGTAAGGATTCACGCCCTTTGGGCGCTCTGGAGGCTCGAAGGGAAGGGCGCTCTCGGCATGCTTCTCGCGGCAAGGAAATCCGAGAGCGACCCGGAAGTTATAGAAGAGCTCGACGATCTTCTGGAGTCGATAGAAAATCCGGAGCGGCTGAAAGCCTCGGGCTGAACCCGTCGACACCCCGGGCAGACTGGTGTCATACACCGAATTCAGTAATAATCATTTTCTCCTATGAGCGAAACGACACGTCAGGATTCCGAAGAAGTCCTTTTGATGAACGAGAAATTCTACCTCGCCGTAAACGAGGGCGACATGGGCCTCATGTCAGTCGTATGGCTCGCCGGGCCCGAGGCCAAGTGCGTCCACCCGGGCTGGCCCATGCTCTACGGCTGGGAGGCTGTTAAAGAGAGCTGGAAGAATATATTCGAAAGCGGCGGTCCCGAGGGAATTGAGCTTTCTCAAATCGGCGTCGAAGTATCGGGCAGCATGGCGTGGGTAGTCTGCGTCGAGAAGATAAGCCACAGGTCAGGGGACAATGTAAGGACAGGATTCGCCCAGTCGACGAACGTCTTTCACAAGACAGGCTCCGGCTGGAAGCTCGTCATACACCACGCCTCACCCATCCCGATGCCGAGGGCTGAAACGGGCTCCGACACGAACCTCCAGTAACGCCTTCTGAGTAAGAATCCTAGTAGTTAAAGTTGTAGAACACATCGACGCCGGGGTTCTGGCCGCCGATGTCCCCGTTTATGGAAACGTTCTTGAATATCGTGTACTCGACTATAACCTTTGTCTGCGTTATCATCGTCGAAGTAGCGAGCGACTGCGTCGTCTGCCTGTCGATAGCGAAATAAAGGTCCTCGGTGAGATACTTCCCGACTTCGAGCTCGGGCCCCTGGGCGCCGCTTCCTATGCTCACGACGTCAAGCTTGAACTTGTCCCCGAGCACCTTCTCAAGCTGCGCGGCCGCTATGCCCCCCGCGAGCCCCGAGGCCACTCCCTGTATCGAGGCCCTGTCGCTCGTGCCTATCTTGTCCGAAGGCGCGCCGAAGACTATATACGAAACCATGTCCGTCTCCGACATCGGCGGGTCGCTCGTCAGCTCGACGACGGGCTTTTTCGCGGTACCGGATATGTTGACGTATATCTCCACCCCCGAAACCCTGTAAAGGGCCCTTATGTCGAGGAACGGGTTTATCTCGGTCGTTCCCGAAAAGCTCACGTTGCCCTGGACGATCCTGAACAGCTTTCCGAAATTCTCGTATGTCCCCCTTATCGTGGTTATGTCCCCCACGATCCTCATGTCCTGTCCGAACTCTTTTTTTATGTCGAGGTCTCCACGGAGCTCGACGTTCGCACCCCGTCCGCGCACCCAGTTGTTCCTTCTCATCTTCACCTGCAGATTCATCGCGACCTTTTCCTTGAAGTAATCCGTCGTCTCTCCGCTGTCGACAGTAAACTCGTCTTCCATGTCGTCGACGAACGTTATCTCCTCGACCTGCTTCTGCTCCGCCTCGGGTATCGTGATCCTGGCCCTCGAAACGGTCATCCCGCCGCTCAAGCTTATTTTAGAGCCCTCGCCCTTTACTTCCATGTTCCCCGTGAGCCTTCCGGCGACGTTCTTCGGCCGGACAAGGAAGTCCTTGAGATCGCCTTTAACGTCATAGGTCATGGTCGGAATTTCGATGTCGCCCGTGAACGTCCCGGTGCCGTTAGTTCCCGAATTAACTATCAGCTCCCGGAGATAACCCTTCTGGCCGTCGAGCTCGATGAGCGCGCTCTCCACCTTGAATTCATTCCGGAGCGACTTGATCTTGAAGATCGCGTCTTTGAGGCTTATCTGGCCGTTCGCCGTGGGTCTCCCGAGCGTACCGCCCGCCTGGAGATCGACGACCAGAAGCCCCGTTGATTTTTCAACCTCCGTAGCGAACGTCGAAAGCGGGCTCAGATCCACGCCGCTCGACGTAACGGTCAGGTTGAACGGAGCGTCGTCGAGGCTCTCTCCCAGCTCTTTTAAATTAAGGTCGACGTTCGAGCTGCCTTTCGCCCGCATTATCGAGGCCCCACCGTTCGTAATCTCGAAATCAAGATTGAGGTTTCGCTCGAGATACGAAACGTTCAGCTCGACGTCGTCGTTTTTAAAATCCCTGTAAACGATGTTAGCGACGTTTAGCTTGGCTCTCATTTCGGGAGCCGTTATCGTGCCCGCGGCGGTTATGTCGGCCGACAGCTCTCCTTCGACCTCAGTACTGGGATCGAATATCTTGACCAGGTCGTTCAGGCTGAGCTTGTTCACGGCCACTTGCCCGTCCACGCTCCCGTTGAAGAATATCGTCGCGTCGGCGAGCGCGGAGGTATCGTTGTAGTAGAGATTGAAAGATTCCAGCACGAGCGACCCGGGGGCTATGGTCAGGAGTATGTTCTCCCTGTTTTCGAGATCGGAGTCCTCGAGGTCGAGAAGGAGCTTCGATATCTCGATGTGTTTCTGTCTCGCGGTCAGATCCCTCAGCGTGGCGTGAACGGTATAACTGAAATCCTCGTTCTCGGTTATAACGGTTTCGACATTAATGCCCGTTCCGCCCTCGCTGTCGGCGTCTATTTCGACGCTCTCGATCTCCCTCTCGCCTACCGAAACCGCCTCGGCGTTTATCTCTGCCTTTATGTCAGGTTTCGCGAGGTTGGGAGTTCCTTCCGCCTTTATCGTAATGGTCTTGGCCTTGATATTATCGTTCAGCTTGAAGCAGTTCACATCCCCGTCTATCGTGATCCTCGGATTCTTTATGTCGCCCTCGACTCGACCCTTCGCCTTGAGCGAGCCCGCGAACTCGTTCCCCGGGGCGAATTTCGATATGAGCGCGAGGTCTCCGACTTCGAGCTCATAGCCGAGATTGATTCCCTTTCTCCCGCCTCTACCGTCCGTAACGTTGAACCTGAACCCGTCGCCGTTTATGTTGAGCGCCCTTGCGGTAAATACTTCCTTGTCATAAGAAACGTCTATCTTTCCGTTCCTGATATTTAGGTTGTAGATATGAGACGGCTTTATGTCTCCCTTCACAGTGCCGCGCATGCCCCGGACAACGTCTCCCTGGAGCGGGACAGTCGCCTTGACCGCAAGGTCAGACGTTATGCTTCCGTTGAGGTCCTTCTTGTTCGCTATCACGCCGGGGTTAAGCTTGTTGAGGACGGTATTCACGTCCAGCCCGAGAGACGTCCGCGAATAATCCACCTTCCCGCTCAGCTTCAGCTCCCCGGCCCTCGCGCCTTTAACATCAAGGCTGGATATGTCAGCAGTGGCCTTCAGGTCGCCGAATTCCACCCAGCTCCCCCGAGCCTTTATCGCTCCGTTAAGAACAGCGTCGAGGTGTGTATTTATCCCCTCTGTCTTCGCGTCGGCTTTCTCTTCAAGGAGCGTAAAGACTTCCGCGGTTTTAACATTTCTCAGGTTCAGGTTTACGTCGAACGAGTTACTGCCTTCCTTCGTAAGAATGCGCTTTATGTCCGCCCCGCCGCTTATTTCGAGCTGGCCGGGCCCCGTCACGATACTGCCTTTCCCGATATCTATTTTCGTTCCGGACATCTTTATGGCGTCGAGCTTGCCCGAAACCTTCTCCCCGTAAAGCTCCGATTCCGGGATGACGATGCTGAGGTCGGCCCTTATATCGCCGGGCCCGGCGTACCCGCCGTTGCCCTTGACTTCGACGTTAAAAGTCCCGACGTCTTTTATCTCGTATCCGCTGGCGGCCAGGTCGACTATGAAATCCGGCGTCTCCTGGAGGTCCTCCGCCTTGACGTTCCCCTCTATATCGGCGCCGTTCAGGGTTACCTTTAAATCGCTGACTTCCACCGTGTCCGTCGAATAAACGGCCTTCGTCGAAAGCCCCCTGACAATAATTCCCTCCCCGACGGCGTCGAAGTCGGCGTTCTTTATGTGCCCCTCTATCCTTTCGTAGATGTTAATAAGCCTGGCCGAAAGCTCGGTGTTGTTGAGGAGATACTCCGAAAGCTTTCCGCCCTCCCTGTCGTCGAGGGTCAGCCTGACGCCGTCGAGCCTGAGGTCGGGAGCTATTATGTTCCACTGCGGCGGCGCCTTCTTTTCCTTCTCCCCGTCCCTTTCCTTTTCTTGCCTCGTTCCTATCTTGTTAAAGTTCCAGGTCCCGTCCCCATACTTTATAAGCCTCACGTCCCCGCCTTTGAGGGTTATGCTGTTGACGAGCACAGTCCTTCCGAAGAGGAAAGTCGAATTCAGCATCGCGGGAATGGAATATCCGAGCTCCACCTCGTCCACCGTCACGAACCCCTCTCCCTCCACCTCGAACGATACGTCCCTCAGCCTGATGCTGTAAAAAAAGGTCCCCTCGACGCTCCCTATGGTGAGCTTCTGTCCGGTCGCGGAGCTTACGATACTCTCCGTCTTCCGTTTAACGAGGTTCCTGAAATATTCGGTCTGCGTGAAAAAGTACGCCCCCGTCAGAATGAGGGCGAGGAGCCCTAGGAGGACCCCGAATATCATGGGAATCTTGTAGCGCATGGTGTGAAGCCGGGGGCTAGCCTCCGCCGTCTCGTAAATCCTTTTATTTGCGCGATCGGGTAGGACGAGACTCCCACCAATTATACATTACGGAAGATTTAAATAGAACCCGGAAATCACCGTTTCGAGCGGTCATTTTTTCGAAACCATGTATATCCCTGCGAGGATCAGGATGCCGCCCGCGATGACGCCTCCGTCTAGCGGATTTCCGAGCATGAGCCAGTCGAAGAAGAGTCCCAGAACAGGCACCAGCATCGACGAAAACGTCGTGATGTTTATGTCGAGCTTCTTTATGAGGTAAAACCAGATCGTGAAGTCGACTGCCGATGCTATTATGCCGGTGAAAAGGAGTATGTATATCGAGTACGCCGTCCATTCGACGTCCAGCACGCCTCTGGGAAGAGCGATGAATATCAGCATCATCGTCCCGAATGTCATCTGGAGAGCGCTCACGGAATAAATATCCTCTCCGGCCATTCTCGTCTTCATCCATATATTGGCGACAGCCCACGATATGGCGGCCCCGACGACAAACAGCTCGCCCGTGAAGATTTCGAGGTCCTGGTGCATTACGACGTCGAACCCCATTATGGAGAGTATCCCCGCGCTCCCGAACGCTACCCCGAGCCATTTCCTGGGCGTAAGCCTGTCTTTAAGGTAGAAGTGAACGATGAGTATCGTCCACACCGGCATCGTATATAGAAGAACGGAAGTCTTCCCTGCCGTTATTCGCTCCATGCCCATGAGCATGAGCCCGAAGAGAAGGGCGGTCTGAAAGAACCCCACGGCCAGGTAGTCGGGGAGCTTCTTCAGCGCGGGCCATTTGAATCCCCTCCACCAGACGTACGCCAGAAGGGCGGCGGCCCCTATACCGCACCTCCACGCGGCGAACGTATAGGGCGCGGCGTAGCCGAGGCCTATCTTCATCAGTATCCACGAATAACCCCACGTGACTATGACGAAGGCCAGGAGGGCGATATTAATGACGGTGGAATTCATAAGACTCGTATTAATGTAACAGGTATTCTCGCCCGGGGCTTCAAGGAGGGCGTTTCACGCCCTGAAAAGCGGCTTTTTTGTGTTGAAAACCGTGTTCATTTTCGTCTTGACAAGGAAAGGTCAATATTTATAATAAAGTACCCTTTCGGGCTGGGAGGGGGATGCGGGTGCGCTCCGTTCATGCGCCCGGGAATTACACACCACGTCGGGGTTGGAAAGAGTTCCGGCAGTGCTAAACCAGGTTGGACCGAAATGCTCTGAAGTAATAATCTTTCCATAGTTACGCTTTACCGTATTCGCAGTCAACTTTCATAACGGAGGTACGCTAAAGGTGAAGATTCTCGTAGTTGTCAGCCAGACGCAGGATACCGAAGCCAAGATTAAAGTATCGTCGTCGGGCGATTCCGTGGACACGAGCGGTATGAAGTGGATTATGAACCCCTACGACGAGTTTGCGGTCGAAGAGGCGATCCAGACCAAGGAAAAGCACGGCGGCGAGGTTGTAGTTGTATCCATGGGCCCGGCCAGGGTCGTGGAAACCATACGTCAGGCCCTCGCAATGGGAGCCGACAGCGCGATACACATCGCGGACGAAGGCTTCACGGACGTCGACTCTTTCGCCGTCGGCAAAGTCATAGCGAACGAGATAAAAAAATCCGGCGAATTCGATCTCATATTCACGGGCATGAAGATTATAGACGAGGAATCCGGCCAGGTCGGCGTACAGATCGCCGAAGAGCTCGGCATACCGCACGTCTCCCTCGTGAGCAAGGTCGTGGATATAGATCCTGCGGCCAGGAAAGCGGTCTGCCAGAAGGAGATCGACGGCGGCCACATGGTCGTCGAAGTGCAGCTCCCCTGCCTCATCACCTGTCCCGACGCAATGAACGAGCCGAGATACGCGTCCCTCCCCGGCATCATGAAGGCCAAGAAGAAGCCGCTCAAGGAAGTCCCGGTTGCGGAGCTCGGCCTCGAAGAGATAGGCCTCACGGCGGACTCCCTCGGCAAGGCCGGAGCGCGCGTGAAGACAGTCGAGATCAAGGTCCCCGAAATCCAGAGGAAGCTCAAGATCATAAAGGGCCAGGACGAGCCCATGGTCAAGGGCGCCGAAGTCGAGAAAGCGGCCGAAGAGCTCGTGAAGCTCTTAAGGGAAGAGGCCAAGGTCATATAAGGCCCTCACAAACACATTCAGGAGGAATCAAATGAGCAGCGAAATCTGGGTAGTGGCAGACCTCAAAATCGACGGCAGCATCAGGCAGGTCACGTTCGAAGCGCTGTCCGAAGCGAAGGCGAAGCTGGCAGGAAAGCTCGGCGGGCAGGTTTGCGGCGTGCTTATCGGCGCGGGCGTATCCTCCCTTGCGGGCGAGCTCGGCAAGTACGGGGCCGAAAAGGTCTACGTCGTCGAAAACGACATTCTCAAGAACTTTAACACCGAAGGCTATACGATAGCTCTTTCCGAGCTTATAAAAAAATATCAGCCGGCAGTTGTAATAACGGGCAACACCGTATTCGGTCAGGATTATTTTCCCGGCGTCGCCGCGCGCGTAGGCGCGGGCGTCACTATGGACGCCATCGAGGTCGATCTCACCGACGACAAGAAGCTTCAGATAAAGCGCTTCTCCCATTCGAGTAAGGCGATACCGACGAAGGTCTTCCTCGACCATCATCCCATGATGACGACAGTAAGGCCGAATTCCTTTAAGGCGACCGAAGACCCGAAAACCCCGGAAGTCATAAACGAAGCGGTTGCCATCAACGCGGGCGACATCAAAACAAAAGTGATCGAGATAAAGACGAAGGAATCCGACAGGCCCGAGCTCACAGAAGCCGATAGAGTAGTCTCCGGCGGAAGGGGACTCGGAAGCGAGGAGAACTTCAAATACGTCTATGAGCTTGCCGACGCTCTAGGCGCGGCAGCGGGCGCAACAAGAGCCGCGGTCGACGCGGGCTACTGCCCCTACGACATGCAGGTAGGTCAGACGGGCAAGGCCGTGTCCCCGAACCTCTACATCGCTATAGCGATCTCGGGCTCGGTTCAGCACTTCGCAGGCATGGGCTCCTCGAAGGTCATCGTCTCGATAAACAAGGACCCCGAAGCGCCGATATTCCAGAAATGCGACTACGGCATAGTCGGGGACCTCTTCGACGTGCTCCCGCCGTTCACGGCGAAAGTAAAAAGCCTTATGTCCCAAAGCTGAAAATAAAATAACAGGGGCGGTTAAACAGCCGCCCCCGTTATATCCACCATTTCGATTTTCTCTATTTTTTCACCGAGGAACCTTCCGGCGACAGAAACGAACGTATCGGATACGTCCGTCAGATAGTAGTGCTTCGAAGACTGCCCCTTCTGCGGGTTGAGTAAGCCTCTCTCTTCGAGAACCCTCTCGATTTCCCTCGCCGTCTCTTCGGCGGAATCGACGAGCGTGATCCCGTCTCCCATGGTTTTCTTGATGGTGCGCTTGAGGAGTGGATAGTGTGTGCACCCGAGGACGAGAACATCTATGTCAGACTCTTTCAGCGGTGCGAGATACCTCTCCGCCGCGAGCTCCGTGATGTCACCCTCCGTCCACCCTTCCTCCGCGAGCGGCACGAAGAGCGGGCACGCCTGCGTGTAAACCGTGATCCCGGGCGATAGCGCTTCGAGGGCTTTCCTGTAGGCGGAGCTGTTTATCGTCGAGGGCGTCCCGATGACTCCCACGCGTCCGGTTTTCGTCGAGGCTGCGGCCTTTCTCGCCCCCGGCTCTATAACGCCCACGACAGGCACGTCGAAATCGCCGTCAAGGCTCGGCAGCGACACGGCCGACGAGGTGTTGCACGCGACGACGACCATCTTCACTCCCTTGGAGACCAGGAACGCGGCGTTATTCCGCGAATACGCGACAACTGTCCTCCCGGATTTGGTCCCGTAAGGAACCCTCGCAGTATCCCCGAGGTATACGATGTCCTCGCCGGGGAGCCTCCCTGCTATTTCCCTCACGACCGTGAGACCGCCTATGCCCGAATCGAATACGCCAATCGGCGCTTTATTGCTATGGTTTGTCATTGATTATCCCTAAGGTCTGTCTCTACCCGGATTAGAAGAATACCTCTACCGCGCCCTCCACGGAATCGACCCCGATAAGGGCAATAGAATCGTCTCCGGGCTTGAGTCTGTCAAGATTTATGCGGGGGAGGACGCATTTTTTAAACCCGAGCTTCCGCGCCTCGTTTATCCTGAGGTCGGCGTGGGAGACGCCCCTGATTTCGCCTGCGAGTCCTATCTCTCCGAACGCTACGACGCCCGGGTCGAGCGGCTTATTCAGAAAGCTCGACACGAGCGAGAGGCATATGGCGAGGTCTATGGCCGGCTCCTCTATCTTAACGCCGCCGGCAACATTCATAAACACGTCCTGCCCGAGTATCTGAAGCCCGGCCCGCTTTTCGAGAACCGCGAGCAGGAGCGACACCCTGCTGTTGTCGAGCCCTATCGTCGTCCTCCTCGGCACACCAAACCCGCAGGGCGACACGAGCGCCTGTATCTCGACAAGTATCGGCCTCGTCCCCTCCATGCTCGGCGTTACGACCGAGCCCGACGCGTTGTAAGGCCTTTCGGAGAGGAATATTTCGGACGGATTCGTAACCTCTCTCAGGCCCGAATCCAGCATCTCGAAAACCCCTATCTCGTTCGTCGAGCCGAACCTGTTCTTCACAGCCCGGAGAATCCTGTAGGGATGGTCCTTCCCACCCTCGAAATAAAGGACGGTATCCACGAGATGCTCCAGAACCTTCGGCCCCGCTATAGTCCCCTCCTTCGTCACGTGCCCTATAAGGAACACAGCGGTCCCGCTCGACTTCGCGTACTGCATCAGCCGCGCGGTCGATTCCCTTATCTGCCCGACGCTGCCCGGCGCCGATGCGAACGTCTCCGTGAACATAGTCTGTATGGAATCGATTACGACTATCTCCGGCGCGAGCTTTGCCATTTGTTCGAGTATCGCTTCTACTGATGTCTCGGTGAGCACGTAAACGTTCCCCGACGAAACTCCTGTCCTCTCCGCCCTCATCTTCACCTGCACGGGGGATTCCTCCCCCGTAACGTAGAGGAACCTGCGGTCGCCGGATTCTCCGCGGCCGGCCCTCTCGCTAACATAATTCAGCATCTGTAGCGCGAGAGTGGATTTCCCTATCCCCGGATCCCCGCCCACGAGTATCACGGAGCCCGGAACGAATCCCCCGCCGAGCACCCTGTCGAGCTCTTCGTTCCCGGTGAGTATCCTCTCCTCCCTGTCGCTGGAAATGACCGCGATCGGCTGCGGCCCTCCGGTCCTGGCTCGCTTGGCTGTTTTCGTCGCCTTCTCGACAGTCTCCTCGACGTACGAATTCCAGCTCCCGCACTCCGGGCACTTCCCGAGCCATCTCGGCGACGGGTTACCGCACTCCTGGCATACGTACTGCGTCACGCTCCTGGTCTTTTTCATCTCTTTATCCGGGATTTCGTACGAGTGGACATTATACAATATTCAGGTTAATAAATAGAGCGGCCGGGGGCGTGCACCTGCACATTTTTCGGCGGCGGCCTTGTGAGTAGAATAAGAGAAGGGAGAACAAAATGACCGAAGACGAGAAAAAAGGGAAGGGCGGGTCGGGCCGAATAAAGGACGAATCCTTCAAGCTCTGGCAAGGCCTCCCGCGTTCGCGCGACCCCGAAGCCAGGCGGCTTAAGCGTCCCATGTCGTGGCAGGATGCGCTATCGGAGCTCATGGCTGGCAACAGGCGCTTCATAGGCTCGAAGAACGAGAGCACCGTCGAAAGAACCCCGGAGCGCCGGATGGAAGTCGCGGACGAGCAGACCCCATTCGCCGTCATACTCTCCTGCGCCGATTCCCGCGTCTCTCCCGAGATAGTATTCGACCAGTGGATCGGCGACCTCTTCGTCGTCAGGATCGCGGGCAACATAGTCAACCCTCCCCACTACGGCATACTCGGCAGCATCGAATACGGCGTCGCCGCCCTCGGCGCGAATCTCGTAATGGTCCTCGGGCACAGCAGGTGCGGCGCGGTCACCGCCGCGGTCCAGTCGGTTGAAACGGGCATGGAATTCCCGGGCTCGATAGCCTCCATAATCGACACCATAACCCCGGCCGTGAAGAACGCCCGGAAGATGCCGGGCGACCTCCTTCTGAATTCCGTGAGGGAAAACGTCAGGCTGAGCGTCGAGAAGATCGAAACGGCCTCCCCGGTCCTTACCCCGCTCATTGAAAGCGGCACAGTCAAAGTTATAGGCGGAAAATACGATCTGATTACAGGCGAAGTCACGCTGTATACGGATACGGACCCGCCCCGCGAATAGTAACGGTCTTCACTCGGGCGCGCCTTCGCGCCGGAGCCGGATATTTGCCTAACCTGCCCATAAAAAGTATAATTCTTGTTACCTAAGGGGTTTAGAGCCGGTCGGGGAAGTGTCTGTTCGCATCCGTAAAACCGCATAAAAATCTAGGACAATAACGAGGCTTAAAGTATGAAATTCGAAGGCACGGAAAATTATATCTCGACGAGAGACCTTAACCTCGCCGTAAACGCTTCCATAACCCTCCAGCGCCCGCTCCTCATAAAGGGCGAGCCGGGCACGGGCAAGACAATGCTCGCGTTCGAGGTGGCGGAAGCCCTCGGGAAGGAGCTCATCACATGGCACGTGAAGTCCTCGACGACGGCACAGCAGGGGCTTTACGAGTACGACGCCGTTTCCCGCCTCCGCGATTCCCAGCTTGGAGACGAGAGGGTCAACGACATCGCGAACTATATCAAGAAAGGAAAGCTCTGGGAGGCCTTCGAATCCGAAGAGCAGCTAGTCCTCCTCATCGACGAAATCGACAAGGCCGACATCGAATTCCCGAACGACCTTCTTCTTGAGCTCGACCGCATGGAGTTCTACTGCTACGAACTGAGAAAGACCATCAGGGCAAAGGAGCGCCCGATAATAATCATCACGTCAAACAACGAAAAGGAGCTTCCGGACGCGTTTTTGAGAAGGTGCTTCTTTCACTACATCAGCTTCCCCGACAGGGAAACGCTAAAGGCCATCGTAAAGGTCCATTACCCCAAGCTCGAAGCGAAGCTCGTCGAAAACGCGATGAGCATCTTCTACGACCTCCGCGAAATCGACGGCCTCAAGAAGAAGCCCTCGACCAGTGAATTAATAGACTGGCTCAAGCTCCTCATGGTCGGAAAGATCACGGAGTCCGAGCTCGGCGCGATCGATCTCTCCGAAAGCCTTCCGCCATACGCAGGCGCGCTCCTCAAGAACGAGCAGGACCACGACCTCCTTTCCCGCATCAGGCTAAGGTTCAGGCGCTGATCGGGCGGGATGATTCGATTTGCGAAGGTGAGAAATGTTTCTCGACTTTTTTCTGCTTCTTAAAAACGACGGTATACCGGTGACGATAAGGGAATACCTCACCCTCCTCGAAGCGCTCGACGAGGGCATAGCCGAGTACAGCGTCGACGATTTCTACTACCTCTCCCGCACATCCCTCATAAAGCACGAGCATCACCTCGACAGGTTCGATCTCCTCTTCGGCTACTTCTTCGAGGGCGTCGAAAAAATCGACACCGAAGAGTTCATGAAAATCCCGGAGGAATGGCTCCGAAAGAGCTTCGTCAACGCGCTCACAGACGAAGAGAAGGAAATGATAAAAGCGATGGGCGGCCTCGACAAGCTCCTCGAAAGACTGAAGGAATTAATGAAGGAGCAGAAGAAACGCCACGAGGGCGGCAACAAGTGGATAGGCACGGGCGGCACGTCCCCCTTCGGGGCCTACGGCTACAATCCCGAGGGCATCCGTATTGGGCAGGACGAGAGCCGCAACAGAAGGGCCGTCAAGGTATGGGACAAGCGCGAATTCAAAGACCTCGACGACGGAGTCGAGCTCCAGACGAGGAACATGAAGATGGCGCTCAGGCGCCTCCGCATACTCACCCGCGAAGGAACTTCGGAAGAGCTCGACCTCGACGGGACGATAGACAAAACCTCCCGCAACGCAGGCTTCCTGGAATTGGAAATGGTCCCGGCGAAGAAGAACAATGTAAAAGTTTTACTCTTCCTCGACATCGGCGGCTCCATGGACGATCATATCGAATTATGTTCCCGCCTCTTCTCCGCCGCCAAGTACGAGTTCAAGCACCTCGAATATTACTACTTTCACAACTGCCTCTACGAATTCGTCTGGAAGAACAATAAAAGAAGATGGCAGGAAGCGATACCCACCTTCGACGTCTTCAACAAGTACAACAGCGATTACAAAGTCATAATAGTGGGCGACGCCTCCATGTCCCCCTACGAGCTCCTCTACCAGAACGGAAGCGTGGAGCACAACAACGACGAGGCGGGCTTCGTATGGCTCGACCGCCTGAAGACCCGCTACCCCGATATCGTCTGGCTGAACCCCGTCCCGGTCCCGCAGTGGAAGTACACCGAGTCCATAGGCATGGTCAAGCAGTTCATGAAAGACCGCATGTTTCCGCTCACGCTCTCCGGCCTCCAGAAAGCTATCCGCGCGCTCAAGGACAAGAAAATCAAATTCGAAGGACATTAGATAGTCCATGGAAGACGAGTTCGGAACATTCACATTCTTATTTAGGAGTTATTTCTCGATCCATCATTTGTGGGCTGCTGAGCATTTTTCAAGATTGGCGCGTGGGATAGAAAATAAGCATGAAGGCCGCCCGCATTTCTATATAGAGCATAGGGTTTATGTTATTAATTCTTTGCTCTCAGCTACTGCATTCCTGGAAGCTGCAATTAACGAATTATTTCAAGATGCCCATGATAGACATTTAGCATATATTGAGCACTTGGATGAAGAAGTTGTAAGTGATTTGGCTGATTTTTGGAATAAAACAGATTTCGGTTATGGGAATGCTACTCTCCAAAAATATGAAGTGGCATTGTCAATTGGGAAGAAAGACCCTTTTGTGAAAGGAAAGAATCCTTATCAAGATGCAAATCTTGTAATTAAAATCAGGAATTTCCTTACACATTACAAGCCCAAAAATGTAGGGGGCGACGAGATTCATGATTTGCAAAAGTCTATAATAGGAAAGTTTCCTGAAACTAAAACTATGTCCGGATCAGGTAATCCTTATTTCCCGGATAAAGCTCTAGGATATGGTTGTACTGAATGGGCTTTAAGATCTGTTCGTAGTTTTGCAGACTCTTTTTTTGATAAAATGCAAATTGTTCCAAATTATCAACGAGCTGATTTTAGTAAACACTTAGCTCCCTAATGATACACTCAATCGACCACATCAACTTCGTAGTCTCCGACCTTGAAAGATCGGTCAAATTCTACACGGAGCTTCTCGGATTCCGTGAATCGAAACGCGCACATCTGGAAGGTGACTGGATTGAAAAAATAGTAGGCCTGAAAGGCGTCGTCGCAGACGTCGCCTTCATCGTCGCACCGGCGGGCGAGCCACGCATCGAGCTCCTGTGCTACAAAACCCCCGAGGGTGAATCGATACCGGTAAACTCCCTCGCCAATACAATCGGCATCAGACACATCGCGTTCAGGGTCGACGACATTCACGCATCGGCAAAGAAGCTGAGAGACGCTGGAGTAAAGCTCCTTGGCGATCCCGTCGTCGTCCCAGAAACTGTCGTCACCCACGACGCCGGCCACAAGATGCTCTGCTACTTCCACGACCCCGACGGCATCCTCCTCGAAATCACCGAGTATAAATGATTCCCAACAACTATCTTTAATCTTTTATCCTATAAGGGAGTGTGGGGAATTTAGTATCTTCTGAGTTGTCATTCCCGAATGTCTCAATCGGGAATCCATTTCCGCAAGCAATTTGTCAGAGTTCTTTATTTTCAATCCCCCTTAGGAAAAGGGGACGGTTCTGAGCGAGCGCAAGAACCGGACGCCCCTGCTTAAATCCTCGGAGCCCATCCAGTGCTGCGCATTAGTTCTAGTTCAATCATAGTAAACAGGGGGGATTTAATATTTTGTTTTTTCTTGCCTTACAGAGGGGGATTTAATATGTCATTGCAAATGTAGTAAAACGAAGCGCGGCAATCTCATTAATCAAAAATCAGCGTCCTGTTCCCGTAGACCAGTATCTTCCTCTTCAGGTGATACCACACAGCCTGCGACAGCACCACCTTCTCCAGGTCTCGTCCCTTCCTTATAAGGTCCTCGACACTGTCCTTGTGCGTAATGCGGACGACGTTCTGCTCTATTATCGGCCCCGCGTCGAGCTCCGCGGTAACATAATGGCTCGTCGCCCCGATAATCTTCACTCCTCTCTCATAGGCTGAGTGATAAGGTCTCGCCCCGGGAAACGCAGGAAGGAACGAATGGTGAATATTTATTATCCTGTGCGGATATTGCGACACGAAATCCCCGCTCAGTATCTGCATATACCTCGCGAGGACAACGAAGTTTATTTCGTATTCCTTCAGGAGCTCGAGCTGCTTCTTCTCCGCGGCGGCCTTGTTTTCCTGTACGTTCGGCGTCACATGAAAGTTAATGCCGAACGCGCGCGCGACAGGCTCCAGGTCCTCGTGGTTGCTTATGATGAGCGGCACCTCTACATTCCACTGGTCCGACTGGCAGCGCGACAGTATGTCGTGAAGGCAGTGCGGCATCTTCGATACGAATATAGCCATCTTCGGCACATAGTCCGAAAAATAAAGGCTCCACTTCATGCCGAACCTTTCCGCTATCAGCGTCTGAAAATACTCCCCTATCTTCTCCGAAGGAATGCTGAAATTCGCGAGGTCCCACTCGACGCGCATGAAGAACACCTTCTCCTGCGTGTCCACGTGCTGGTCGAGGTAGATTATATTGCCGTCGTTCTTGAATATGAACTCGGTGATCGCGGACACCAGCCCCTTCCTGTCAGGGCAGTGTATAAGCAATATCGCGGAGCGTACATCGTTCCCGTTCTGTTCGGCCATGTCTGTTTTCCTTTGCCGTGAGTGGAGCGGCTGGTCAGTCCCTTCCCATTAGCGCGTATATTTCGTCGTCGTTGAGGCCGAAGTAATGCGCTATCTCGTGCTGGAGCACCTCTTCGATCCTGTCCTCTATCTCCTCGTCCGTCCGGCATATCTTTTCTATATCTTTTTGGTAAAGGACGATCTCGTCCGGGAGCCTTATCCCCTCCCAAATACTTCTCAGGTGAAGCGGCGTCCCCCGGTAGAGACCGAGCAGGAGACCCTCGCCCCTTATCTCCAGCTTGTCGAGGTCCTCACGCGAAGGATAGTCCTCCACCTTTATTACGACGTTATCGATCTTCTTCCGGAACTCCTCGGGGATCCTTTCGTAGGCCTCTTCGACGAGCTGCTCGAATCTTTGTCTTTTCAAGGTCTCTTTGGTTTACCTATGCGATTTAAGTACTTAATAATATTATAATAAGAACCGGAATCTTTCAATCCGGGGCGATAAGGCAGGGGGCCATCGGCCGGGAACGAATCGCCGCCGTCTTCCATCGGGTTATTTATTGGTCATGCGCACGCCAGAGCTCGGCGATATCGAGCTTTTTCATCTTGAGAAGGGCTTCCATAACCTTCTCCGCTTTCGAAGGATCATGCATCATTTCACAAAGCGCCGCCGGCGTTATCTGCCACGATATCCCGTAGCGGTCCTGGAGCCATCCGCACTGCTGCTTCACGCCGCCCTCCGAAAGCCCCTCCCACATCCTGTCTATCTCTTCTTGCGTCTCGCAGTTGACGACGAACGATATCGCTGGCGTGAATGTAAAGGGATGATCGATCCAGCTGTCGAAGGCCATGAATTCCACGCCGCCGAGCGAGAACACCGCATGCCTGACCGTCCCTTCCCGTCCTTCCTCGCCTGCGCCGTAGCGGTCCATGGCGGTGACTGACGAATTCTCTATGTGCGAAACGTAAAAATCTATCGCCTCTTCCGCCTTTCCGTATCGCTCGCCGAAGAACATTAGAAACGGGGCGATCTTCCGCTGCCGGCTTCCGAGATTTATCTGCCACGATACTCCGTATTCATCCATCAGCCACCCGAACTTCTTGCTGAAGGGATACTCCCCGATCTCCATAAGAACCATTCCACCTTCGGACAGCCTGACGAACAATCTGTCCACCTCTTCCTCCGTTTCGCAGCTGACGAAAAATGATATCGCCGGAGAGAATTTGAAATAAGGCCCGCCGTTGAGCGCGGTGAATGCCTCCCCGTCGAGCTCGAATTCCACGGTCATCACAGAACCCTCGGGCCTTCCGGAAATGCCCGCACCTTCTTTCCCGTAATGGGACACGTGGCCTATACTCGAAGCCGCCAAAATAGAGGTGTAAAAACCGGCCGCCTCCTCGGCTTCATTGTCGAACCACAAAAAAGGAATAATTTTCTGCATAAGTAAAAGCCTCCTTGATTATTCCC
The DNA here is from genome assembly GCA_964586675.1 of uncultured Spirochaetia bacterium. GTDB lineage: Bacteria > Desulfobacterota_D > UBA1144 > Nemesobacterales > UBA2774 > JADLGH01. Next base: position 207,047 of record CAZPHQ010000002.1, on the reverse strand, counting down.
CTTCTGCTTAATCGTGAGACTTTCTAAGAGCCTTATATTCTAGTTCGCTGCGCCTTTCCGGAAATTCCCGACAAAACGGATCAGCTCAGGAAAAAACAGTTTGAAATTCTCTTCGAGCGCCCCATAGTTCCTTTCTATCTCTTCCACGGCCCCAGGGAGGCTGTTCTTTCTCCCGGTCCTTCGCTCGAAACGTATCGCTATCCTGTCGAGAGCCAGCCCGATCCCTTCGAGCCTTCTATACGAGCCAAGCCAATCCTCGTCTATCATGAATTTAAGGGCTTGCCTCAGTCTTTCCGGCATGAGCCCCTTATTACTCCCGAGCACGCTATAAGTCCTGCCTATGAACTCTTCGAGCGGCTGCTCCGAATAATCGCGCCAGCTCGCAGCAAGCATGTGGTCGAAGGCGAGGTCTATGATAATCCCCGAAAACCTTCTCCTCTCCGGGCTTATCAGTCTCTTGCAGCGAAGGACCGTTTCGTGAGAATCCGTATAGGCGTCTATCTTCCTGTGAGCCCTGATCCCGTCGGCGATTCCCGGCGGGAACTCGTCTCCTATACGCCCCTTCACGAAATCCCCTAGCATGTCACCGACGATCGCCTCCTCGGAATCCCCGGCCAGGTACATGTGCGCAAGGTAATTCATCGCGTTCCCCCGGCCGCGTTCCAATCCGAATCAGCGTCAGCCGCCGGGATTCCCGTGCCGTCAGTCTACTATCTCTACCAGCTCGACATCGAATATGAGCGTCGAGCTTGGCGGGATGACGGGAGGGTATCCTCTCTCACCATAAGCGAGCGCCGGCGGAATGATAAGCTGGCGCTTCCCGCCTTCCTTCATGTCGGCGATGCCCTCGTCCCATCCCTTAATGACCTGCCCCACTCCGAGCGTAAACTCTATCGGCTCGCCCCTCTTGACGGAGCTGTCGAAAACCGTGCCGTCCTGGAGCTTTCCGGTATAGTGAACCTTCACCTTCTGCCCGGTCTTCGGCTTCTCGCCCTGTCCTTCTTCTATAATAATGTATTCGAGTCCCGAATCCGTCTTCATAACCTTGCCCTCACTTTTCTGTTGGTCTCCATTCTGCTGGTCTGCATTCGCGTATGCGGTCATAAGGCAGAGCGCCATGATGGCGAATATTGCAAATGCGGTAAACTGTCCCCTCTTTTTCTCAGACATCTAAACCTCCTTTGGCGACGGGGACATATTTCTTTTTCGGCCCCCCCCGGTTCAGAAACTCTACCTGATTAACCCGCGCCGGGCCAAACAATCTTCCTCCCTTGCCGTTGCCAGGCCCTCCGAACATACTGCAACGCCACTCCCGGCCATATATATGTAAGGATATGTTCACTGAGGGCCATAATCGAGTATACGGATTACCTCGGGCCTTTTTTGCCGCATGCTTAATATTCCCGGGCTTTTTCCGCCGGTTCCGGTAAATTACCGGAACTCCTCTTCGCAGCACAAGAATCCCCGGATTTTTAGCCATATTTTCTTCGCTTTTGCGAAGAAAAGCATTGACAAGCCCGTTTTCCCCTGTATTAATATCAATTTAGATAGAGCCCTTTGCTTAGAGCCCTGCAAACCACGTTGAGGAGGAGCCTTATGGGATTCAAGTACATACAATATCAAAAAGAGCCTAACGGCATCGGTATTCTGACAGTCAACAGGCCGAACGTTCTTAACGCTCTTAACTGGGACACGCTCAGCGAGCTGAAGGTATTCCTCGAAGACATACTTCCCGGAGAGGAGCTGAAAGCCCTCATTGTCACCGGCGCAGGTGAAAAGGCCTTCGTCGCGGGGGCCGACATCGCCCAGATGAACGAAATGAAGGAAAGGGATTTCCAGGATTACGTCGATACGGCTCATAGAGTCTACGAGCTCATCGAAAACAGTGCCTGTCCTTCCATCGCTGCCATAAACGGCTACGCACTCGGAGGGGGCTGCGAGCTCGCCCTCGCGTGCGATATCAGGATAGCGTCTGAAAAAGCCAGGCTCGGCTTCCCCGAGGTAAAGCTCGGCATATTCCCCGGGTGGGGCGGCACGCAGCGCGTAACGAGAGTGCTCGGCCTCGGAAAAACCAAGGAGCTAGTATTCACGGGTGAAATGGTCGACGCCAACGAAGCCCTCAGGATAGGGCTCGTCGAAAAGGTCGTGCCCCACGAAGAGACGATGAGCACAGCGAGAGACCTCGCGGGCGCCATCGCCAGGAGAGGCCCCATAGCGGTCAGGATGGCCAAAACGGCTATAAACGCCGGGTCCGAGATGGACCTCCAGAAGGCGCTCCTTCTCGAAAAGACGCTCGTCTCTCTCTGTTTCGATTCCGAGGACAGAATAGAGGGCATGAACGCCTTTCTCGAAAAGAGAGAGCCCGCCTTTACAGGCAGATAATCCTTTCAAGTTCTCCGGCCCGGCATGCCCGGGCCGGTCCCTTAACTGTTAAACCCCCGTTACAGCACTCGATATTGCGGTCCGGTGCCATTAGTCGGAGGGCCCTCTTTCGTCTCTGGCCGGGCTCCCCGGGCTCAGGTTGACAAAAAACCGATTAGGAATAAAATCTATAATCCTCAGTTTTCACAGGCGGAAATACTAAGAGTCCCGGAGGTTTTCGATGCTTGAACAGATGCACGATTTGAGCGGCAAGGTCGCCGTAGTTACCGGCGGCTCAAGGGGTATAGGAAGGTCCATTTCTCTTGCTCTGGCCGAAGCCGGAGCCGACATAGTACTTAACTATTCTCGAAGTGACAAAGAAGCCGACAAGGTCAAAAAAGAGATAGAAAAGTTCGGCCGTAAATGCGTCACCGTAAGGGCGAACGTCGGGAATTTTCAGCAGGCCCAGAATCTCGGCAAGGCGGCGCAGAATCACTTCGGCCGCGTCGACATACTGGTCAACAACGCGGGCATCAACCGCGACAGGACTCTCAAGAGAATGACCTTCGAGCAGTGGAACGAGGTCATTCAGACAAACCTTTCGAGCGTCTTTAACTGTACGAAGGCTGTAGTCGACCTCATGTCCGAGCACGGCGGCGTGATCGTCTCCATCTCCTCCATCATCGGCGAGATGGGTAACCTCGGCCAGTGTAACTACGCAGCCACGAAGGCGGGCATGATAGGGTTCACGAAAACCATGGCAAGGGAGCTCGCGAAGAGCAATATCCGCGTCAATGCCGTCGCACCGGGCTTCGTCGAAACCGACATGCTCGGAACAGTGCCCGAAGACATACGCGATCAGATTAAAAAAGAGATAGCACTCGGCAGGTTCGGCACTCCCGAAGAAATAGCGCTCGCAGTCGTCTATCTCTGCTCACCGGCGTCGAGCTGGATAACGGGCGTAACGCTCCGCATTAACGGCGGGCACTATATCTAAGCTTGTGCGGAATTAGCCGGGCTTTAATTTATAATTCAAAGGAAAATAATTCCGCCCGCGTTCATGCGGGCGGAATCTAGTATCTTCTGATGGAATCTTTCTCAGGAAGAATAAATCAGAATACAAACTACTACTGGAAAAACCCCTTACCTAGTTCGACCTTTCTATGATCCAGTCGGCGGCTTCTGGCCAGAGCGCCTTGAGAGACTTTCCGCTTACCGAAAGCCCGATGTGCCCGGCGGGGAAAACGACAGTCTTCTTGTCCTTGCTTGAAATAAGGTCGTTAAAAACGATGCTCGACGCCGGCGGCACGAGGTGGTCGTTTTCGGCTATCAGGTTAAGTACAGGGCACTTTATGTCCTTCAGGTGAACCGGCTTCCCGTTTATCTTGAGCTTATCCTCTACGAGTCGGTTCTCCTGGTAAAAGTACTTTATGAACTCCCTGTATGCCTCGCCCGCGAGGGGTATATTGTCGTTAAGCCATTTCTCCATCGCGAGGAAGCTATCGAGGAACGACTCGTTGTCCACGTTCTCGTAAAAGTTCACGTATTTCGAAACCAGGTTCTGCACAGGCTTCATCATCAGAAAGCCCGACTGCAGGAATTCCGCGGGAACGTTGCCGTAGGCGTCGATGAACTTGTCGACGTTAAAGTTCGGCTTGTCCCCCCAGAGGTTGAGTGTCCCCTCCACCTTGAAATCTATTCCCGCTGTCATCAGTATCAGGTTCCTGATCTCTTCGGGGTGAAGAGCGGTGTAAATCGCGGACATCGTCCCGCCCATGCAGTACCCGAGGAGGTTCACCTTGTCCGAGCCCGAATGCCTCTTCACCTTCTGCACTACCTTATGTATGTACCTGTTTATGTAGTGATTGAGATCGAGGTTCTTGTCTTCGTCTCCGGGCGAGCCCCAGTCTATGAGATAAACCGGTATCCCTTTTTTAAGGAGCACCTCTACGACGCTCCTTCCGGGCATGAGGTCTAGTATGTAGGGGCGGTTGACGAGAGCGAATACGAGTATGAGCGGGGTCGAGCAGCTCTCCTCCGTCTGGGGATAATAATGCAGGAGCCTGAGCTTGTTTTCTGTGAATATCACCTCGTGCGGGCTCGTTCCCACCTCGACGTCCGGCGGATTGAGCAGCGTTATGTCGAGCGCCTTTAAAAATTTTTCCTTAGCCTTTTCGGCTTCGTCTATTATCGGAATGGATTTCGGTTTTGTCGCCATTATTTCCGGCCTCCCTGGCCCTTAGCTTTATTAATGCGGACTTGCGTCCTCTTGTTTGCTTTAAAATTGCGGTAATGCCCGGATTACTTCTTCTTCTGCGCACGCGGTGCGGGCGGGGGTGTGTTCGCTTCCTCTATCTTGTCCGCGAGGTCGTTGATCTTTTCCTCGAGGTTATTTATTGAAGAGAGCACCCTGTCTATGTCGGTCTTTGTCGGGAAGCGCATGTTCTTGAGAACCTTCTCCACGGCTTCGTCGAAGTGCTTCTTGAGGTCCGAAGACTTCTCGACTGCCTTTCCTATGTTGGCGGCGAAGAGGGGGCTGTTCACCCATTTCTCGAGGATCTCCGAGGAAGATTTTTCCCACGCCTCGTAGAATTTCTTGTACTGCTCGACCGGATCGTATTCTTCGGCCTCTTCGACCCCGGTCTTCACGAGCGGGTTTTTCTTCCACACGTCCATGGCTTCGGACATGGTCTTTTCCCATGCCTCGTAAAGTTTCTTGTACTGTTCGGTGTAATCGAAGCTTTCGTTGCCCATTATTTTCTCTCCTTGGCTTTCTTCGCCGGTTTTTTTGCCGCGGGTTTCCGCGCTGCCGCAGTCTTTACCGGCCTTCCCTCGAGGCCGGCAATCTTCTGTTCGAGCTCGGCTATTTTAGCTTCGAGCGAGTCTATGGTGTCGTTGAGCCGGTCCATCTCCTTCTTTCGGGGAGTGCACCTGGTTTCGAGCGTCTGCTCTATGAAGCCGTGTATGTAATCCTTGAACTCGGAGGACTTTTCCACTGCCCTGTCCATGAACGGGCTGTTTATCCAAACGTCCATCATCTTGTTCGTGGATTCTTCCCACGATTCGTAAAGCTTCTTGAAGTATCCGAAATAGTACATATCGGCGTACTCTTTCTGTTTGCTCACTTCCGGCCCTCCGGCACGACTTGCCATCCGATTTTATAGACTCACTACGAATATTATACTATATATATCCGCATATATCCGCATATATCCGCCCCGGGAAGCAGCCCGGCCCCCTGGCCGCGCTCAGGGCGCAAGCGAGCTCACGAACCTGTCTAGGGCGGAGAATGTCCTTTCCACCGACTTCTGGTTCAGGTCCAGAAACTCCTTCGTATAGTTGTCCGAGGTCTTTTTAACGGATGCCAGGCATCTGTTCTGAAGCTCCAGCATAAGGTCGAGCCTTCCTCCGACGTCCCACCCGCCGTATTCGCCCGGTATCGCGCCGAGCGCCGACTTAAGCTGCGCCGCATATTCCTTCTGGAGCCTGTTCAAATACTCCAGCTGTGAATCCACGAACCTCTTATTTTCCTCGACGATGGAATGAGCGGCGTCGAGTCCTATAAGATAATTCTCCCTGACTATACCGCTTATCTCTTTTAACGCCTCGCCGGAATTCTCGCTCGGGGTGGCTTCCGGCGCCGCCGTCCTGTGCGCTTTTTTTGCTGGCATGTCGTTAACCTCTCCTTTCATTACAAATATAATCCGGCAGGGCCTTTTGTCAAGGTATCAGTTAGCAGTTGCACAATAATATTTTGTAATAATCAAAAGTAGATGCGCGGCGAGCATCCCGGGAACCATAGCATTAGCGTAAATCGCCGGGGTTCTCGCCCGCTTTCCCGGAAATCCTATCTCGCATGGGCTTCGGAATGAGGGATTATTTACCGCCTCCCCTGTAAATGCCGACTCAAAACGGTAACTATATACCTATGAAAAGGCCGCTATGCGGAACCCTTATTCTTCTTTTAGGGCTTCTGATCTCCTTCACACCGCTCCATGCCCGGACGGCGCCGCCTCCCGCATCTCCTTCACTGCCCGGCGGCGAAATCCCCGTTGGGTGCCTCCTCCCCCTGAGCGGCAAATACAGCCAGGTCGGCGACAAGGCCCTTAGGGCTATACTCTCCGCGGCGGGGCAGGGCCCGTATCCGGGCGGATACAGGATAATAGTAAAGGATATCGGCAGCGGCGGCGAAAAACTGGAGCAGGCGCTCGGCGAGCTACTCTCCGTAAAGGGCCTCTCGTTCATAATCGGTCCCATTCCATCCGGATACGCGGGCGCCCTAGCCGGGCAGGCAGATAAAACGAAGGTCCCGACGATAGTATTCCCCGTCTCGGAAAGCGAATCCCTTGGCGGGCCCTACGTCGTCAAATTCTTCTACTCGCTCGAAGAGCAGACGAGGGCACTCTCGTCTTACGCCGCCCGCGAGCTCGGCGCGCGGACGTTCGGCGTCCTCTACCCCGAAACGGCGACAGGCAGGGAGCTCGCGAATCTCTTCAGGGAAGCCGCCACAAACTCCGGCGGAAGAATAGTCTACGAAAAGGGCTACCCTCCCGGCGAGAGGGACCTCTCCGGGGAAACGGAATGGATAGCCTCGATAAACCCGGATTCCATATTTATTCCAGACGGCGCTGCGGCCTCGGCGGAGCTCATACTCCGCCTGAAGCAGAACCCGCGCCTCTCGGACGTCCTCTTTTTAGGCCCGGCCACCTGGAACAGCGCGTCCTTCCTCAAGCTCGCCGGCGGCCAGATCGACGGCTTCGTCTACAGGGCCGTATACACGGACTTCTTTCACTTCGGCGACAGCGGCTGGGTCGGCTTCAGCCGGGATTTCGAAACGCAGCGCGGAGAGACGCCCGGCTCGTTCGAATACCAGGTCTATTCGGGCGTTTCGCTCATGCTGAGAGCGGCGGGCGGGGGCCGGAACGGCGAAGCCTTCTTAAAGGCGCTCGAAAATCTTGTCTCGTCATCCGAATATATGTCGAAAAGAGACAAGACCGGAAGCCTTCAGATATCCCCGCGCCCGCGGATTCTCTCCGTAAGCAGGGGTGAGATTATAGATATAATGAAGGTAAAGTGAGAGCGCGCACCGTTTAATATTCGAGGAAATCGTGCTGGCCGGGCGACATGTAGCCGATCACGAACAGGGTAAAAAGTATAATTCCGAAGCCTAGCACTGCGCCGAAAGCCGCCTTCTTCCCCTTCCATCCCGACGACAGCCTCCCGTGGAGAAGCACCGCGTATAAAACCCAGGTCACCATCGACCAGGTCTCCTTCTGCCCCCACACCCACGCCTCCCCCCATATCTCCTTCGCCAGTAGAAGGCCCAGCGCAAGCCCCAGTGTGAGAAGCGGGAATCCGGCGAGAAGGCATATGTGGTTTATCCTGTCGAGGGTCGTAAGTGAAGGCAATTTCTGGAGGAAGCTTCCCACGTGCTTCGACTTTATCTTCCTCTCCTCGAATATGTAGAGGAGGCCAGATATGAATGCGACTGTAAAAAGCGCCTCGCCTAAGAGTATGAGCACTATATGCACGAGCACCCACGGGTTCATGAGCGACGGGTTGTGCTCTATCATCCCCTTTGGCAGGATCACATGAGGCAGGGTCATGATAAACGCAAGCGGCGATACGAATGTCCCGAGTATAGGGGCGTTGAACTTGAGCTGCGATCCTATGAACGCGATCGTGATGAAAAGGGCGAAGAGGTAGAGGGTCGTGTCGAGCCCCCCGGCGATGGGTATACCCTTTATGTAAAGCGCGGCGAGGCTCGCGGCCTGGGTCAGCGTTCCGAGGACGACCATATAGAAGCCTATCCTGAGGCCGCTCTTGTGGTTCATGAAAAGGTAGCCCATGTAGAATAAGGTGGCCGCGAAGTAGCAGAGAACCGGGATCCAGTACAAGTCCATGTCTATATTCTATTAAGCGTCGTCTTTAAATACAATAAAAGCTTCTGAATTATGAAATTTGTCAGGTCTATCCGGCGCCGGGCGCGGCCGTCCGGAATGGCAGGTGTAGTTTAACACAAGACGGTCAGGAATACGCCGCTTGTTTCAGGATTTCAGTCTGGTAGTAAGCCGTCAGGGCGTCGACCAGCTCGTCGAGCTCCCCGTTGAGTATGGCTTCTATCTTGTATAAGGTGAGCCCGATCCTGTGGTCAGTAATCCTTCCGTCCCTGTAGTTGTAGGTTCGTATCTTCTCGCTCCTGTCCCCCGTCCCGACAAGGCTCTTCCTCGCGCTGGCTATCTCGTTTCTCCGCTTCTCCTCTTCTATCTCGTAGAGCTTCGCGCGGAGCATCCTCATGGCGTGCGCCCTGTTCTTGTGCTGAGACCTCTCGTCCTGGCACTGTACTACTATTCCCGTCGGGAGGTGCGTTATCCTTATCGCAGAGTCCGTCTTGTTGACGTGCTGTCCGCCCGGCCCCGACGCCCTGTATGTGTCTATCTTGAGCTCTTTCTCGTCTATCTCGACTTCCACCTCGTCCGGCTCCGCCAGAATCGCCACGGTCGCGGTGGATGTGTGAATCCGCCCGCTCGTCTCCGTCGACGGCACACGCTGCACCCTGTGGACGCCGCTTTCGTATTTCATCCGGCTGAATACGTCCTTGCCCTCGATGGCTGCGACAATTTCTTTTATACCGCCTATGCCTGTCTCGCTCAGGCTTATTATCTCGACCTTCCATCTCCTGGCCTCGGCATACTTCGAATACATCCTGAAGAGGTCGGCCGCGAAGAGGGCGGCCTCGTCGCCGCCGGTCCCGCCCCTTATCTCGAGGAAGACGTTTTTGGCGTCGTTCGGGTCCTTCGGCAGGAGGAGCGTCCTGAGCTCGTTTTCCAGGCGGGCGAGATCCTCCTCTAATTCCTCCAGCTCCTCGCGCGCAAGCTCCCCGAGGTCCTTATCCTTGAGCAGGGCCCTGTTTTCCTCTATCCTTTCGAGGGTTTTTTTATAGCTTCTGTAGGTCTCGACAAGCTCGTCGAGGTCCGAAAGTTCCTTAGAATACTTATGAATTTCCGGCGGACTGATGTCCGGGCTGTTCAAGCTCTGCTCTATTTCGAGGTACTTTTTCTCGACTTCCTCGAGCCTTTTTAGCATACCTGTTTCGGGCATTTCAGCCTAATATCATCACACATCTTGCATAAATTTCAAGATAAGATTAAACTTGTGATGTGTAAGATAATGGAAACAATGGATATTCTAGAAGGCAAAATCAAAGAGGCTTTGTCGAGGAAAACAAAGCTCGAGGTGGAGCATAAAAACCTCCTTGAGGAAGTGTCCAAACTCAGGGATAGTGTCAAGAAACTCGAAAAAGAAAGAGATGAAATCAAGCAGAAGCTCGACAGAGTTATAGAGAAGGTCGAGATATATTTGAGCAGGTCAGAGGCATAGGTTGAAGCGTCTTAAAATTAAATTTTTCGACATCGAATATTTTATTAAAACCGATGCTGAAGAGAATTACGTTCAGGAGATAGCAACATATCTTGAACAGAAGATAAAAGAAATTTCCGGACAGGAGAGCGGCGCAGCCGTGCCCAGGCCGGTACTACTTGCCATGCTGAAGATTACAGATGATTACTTCAAGCTATTGAAGGACTTCAAGGAATTTAAAGAAAGTGCCGAAGAGAGATCTAACAGATTGGTCAAAATACTGGATAACTCCCTCAGCGACAAAGAAACATTCGGTTTTGACGAAGGCGTTCTTAGAGAAGGACTCGGAAGAGAAGAATTGGAAGACTCGTATAAATACAGATGATTTTGAAAATGCTGAAGAGCTCCATTCCGTCGCCGAGGCAGGGAGTTTAAATCTTTCCAACGATAAAGAATCCGTTCGCTCTTTTATTCTCGGTCTGAGAATAAACAGAAGCCGGGAAGAACTGCGGCTTAAAAGCAGTGCGATCTTCACGGCGCTCGCCGCGCTCGATTGTTATAGAAACGCGGCCAGGATAGCTCTTTATTCCCCGGTAAGAAACGAAGTCGATACGTCCGAAATCTTCGCTGACATCGTTGCCGGCGGCAGGGAGGCTTATTTCCCCGTCGTAGCCGGCGGTGAGCTCCTGTTCAGGAGGGTGCGCGATCTCTCGGAGCTTTCTCCGGGCGCCTACGGCATACCGGAACCCCCGGTATCATCCGAAGAGGCCCGCGGGCTCGACCTCGTCCTCCTTCCGGGAGTGGCTTTCGACACATCGGGAAACAGAATAGGATACGGAAAAGGATATTACGACCGCGCGGTGGCGAGAGTCCCGCGCGAAAAAAGAATTGCCCTCGCGTACGGCTTTCAGGTGTTGAAATCCGTACCCCGGGGGAAGCACGACCTCGGTTGCGGTATGGTGATAACGGAGTCGGGGGTGTTTATTGCAAGAGAATAACAGGAGGTAGCTAAAATGTCTGCATGGATAATAGCGGCCCTGGTGGCGGCCGTAGCTTTCGTGCTGGGTTTTGCGGTTCATCATCTTTACAAACAGATGGAGCTTAAAAAGAAGATCGCTTTAAAGAAGGACGAAGCCGAAATCATTATCGAGAATGCCAGGAAGGAAGCGGACAAGGTAAGGATTCAGGGTGAACTGAAGGCCAAGGAGATAGTAGAGAAGAGAACGGCGGAAATAGAGTTCGAAGTAAGGGAGAAGCAGAAAGAGCTGTTCAAGGCCGAAAAAAGGCTTCAGAAAAAGGAGGAAGTGCTCGACAAGAAGTACGAGGCTGTAGAAAAGAGGGAATCGGACGCCGGAAAAAAAGAGCGCGACCTCGTCTCTAAAGACCAGTCGCTTTCGAATAAGCAAAAGGAGCTCGATTCCGTTATCGACGAAGCCAGGAAGAAAATTGAAGACATAGCCGGCATGACTCAGGAGGCGGCCAAGAACGAGCTCGTCAATATAATAGAAGACGAAGCCCGACACGAGGCCGCGAAGAAGTTAAAACAGATAGACGAGCAGCTCCACGAGGAAGCCGAGCGGAAGGCCAAGGACATTATCGCCCTCGCCATACAGAAATACTCCGGCGAGTACACGAGCGAAAAGACGATATCCGTCGTCAACCTCCCGAACGACGATATGAAGGGAAGGATCATCGGCCGCGAGGGAAGGAACATAAGGTCGATAGAGGCGAGGACGGGGGTAGACATCATAATCGACGACACCCCTGAAACGGTAGTCGTCTCGTCGCTCAACCCCATACGAAGGGAAGTAGCGAGAGTTTCACTCGAAAAGCTGATAAACGACGGCAGGATTCACCCCGCGCGCATCGAAGAGATAGTCTCCGACGTCGAAAAGGAAATCGAGCGCGAGATCCAGAAGGCCGGCGAAGCGGCGCTCTTCGATCTAGGCATCCCCTCGATGCACCCCGAGCTCATAAAGCTCGTCGGCAGGCTCAAGTACAGGACGAGCTATTCCCAGAATATACTCAATCACTCGATCGAGGTCGCGTTCATATGCGGCATTCTGGCGTCGGAGATCGGATACGACGTCAAGCTCGCCAAGAGGGGAGGGCTCCTTCACGACATCGGCAAGGCCGTCGACCACGAAATCGAAGGCTCCCACGTCGATATCGGCGAAGACCTCGTCAGGAAGTACGGCGAGCCGAAGGAAATCATCGAGGCTGTCGCCATGGCGCACGATCCTCATCCCCAGCTCCTTCTCGCCATACTCGTCCAGGCGGCGGACGCCATTTCGGCGGCCCGTCCCGGCGCGAGGAGAGAAACATACGAGGCCTACGTCAAGCGTATCAACGACATCGAAAGCATCGCGGGCTCCTTCCGCGGCGTCGAGAAGTGCTACGCCATACAGGCGGGCCGTGAGGTCAGGGTAATCGTCGAAAGCTCGAAGGTAAACGACGAAGAGGGTGCGCTCCTTTCGCACGAGATAGCGAAGAAGATAGAGCGTGAGGTTGCCTACCCTGGCCAGATTAAGATAACCGTAATAAGGGAAGTAAGGTCCACGGCCTACGCGAGCTAAACGCCGCGCGGCCGACAACTTAGAAAAATCGCCGGAGAAATCACCGCTCCGGACTACAAAAATAAAAAACCCGCCGGTTTCCATTCAGGGAGCCGGCGGGTTTTTGTTTGTCCAGCAGATTTTTGTTTGCTTTGTTTGTTTTAAGCTCTATACCTTTTTCTTATTAAGAGCGCCCTTTGCCGCCGCGAGCCTCGCTATAGGCACCCTGTAGGGCGAGCAGCTCACGTAATCCACACCCACCGCGTTCGAATATTCGATAGACTGCGGGTCGCCGCCGTGCTCGCCGCATATGCCGACTTTAAGCCCGGGCCTGACGCTCCTTCCCTTCTCTATCGCGAGCTTCATCAGCTCGACGACGCCCATGTCGAGCGTAAGGAACGGGTCCTTCTCCATTATCGTGACTTCCTTTCCGTTGAGGGGAACCTTGTTGTTCATGTAGGTCTTGATGATCTTCCCCGAGTCGTCCCTCGAAAGCCCGAACAGCATCTGCGTGAGGTCGTTCGTCCCGAAGGAGAAGAACTCGGCCTCGGCGGCTATCTGGTCGGCTGTGACGGCGGCCCTCGGCACCTCTATCATCGTTCCTATCTTGTAGTCGATCTTTTTCCTGGAGCCGGCGAGGACTTCCTTCGCCACCTCTTCGATAACGTCCTTCTGCGATTTCATCTCCGTAACCATCGACACGAGCGGAACCATTATCTCGGGCAGGACCTTTCCGCCTTCCTCGGCCACCTCTCGTGCGGCCTCCATTATAGCCCTTGCCTGCATCCTGGTGATGTCGGGGATGAGTATGCCGAGCCTGCAGCCCCTTAGTCCGAGCATCGGGTTGAATTCGTGAAGCTCCTCCACCCTTTCAAGGAGAAGCTTCTTCCTTTCGATAGCTTTGGACGAGCCCTTCTTGTGCTCGAGCTCCTTTATCTCTAGCCTGAGCTCCTCGGGCTTCGGCAGAAACTCGTGAAGTGGAGGGTCCAGAAGCCTTATCGTAACCGGGTAGCCCTTCATGTTCCGGAAAAGCTCCTTGAAATCCTTCTTCTGCATGGGGAGGAGCTTCGAGAGATACTTGCTCCTCTCCTCGGGCGTCTGGGAAAGGATCATGTCCTGCATTATTCCAATTCTGTCCTTGGCGAAGAACATGTGCTCAGTTCTGCAGAGTCCTATGCCCTCGGCCCCGAACCTGTAAGCGATCTTCGTATCGGCGGGCGTGTCGGCGTTCGTCCTGATGCCTATCGTCCTTATCTTGTCCGCCCAGCTCAGTATCGCGGAAAAAATCTGGTAGTTGTCCGAATCCTCGGGCTTCAGCTTGCCCTCGACGACCTGTATTATGTCGGAAGGTATAACGGGAACGTGGCCTGAATACACCTTACCCTCGAACCCGTCGAGGGATATGTAGTCCCCTTCCTTCACCTTGAACTCTCCCGAGTGGAAGCACTTCTTCTTCTCGTCGATGGATATGTCCTCGGCCCCGACGATACAAACCTTCCCCATCTGCCTTCCGACGACAGCCGCGTGGCTCGTCCTTCCGCCCCTCGCTGTGAGCACTCCCTCCGAAGCCGCCATTCCCTTTATGTCGTCGGCGCTCGTTTCTTTCCTGACGAGTATCACCTTAAACCCGTCGCCCCTCATTTTGACGGCGGTGTCCGCGTCGAGGGCCACCTTTCCGGATACGGCGCCCGGCGAAGCCGCGAGCCCGTTCGCTATCTCGCTCTGCTGCTCCTTGGCTACTGGGTCGAATATCGGGAACAGGAACTGCTCCAGGTGCTCCGGCTCTATCCTCGTGATCGCTTCTTCCTTGGATATGAGCTTTTCCTTCACCATGTCGTATGCGATTCGGAGGGCCGCGAGTCCGGTCCTCTTTCCGTTACGCGTCTGGAGGAAGTAGAGCTTTCCCTTCTCTATCGTAAACTCGAAATCCTGCATGTCCTTGAAGTGATTCTCGAGTATCTTCGCAATCTTCAGTAGTTCTTTGTAAACATTCGGAAGCTCGCGCGCAAGCTCGTCTATGTGCTTGGGCGTCCGTATCCCTGCGACGAGGTCCTCGCCCTGTGCGTTCATGAGGCACTCGGCGTAGAGGTTCTTCTCGCCGGTCGCGGGGTCCCTCGTGAAGCCGACCCCGGTTCCGGAGTCGTCGCTCATGTTGCCGAACACCATCGCCTGCACGTTCGCGGCTGTCCCTATATCGTCGGGTATGCCATACTGCTTCCTGTAGAATATGGCCCTCTGGTTGTTCCACGAAAGGAACACGGCGTTTATCGCCATGAAAAGCTGGTCGAGCGGTTTCTGCGGAAAGTCCTTTTTAGTTTTAGACTTCACGAGCTGCTTCGATTTCTTTATCACTTCCCTGAGAACCGCGGGCGTGAGCTGGCTGTCGTCCTTGACGCGCTCCTTTTTCTTCACCTCGCCGAATATGTGCTCGAACTCTTCCTTGTCTATCCCGAGGACGACGTCCGAGAACATCTGGACGAGCCTCCTGTAGGCGTCCCAGACGAATATCGGATTGTCGGTTTTCTGTGAAAGCCTCTCGGCCGTCTCGTCGTTGAGCCCGAGGTTAAGTATGGTGTCCATCATTCCAGGCATGGAGAACTTCGCCCCAGAGCGGACGGATACGAGAAGGGGATTGTCCGGGTTGCCGAACTTCTTGTTTATGAGCTTTTCGAGCTTCCCGAGGTTCTGCTCTATCTCCTTTACGATCGCCTGCGGCAGATGCCCGCCGTTATCGTAGAATTCCTTACACGCTTCGGTGCTTATCGTGAATCCCGGTGGCACGGGTATCCCTATCCTGGTCATCTCGGCGAGGCCGGCGCCCTTTCCGCCGAGGAGGTCCTTCATATCCCCCTTACCTTCCGCCTTTCCGTTTCCGAACAGATATACGAATTTCTTCATTGCCGTTTCCTTCTGATATCGAGTTTGATTTAAAGGCCCGTGGTTAAGTCCATTGTTTTCATTGTTCAGGTGCTCAGCTTGGAGAAATCGGCTATGGTAAAAAAGAGCTCCCTGATTTCCCCGAGCATCGAAAGCCTGTTCCGTTTCAAATCCTCGTTCTTGTCCATGACCATAACGTTATCGAAAAACCTGTCCACGGGCTCCTTGAGGTTCTTCATCACGGCGAGCGCGCCTTTATAATCCCGCTCGGCGATCCTTTCCCCGGCGCCGCTGCGAGCGGATTCAAGCGACGAAAACAGCTCCTTCTCGACAGGCTCCGCGAAGAGCGATTCGTTCACACCGCCTCCCTCCTGCCCCTTAACGATATTCACGACCCGCTTGAATGCAATACCGAGCGATTCGAAATCCGGGGCGCTCCTGAACTCGGCGAGCGCCTCTATCTTTCTCTTCGTCTCGACTATATCGCCGAACCCCGCGCTTAAAACGGCGTCGACGACGTCCTGCGGAAATCCTTCCGCGATCATGAGGTTCCTGAACCTCTCCCTCACGAAATCCAGTATGCCTGGAAGCGTGCTACTTTCCCTTCCGGCGAACTTCCCGGCCGCACGGCTCTCAATGGCCCTTATCCCGGCCCTGAAGAGCGCCCCGGGATCGAGCGCGAACCCCTTTTCGAGAACTATATTTATTATTCCTATCGACTGCCGCCTCAAAGCGTATGGGTCCGAAGCCCCAGTCGGTATGAGTCCGGCCATGAAGCACGCCGATATAGTATCCGTCTTGTCGGCGATGCTGAGTATGGAGCCCGTAACCGTCTCCGGGAGGTCCCCGGCCCGTGAGTTCGGCATGTACTGCTCCTCGATGGCCCTCGCGATTTCCTCCTTCTCCCCGGCCAGCCTCGCGTAGTATTTTCCCATGATGCCCTGAAGCTCGGGGAACTCGAACACCATCTGCGTCGCGAGGTCCGCCTTCGAGAGCCAGGCGGCGCGCCCTGCGTCCGCAGTGAGCCCGTCAAAGCCGAGCGACTTCGCTATCGCCCCGGCCAATTCTTTCAGCCTTTCGGTCTTGTCGTAATAGCTCCCTATCTCCGAGAGGAAAACCATCCCTTTCAGTTTTTCGATACGCGCTTCGAGCCCCGCGTTCCTGTCCTCATCAAAAAAGAATCTGGCATCAGTAAATCTCGCCCTTATGACCCTTTCGTTCCCCTTCGAGACAACGCGGCTGTCCTTAACCTTCGTCCCGGAAACGAATATGAAGTGCGGCAGGAGCTTCTCCGGCTCCGCATTCGAGAATACGGCGAAGTATTTCTGATGGTTCTTCATAACGCTTATGAGAACCTCTTGCGGAAGCTCGAGGAAATCCTTCTCGAAATCTCCCTTCAAAACTACCGGGTATTCGACGAGATAGTTCACCGTTTCGAGAAGCTCCGGGTCGTCCTCGACGCTCCCGCCTATCGACTCCGCGAGCCTGCTCACATCTTCCCGGATTATATTCTTCCTCTTTTCCTGGTCCAGGACGACGAACCCCTCTTCGAGCCCGCGCGAATAATCCTCCCATCCCTCGGCTTTAAAGGGCTTCGGGCTCATGAACCTGTGCCCGCGGCTTTTATTAGAACTCTTCACGTCGCCGACTCTAAACGGGATCGTCTTCCCGTCGTAAACGGCGAGGATCCACCTTATCGGCCTCGCGAAGGTTAAGTCCCCGTCTCCCCACTTCATCGATTTTCTAAAAGGTATCGAGGTAATTATTTCAGGTAACAGCTGTTTGAGTAATGCCTGGGTTTTTTGTCCTTTGACCTGCCTTATCACAGCCAGAAGCTCGCCCTTGTCCCTGCTCACTCGCACGAGGTCCCCCACGTCCACGCCCTGCGACTTCGCGAAACCGAGGGTCGCCTGTGTCGGGTTCCCTTCCGCGTCGAAAGCTATCCTGACGGGCGGCCCGTAAGACTCGACAGCCCTGTCCTCCTGCTTTTCGGCGAGCCCGGTTATCCTGAGGACGAGCCTCCTCGGCGTGCCGAACGCCTCGGCCGCCTTGAACGGAACGGCGTTTTCCCCGAGCTTCCTCGATGTTATGGAGGCCAGGCTGGCGATCGCGTCGTTCATGAATCCCGCCGGAATCTCTTCCGTGCCTATCTCTAGTATCAGCTCTTTGCCCATGGATCTTTTAAAGCCAGGGGATATCCCATCGCCTCCCTTTGTTTCAGGTATCCCTCGGCGCACATCTTCGCTAGTGCCCTCACCTTTCCAATGTAAGACGCCCTCTCGGCGACGCCTATGGCGCCCCTTGCGTCCAGGAGATTAAACGTATGCGAGCATTTGAGGCAGTAATCGTAAGCCGGGAGCGGCAATTCTTTCTGCGCCAGCTTTCGGCACTCCGCCTCGAATTTGTCGAAAAGGTCCCGGAGCATCTCCGGGTCCGATTCCTGGAAGTTATAAGTCGAAAATTCGAATTCGTCCCTGTGGTGTATCTCTCCGTACGTGACCCCTTTCGTCCATTCGAGGTCGTATACGCTTTCGACACCCTGCAGGTACATGGCGATCCTTTCCGTCCCATACGTAAGCTCGGCGGAAACGGGCTTTAAGTCGATTCCCCCCGCCTGCTGGAAATACGTGAACTGCGTTATCTCCATGCCGTCGAGCCACACTTCCCACCCGAGCCCCCACGCGCCCAGCGTCGGCGACTCCCAGTCGTCCTCGACAAACCTTATGTCGTGCGCGAGCGGGTCTATCCCGAGATGCCGGAGGCTGTCGAGGTATAGCTCCTGGATGTTGTCGGGCGAAGGCTTTATAAGCACCTGGAACTGGTAGTAGTGCTGGAGCCTGTTCGGGTTCTCACCGTATCTACCATCCGTAGGACGCCTCGAAGGCTCGACATACGCGACGTACCACGGCTCGGGCCCGAGGCACCTCAAGAACGTCGCGGGATGAAACGTCCCCGCTCCCTTCTCCGTGTCGTAGGGCTGCACTATGATACATCCTTTTTTCGCCCAGTAGCTCTGGAGCGAGAGTATCAGTTCCTGAAAAGTCATCTGTTAAACCTTATCATCGGATAAAATCCTTCCGTCCCGAAAAATTCGACGGAAAATAATACCATTATATAAATTTTTTGGAAATCCGTCCCGGGGACAATCTTCGTCATTAACATTATAACTCAAACCGCCGGGAGCCGTCTGGGGAGCGCCGGTTTCTCCGGGAAGCCCTCGTAGACAAACCCCGCCCCTCAGGTATCTTTCAAACCCGTCATGGGGAAGACTACCTACAAAAGCTCGGGAGTCGATATAGACGCCGGCAACCTATTCGTCGAGCTCATAAAACCCCTCGCCAGATCGACAGCCAACAAGAACGTCCTCGGGAAAATCGGGGGATTTTCGGGGGCTTATGAATTGCCTTCCGGGAAGTATAAAAAGCCTGTTCTGATGGCGGCGACAGACGGCGTCGGCACGAAGCTCAAAATCGCCTTCATGACGGGAAAGCTCGACACAGTCGGAATCGACCTCGTCGCCATGAACGTGAACGACCTCGTCGCCTGCGGCGCGGAGCCGTTATTCTTTCTGGATTACCTTGCAACCTCGAATCTAAGGCCGAAAGAGGCCGCCGAGATCATAAAGGGTATCGTCGCGGGCTGCAAAGCCGCCGGCTGCGCTCTCCTGGGCGGCGAAACAGCCGAGATGCCGGGGTTCTATAAGAACGGCGAGTTCGACCTCGCCGGCTTCGCGGTCGGCGTTATAGACAAGGACGATATAATCGACGGCTCCCGCGTAAAAGTCGGCGACGCCGTAATCGGCCTCCCGTCGAGCGGGCTTCACTCGAACGGCTACTCCCTAGCCCGAAAGGTCCTACTCGAAAAGAAAAAGTACAAGCTCGGCGCAAAGCCCGCGCCGCTCACGCTCACCCTCGGCGAAGAGCTCCTCGAACCGACCCGCATCTACGTCAAAACGATACTCAAACTGAAGCAGGAATTCCGGATTAACGCCGTCGCCCACATAACAGGCGGCGGCCTCCTCGAAAATATTCCGCGCGTCCTTCCGAAAGGGTGCGCCGCTTCCCTCGATTCCTCCAAATGGAGAATGCCGCCCGTGATGGAGCTAATCGAAAGGGAAGGGCGGGTCGACCGCGAAGAGATGCTGCGGACGTTTAACTGCGGCGTAGGGATGATAATTGTAGTGCCGTCTGAAACCGCGGCCGCCGTTTTGAAGAAGCTCCGCGGCATGAAGGAAAAGGCCGCGGTCGTTGGAGAGATAGTAAAGAAACGCCCCGGAGCCGCGGGCGTCGTCGTTTTCTGATACTTGCCGCTTTACTCCTACCTTATAAACCCGCCGAACTCATATATGAACGTGGCCTTAATGTTAAGGGTTTCGAGCGCCCCCCATGCTTCGGGGAATGGAGCGTACGGCGCGGCCGTCCTTATCGCCCTCATGGCCTCTTCGTCGAGCCGCGCATAACCCGAAGACCTCAGGAGCTCGATGTTCGCAAGCTCCCCGTTCCTCTTTATAGTAAAGACGAGATAGAGCTGCCCCTGCTCACCACGCATACGCGATTCCTGGGGATAGCCCCAGACGCCCTCGATTTGCCTCTTCAGCTTCGCAAAGTAAGAGAAGTATTTATACTCCGTCGTGCTGAGCTCGACAGTATCCTCTTTCTTGTTAATGTCTCTGGCGCCGAGATAATCGGGCGAGCTGTTGGAGGGCTGTGAAAACGATGAAGGCACGCCGCTGAAAAGGTCATCCCTAGTTATCTTCGAAAGGTCTTTCGTCGGCGTCTGCTCCTGCGCCTCCTGTTTGCCGGTTTCCTTCAACTCTTCCCTCGGGAGCGCCGCGAGGGCTTCCTTTCTCATGGCCTCCTCTTTCTGGACCTGTTTTCTTATCTCTTCGCGTTTGGCGACCTTGGTCTCGGTCTTCTTTTCCGCCTTCTTCTCGGCGGGCTTGGGCTGCTGTTTTTTAACTTCGGTCCTTGGCTTTTGCTCAGGCTGCGGGGGAACGGGAGGCGCGGGAGGCTGCTGCGGCGCGGGCGGGACAGGCGGAGAGCCCCTCTTGGTATACTCGTCTCGCGTTTTTTCCTCTGGCGCGTCGTGAGACCTCTCCGCAAGGCGCTTCGTCTCCTTGGGCGGCTTCGTTTCCTTTTCTTTCGGTACCGGTATGTCGGTTATCTCGATGAACTCGGGCTGCTTCTTTTCCTGCTTTGCAACCTTCGGGGCGACATCGAACTGGGATATGACAAGAGATATGAGCAAAAGGAGGTGCAGAAGGACGGAGCCGATTATGAAGGGCATCATGCCGCCCTTCTTCTTCCTCCGCTTGTGGCGTATGTGTATCTGCCTCACGGACTATAATGATACCACTGGGTCCGCACCGATTCTATTATTCTCCGGGCTCTTTTTCCCCAAAGCTGACAATCAGCTTTAATACGGCGGAGTTCCATCCATATGGTCCCGGGGCGTCGGCGATAGCCATTCCCGCTACCTTCACCCTCTCGTCATACACCCCGCCCGGTTTTCTGACGAGTATGGGAATGTCCACGGCCTTCAGCATCGGGAGGTCGTTCAGGCTGTCCCCTATCCCCGCGGTAACAACCACTCCCCGCTCCTTAATGTATAGCCCCTTCAGTATCGAAACGGCCTTTCCCTTGTTGGTGCCGTCGAGTATGTGATGAAATCTCCCGCCCTGCGTGTGGCTGTATCCGCGCTTTTCGATTTCACGGATTACCGTCTCTTCCGCCCCGCCGTCGCCATGAACAATGAACGGCTCCCCGTACTCCCTTTGTTTCGCCAGCATTGCGGACTCTTCATCGAGACCGGTGAGCCGCATGACCTCCTCTATCTCCATTTCGGAGACGCCTCTCATATCGAGGCCTGTTTCCCGCCGTATATCCGCGAGCGCCTCCGCGAGCTCCCGGTGCGTGGCGCCGAGCTCTATCACGAGATAGCCGCCTTCCTTTCTGTCATAAGCGAAATCCCCGCCGAAATATCCCTCTGGCACGAATATGGCCCCGCCGTTTTCAGATATGAACGGATGCGCGTTCCTTGTGAGACGCCTCCACTTCTCTATCTCTGCGCGGGTCTTGCTCGTCGTGAATACGACGGGAATGTCTTCGGATTCGAGCGCGGCCAATGCCTCCCGGGCGGGCTCGAACGAATACGTATCGTGGTCGAGGAGAGTACCGTCCAAGTCCGTAAAGAGAAGAAGCCTAGGCATTGTCCTTTTCAACCGCGTCCTTAAGCTGATCGAGTATGTCGGGAATGGCCGAGGTCACCCTGCTCCAGTTAGGAATGAGCGGCGAGCCGAGCGGGTCCTGGAGGAACTGGTGGCTCGCGATCCTTATACCCTTGGCGAATGTCTCCACCGCGAGCCCCTCGTCGTGCCTGTCGAAGAAGAGTCCGTTTATGGCTGCGTCGTCCTCATACATCTTTATAGTATCCTGCGCGATTTTAAGATAGGTGACGAGGAGGGTGTTGAAAATGCTCTCGGAGAAAATAACGCCCTCCGACGAAAGCGTCCTGAAAAGCGACTGCGATATGTCGGCGCACATCTTGAGAAGCCCGCCCGTCTGATCGTCGGGGGACACTTCCTGGTGCTTGTGATCGTAACTGTCGGCGAGGTCGACCTGGCACACCCTCTTTAGGGAGACGTTCCTGAACACCTCCGCGAGGGAGCCCACTTCGAGCCCCCAGTCGGCGGGGATCCTGTTCACCCTCACGAGGTCGGTCTTCATCGAAAACTCGCCCGCGAGGGGATACCTGAAGCTGTCGAGATACTGCAGGAACGGCAGGTGCCCGAATATCTTTTTCAGCGCCCTTATGACGGGCGATATGAAAAGGCGCGTCACCCTCCCGTACATCCTGTCCGTGACCCTCGAATAATAGCCCTTACAGAATTCGTAATCCATGTTCGGGTTCGCGAGGGGATAACAAAGCCTCGCCAGGAGCTCCCGCGAATAGGTCAGTATGTCGCAGTCGTGAAGCGCGATGACCTCGCTCTTCTCCCCCGCGAGAACATAGCCATAAGCTATCCAGGCGGCCCTTCCTTTCCCCGGCTCCCCGACCTGGAGCCTGTTCTCCTTAAGGAGGTTGAACACGGAGGTCATCCTCGCCCCGTCGTCCCATATGATCTTGTAGTTCTGCGGCAGTATGGAGAAGTATTCCTGCGCGTGCCTGAATTCCTCCTCGTCCGCCCTTCCGAGCGTTATCACTATCTCGTTCAGGTACTTCACGTCCCTCAGCTTTTTAAGTATGTCCCTGAGGGCCTTTCTCTTGAGCTCCGAGTAAAGGCACGGGAGAACGAGCGCGATGGGCCGGGTCTCGCAAAACTCTTCGAGCTCTTCTTCGAGCTGCGATACATTATTCCTGTTGAGCCTGTGAAGGGTCGAGATCGTCTCTGTCTGGTAGAAGTCGCTCATATTTTATTGCCTCCGGAGGTACAAGGATAACATATACGTTATAAATGCCGTAGCATTTTTATCCCGGGCGAAAACGGAGAGGACGTGTCTAAAAAAATGAATGTGCGGCGGAGTAGAATGAAAAAGGAAACGGCCGGCGGATTGAAATGCCCGCCGGTTCAGGGCTTTTCGGGGAGGTCCCCTCTCAGCTTGTCGAGAAATCCGTAGTCGGTAAGGTCGAGGCTTATCGGCGTGACCGATACGTACCCTCTTTTAACAGCCGCTATGTCCGAGTTCTCTATGTCGATGGACCCGAGCTCGTAGCCGCCGATCCAGTAGTACTTCTTCCCTCGGGGGTCGATTTTCTCCACGACCGGCTCACCGTAGACGCGCTTCCCCTGCCTCGTCACGAGTATGCCCCTTATGTCCCCCTGCGGCATGTGCGGCACGTTAACATTGAGTATCGTCGAGGTCGGGAGCTTCGAATGAAGAACGTATTCCGCTATGAGCTTGGCGTAATAGGCGGCGGCCTCGAAATTAAAGTCCACCTTCGTCGCGAGGGAAACCGCCATTGAGGGCACCCCCAGGAGCGCCCCCTCCATCGCCGCGCTCACTGTCCCCGAGTATGTTATGTCGTCCCCGAGGTTCTCGCCCTTGTTTATGCCCGAAACGACTATATCGATCTTCCTGTCCTTGAGTATTCCGTTAACGGCTATGTTGACGCAGTCCGTCGGCGTGCCGTCTACAGTGTAGACATACTCCGATATCTGCTCTATCCTGAGCGGGCGGTAAAGGCTCAGCGAATGGCTGACCGCGCTCTGGTCCCTGTCCGGCGCGACGACGAACACCTCACCCAGCTCCTTAAGCGTTTCGTGGAGCTTGTGAAGCCCTTCCGAATTTATTCCGTCGTCGTTCGATATCAGTATCGTGGGCGGCATGATTGTTTCCGGCAAAAGAGGTCGGCCTTGAGCAATAGAAAATACACAATTACCCTACCGGGGCAAGTAAGTACACGTAAACTTCATGAAATTCAGCGAAATTGTATAGTGGTCGGGGTGGCCGGAATCGAACCGGCGACCCTCGGCACCCCATGCCGATGCGCTACCAAGCTGCGCTACACCCCGCCTGATTAAGCTGTATACGGTGAATTATAAAAGGGGAAACGAGGTTTCATCCAAGATTCTGCTTTATGGACTTGAGCTCGCCCAGTATCTCGTGCAGGAGAACGTTGACCTTCGTGCTCACACGCTTCTGGCTGGCCTCTTCCTTGAGCTTTTTCTTGGCTCCGGCTATGGTGAAGTTCTGATCGTAGAGCATGTTCTTGATCTTTACGATCGTGTGGATCGCTTCCCTGTCGTAAAGCCTCTGGGACTTTCTCCTGATTGGCGCGATCTCCTCGAACTCACTCTCCCAGTACCTTAAAACGTACGGTTTTATACCCGTGAAATCGCTTACTTCACCTATCCGGAAGTATATTTTATCCGGAAGACTGACTTCCGCCCTGTTCTGAAGCATAATGTAAAAATTAGACCACTTTATTATAAATGTCAAGTAAAGTTTACGAATTTCTTGAAGGCTTGAAACCCTCTCCGGAACGGGCCTTTTCATCCCTGGATTCGGCTCATAAGCCCCGCTGGCGACTGACTTAATTCGCGCCCTCAGGCGGGCCGGAAACCGCCTATCGCTGAGAGCGCCCTCTCGGCCACGGCGCCCTTCCTCTCGGTCTTCCTCACCTTCCCCGGAAGGGCCGGAAAGAGCCCGAAATTGATATTCATGGGCTGGAATTTCTTTATGCCGGCGTCGGTAATGTAGGAAAGGAGCGACCCTATCGCCGTCTCCCTCGGGGGCACGCCGGGCTCTTTTCCCGAGGCGACCCTGACGGCGTTTATCCCCGCTATTATCCCCATGGCGGCCGATTCCGCGTATCCCTCGACTCCGACGATCTGCCCCGCGAAAAAGAGCATCGGGTCCGCCTTCGTCTGAAGCGTCGGCCGGAGGAGCGCGGGCGAATTAATATAGGTATTCCTGTGAACGCTCCCGTACCTCATGAACTCCGCGCCCTCGAGCCCGGGTATCATCCTGAATATGCGCCTCTGTTCGGGATATCTCAGCTTCGTCTGAAACCCTACGATATTGAACATAGTCCCCCCGGAGTTCTCGGCCCTGAGCTGGATCACTGCAAACGGCGTCCTCCCGGTCCGGGGGTCCCTGAGGCCGACAGGCTTCGCCGGCCCGTATCTCAGTGTATCGACCCCCCTCTCGACAATGACCTCCACGGGAAGGCAGCTCTCGAAGTAAATCCCCTTCTCGAAATCACGGGTCTCTATCTTCTCCGCGTTCGCAAGCTCTTCGACGAGCCTGTAATATTCCTCGCCGCCTAACGGACAATTGAGATAATCCCCCTCTTCCGTCTCGCCGTTCTCGTAGCGCGACGCCCTGAAGACCTTCGAATAATCTATAGTCTCGGCATCGACAATCGGCGATATCGCGTCGTAAAAATAAAGGTCCGAGCCGTCCGAAATCCCCCTGATTCTTTGAGAGAGTGCTTCAGACGTAAGCGGCCCCGTCGCTATTATGTGGGGAATTCCGGGATTTTCTGGTATCTCTTTAAATTCTTCCCTCACAAGCTCTATAAGCGGGTTCTCTTCTATTTTCTCCGTTATATATTCTGCGAACTTCACCCTGTCCACGGCGAGCGCCTTTCCGGCGGGCACGCGCGTCCTGTCGGCCGCCTCGATGACGAGCGAGCCCAGACTCCTCATCTCCTCCTTCAATATGCCGCTCGCGTTCTCCATGGAATCGGATTTAAGGGAGTTACTGCATACGAGCTCCCCGAGGTCCCCGGTGCTGTGCGCGGGTGACATTGTCCCCGGCCTCATCTCGTAGAGCCTAGCCTTAATTCCCGCTTTCGCGGCCTGGTGCGCGGCTTCCACTCCGGCGAGCCCGCCGCCGGCTATCACTATCTTCGCTTGAGACATGGCGTTTATTCTACCTGACCCGGGCCGCGTTAATCACCGGTGGCCCCTCCGAGCCTCAGGTGTTACTACCGGTTTAAATTTTGTCCCTACCCTCCCAAAAGCGGCTCCCCGGCTGATTGAGACGCATGGCCTATGACAATTTGAGGACTGTTTTCCGCAATATTTGTCATTCGTAACGCCTACCGGATCGATACACCGGGCGGCGGCCATGGTAAAGTATTGTTATTATAGAAACTTATACAGTCAATGATGAACGGCGAACTTTGGCATGCAATTTGCTAAAATACTCAATGATATTTTGCGCTTTCAGCGCGGATTGACATTAAAACGTAATAACAGTATACAATGTCATAGGATGGTGAATCGAAAAGGGTGGGTTGTAAAAACCATGGGTGCGAATCCGAAGTTATAGCGGCAGGTGCTCCCGAAGCTTGCGAAAGGCTTGCTTCCGTGGCGCGCCGAAACCGCTCTCCGCATCCGCCGTTTGATCCCCTGTCAGGATAGTCCTCATCATCCCCGCTGATTGATCTGTATAGCCAGGGCAATGTCTAGGCCCGAAGGCGGGCATGGCCGGCGCAAGACATATAAACGAGCGTAAAGGAATTACAGGATTCCCATGAAGGAACAACGAGTAAGCGCACAGATGGGCGATATACTGATCAAGGAAGATGTTATAAACCTCGATCAGCTGAAAACAGCGATACAGGAGCAGAGGGAAACGGGCAAGAGGCTCGGCGAAACCCTCCTCAACCTCGGCTACATAGACGAGCACCAGCTCGTGGCCTACCTCAGCAAGCAGTACGGCGTACCCGCGATCAATCTCGACCAGTTCGACATAGCCCACGAGATACTAAAGTCGGTCACGAGGGAAACGGCGATAAAGCACAAGCTCATTCCTATAAGTAAATCGGGCTCCACGCTCGTCGTCGCAATGTCCGATCCGTCTAACATCTTCGCCGTCGACGACCTCAAATTCGCAACCGGGAACAATATCGAGGTCGTAGTCACGTCCGAAAGGTCGATACGGAACGCAATTGAAAGGTTCTACGGCTCCCAGCAGGAATGGGAAGACGCGCAGAAGGCCCGCGAAAGCAACGCTGCGGTCGACAGGCTCCTCGGCGACCTCGACGATTTTCTCATCGAGATAAGCGGCGAGGAAAACATAGACATAAACGACCTCGAAAAGGCTTCCGAAGAAGCCCCGGTCATAAAGCTCGTAAACCACCTTCTCATGGATTCCATAAGAAAGGGCGCGAGCGACATACACATAGAGCCCTACGAAAAACAGCTCCGCGTAAGATACAGGATAGACGGCGTACTCTACGACATAATGCACCCGCCGCTGAAGCTCAAGAACGCGGTCACGTCGAGAATAAAGGTCATGTCCAACCTCGACATCGCCGAGAGAAGGCTGCCCCAGGACGGCCGAATAAAAGTGAAGCTCGGCCAGACCAAAACCATGGAATACAGGGTCTCCGTCGTTCCGACACTCTTCGGCGAAAAGGTGGTCATGAGGATTCTCGACAAAGAGTCCTTAAAGCTCGACCTCACGAAGCTCGGGTTTTACGAGCAGCAGCTCGAAGTATTCAAGAAATCCATATACCAGCCCTACGGCATGGTGCTTATAACGGGTCCCACGGGAAGCGGTAAAACGACCACTCTCTACTCCTCTCTCATGGACCTTAACCGTATCGACGTCAACATTTCCACAGCCGAAGACCCGGTCGAATACAGCCTTCCCGGCGTAAACCAGGTCCAGGTCCACGAAGAAATAGGCCTCACCTTCGCGTCCTGCTTAAGGTCATTCTTAAGGCAGGACCCGGACGTCATACTCGTCGGCGAAATAAGGGACTACGAAACTGCCGAGATCGCGATAAAATCGGCGCTCACCGGTCACCTCGTCCTTTCGACCCTCCACACGAACGACGCCCCATCCACGATCACCAGACTCCTCAACATGGGCGTCGAGCCTTTCCTCGTAACGGCGTCCCTCAACTCAATCGTCGCCCAGAGGCTCGTCAGGGTCATATGCCCCGAATGCAAGCAGCAGGTCGAAGTGCCGCCGCAGGTCCTCATCGACCTCGGCGTCTCCCCGAAGGAAGTCTCGGATTTCGTCGTCTACAAGGGGACGGGCGAGGGATGCAAGCTGTGCTCCGGCACTGGATACAAGGGCAGGCTCGCCGTATTCGAAGTGATGGAGATAAACGAAGAGCTCAAGGAATTCATACTTAGCGGCGCGTCGGCGCTCGAAATAAAGCGCGAAGCCATAAGGCAGGGAATGATGACCTTGAGACAGAGCGCCCTGGTAAAGCTGAAGGATGGCATAACCAGCATAGAAGAAGTCGTGAGGAACACGGCCGCCGATGACTGATCGGAGAACGGATAAATGGGACTGGCAATCGATAAACTTTTAAAGCTCGTAGTCGAAAACGGAGCGTCGGACCTCCACATAACGGCGGGCGTCCCGCCGATGCTGAGGATCGACGGCAAGCTCGTGCCCGTAAAGCACCCGCCCCTCACCCCGACGGAAACGAAAGACATCTGCTACAGCGTCCTGACGGACATGCAGAAGCACAGGTTCGAAGAGAACTGGGAGCTCGACTTTTCCTTCGGCATGGAGAACCTCGGCCGTTTCCGCGGCAACATCTTCACCCAAAAAGGCGCTGTCGCCGGGGCGTTCAGGCTCCTCCCGTTCGTTCTCAAAAGCTATCAGGACTTGGGCCTTCCGCCCGTTCTGGCCGAGCTCGCGAGAAAGCCGAGAGGCCTCATCCTCATAACCGGGCCGACAGGCTCCGGCAAAACGACGACGCTCGCCAGCGTCGTAGACCAGGTCAATAAAGAGCGCCACGAGCACATAGTAACTATCGAAGACCCTATAGAATACGTATTCGAGCACAAGAACTGCATAGTCAACCAGCGCGAAGTCGGAAGCGATACGAAGAGCTTCGCCAACGCGCTCAAGAGCGTCCTCCGGGAAGACCCGGACGTCGTCCTCATCGGCGAGCTTCGCGACCTCGAAACCATAAAGATAGCGCTGACGCTTTCGGAGACCGGTCACCTCACTCTCGCGACGCTTCATACGAATACGGCGGTCCAGACTATAAACCGCGTCATCGACGTCTTCCCGCCTCACGAGCAGTCGCAGGTAAGGGCGCAGCTGTCGTTCGTACTCGAAGGAATACTCTGCCAGACCCTCATTCCGAAGGTAGGCGGCGGCAGGGTGCTCGCGGTCGAAGTGCTCGTTCCCAATCCGGCGATAAGAAACCTCATCCGCGAGGACAAGGTTCATCAAATATACTCGCAGCAGCAGATAGGCCAGGAAAAATGGAAAATGCAGACCTTGAACCAGTCGCTTACCGACCTCTACATGAGAAGGCTCATAACCCTCGACGACGCCATGTCCAAGTCCCAGGAGCCCGAGGAGATCAAACGAATGATCACCGAGCGCTCTTCCGGAGAGGGAAAGGAAAGGGCGGCGAGGTGACGGGTCAAATGATCCGAAGAGGTATTATGAATTCCGATCGTAATTTCGAAAAACATTCCGGGAGCGTGCGCTGATGCCCGTATTCGTCTGGCAGGGAAGGGTTGCAGGCGTCCTCAAGAAGGGCGAGATGGAGGCCCCGAGCAAGTCCGCGGTGCTGGCCCGTCTCCGCCAGATGCAGATTCAGCCGATCCCCAACCGCATAAAGGAAAAGGGTAAGCTCTTCGATTTCGTGCTCTCGTTCGGCGGCGTATCGACGAGAGAGCTCGTCGTCTTCACACGTCAGCTTTCGACGATGATCGACGCAGGTCTCCCCCTCGTCCGCGGGCTCGACATCATAGCGGCCCAGAACCCGAACAAAAAATTCAAGGACATAGTGACGAGGGTAAAGGAAGATGTCGAGGGCGGCTCCACTTTCGCCGAGGCCCTCGGCAAGCATCCCAAGGTTTTCAGTAACCTCTACACACAGCTCATAAGGGCCGGCGAAACAGGCGGCGTTCTCGACGTCATTCTCCAGAGGCTCGCCACCTATCTCGAAAAGATGGATTCCATCAAGCGGAAGATAAAGGGCGCGATGATATACCCCTCCATCGTCATCGGCGTCGCGATACTCGTTCTCGCGATAGTCATAATATTCGTCGTCCCGGTCTTCGCCGAGATGTTCAAGGACATGGGCACGTCTCTCCCCGCGCTGACTCAAGCCGTCGTCGACCTCAGCTTTTTCATAAGGCAGAACATACTCTACATACTGATTGCGATTGCAACCATATTCTTTCTCACAGGATTTTTCTACAGCAAGTCTTATAAAGTGAGAAAGATGTTCGACGCGTTTCTCTTGAAGCTTTGGCTCATCGGACCCCTCATGCTGAAAACGATTATATCAAGGTTCTGCCGTACCCTTGCCACTCTGACAGCCGGCGGTATCGCGATACTCGACGGCCTCGAGATAACTGCGAAGGCCTCGGGGAACATCATCACCGAAGAGGCCATAATGGACGCCAGAAAGGCCGTCAGCGAGGGCCAGACCCTGGCCGAGCCCCTGCTGACCCGTCCGAAGCTTTTCCCGCCGATGGTGGTTCAGATGATCTCGGTCGGCGAGCAGACGGGCGCCCTCGAAGACATGCTGAACAAGATCGCCGATTTTTACGAGGAGGAGGTTGATATCGCCGTCGCGTCCCTGCTTTCGGCGCTCGAGCCCCTTATGATAACTTTCCTCGGCGCCACGGTCGGCGTCATAGTCGTTTCCATGTACCTGCCGATGTTCAAGCTCATATCGGCGATGGCCGGATGAGCGCGCCGTTTTCCGGGCAGGTCGGATCTTTCATCGAATGAAAGCAGTCACAGGTTTACGGGTGGCGTTTCCGGATTTCAGGCCGTTCGCGGTAAAGGTGTCAGGGTAAACATGAGAGTCCTTAAGGGCCCGGAAGCCGGGCTTAAAAGCGCGGTCGTTCTAAGGGTCATCGTGAGTACGATACTCCTCGGCTCGGGCGCGGCGATCTACTACGGCAAGGGTGCGCGGCAGGAGGCGTTTTATCTCGCCGTCGTCGTGGCTGCCATTTATTTCCTGAGCCTCGTCTACCTTCTCTTCCAGCCCATTTTTTCGCGCTACCAGGGGTTTTTCAAGGTAACGCAGATAGTCTTCGACATGGCCCTCGCGTCCGTCGTCGTTTACGTCACCGGCGGCAGGACGAGCCCGTTCATATTTCTTTACGTCCTTATAATAATCTATTCGAGCATAATCCTTAACAAGATGGCGAGCTACATCACGGCCCTCGCGTCGGGTATGGTCTACGTCCTCATTGTATTCATGAAAATACGTATCGATATACCCCCCCAGGCCGGCCATACCTTCTGGGACTCGCTCGGAGTCTGGGGCGAGGTCGGGCTCGTCTCGACATATTTCCACCTGACCGGTTTTCTCCTGATAGCGATACTCGCAGGCTATCTGTCCGAGCGGTTCAGCGCAGCGGGAAGGGAGCTCGGCGAAAGCGAGCGCAGCCTCGAGATGCTCCGGAACCTTCACGAATACATACTCCAGAGCCTTACGAGCGGCGTCATAACCCTCGACCTTCAGGGAAAGATCATCTCCGTAAACAGAACGGGGCTCGAAATACTCGGCATCGGCAGCGAGAGCGGGGTCTACGGGAAATACCTCGGCGACTACATGTCGGGCCTCTACTTCGAGGATTTAATGGCGAGGAAAAGGGAGCAGATGCTCTACACGACTCCGAACGGCGGCAAGCTCACACTCGGCTTCTCATCGTCCGACCTCAAAGACCCCGAAGGCCGCACACAGGGCTACATCATAATCTTCCAGGACCTGACAGAAGTAAAAGAGCTCGAAGACAGGCTCAGGACTTCCGAGAAAATGGCCCTTCTCGGCCAGCTCGCCGCGGGCCTCGCGCACGAGCTCCGAAACCCGCTCTCGGCCATAAGCGGCGCGGTCGAAATACTGAGCGCCGACGTGAAACCCACGGAAGAAAACCTCCGGCTTTCGAGGATGGCCACGCAGGAGGTCGAAAGGCTGAACCTTCTGGTGGAAGACTTCCTTATCCTGACCATGCCCATACAAAGGCTCACGACCTCGGTCGACCTCGGCCTCATCGTCGCCGATACCGCGGAGTCCTTCGTCAAAACCATAAGGCGGAGCAACATCGAGGTGGTGAACAAAGTCCAGACGGGTATCTACGTCCAGGCCGACTCCTACAGGCTGAAACAGGCGCTCTGGAACCTACTTTCCAACTCCGTCGACGCCATGCCGGTCGGGGGCGTAATAGCGATCAAATCCCGCATCGAGGGCCAGAGCGTTGTAATCGAGATCACGGACGAAGGAAAGGGCATAGACGAGCGGCTGATATCCAGAATTTTCGATCCTTTTTTCACGACAAAAGAAGTCGGCACCGGGCTCGGCCTGGCAATTGTACAAAAGGTTATAGAAGGTTATAATGGAAAGATAAACATAGTAAGCTCCCAGGGAAAAGGGGCAACTTTCGTTATTACTTTGCCCCGTTTTGAAGAGGGGCCTTCAGATGTTATCCATTGACCCTGAACCGGAGGTTTTAAATGGCGCAGAATGAGAGCAGAATCCTGGTCGTCGACGACGAACCGGGTATGCGCGAATTTCTCGAGATCATGCTCCAGAAGGACGGTTACGACGTCGATACCGCCGCCGACGGTCCCGAAGCCATAGATAAAATAGAAGAGAGCCTCTTCGACCTCGCGATAGTCGACATCCAGATGCCCATACTGAACGGCATCGAGGTCTTAAAGAAGGTCAGCGAGAAAAGCCCCGACACGACAGTCATCATGGTCACAGCCTACGCCTCCCACGAAACGGCCATCGAAGCGATGAAGCTCGGCGCCTACGATTACATCACGAAGCCTTTCAAGATAGACGAGATAAAGCTCGTCATTAAAAAAGCCCTCGACAAGAAAAAGCTCGAGCGCGAGAACACGCGCCTCCGTAAAGAGCTCGAAACGCAGTACGGCTTCGGCAACATAATCGGCAGGAGCCCCGCCATAGTCAAGGTCTTCGAGCTTATAAAAAGGGTCTCCGAGCTCAACGTCAGCGTCCTGATAATGGGCGAGAGCGGAACGGGCAAGGAGCTCGTCGCCAGGGCCGTTCACTACAGCGGCTCCCGCCACGACAAGCCCTTCGTGCCAGTAAACTGCGGCGCCATTCCCGAAGCGCTCATGGAGAGCGAGCTCTTCGGATACAAGAAAGGCGCGTTCACGGGCGCCCTCAGGGATA
Organism: uncultured Spirochaetia bacterium; assembly: GCA_964586675.1. Lineage (GTDB taxonomy): Bacteria > Desulfobacterota_D > UBA1144 > Nemesobacterales > UBA2774 > JADLGH01. The sequence goes on along the minus strand of CAZPHQ010000002.1, from coordinate 174,297 downwards.
AGAGAGGCCTCTTCGAAGAGGCTCACACGGGAACGATATTCCTCGACGAAATTGGCGACCTCCCGCTACACCTCCAGGTAAAGCTCCTCCGTGTCCTCGAAGATAAAAAGGTGAGGCCGCTCGGAGGCACCGACGCCTTAACGGTCGACGTCAGGGTAATCGCGGCGACAAATAAAAAGCTCGAAGAGGAAGTAACGGCGGGAAGGTTCAGGGAAGACCTTTTCTACCGACTGAACGTGATAAAAATAGTGCTGCCGGCGCTCAGGGAAAGAAGGATCGATGTCTCCCCGCTGGCGATACATTTCATAAACAAATACTCGGTCGATATGGGGAAAGATATAAGAGGAATATCGCCGAAGGCCCTCGAAGTCCTCGAAAACTATCACTACCCGGGCAACGTCCGCGAGCTCGAAAACATCATAGCGCGCTGCGTCGCGCTCGAATCCTCAAACGTCATCAGGCAGGAAACCCTTCCCCAGCTCGTCACGGGGAAAGACTACCTCGACCTCGATACGAGCTTCGCCTCGAATTCGAGCCTCGACACCCTCCTCGGCGACGTCGAAAAGAAGATGATAGAAAAGGCCCTCCGTACGACGAACGGCAACAAGACCGAAGCCGCGAGGCTCCTCGGGATAACGCTCCGCTCGCTCAGGTACAGGCTCGCCAAGCACGAGCTCGACGATGAAGACGGAGAGGTCGAATCCCTCGTCGACGAAGCGAGCGAGCTTTAAGAATCGGATATATAAAACCGGCGGGTGGAAATCGGATTACATCTTGTACTTCCCGAAGTTCCCTTCGGGGATCTTTTCCAGAAGCTCGTTAAGCTTTTCCTTGTCCTCGTCTATCTCTATTTTCTTCGACTTCTCGATGACTTCCTCGTTAACGAAAATAGGGGAGTCGGTTCGGAGCGCTATGGCTATGGCGTCGCTCGGGCGCGAATCGAGCGAATACTCCTCGGCGTCCCTCTTGAGATAAATGCGCGCGTAAAAGGTGTCGTCTCTGAGATCAGTCACCTCTATCTTGGTCACGGCGAACTTCAGCTTTTCGAGGAGATTCTTTACGAGATCGTGAGTGATAGGCCTTATTCGCGGGGTCTTCTCGAGCTCCATCGCTATCGAGCTCGCCTCCATGAAGCCTATCCATATCGGAAGGGTCCTTTCGTTACTGGCGTCCTTCAGGATGACTATCGGCGTATTCGTAAACGGGTCAAGCGCTATCCCTGATACCTTCATCAGAAGAAACATTCGGGCCTCCTCTATAAATTATACCGATAGTTCCCCCCGAATGGAATTGGAAAGCCCCTCGCTTATCTTCACTTTCACGACGCTCCCGACAAGAGAGGCCGGTCCCCTGAAATTGGCTATCCTGTTGTGGCTAGTTCTTCCACTTACGGATTCGGGGTCGTTCCTGCTTATGCCCTCGACCAAAACTTCCTCCGTCTTTCCAACCCTCTCCGCGTTCTTTCTCAGCGTGACCTCCCTCTGAAACGCCTGTAGCTCAGTGAGCCTCGCCCCGGCGGTTTCGTCGGGTATCGTCTCTTCTTTCGGCAGCGCGGCCGCGGGCGTTCCGGGGCGGGGAGAAAACTTGAACGAGAACGAGCTCTCGAATTCCACCTCCCTCATGAGGTCCATCGTGTCCTCGAAGTCGCGGTCGGTCTCCCCGGGGTAGCCTACGATTATGTCCGTCGATATCGCCAGGTCCGGCACGGCGTCCTTAAGGCGCTTCACGGTATCCGAAAACCATTCCCTCGTGTAAGTCCTCTTCATGAGCGAGAGGACCCTGTTCGAGCCCGACTGCACGGGCAGGTGAATGTGCCGGCAGACCTTGTCCACGTCCCTCATCGCGTCGATCATCTTCTTCGTTATGTCCCTCGGATAGGAGGTCGTGAACCTTATTCTTTCGAGGCCGTCTATATCCGAGGCCGCCCTTAAAAGATCCCCGAACTTGTATCCGTTCTCCTTCCACGAATTCACCGTCTGCCCGACGAACGTGATCTCGCGTACCCCTTTCGAAACGAGGTTCTCCGCCTCTCTCAATATCTCCGGGAGAGGCCTGTTCACTTCGTCCCCCCGGACGTACGGCACTATGCAGTAGGAGCATTTCTTGTTGCAGCCCTGCTGAACGGACACGAACGCCGTCACCTTCCCTTCCTTATGATAGGGCTCGACCTCGAACAGCTGCTCGACGTCGTACGAAGTCTCGACGGGCCGCTCCTTGGCCTCTTCTATCCTCGATATGAGCTCGGGGAGCCTCGGTATCGCCCTCGGTCCGAGGACGAAATCGAGGTGAGGTATCTTCTGGAGGAGCTTGTCCCCGTAGAGCTGCGCCACGCACCCCGCGACCCCGAGTATCATGTCCGGCTTTTTCGCCTTTAAGTGCTTATACTTCCCGAGTCCGCTGAAGGCCTTCTGGTCGGCCTTATCCCTTATGGCGCATGTATTTACGATTACGATATCCGCCTCTTCCGGGCTGTCGACAGGCATGCCGCCCACGGCGCTCCGTATCCTGTCCGAGTCGTACTCGTTCATCTGACAGCCGTAAGTCTCTATATATATGAGCTTCCTCTGCATGTGCCTGAAATTTAACGTCGGCCCCCGGGCAAGTCAAGAAAATAATCGAGGTGAGAAACCGCGGACCATGATGTATTTTATAATCTATATATATAAAGGTTTCCGGGGCGCTTGTAAGGGATTGACACTTTTTAAGAAATTTAGTACGATGGTGAAACACCCGGGTAGGCACTGGATGTTTGGAGAAACTGTATGAGCGACAGCCGGTCTGGAACCGCCCAGTCTGGGGGCGGGTTATTCGCGTGGCGGAAAGACATAAACAAAGATCAGTGGCGCGCATTTATCGCGGCGTTTCTGGGCTGGACGCTCGACGCGATGGACCTCCTCCTGTTCGCGTTCGCCGTCGCCTCCGTCGGCAAGGTGTTCAATCTCACGGAAGCCGAGGTCGGCGCGCTCTTCTCGGTCACCCTCTTCGCGTCCGCATTCGGCGGCGCGCTCTTCGGCATAGTATCCGACTACGTCGGCAGGGTCAGGGCCCTCACATACACCATAATCCTTTATTCGCTCTTCACAGGCATCAGCGCCTTCTCTCCCAACGTCGCGTTCCTCCTCGTATGCCGCGCCATACTCGGCCTCGGCATGGGCGGCGAATGGGCTTCGGGGGAAGTGCTCGTCGCCGAAAAATGGCCCAAAGAACATAGGGGAAAGGTCATCGGCATGGTTCAGAGCGGCTGGGGCATCGGCTACATCCTGGCCGCCTTGCTTGCGACCCTTATAATCCCCACCTTCAAGGAAGGCGTTTCCTACACGATCCCTATTCTGAATATAACCCTCGACGGGCTCGACCTCGGCTGGAGAGTGCTTTTCTTCATAGGGGTCGCGCCTGCGTTCCTCGTCTTCTATATACGAAGGCATCTCGACGAGCCCGAGGTCTGGAAGGAAAACAAGGCCCAGAGGGACGAAGGCCGGCTGAGCGAGCAGGGGCACGGATTCACTCTCGGGCAGATATTCGCGCCGGACCTCATCCGCTACACGATAACGGCGTGTCTACTGACGAGCCTCTGCATGATCGCATACTGGGGCCTTTATTTCTGGCTTCCCCAGTTCCTCGCCAGCGATAAGGGAATCGGCCTCGATACGAAAGGCTTCCTCTGGATTATACCGATTAATATAGGTGCGTTCATAGGCTGTAACACGTTCGGATTTTTCAGCGACAGGTTCGGGAGAAGGCCGGTCTTCGTGATCTTCCTTCTCGCAATGGCGGTCCTCGTCTGGTTCTTCGGCCATGCAAGGAGCCTGGAGGCCGTTATCATACTCGGACCGCTGATCGGGTTTTTCGGCACCGGGTTTTATTCCGGCTTCGGGGCCATATTCTCCGAAATATTCCCCACGCGCGCGCGCGGCACGGCCCAGGGTTTTTGCTATAACGTCGGGAGGGGCGTGTCGGCGATAGCGCCTCCGTTGATAGGCTATCTCGTAGGAGCGTACGGCTTCGCGACGGGCCTCACCGCTGTATCCGTTTTCGCCGTGGCCGCGGCCCTGGTCGTTCTAACCCTTCCCGAAACGAAGGGCAAGGCGCTCGAATAACGCTCCGGCCGGCCGATCCTCCGCCCGCCCATTCCTGTTAATAAGCTCGGTGTCGCTGTCCTGGCGGGTCGTCATTTTACTCCGGCTCTGTCCTCTTCCCCTCCATTCCCGGGACTTTCCGTCATTTTTCCAGGGCTCCCCGGCGCCTCGAATGCGCCGCTCCGCCCGGATATAAAGGCCGCCGCCGTGCGCTATGCAATCCCGTCCCGGCTCCTTCTTGCCTTATGCAATACATCCCTCGCATATCCTCCTCCAAACACTGAATAACTCTTCCGTAACGATCCCGGCGCGCCGCGTGCAATATGGCTGCCTCAAGAAGCCCGGGATGCCGCCTCGGCCGCGGGCGGCCGGGGCGCGGCGATGCCCATAAATCAAACCCGCGTGCTCAATAACTAGGCTGCAAATGCACCCGTTTCTCAGCCGGGAAAATTCGTTCCCCGGAATTATTCAAGTGATAACAGCCGGATAACAGATTATCGCTCTTCGTGATTTCTCGCGGCTTAAGTGGCATAGCAATTGCAAAAATTAAAGGCGATGCGGCACAGGCGTCCCGATGGAAGATGACAGGGTAAGAGGCTCGATCGAAGATAAAAGGGAACGGCGCCAATATCGTGGACGCTCCGCCTGATGGTGGCTGGCTTAATAACTATAATGCGGGAGGGTGTTCTGAAGGCGGACTATAGTCGCATGCACGGCCGGGACGGGCTAATCACGGGCCTTTAAGCTTCAGGCTTCGCGATATTAAAGGTGAATAAACTAACTTAAAGGAGGGCTAGTGAGATATGAAAAGGTTCACGATAATGTTTCTGATTTTGACAGCCATATCGTACCTTTGTCTGGACAAATCATATGCACAGAGCAGCGAGATGGAAATCCAGCAGCTCAAGCAGATGATTCAACAGAACAGTAAGCAGAATGAGGAGCTCATGAGGAGGATTCAACAGCTTGAGTCCGACAACGCTGCAAAGGATGCGGAGTTCGAGAAGTTCATCAGCGCACAGGAGGCCAAGGACCTTAAGTACGACGGTATCATGACCTTCTTCGATTCTATAAATCTGGGCTTTTCCGTAGACACGACCTACCAGTATGTATTCAACCGAGGCGTAACAGACAGCCTCCAGTTAAGGGCGCTTTACCCCGATAACCAGCAGTTCGCCTTAAACGCCTTCACCATATCGGTGTCGAAAACCCCGACCATGGAGGGAGGCCTCATGGATCTTCTCGGCTTCCGGGCAGACATTCTCTTCGGCCAGCAGGCTGCGGAGCTCGGCGGTGAAGGTTTCGACAGCGACGTCGTAGACCCGTACCAGGCATACCTCCAGGTGCTTGCGCCTATAGGCACCGGGCTTAACATCTACGCCGGGCGCTTCGTAACGCTCGCGGGCTACGAAGTCATCGAAGGCTATAAGAACGTCAACATTTCGCGCGGTATCCTCTTCGGCTACGCGCTTCCGTTCACCCACACCGGTATCAGGTTCAACTACGTCGCGGGAATGCTCTCTCTCACCGCGGGTCTTAACAACGGCTGGGACCAGGTCGAGGAGCTGAACGACTCTCCGACTATAGAAAGCCAGATAGCTTTCAGCTACTCGGGCAGCACGATAACCAGCGCATGGGTAGGCGTAACGGGTATCTTCGGCAAGGAGCCGAGCGGCCTCGGGTTCGGCGGAGAGGGATGGCGCGAGCTCATAACGGCGGTTGCCAGCGTAACGCTCTTTGAAAAATTGACTCTCGTCGCCGACGCCGACTTCGGCTGGCAGCAGGACGTAGTCTTCGACGAGCTTGGAAACGAAGAGGGCGTCTCCTGGTGGGGTATCGCGGGCTACATCATCGTCGATCCGCACCCTGCGGTCAGGCTTGCGCTGAGGGGTGAATACTTCGACGACCCCGACGGCTACAGGACGGGGCTCGAGCAGAAGCTCTTCGAATTCACGCCGACGATTGCCCTGAAACCGTTCAAGGGACTCATCGCCAACAACAAGTATCTCGACAACTTCGAGGCGAGGGCCGAGTTCAGGTGGGACCATTCGGACGAGCGTTACTTCATCACGAAAGACGACAGTCTCAAGAAGGATCAGTACGGCGTTATGGGACAGCTCCTCTACTGGATCGAGCTGTAATTTAAACTGAAAAAAACCCGAGACGGGATTTTAAAACTCTCATCTCTCAATATCTCCTTTGTGTGGGCGGGGGGAGAACGGCAACGGGCTTCATGCTGTTCTCCCCTTTTTGCCTTGGGAGGCTGATTCGCTTCCCCTTGCCTGAAAATTTATACTTGGGTACAATAAATCCGCTTTTTGGATTAGCCCGGATGGTTTTAATCCAAGGCCCCACTCTTAACATCTATGCCCGGATAGCTCAGTCGGTAGAGCAGAGGACTGAAAATCCTCGTGTCGGCGGTTCAATTCCGTCTCCGGGCATACCTGTTAGCGGCCTTCACTCCCCAACATCTCTCTGATTCGAGCTTTATAAAGCAAGCGGCACTTTTGTATTGACAATATACTATACTATAGTATAGTATATTGTCATGAGAATGAATTGAAAGTGAAAGAGTACATGTCTCGTACAATTTACGACAAACGAACGTTAATAAGCCGTGTGAAGGCAATACGGAGTCAGATTGAAAAAATTGAGGAAGCTCTCATCGATGAAACGGATTGTTCCTCGATTTTAAAGGATGTATCCGAGATTTGTAACTCTATAAACAGTTCTTTTAACGAAGTTATTTATCCAAAAGATGACGACAAATTAAAAGCATTATTCATGGAATTGATCAATTGGGACAGAAATATCCATGATATCGTCGAGAAAACCGCTAATTGGCTCGAGAATATTTCGGGAGAAGTCTTCGATTTAGTGGAAGCCGGTAAATTGGAAGAGGCTAATAAATTGATCTCCGATTCCAGAAAAGCTCTCTTCCTGATAAATAATGAACTGAAACAAACTACCATGAGCTGTTTCCTTTCCACTCATGACATTCAATTAAGGGGCATTTCGAACAAAGGATCGAATATGAACTAAGACTATGTCTCACACAATCCACGGAAAACAAAAGCTTATCAACCGCGTGAGAAGAATTCGCGGTCAGATCGAGGGAATCGAGAAAGCCCTCCATGATGAAAAAGACAGCTCTGCGATCCTGCAAGATCTTGCAGCGGTTAGAGGGGCTATAAATGGGCTGATGGCGGAAGTCCTGGAGGGCCATATCAGCCATCACGTACTGGACCATGAAACGACTTTAACCTCCGAACAAACAAAAGCCACAAAAGTATTGATAGAGCTGATAAGAACCTACTTACGTTAATCACGGAAAAATAGGCTTCATCGATGGAATATGAAGGAGCTAAAGTTGACAAGTAAAATAGCTGCGCCTAAGTGAACTATGCGTATATAGAAAAGCCACGCAGACCCAGACTCGCTGATCGAAAGAAATTCGAGTTGTTGTGAAAGAGATAGAAATGCGGGCATGTAAGAGAAAGCACATACAAACATCATTAATCAGGCTCGGCCTCTTAATTTATCTCGTATCTTGGATAGGCAATCTCCAGGGTCTGCCTCTTTTTATGATGATTGACAATTCCCACAGGGCATCCGTTACTGAAAAAGATGGCAGAATTCACATGGTCATTAATCATACCGGAAATCAACATGCTCATGCTCATGATCATGCTCATGATCATGAGCATAATATAATCGTCGGCGATCATGAAAAACATGAGCAAGAAGGCGGTGAATTCTCTGACACAATTTCCAGTTTCGCCATGGAGCGAGACCATCACTCTAATCATGAAACCCAGCTTTTGAAATATCAGGAACGAGTTATCTCTACAAACGTGGCAATGGTCGCCAAGACCTTTATCATTGTGCTCGCTGCATCGTTTGAGCCCAAATTTGTTGAAACCCTCTCTTTGAAACACTCACCGCTTTTATCTCCGGAAGTTAACTCCCCTCTTTTCTGTCTTCGCACCACAGTCCTTTTAATTTAGTTCTTAACCAATCCGAGTTTATTTCTTCAGCTTTATAAGATGCTTGGCATACAGCTTTGTCCCGATAAATCCGTGGGTCGAGAAAAGAGCGAAATAAATTTCTGAGGATTTTATATGAATCTAAAAACCTTTCTGGCTTTATGTATTTCATTGCCTGTCGCACTGGCCGGATGTGCTTCCGTCCAGCCGGATGCCGCTCTGCCGGAGCCTCGTCCGCTTGGAAAGGAAATCCCCACCTTCCAGCCAGGGGTTGATCCGGAAGAACCGCAGGACGAAGCGTTCCTGCTGGATGAACCGACTGGAGTATTAACCCTTCGTGAAGCTCTTGCGCTGGCCCTTCTTAAAAACCCGGAGCTGGCAGCTTTTTCCTATAAAACTCGTGCAAGTGAAGCAAGGATGGTCCAGGCAGGGCTTTTCCCAAACCCGGCGATCGGCACATATGTCGAAAATATCGGAGGCTCGCCAACAGTAACCGGCGGTGTACAAACTACGATAGAGCTCGGTCAGTTGATAGAGCTCGGCGGGAAGCGGACTGCGAGAATGCGGGTGGCCTCTCTCGGGCAGAACTTGGCGGGGTGGGATTACGAAACTAAGCGTATAGAGGTTTTAACCAATGTATCAAAGGCTTTTACAGATGTACTAAGCGCACAACAAAGACTGATACTCACTGAGCAAATTGTCGATATTGCCGAACAAGTTGCGGGAACTGTTTCTCAAAGGGTCGAAGCAGGCAAGGTATCTCCTATCGAGGAGACGAGAACGTTCGCTACGCTTTCGACGGTCCGGATTGACCTCGAACAGGCCAAACGAGAATTGGAAGCATCCCGCAGGCGCTTAACTGCAATATGGGGGAATACCGACCCTCGGTTTGAGACGGCAGCAGGTGATTTCGACTCGATTTCCTCGTCCGTACCATCTCTCGAGCAATTAAAAGAGCTGCTGTTCCAAAACCCGGAACTCGCGCGCTGGGCGGATGAGATTTCACTCCGTGAAGCGGTTATAGACCTGGAAAAGTCCAAAGCGATTCCGGACCTTACGGTGAGCGGCGGTTACAGGCGGTTCAGGGAGGGTGGCGAGAATGCGTTTGTTGTCGGAATTTCCGTGCCCTTGCCGTTATTCAACAGAAACCAGGGCGGAATCCTGGAGGCCCGCTACCGGCTGTCAGAGTCGGAGAGGGAGCAGCAGTTCGCAGAGGCCCGTCTCGCCACTCTTCTGTCGGAGGCCCAGAAAACTCTTTCAACTTCGTACACAGAAGTTCTAACCCTTAAAGACAGTGTTATTCCTGCTTCGCAAAGTGCTTTCGATGCAATTAACGAAGGCTATCGTTTGGGCAAGTTCGGCTTTTTGAATGTCTTGGATGCCCAGAGGACTCTGTTTGACGCGAAGCTGAGATACCTGAGGGCGCTAACGGACTATCACAAGGCAGTCGCCGACGTAGAAGGCTTGATTGGTGAGCCGATAGATGTTATTGCAAGCAACCCAAGCGTGAAATAGGAGGAGACATTACATGAGGAACATAAAGAAGTCTTTAATAATTTGGATAGCCCTGCCCCTGGTTATTATTTTAGCATTTTTCATTCTGCGCGAGGACAAATCGTCAATAAGTAATAATTCGGAAGAGGGCGCCGGCTCGGAACAGGCGGATGAAGATTTCGTCAAGGGGCCCCATGGGGGAAGATTATTGTCGAATGGTGACTTCCGGGTCGAGGTCACGATTTATGAAGAGGGTGTTCCTCCGCAATTCAGGCTCTACGCGTTTAACAAAGATAAGCCTGTTGACCCCGACGAAGTGAGATTGACGGTCGAGTTAAACAGGCTCGGGCGAAAGGGAGAGGTGATCAACTTCAAAAAAGAGGGAGACTATTCACTCGGCGATAAAATCGTTGAAGAGCCGCATTCATTTGATGTGACGGTGCTTGCAGACTGGAAAGGCCAAACCCACAGCTGGGAATATTCACAGCTGGAAGGAAGGGTCGAGCTCACCCCTCAGGCGATAGAACAGGCCGGTATAGTTACGGAAACCGCCGGCTCCGCGAAAATAACCGCTACCCTGGAGCTTCCAGGTGAAATCGTTCTTGATGCCAACAATGTAGTGCGCATTGTCCCAAGACTCCAGGGTGTGGTAACGGAGGTCCGGAAGAATCTCGGCGATAAGGTAAGCAAGGACGAGGTGATCGCCGTTATAGACAGCCGGGCGCTGGCGGATGCCAAGGGAGGATACATTGAATCAGCCAAACGGATGGAGTTGGCCCGGGCTTCCTATGTTCGCGAGGAGAGCCTGTGGAAGAAAAAAATCTCGCCCGAAGAAGACTATCTGGTCAAGCGCTATGAATATGAAGAAGCGCAAATAATCTATCGGACAGCCAGGCAGAAATTAATCACACTGGGGCTTTCAATATCCGATATTGATAGCTCGATACGTAATCCCGACCAGAACCTCGCACGCTATGAATTGAGAGCTCCTTTCAGCGGCGTCGTCATCGAAAAGAACATCTCGGTCGGTGAAACGGTCAACGAAAATGAGGTGATATTCGTCATTGCGGATCTCTCGACCGTTTGGGTGGACGCCACCGTTTACGCCAAGGATTTGAACCTCGTAAAAGTCGATCAGAAAGTCACTGTAACGTCAGACGTCCTGGGGGCCGAAACCCAGGGAGTGCTGACATACGTGGGTCCTCTGGTCGGCGGAAAGACGCGGTCTGCCAAAGCGCGTGTCGTGATTCCCAACCCCGACGGTATATGGCGTCCCGGGCTTTACGTCAACATCAAAGTCGTTCATGAAGAGACCGCCGTCCCCTTGGCTGTCAGGGCCGAAGCTCTCCAGACATTTCGGGACTGGGATGTCGTCTTCGTGCGGGTTGGAAACCTGTTCGAGGCGAGGCCGCTCGAATTAGGGAGGCGCGACGGCGAGTTGGTGGAAGTGCTGGGCGGCCTTTTGCCCGGGGACAAGTATGTTTCGGAAAACAGCTTTATTTTAAAGGCGGATGTTGAAAAGGCAGGAGCCAGCCACGATCATTGATTTCTGAAAGGAGGTCTACCATGAAAGAGATCAAAGCCATTATTCAACCGCATATTGTCAGTAAAGTGATACGAGCCTTGCATGGCCTCGACCGCTTTCCGGGCTTCACTCTGCTCGACGTCAGAGGTCAGGGGCGAGGACGTGGAAAGGGAGGCTCATACAAGGTTACCGAAGACGACATCGATTATCACCGAAAGGCCATGATAGTAGTTATTTGCTCGGATGAGCCAGCCGCGATTGTAACCCAGGTTATTCGGAGCGCGGCACATACTGGAAACAAAGGGGATGGAATCATAGTTGTTAGCGAAGTTGCTGAGGTGATTCGAATCCGCACCGGCGAAATACGAGATAGTGCTTTATAAGGAGACCCTTCATGCTCGAACGAATTCTAAAACTCTCCATACGCCAGAGGTGGTTGGTAATTCTGGTTACATTGGCCGTTGCGGCTTTGGGTATCTACAATTTCCAAAGACTGCCTATAGACGCTGTTCCGGACATCACCAACGTCCAGGTGCAGATCAACACGGAAGCGCCGGGATTTTCTCCTCTGGAAGTTGAGCAGCGGATTACTTTCCCTGTCGAGATTGCAATGGCCGGTCTGCCTTCACTCGACTATACCCGGTCGGTCTCGCGTTACGGGCTTTCTCAGGTAACGGTAGTCTTCAAGGACGGCACGAACATTTATTTCGCGCGGCAGCTGATCAATGAACGGCTGCAAGAAATCAGAGCGCAGCTCCCGCGGGAAATTGATCCGGCTATGGGGCCTGTGGCCACGGGACTTGGAGAAATCTTTTTTTACACGGTCGAGCCCGAACCCGGAGCCGTTAAACCCGACGGAAACCCGTACACGCTTATTGACCTGCGAACTTTTCAGGACTGGATCATCCGGCCACAACTTCGGAATGTCCCCGGAGTGGCGGAAGTAAACACTATCGGGGGATATGTTAAACAATTTCACGTCACCCCTTACCCTGAAAGACTTATTGCCTATGAATTAACGTTCCAGGATATTCTTGACGCTTTAAACAGTAACAATTCCAACATAGGCGCTGGCTATATCGAACGCAGCGGTGAGCAGTATTTAATTAGAGTACCCGGACAATTGGCCGACATTGAGGACATTGAGCAAATAGTTGTCAGCAATTATGAAGGCTCTCCCGTCCGCATCAAGGATGTGGCGGTTGTTCTGCTCGGGAAAGAGCTGCGAACAGGAGCCGCCACAGAAAACGGCAAAGAAGTAGTTCTCGGAACGGTGCTGATGCTTGTGGGAGAAAACAGCCGCACTGTGGCCGAGAGGGTAGCTGAAAAGATGGTCGAAGTGAACCGCGCTTTACCGGAAGGAATTATCGCAAAACAGGTTTACAGCCGAACTACACTCGTGGACGCAACTATAAGCACGGTAAGAAAAAACCTTGTTGAGGGGGCCCTCCTTGTCATTGTTATCCTGTTTCTGCTCCTGGGAAATATCCGGGCGGCTATAATCACGGCTCTGGTCATACCTTTATCCATGCTTTTTACTATCACCGGGATGGTGCATAACAAGGTGAGCGCCAACCTCATGAGCCTTGGCGCGCTCGACTTCGGGCTCATAGTCGACGGCGCCGTAATCGTCATTGAAAACTGCGTTCGCCGAATGGCCGAAGAACGCCATCGTCTGGGACGCCTGCTCAACCGCGCGGAACGCCTCGAAGTCGTTTTTCAAGCGTCCAAAGAGGTGCTGCGGCCAAGCATATTCGGTGTTTTAATAATTATGATCGTTTACGTCCCAATACTCGCGCTGACAGGGGTCGAAGGGAAGATGTTCCGGCCTATGTCGCTTACGGTGATTATAGCACTTTTTGGCGCGATGCTCTTTTCAGTAACATTTATTCCTGCGGCAGCCGCATTTTTCCTTTCGAGCAGGATTTCCGAGAAAGAAACTTTTTTCATGAGATGGGCGAAGAAAGCTTATCTGCCGTCCTTGAATTATTCCATGAGCCATAAAACGCTCATAGTAGCCATGGCCTGCGTTCTCGTTGTTCTGAGCGGGTTGCTTGCAACCCGTATGGGGCGCGAATTTATCCCGACCCTCGATGAGGGCGACCTGACCATTCATGCCCTGCGCGTTCCGGGGTTAAGCCTGACCCAGGCGATCGAAATGCAGCACGACCTTGAGGAGACAATAAAAAAATTCCCCGAAGTGGATAAGGTCTTTGCTAAAATAGGTACGGCTGACATCGCAACCGACCCCGTCGGTCCCAACGTGGCGGACGTGTACGTTATCCTGAAGCCCAAGTCTGACTGGCCGGATACCGATCGCTCTAAAGCGGACTTGATCGTTGAGCTCGAAGAGAGCCTGAAAAAGGTTCCTGGAAACAAGTATGAATTTATCCAGCCGATCCAGATGCGCTTCAACGAGCTTCTCGCCGGGGTGCGGGCCGATGTGGCGGTGAAGGTGTTTGGTGATGACACAGAAGTTCTTCTGGAAACCGGTCAGAAAATTTCCGAAATCATCGAGAATATCCCGGGCGCCTCGGATGTCCAGATGGAACAGGTAACCGGGTTGCCGGTCCTGACCGTTGAGCTTGACCGGAAAGCGATGTCCCGATACGGACTCAACGTCTCCGACGTACAAGATGTGGTAGAGGTCGCCATGAGGGGGAAGAGCGCCGGCTTGATCTTCGAAGGGGATAGACGGTTTGAAATCGTTGTACGCCTCCCGGAGGATACTCGCGGCAAGATAGAGGAGCTTAAAAGAATACCGGTTCCTCTCCCCGATTCGGATGAATCGGATGTCACGCTCAACTCGGCGCTGTATTCCGAGAACGGTGGACGACAGGGCTTTATAACGCTTGGGTCCGTAGCGGATTTTGTCATAGCCAAGGGTCCGAACCAGATCAGCAGGGAGAACGGCAAACGCCGAGTCGTGGTAACGGCCAACGTGCGCGGCCGTGATATCGGGTCTTTTGTCGAAGAAGGCGAGAGAAAGATCAGCAGTGAGGTTAATGTTCCGGAAGGTTCCTGGATCACCTGGGGCGGTAAGTTCGAGCAAATAATATCCGCCGCCAAACGTCTTCAGGTCGTCGTTCCTATCGCGCTCCTTCTGATATTTATCTTATTATTTGCGACTTTTGGAACCTTAAAAGACTCAATCCTGGTATTCACCGGCATTCCCTTTGCGCTTACAGGTGGAATTGCCACGCTCTGGCTAAGAGGCATGCCCCTTTCAATTTCAGCAGGGGTCGGGTTCATCGCTCTCTCGGGTATTGCGGTGCTAAATGGAGTTGTCATGGTCTCATTTTTCAATGAATTATTGAAAGAGGGCAAACCGCTGGACAAGGCTATCTTTGATGGAGCGATTACTCGCCTGCGTCCTGTGCTGATGACGGCTCTTGTTGCCTCGCTGGGTTTCCTTCCGATGGCATTAGCGACCGGAAGAGGAGCAGAAGTACAGCGGCCGCTCGCTACTGTAGTGATTGGGGGGATTCTCTCATCAACTGCTCTCACGCTGCTTGTCCTTCCAGTGCTTTATCAGCTCATACACCGCAAGCGTGGCGTTAATGAAGGATGACAAAGTGATGGGTCGGCCGGCGAACAGTGGGGTTAAATTTTCTTAAGCAAACATCACCAGCACGGCTCCAGAACTTGAAAAATATACCATACCCCAGTATAGTATTATGAAAAACATGACGAATGGCTCGACAAGATAGAAAAAAAGAAGCTTGTTAACCGTTTTGGAAGGATTGAAGAGATATTGGAAGATTAAAAGTCATGCCAGAAATCATGTCGGATATCATAAAAGAACATAAACTCGACGTCGCACGAATAGTAGCTTTAGGGCTGTTGGTTGGGCTATTTTATTTTTCGGTAACATCCCTACCTATCTACTTTGCCGGGCTGATATTCGGAATCTTCGGCCTGGCCAAAGAAGCGATTGAAGGGCTTTTAAAGAAACGAAAAATCGGAACAGAGCTTTACATTACAATCGCTGTCGTTGTTGCTGTTCTCGGTAAAGAATTTCTAGCCGCCGGTATCATACTTTTCATCATTCTAATAGCTGAATTCATCGGTGATGTTATGGGGGAACAGGCAAGGAGTTCTATCAGGGGCCTCATTGACGCAATGCCGAAAAATGCTCGTTTAAAACTCGAAAACGAAAAAGAAGAGATTGTGAAAATAGAGGCGCTGAATATCGGTGATGTTGTCCTGGTAAAGGCAGGAGAGAAAATCCCGATTGACGGCATAGTGATTCATGGCAACGGCGCAGTCAATCAAGCGGCCATAACCGGAGAAAATATGCCTGTCGAGAAAGACGAGGGCAACGAAGTATATGCGGGTACGGTTCTCCAATCCGGCGCGCTTGACATACGGGTCAATAAACTGCACGAAGATACGCTTTTTGCGCATATCATCACCCTTGTCGAAGAAGCACAGGAGAAACGCGCCCCTGTTCAAAAACTTACTGACAGGATCGCCGCATATCTAATCCCGATTTCCTTCGTTTTCGTTATAGGAACCTATCTCATCACAAAAGATGTGCGAATGGTTATCGCCCTCCTTATTTTCACATCTCCAGCCGAGCTCGCACTTGCCACGCCACTCGTCATGGTTGCTGGAATCGCTCGGGCTGCTCGTGAAGGTATTTTGCTTAAGGGTGGGATATACCTGGAGGAGCTGGCCCATATAGACACAATTATTTTTGACAAGACAGGCACGCTCACCATAGGCAAACCAGTCGTGTCTGAAGTTGAAATCTTGAATCCGGAATATAGCATGAACGAGATCATGCGCTTGGTTGCGGCGGCAGACCGTAGATCCAATCATCCGCTTGCCCAGGCTATCGTCAATTACGCCAATGAACTGAACGTGCCAACCCTCCAGCCTACACATTTTGAAATAATAGAAGGACGCGGTATAGAGGCTGTGGTTGATGGTAAAAAGATTGCGTTAGGAAACGATGCGCTTTTGAAAGACAGAGACCTTGCTACCCCGAAGATGAAATTGGGAAACCTGAACAGCACAGCCGTTTTCGTTGTGATAGACAATTCAATAGATGCAGTTATCTACCTCAATGACAAACTCCGGGAAGGCGCAAGAGAGGCAATCCAGAAGCTTCAAAAAGACGGCGTTCGCAAAATTACCATGCTCACCGGAGACAATGCCGCCACCGCCGAATATATTGCAGGAGAAGTCGGCATTACCGATTACCGCGACGGACTATTGCCCGGGGATAAAATTAACATCCTTAAAACTATCCAGAGCACTGAAAAAGCTAAAGTTGCAATGGTTGGAGACGGTATCAACGACGCTCCGGCGCTTGCGCAAGCGAATGTTGGTATCGCGATGGGTATTATGGGTAATCAGGCCGCCATGGATGCGGCTGATATTGTGCTTATAGGCGATGATTTGCAAAAAATTCCCAAGGCAAGAGCATTAAGCAAGCGTGCTTATAGAACCATCAAGGAAAACATTATAATAGGGGTCGGCTTTGTACATATTGCCGGCATTGTTCTCGTGCTCACCAAGATCATCGGCCCGATCGAGGCGGCGGCCATTCATTTGGTCCCCGACGTGCTGGTGTTCCTTAATTCAGTGAAACTGTTGAAGGTTAAGATCGACTAATTAACAACATAATAATCGGAAGAGGCTTTCAGTTGGAGCCCCGATTGTGGATTTAGCCCTTTTACCCCTGGCGCTTGCTTCGGAGAAACCGGGCAGCGAGATTCAGTCGCCGATGTCCATAGTGATATTGGGAGGACTTTTAACCGCAACTTTTCTGAATCTTATTGTAATTCCGACCATGTTTGAAAAATAGGGGAAAGTCGAGGGTTGAAATATTCTGATCTCGTGTCGGTCAATTCCGTCTCCGGGCATACCCAGTTTTCTCCATAATCAATAGAGCGCCCCGAGCGTTTATTTCGAATCCGTTCCGCCACTGGATTCCAGCTTGAAAATCATGTTGACAGGCCGTTCTTCGTTATGATATTAAATATGGAGGTAAGGGGTTTGTTCAAAAGTAGTCGGCAGGTTTCTTCATTCTTTCGCATTAAGCATTGGCGTGCGGGTGCCGGGGGTATAGTTGCTTCTTATAGTGACCGATGCGGTTCAGGCTACGGAACGAAGCTCCCCTGTGGTACATATAGCCTGCTCCCCGGCCGTCGGCACATTTCAGCGCGCCGTCATTTACACGGCTTCCGTATTCATCTGTAAAAGCTCCCCGATTTGTGACGACACTAACCAAACTGAACGGCGGCAACGGCTTTGAAACCGCTGACCCTCCCGTCCGGATCTGAAGATGCTCATCTTGAGTAAGGAGGCCCTTATGATAAACAGAAGACAGTTCGTGAAGTCCATTCCTGCCTTCGCGGTAGCGGGTCATTTGATTTTCAGTGAGAGCCCCGCGCGCGCCCAGGAACCGACCCCGCTGAAAGGGCACTTTCACCCAAAGGGCAAGGCGCCTTCCAAGTTCACGATCGAGGTCCTCGAAGAGGCGAGGAGCCAGCTCCCCTTCACCGACAAGCGAGACTTCGAAGAGCAGAAGAAGGGCTTTATCGCCCCGATGAAGGAAATGCATATCCCGGCCGACGCGGGCCACGTCGCCTGGGACATGGAGCGCTTTCAGTTCCTCTACAAGCAGGACGACTTCGACAGCATCCACCCCTCACTGCTCCGCCAGTCCGTCCTTAACAACAACTACGGCCTTTACGAAGTAGTCCCCGGCATCTACCAGGTCCGCGGGTTCGACCTCTCCAACATCACCTTCGTCCGGGGCAAGACCGGCTGGATCGTGTTCGACCCGATGATATCGGCGGAAACGGTCCGCGCAGCGTGGAAGCTGTTCCAGAATCACGTCGGCGAAGAGCTTCCCGTCTCGGCGGTGATATACTCCCACACCCACGGCGACCACTGGGGCGGGGTCCGCGGCATCGTGAAGGAGGAGGACGTGCGGTCGGGGAAAGTTCTCCTTATCGCGCCGATCGACTTCATGGACCACACCATCTCCGAGAATGTTTACGCCGGCAACGCCATGAACCGGCGGCTGTTCTACCAGTACGGTCTCCTCCTGCCAGCCAGCCCGCACGGGTTCGTGGACATGGCCCTCGGCAAGGGCGTATCGGCGGGCGCGACGGGCCTTATCGCGCCGAACCGGTACGTTACCATGGCGATCGAGGAGTTCGAGGTCGACGGCGTCGGGATGGTTTTCCAGAACACGCCCAACACAGAAGCGCCCCGGGAAATGAACACATATATCCCCGGGATGAAGGCGCTGTGGATGGCCGAGAACGTCACCGCGGTTCAGCACAACGTCTACACGCTGCGTGGCGCGCCCGTCCGCGATCCGCTCAACTGGTCGAAATACATTAACGAGTCGCTCTACCGCTTTGGGCTCGAGGCCGAGGTGATGTTCGCCTCGCACCACTGGCCGCGCTGGGGCAACGCCAGGATTCAGGAAGTGCTCCGCGCCCAGCGCGACCTCTACGCCAACTTGAACAACCAGGTGCTTCACCTTGCCAACCAGGGCGTGACGATAAACGAGATACACAACGTCTACGAGGTGCCAGAGGGGCTCCAGAACCAGTGGCACTGCCGCGGCTACCACGGCTCCCCCGAGAACAACAGCCGCGGCGTCATCCAGCGGTTCCTCGGGTACTGGGACGGCAACCCTGCCAACCTCCTCCCGGCGCCGCAAGGTGAATCCGGGGCTCTCTTTGTCGAGATGATGGGCGGATCGGAGAAGATACTGTCCCGCGGCCGGCAATTGCACGACGAAGGACGCTATCTGCTCGCCTCGGAGATCGTGAACAAACTGGTCCAGGCCGAGCCGCAGAACCAGGACGCCAAGGACCTGCTGGCGGACGTGTTCGAGCAGATCGGCTACCAGCAGGAGAACGTGGGCCTCCGGAACAGCTTCCTTGCCGCGACATATGAGCTGCGGTCGGGGATTCCACAGGGAGAAACCGCCGATTCGAGCAGTCCCGACGTGATACGGGCCATGTCCACGGAGCTCTTCCTCAACTTCCTGGGCATCCGCATGGACAGCCGAAAAGCCGAGGGCATGAGCTTCACCATCAACCTGATCACGCCTGACAACGGAGAGAAGTTCATCATCGAGATGGAGAACGCCACGCTGACGAACATCGAGGGTTATCTCGCAGACAAGCCGGACCTCGCGATCACGATCGACCGCGCCGACCTCGAGCAGGTGATGATGGGGAGCGCGACGTTCGAATCGCAGATCAAAAACGGGACAGCGAAGGTGGACGGCGACGTAACCATCCTCGCGAAGCTCGCGTCCACCATGATCGAGTTCGACCCGCGCTTCGAGATAATGCCCGGCACGAAGGCGGGGAGCGTTCCGGTTGCCGAGGCTGATCCCTATGAGGCCATGCCTGGTAAGCCTATCCCGGAGTGAAGAGTTTACTGGCGCGAAGCTCCTTCGCGCCGCCCGTAAAACGAATATAGCAAGACAAAACGGAGAGAGAGCTAAAGAACCCCGTTCAATCTTCGATCTTTGTTAGCGTCGTGCCCTTGTGCGCCGCTATATGGTCCGACTTGTGGCTCTTGATTTCATACTGCGGCTCGTCTTCCGTAGCGTGATGGGTGTAGCCTTTATAATCGAATTCTTTGCTGTGTATTCTAATGATCGTGCCTGAAAAACTCTTCCCCCTCCGAGTTCCAGCTCACGTTATCGCCCACTTTAAACCTTGCCGCCATCCTATCCCCGGCTTTTTAGTCCGCTACCCGGATTCCGCGGAGTATTGCTTCAGCATATCCATCGTCGGAACGAAAAAGAGGGTCCCCGTCTTCGCGGTGCTGAAATCGAGTATCCTGTCGTGATTCCCAGGCGGCACCCCTATAAACATGCGCTCCAGCATTTTACGCGTGGTCGTGAACGTATTGGCGTAAGAAATAAAGTAGGTCCCCGCCTCGCCTTTGGAGGGGTGCCCGAAAGGCATATTGTCCCTCACGATCTTGAGGTCGTTGCCGTCTTCATCTTCCACTCCGGCCAGCGCGCTGTGCGAGTTGTCGGGCTTCACTTCGTCAGGCATTTCGACGTCGCTCATCTTATAGCGTCCGAACGCCTTCTCCTGCTCTTCCGTCGTCAGGGCTTCCCAGCTCTTCATATCGTGGAGATATTTTTGAACGAAGAGGTAGCTCCCGCCTTTATAGACCGGATCTTCATCTCCCACCTCGGCGAATATCCGTCTTTCCCTGCCGATAGGGTTCTCGGTGCCGTCGACAAAACCAAGAATGGAACGCCCGTCCCAGTAGCGGAACCCGTGCACTTCGTCGAGGCAGTCCGCCGCCGGGCTTAAAACGGCGGCTATGTCGGAGGCCATGTCGAAGCAGATGGCCATATTGACAGCCCGAAGATGAAAATGAAGGTCGCCCGGCGTGGATACGGCAGTGTGCCTCGAGCCCGAAATGGGCTCGAAGTTCTTGAGCTCCTTCGGCAGTGGGGCAGGCAGCCCCAGTTTTATCCAGGCGTCATGCCCGATGCCCAGGACACAGCTGGTCCTTCCGTCGGGTACTCGTATGGTAAAGGAGTGGTTGAGATTGTCCACCAATCCGCAAATCCTTTCGAAAACCGCCCCGACATCCGCCCCGTCCTTGAATTTCCAGACAGAGAATATGGTGTTGTTGTTGGGGTAATCCGTAACGTTCTGCGGTTCCCGCACAGTCTCTCTTTCCATATGCTTCCTAAAAATAATATTGCGGGGTTTTTGTGTCAAGCCGCGTTAATCTGTCGGCGTTCCAGATCCGGGCAGCCGCTTTCCCGAACCGGGTCTCCGGGCGGCGGAACCCCCGGGCCGGGTTCCCGGGGCCGCTCCCCGCCCCGCTATTTATGAATCCGGCCTGATAATACTTGCCTTTTTCTCTACCTATAATGTAAAATTAAGTGAACCATTCTGTTCAAAATACCGATTTTCATAATTTTTGGAGGCACTAATGAGATTTGGCGATTACCTGAAGAGCAAAAGGAAACAGCGGAATATTACCCAGGAAGACCTCGCCCGTGCGCTCAACGTATCGAGCGTTTTCATTCACCAGCTCGAAACCGGGAAGGTCGACGCCCCATCCATTGAAAGATGCAGTCAGATAGCATCCATACTCGAAGTAAACATCGAAGAATTATGGACGGTAGCCAAAAAAGAACGCCTCAAGAGATTCATGGAGAAGGAAGACATAACCGACGACAGCTTCGAGGTGCTCACCGATGCCGAAAAGGCCCTTATCAATCTTTACAGGAGCCTCGACCACGACATGCGGAGGGATTTCGGCGGCATGATCTTCATGCTTCTCAGGCATTCACACGACGAGGGAGTCCAGGAGATACTGGAAGAATTTATTAAATGCGCGTAATGGGAAGGTTTTCGACAATCTTCAAAGCCATTGGTATAGAGCTCTGCATCCTGGCTCTCATAGGACTCGTGTTCCTTTTTCAGTTCAACAAGGCCAAGGAGGAGTTCGTAGTCAAGACGAGGGCCATCTCCGAAACTATAGGCGACCTCGCAAGCGACTTCTACGCCGAAGAGGGGAAGCAGCCCACGAGCGGCGAGTTCTATCATTTCCTCGACAAGCGCCTCGGGCGGAAGAAGCTCTTCAACACCTTCGAAATAGCGCCCAAGTTTTTCAGCGTCGTCTTCAAGAAGGACGTCGAGGCCAACCTCGCCGGCGACGGGCTTTTCATGAAGGAGTTCTATCCCGAAGACGGCTACACCGTAAAGGACTTTAACGGCATAATCTCCGTATCCGTGCCGTTCACGTCCCAGGCCCAGTCAGAGCCCTTCGGTATAGTAAAGATAGATTCGGACACCAAAGCGATATTGAAGAAGGTATTCGCGGATAATTATCTCCTTTACGCCGCGATGCTTATTGTTCTGAACAACCAGGCCTTCATCTTCTACCTCCTCATGAGGAAGAAGAAGGAGATAGTCTTCGAGAAAGGGTATCTCAAGGAGCATTCCATCGGCGCCCTCAAGATAATGCATAAAGTCCTCGGCGACATTATCGAGGATCATAAAACAGACCGCATCGACGGCGGGGACGACCCTGCGAAAAAGCAGGAATCCGGAAAGAACGTCATATCCATTTCCGAGCTTGCCGATAAGAGAAAGCAATGAAGAATTTGAAGGTCCTGATATCCATATTCCTCTTGCTCCTGATTGTCGCCGCCTGCGACGGCCCGGAAAAGAACGGCGTCGTCGAGCTCGACGGACCGATACTCGAAAGCATCGACGCCGACGGCAACCTCGAATTCAACGGGGCCGTCATAAACACGAGCAGCCAGCCCGTCCACTCGGTTTACGTCGTAATAGTCCTCAAGGATAAAACAGGAAATATATTAGAAGCGAATTCCGTTTCCCTCTTCGAGGAAGACATGAACGCCCTCCTCTATCCGTCCGAAAGGGCGTTCTTCAGGCTCTCCGTCGAATCTAACCCCAACAGGGTTTTCTCGCGCGAGGTCGAAATATATTATGAAGACCCGGGCGAGGCCCCTCCGCCGTCCTGATAGCTTTGAATCTCCTTTAAGATTTTCCTCTTCATGCCTCCATCCCGGTGTTCCAGGCAGTAAAGTCCCGGGATATTTTTGTTCAAAATATGCTGTAAGTTTTTTATCTAAGTCTCCAAAATAGATAAAAATTCATTTTTTTATATGCGTTAGATGCCCAATGCCGGCAAAACGGGACACTCGGTGAATGGACGAGCGGTCCCGGACGACGTGGCAGCCATTCGTTCCTTTCAGCTTTTCTCCGCCCTAATCCCCATTGTTTACAGTAAAATTAGGCTGACGCCCCTCTTCCCGCCTGGGCCGCGGGGGTATGCCTGCCCCGGGATTTGCTTTATATTAAGTATTGCAGGGCTATACTGTCTACAATTAAAGAGGTCTTTGATATTTTTTAAGAAACTATTGCAAAAAGTTCAAAGAGGTGGTTAAATTGGTATTGTAACTTGGGAGGAATACTTGTTTTTAAGTAAAAAAGAACTTGTAGGACTCGACATCGGCTCCAACACCGTCAAGCTCCTGGAGCTTAAAACGGCGAAGAAGGGGTATGAGCTCAGGAACATCGGCGAGGCAGTTTTGCCTAAGCAGGCCGTCGTCAACAAGATCATAAACAACTACGACGCCGTCTCTGAAACCATATCCTCTCTCTTCGGCGACCTCAGGGTAAAAACCAAAAACGTCGCCATATCGATTTCCGGCCATTCCGTCATCATCAAGAAGGTAAGTCTCCCGAAGATGTCAGAAAATGAGCTCAGGGAATCCATACCCTGGGAGCTCGAGCAGTATATCCCCCAGAGCATCCACGACGTCAATTACGACTACCAGGTAATGCCGGGCGAAACGCCGGAGGGCAACATCGACGTCCTGATCGTCGCCGCGAAAAAGGACGTAACCAACTCCTACGTTTCCGTCGTAAGGGAAGCGGGCCTCAATCCCGTAGTAGTCGACGTTGATGTCTTTGCGCTGGAAAACATGTACATGATGAACTACCCCGAATCCGAGGGCCTCGTATCCCTGGTCAATATCGGCGCCTCCGTCACGAACATCAACATCCTTAAGGACGGGGTCTCGGTCTTCACGAGAGACATAACCACGGGCGGCAATCTCTACACCGAATGGATAATGAAGCGTACGGACGCCGCCTTCGAGGAGGCGGAGCTCTTAAAAACTTCCATCAAGAGCGGCGAGGCTCCTCCTGAGGTCGAGCCCGCAACTCGCGAGTTCGTCGACATGATATCCGGGGAGATAAAAAGAACGCTCGACTTCTTCTCCTCGACGCTCTGGACGAGCAAGGTAAACCAGATACTGATAGGCGGAGGCTCTTCCGGAGTGCAGGGGCTCAGGAATACTCTGTCCGACATCACCGACGCCTCTGTTGATTTCATGAACCCGTTCAGAAACGTCGTATACGACCCCAACGATTTCGATCCCGAATACATACAGTCCATAGCCCCCAAGATGAGCGTGGCCATGGGGCTCGCTTCGAGGAAGCCGGGGGACAATAAATGATCAGGATTAACCTCATACCGGAAGCCGAAAAACGGGATATGCGGGGCGTGGGGCAGTTCGTCCTCGGATTGCTCGTCATAGTCGCCCTGTTCGCGGTTCTCGGTGCGCTTCACATCATGCAGGGCAGGCAGATAGTAGAGGTCAACCGCAAGATCACACGCGCCGAAAAGCGCGTCAAGGAGCTCGAAGTCATAAAGCAGAAGGTCGACGAGTTCAAGGCGAAGAACGAAGAGATCAACAGACGCATAGAGATAATCAAGGTTCTCGAAAGTAACCGCACCGGTCCCCTCTTCGTCATGGACGCCCTCGCCGGGGCCATGCCGAACAAAGCCTGGCTCGACGAATTTACCGAAAAGGGTCAGCAGGCGAAGCTCGTCGGCATAGCCGACAACGAATTCACAGTGGCGGATTTGATGAAGTCGCTCGAAACGTCTCCTTATTTCGTATCCGTCGAGCTCGGCGTGATAAAAAAAACGGACATACGAAACCTCGACCTCAGGAATTTCATTATCAACGCAAAACTCGACTACACCGGTAAAAAGAAGACGGAGGCGGCCCAAACCCCGGCCGAGGCGCCCGAAGCGTCCTCCGCCGGAAAAAAGAAGGGCAGATAGACGATGGCTTTTTACGACGACATACCGGAAAGGTTAAGCGAGCAGCCGCTTCATATAAAGCTGCTGCTCCTTTTTATAATCATTGCTGCGATATCCGGCGCATACTGGTATTTCTTCTGGTCCCCGGGCGCCGAAGCCCTCGAGAGGGCGGAAAAGAAGCTCGCCGCCGAGCAGAAGAAGATAAAAGAGTACGAGGCCGTCGCCGCCGAGCTTCCCGCCTTCGAAAAGGAGTTCGAGAGGCTGGGTAGAGAGTTCGACCTCATATCCCAGAAGCTCCCCAAGGAAAAAGAGATACCGACGCTAATTGACAGCGTCTATTCCGAGATTTCCGGCTCCAGTCTCGATTCCATAATCTTCGCTCCCCAGGGTCAGGTCGCCAAGGAGATATATGCCGAAATACCGATACAGATGGAGGTCGTAGGCGGTTACTACAATCTCACCGATTTCTTCGACCGCATTTCGAGGCTCCCGAGAATTGTAAACGTGAGAGATCTCGTGCTCTCGCGTATGGACGTAAAGGGAAACAACGTAATACTCAACGCGAAATTCAACGTCGTAACGTTCAGGCTGCTCCCCCAGCCCGAAGCCCCGGCCGTGGGCGAAAAAGGTAAGGGCAAGGGCAAACAGAAATCGAAGAAAAAAAGGAATACCGAAGAAGAGCAATAATTATGAGTCTCCCGAAAGCTGAAAACATTTCCGTGCTGGCCGTCATGCTCTTCCTGGCGATGGCTCTATGCCTCCCTTCCAGGTCCCATTCGCAGGACGGTAAGGAAAATACCATAGGCGAGGGCGTGGAGATCATAAAATCCGCAAGGGAGAAAGCCGCGCCGACGCCTGGGCCCGAAGGCGAGCCCGCCCCGCAGGCAAACACGGAAGCGGAGGGTAAAGCCCCTTCCGGCGAGCCGGCGTCCGAGGCCGGGATGTCGAAGGAAGAAAGGGCGAGCGCCATACAGCCTGTTCCTGATGACAGGCCGCCCTACGACCCCGCCGGAAAGAGAGATCCCTTCAAGCCTTTCATAAGGCTCATGGACCTACCCGCAGCCGGCCCCGCTCCGATGGTAGTCCCGCCGCTGCAGAGATACCCCCTCGATCAATTCAGGATATCCGGGATCGTGTGGATGAGCGGAAAGCCCCAGGCGGTGGTCGTCGATCCCGAGGGCAACACCTACTTCCTCGGCGATGGAGACAGGATAGGCAACAAGCAAGGCGAAATAGTGGAAGTGCGAGAGAACGGCCTTCTGGTTGAGGAGACCATAAGGTCCGAAGACGTCTACGGCGAGGTAAAAGTCGAAGTAAAAAAATCGGTTCTCGCATTTCAAGACGATCAATGATGGGCGAATGAATTAAGGAGGATGTTTCAGAAGGAGGATGGATTAATGAGAACCCCGTTAAGGAAAATCACACTGCTCATTATCTGCGTGCTGTCCCTCGCGGCGTACGCCGAAGGCGCGGCGCCTGAGCCGGATTACGAAAATACCTCGGTATCAGGTCCGGAATCCCCGGCGGCGGAGACAATCGCCGCCCCGGTTCAGGTGGCGCAGGCCCCCGCGGTCAATACCTCGGACCAGTTTAACCACGTCGAAAGCATCGGATTCGAAGTCCAAACGGGTATGGGAATCGTAACTATAGGAACCGCGTCTCCCATACAGTACGAGCGGCTCGCGGACGAAGACAAAAAAGTGAGCCTCAAGCTCTCGAACGTCATCCTGGCGGATAAATTTCAAGTATCGAGAGACGTAAGCGACTTCGACAGCCCGATCAATTTCATATCTTCCTTCAGGGACCCGATAAAGCCGAGCGACGTAATAGTCGTCATCGAATTAAAAGAGTCCCGGGTGCCGGTCGCTGTAAACCAGAACGGCAACAGCCTCGTCCTCAATTTCGGAGAAACGAAGGACCAGCAGGCGGTATCCGTGAAGGAGGTCGAGGTGTCTGAGCGCCCCGAAGAGCTCTACGCATTCGACTTCAGGCTCACCTCTGTGCCCGGGGCCGTAAAAACCTACAGGGGCCAGCTCGTCTCCTTCGACTTCAAGGACGCCGACATAAGAGACGTGCTCAGGATAATCTCCGACATAAGCGGACTCAACATGATCATCGCGAATACCGTCGCCGGCACGGTAACGTTGAAGCTCACGAACGTCCCCTGGGACCAGGCCCTCCACGTCATTCTCGAAGACGCCGGTCTCGGAGCTTTCCTCGACGGCAACGTCATCAGGATAGCTCCTATCAACACCCTCCAGGCGCGCCAGCGCGCCGTAAGGAAAGCGGTGCGAACCAACGAGCAGCTCGAGCCCTTAATCACACGCCAGGTCTTCGTGAACTACGCGACAGCGGCCGAGCTCGTACCTCTCGTCGACCCGCTTCTCAGCGACAGGGGCGAGCTCAGGGTCGACACCCGGACCAACAGCATTCTTATAAACGACACCGCGGTCAGGGTGGGGCGGATAGAATCCCTCGTCGAGGACCTCGATACCAGAACCCCGCAGGTGCTGATCGAATCCCGCATAGTACAGGCCACGCTCAACTTCACCCGCGACCTCGGCGTACAGTGGGGCTTCGACTACAGGGCCTCCGCTGCGACGGGGAACCCGACCGGGGCGACTTTTCCGTCCAGCGTCGAAGTCGGCGGTACCACTATAGGCAGTCCGTTCGGAACGACCGGCGACAACTTCATAATAGACCTCCCGGCGGCGGCCGGCGCGGGCTCGGGCGGCGTGCTCGGTATCGTCCTCGGCAGTCTCACGAACGCGTTCGACCTCGACCTCAGGCTCTCGGCGCTCGAAAGAAGGGGCGACGGCCGAATCCTTTCCTCGCCGAAAGTGCTCACGCTCGAAAACACTCCGGCAAGGATAGAGCAGGGCGTCTCCATCCCGTTCTTAAGCGTTTCCGCGGCGGGCACGCAGACCCAGTTCGTCGACGCCACCCTGAGCCTTTCGGTAACGCCCCAGGTGACGAACGACAACAGGATACTCATGGAGATAGTAGTAACCGACAACTCGCCCGACCCGGCCCTCACGGGCGCCGGCGGCCAGCCTTCCATAAGAAGGAACGAGGCCACGACCAAGGTCCTCGCGACCGACGGCGAAACGATAGTCATAGGCGGTATATTCACGCGCAGGATGGACGAGACGAATAACGGCCTTCCCTGGTTTTCGCGGCTCCCCCTCCTCGGATGGCTCTTCCAGAACAACAGGACGAACGACGAGAGAAGGGAGCTCATAGTATTCATAACACCGAGAATCATCAGATAAAGGACAGGACAGATATAGAGGAGGATGGTTTAATGAGAAGGAAATTCTTGGGTCAATTGATATTCCCGGCGCTCGTCGTCGGATTCCTCGCGGCGGGTCTCGCGGCGGTGAGCTGTGGTTCGAATCCTCCGTTTGCGCCCTTCGGCTCCACGATCGTGATACAGAACCCGCCCCAAGACATCAACATAGGGCAAAACGCCCTTGAACAGATACTCGTGCGGGCTCAGGTTCTGGGGCCCGACGACGAGCCCCTTAACGACGTAAGGGTGATCTGGGACCTGTCGTTCGCCAGCCAGAATTCGTTCGTGATAGATACGAACGGAGACGGAATCGCCGACGCGAAGGCGCTTCAGCTCGTCGACAACGGCGCGTGCAGTCCCCAGCAGTGCGCGTCGACGTCCATAACCGAATGGTTCGGCATGGGCGCGCTCGTCGACTCGCCTTTCGACGTTCTCACCGACAACCGGGGCATGGCGTTCGTGCTCCTTCTTATCGGCGACGCGATAATAGATCCCGCGACGCTTTCTGCTTCCACCGATAGCGGCGCGATAGATATCGTGACGTTCTCGGTGAACGCGGATCTCGGGGAGTAGCAGTTATTCAGGCAAGGAGGAATGGATACAGATGATTATTAACAGGATGTTCAAACATAAATCCGTAAGGGTAATTTTCATACTCACGTTTCTTGGGCTCATGGTGCTCTCGCAGCACGCCTGCGTCGACAGCCTCGACAGCAACGACGGCTCCGAGAACCCGGTGAACACGTTCATCATGAACATGAGCGCGAACCCGAACACTCTCTTCGGAAACGCTTCGGAGGAATCCTTCATACAGGTGGATACGCTCCTCGTTCCGGACGGATCGGAGATAGATTACGAGATAACCTTTTCCAGCAGCGGCCTTCCGCCGGCGCTCCGCGGCTGCCTCTTCGACAGCAGCGGCACGGTAGTAAACAACGAGGCCTTCGTAAATTATCTCTCGGGCGTCCTCGTGGGGATAAACGAAACGGCCTCGATAAATATTTCGGCCACGGTCAGGCTCGCCGACGGCAGAAGCGAAAGCGATTTTCTTTCAGTGACTCTCGACGGAGTGGGCATCGTTCAGCCGACCCCGGGCCCGCTCGTTATAGTGCCGCATCCCTCGGCAACTCCTGCGCCGACTAATATAGCTGTGCCGCTCACGTTCCAGTCCGTGGGGCTCGAGCCCGGAACGCTCGTCGAGATATCGCTTAGCAATCCCGATATAGGCTCCCTTAACGGCGGCGGCGACCCCCAGGTCGGCGAAGCCGTATTCGTCGCCCCCATACTCGGCAACGTAAACTCGGGACAGTTCTTCGTCCAGTACAACGCCTTTGTAGGTCAGCCCGGCACGCAGGTCATACTGGCTAAAACCCAGATACAGATACCGCCGGAATTCATGGCCGTATGCCCCCTCATATCCGAGGAAGACGGGGTAATCGAAGTTATCGTTATAATAACGCAGGAAGTGGCCGAACCGCCGCTCCCGCCGACTCCCGGGCCTGGCGACGGCGGCGGAGACGGAGGCGGACCGACTCTGCCGCCCGACGTAGTCGAATAATCATGGCTTTTGCCCCGGCTTGGGGCAGGCCCTCTCCGGGGCCGGACGCAGGAAGCCCGCGCCCGGCCCCGAAGCAGTTTCCGAAGTTTATTCGGTTTTGTATCTATTCCTTGAAAAGTCCGCTTTCCTGGAAATTACCGTTTGACTTAACCCTGGGCTCTTGTTTAATATTTATTGATATACGTATGCGCGTGGCTGCTGCCGGGCGGCGTTCGTTTCAGGGGGTCACCGATGTCTGTTCAGGAATCCGATCTTAACAAGAGAAGAATGGCGAGAGAGCGCTGGGAGAGGGAGTACGCCCGGGCGGAGAAGCGCGGCGCCGACTTTACCACCATCTCGGGGATGGACATTCCTCCGCTCGCCGATACTGAATATCTCCACGGTCTCGACCCCGAAGCCGAAATAGGCTATCCCGGGCAGTACCCCTACACGCGCGGCATACACAGCACGATGTACAGGAGCCGCCTCTGGACAATGCGGCAGTTCGCCGGCTTCGGCACGCCTGAGGATACGAACAGGAGATTCAAATATCTTCTCAGCCAGGGCCAGACTGGACTCAGCACGGCGTTCGACATGCCGACGCTCATGGGCTACGACTGCGACAGCTCCATGGCGCGCGGCGAGGTCGGAAGGGAAGGGGTTTCCGTATCGTCCCTCGAAGATATGGAAATACTCTTCGGCGGCATAGACCTCGACCAGGTCACGACATCCATGACAGTCAACTGCAGCGCCAGCATCGTTTTCGCGATGTACCTCGTCATGGCCGAGAAGAAAGGCGTAAGCTGGGACAGGCTCCGCGGCACCCTTCAGAACGACATGCTGAAGGAATTCATAGCCCAGAGGGAATGGATATCCCCGCCGAGCCCGTCGGTCAAGATCGTCATCGACGTAGTCGAGTTCTGCGCAAGTCAGGTCAAGGGCTGGCACCCGGTCTCGATCTCCGGCTACCACATCAGGGAGGCCGGATCGACAGCCGTCCAGGAGCTCGCATTCACCCTCGCAGACGGCATAGGCTACGTCGAGGAAAGCATAAAGCGAGGCCTCGACGTCGACGAGTTCGCCCCGCGTCTTTCCTTCTTCTTCAACGTCCACAACGATTTCCTTGAGGAGGTCGCCAAGTTCAGGGCGGCCAGGCGCATGTGGGCGAAGATAATGCGCGACAGGTTCGGGGCGAAAGACCCGAAATCCCTCACGCTCAAAACCCACGCGCAGACAGCCGGCGCGAGTCTCACAGCCCAGCAGCCTATAAACAACGTCGCGCGGGTTACGATACAGGCGCTCGCCGCCGTGCTCGGAGGAACCCAGTCCCTACATACGAACTCCATGGACGAAACGCTCGCCCTCCCGACTGAAGAAGCCGTAACAGTCGCGCTCAGGACACAACAAATAATCGCCGAGGAAAGCGGCGTCGTTAACACGATAGACCCCTTCGGCGGAAGCTACCTCATGGAATCCCTCACGAGCCGCATCGAAAAAGAGGCCTTCGACTACATAGACAAAATAGACCGCATGGGCGGCATAATAGCGGCGATAGAAGAGGGCTACCCGCAAAAAGAGATAGCCGACGCCGCCTACAAATACCAGCGCGAGCTCGACACAGGGATTAAAACAATTGTCGGCGTAAACAAATACGTCGATGAGAACGAAGTGGTGCCTATCCCGCTCCTCAAGATAGAGGACGAGGTCGAAACCGCGCAAATGGAAAAGCTCGCCGACCTCAAGCGCCGCCGCGACAACAAAGCCGTTAAGTCGAGGCTCGAAAATATTCTGCTCGCCGCGCGGAGGGGCGACAACCTCATGCCGTTTATCGTCGACGCCGTCCGCGACTACGCCACCCTCGGCGAGATAAGCGACATATTCCGCGAGGCATACGGCGTCTACCGCGACCCGGGATATTTTTAATCCCGCGGGCGGCGGCGCCTTTTCAATTTTCTCTAAATCGCGTAACCTCATAAACTTGATACAGGGTCTTTCGAGATGGAACAGGAAAACAGGTTAAGGATACTTATCGGCAAGGCCGGCCTCGACGGGCACGACAGGGGGGTCAAGATAGTGGCGCGCGCCCTCCGCGACGCCGGGTTCGAGGTCATCTATACGGGGCTTCACAACACCCCCGAGGCCATAGTCGAAACGGCGCTCCAGGAAGATGTCGACGCAGTCGGCCTCAGCATTCTCTCGGGCGCCCATAACTATCTCTTCCCGGAGATAATACGCCTCCTCGAAGAGAAGGGCCTCGGCGACATAACCGTCTTCGGCGGGGGCATAATTCCGAAGGAAGACATCGACGGCCTTAAGCAAAAGGGAGTAAAGGCCGTCTTCGAGCCCGGAACGTCGACAGACGAGATAATCAGCTGGGTCAGGGAAAACGTTTCCCACAGGGTTCTTTAGCTAAGGTAATGAAGTGCGTAAGCTGCGGTAATAGGAAAGGCAAGCGGCATTGCCCTGCGCTCGGCGGCTCCATATGCGCCGTCTGCTGCGGAGAGAAAAGGGGAGTTGAAATCAACTGCCCGTCGGGCTGTGTGTATTACGTCGAGGGCCAGAAACAGCACCAGCTCAAGGTAATGCACCAGAGGGTCAAAAAAGAGGGCGGCATTAGCTACGTCCGCCGGGCCGAGCTCTATAACCGTAACCCCGCCGTCTTCGCCCGCCTCGAAAAACTCTTCGCCGAGTCCTACAGGGCCAATAAAAAGCTCACGAACAAAGACCTCGCCTCCGCTCTCGAGCTCACGAAGAACACCCTGGATACGGAAAAAAAGGGCCTCATCTACCAGCACCAGGGCGAAAACTCCTACGCCAACGAGCTCTCGACGAACATACTGATTGCGATAACTGACTACAAGGACAATCCCGAAATCACCGGCGACAGGGTAGACCTCGACTTCGCTATAAAAGTCGTAGACGAGTTTTTAAGGGAAGCAAAATTTTACGTCGAGAACGACCCGAATCCCCAGAGCTACCTCGTACACATCCTGCGGTACCACCCCGAGGAATCGCCCGCGCAAAGGCCTTCGGGCGGGCTTATAATCACGCCCTGAGGCCGGGGCTCAGTGCTTGTCGTTCCCGGAGGACGGGACAGTATTGACTATAGCGGAAACTATGAACGCTATTACGGCGACGACCGCGAGATACTTGAAAAATCTTGCCCACTGTATGTTTATTCCGAGGTGAAAGCCAACAGCTATAAAGCTGAAAAGTATCAGGCATACAAATATCGCGCCCGGCAGGTTCTTCTTCATGAGAGTCCGACTCCTTCTTTTCTATTATTATCAGCCAGAGAACCAGAATTTTATCTGAATCCTCGCCCCTGTTCAACTTTTTGTCAACGGCGATTTCCGCCCGGCCTTTCCGGGCGGGAGAACGGCGGGCATTGCGGTCTTCTGATATAAAGTGTAACCTAAGACACTAATAATCATCTATATGCAGGTAATTATTGCCTCTACTCGCCCTTGAGCTCCGTCCATAAATGAGAATCCCCAAGCCCAAAGAAATAGTACGTCTCCTCAAAGGCTCGAATTTCCGGCCGATGAGGTCGAAGGAAATATCGAGGCGTCTCGGCGTGCCCAAGGAAGGAAAAGAGCTCCTTAAAAAAATCCTCCATAAGATGGTGAGGGACGGCAAGATAGGAAGGGCCGACGGCGGCTACGTCGCCGCGGGCTCCCCGGCCGCTGCCGTAACCGACACCGGCAGGAAGTCAGAGCCGGTCCTCCCGACAGCGCCGACGACAGCCCCCATAAAGGGCATGCTCAAGGGCGGCAAGATACTAGGCAAGTTCGTCAAAACAGGAAAGACAGGGAAGCTGATTTTCAAGGACGACCGTGTACCCCACGTCCCGCTCAGAATAGACGAGATAAAGAACCTCCGGAACCACAGCCTGGTCGTCTACGAAGTCAGTAACCGCGTCTCTCCCCGCCGCAAAATAAACGGGCGCATAATCGAAGTCCTGGGCAAGGCGGGCGACCTCGAAGCGGAGAAGAAAGGCATCATAAGAGAGTACGGCCTCTCCGAGGAATTCCAGTCCGAAGTCGAGAGAGAGCTCGCCCGGATACCCGGCGAAATACCCGAAAGCGAAATTAAAAAAAGGACCGACCTCCGGGAGGAAGTCATATTCACGATCGACGGCGACGACGCCAGGGACTTCGACGACGCCGTCGGCATCATGCGTACACACTTCGGCTACAGGCTCCTCGTTTCGATAGCCGACGTCTCGTATTATGTCCCCATCGGCGGCGAAATAGACAACGAAGCCTTAAACCGCGCGACGAGCGTCTACATGCCTGACAGAGTCGTCCCCATGCTCCCCGAGAAGCTCTCGAACGACCTCTGCAGCCTGGTGCCCTTCAAGGACAGGCTCACGAAAACGGTGGAAATGGACTTTAACCGGAAGGGCCAGATGATGAGCTCGAAGGTCTATAACAGCATCATCAGGAGCGCCGCCCGCCTTACCTACACCCTCGTCGCGGGCGTGCTGGAAGAAAGCGTGGCAGAATCCGGCATAGAAAAGCACGTCGTCGAGAAGCTCCTCGTCATGCGCGAGCTCTTCAGGCTCATAAGGGCGAGGCGGAGCGAGAAGGGAGAGCTCAATTTCGACTTTCCCGAGCCCAATCTCATCCGTGACGAGCTCGGAAGAACAGTCGACGTCGTAAGGACCCAGCGCAACATGGCCCACGTCCTCATCGAGGAATTCATGATCGCGGCCAACACAGCGGTCGCCACCCAGACCTGCCGCCTTCAGGTTCCGTCGATTTACAGGATACACGAGCGGCCCGACATCGAATCCCTTATAGAGCTTTCGGAGGGCCTCAAGAAGCTCGGCTACACGCTCCCCGCCGACGGCAGGATAACGACGCTCGACCTCCAGGGCGTAATCAACAAGAGCCGCGGCCGGCCGGACGAGATGGCGGTCAACATGCTCATACTGCGCTCGCTGAAGCGCGCGATATACTCGACGCAGGAAGAAGGTCACTTCGGCCTTTCTATAAAGCACTACTCCCACTTCACCTCCCCCATACGCCGCTACCCCGACCTCATAGTACACAGGATCATGAACGCCGTGATGAAGAAGGGCACGCCGCCATACGATAAGGAATCGCTCGACTGGATGGCCGAGCACTCGTCCAAGAAAGAACGCTACGCCGACGAAATAGAAAGAGAGGCCATAAACCTCGAAAGGGCTTATCTGATGAAATCCTACGTGGGCAAGGAGTTCGATGGCGTGGTTCTGAGCGTCCTTCCTTTCGGCATGTTCGTCGAGGTTAAGGGAATATTTGTCGAAGGGCTCGTTCCGAGAGACAGCGTCCCCAACTGGAGAAAACGGTGGTTCGACATCGGCCAGACAGTAAGAGTGAAAGTCACGGAGGCCGACGTCGAGAAAAGAAGAATCACCCTCAACCTCGTCCCTTGATTCTATTCAGGATTTATCTTTTAGTCTGTCATTCCCGAATGTCTTTATCGGGAATCCATGGTTTCAAACAATAAAAAGAAAAGACAATTAAAGTCTTCTACTTTTCCTTGATGAAAAGTAGCAAAAATCACGGGACGGGGCGAAATTGTGCTAAAAATCTTCGCGTCTTCACTAAATCTTACACCCACCCCATCCCCTGGTAAGATTTTTAACGCTCATCCACTCGATTTTTTTAACGCCAATTTCGACGTCCCGGAAAGGTATTACTTCGCTTCCAAGCGAAGCAATAATATGATTGGCCTAGAATAATCATACTTATGTCATTTCGAACAAACATGAGAAATCTATCTGTTTTTTCATCCCCCCTTAGGAAAAGGGGGGTACGGGGGGATTTGTTTTTAATAGAGAGGACACAATCTTCCAACTTTTCTTTGATGAAAAGCTTTTAAACGTAGCATGTTCAAGTTCTATAAGCACCGGAAGTGCAACAGATCATAATGGCAACAACGGTGCTACTTCGAATGCCAGCGGACGCTGTCCGCGAGTGTCAAATCTCCACCCTAAAAATCCCCTTCAAGGCAAACCCGAAAACTATCGACAGCGCGAAAACTATAACCAGCCAGTGAACCTTGAACCCGAACGCGCTCACCTCCGCCTCAGGGTAGCCGACCGCTATTTCCTCGATGAGCGGATTCTCCGGTATCGGCGCGTTCCCCGGGTTCATCAGGATATTCCACGCCCCGCCCGCATACGCGCCCGTCGAAAGCTGCGCTATCCCGCCGTCGCTCACGACAACCTTCCTCGTAAAGCTTTGCCCTTCCGCGTTAAACGTGAGCTCATGCTCCCCAGGCTCCTCGGCCCTTATCCTCCAGTCTATCCTTTCCTGCTCGGAAATCCGGAGCGGCGGCGTCTCTATATCGATGCCCGGTCCTGTTTCGAGCGTGACGTTCGACATCACATCTCCTTCCGGCACGAGCTTCACAGACACCACGGCCTGCTCCCCCGGCCTTAAAGCCCTGTGCCCGTACCAGCTGTCGAGCTGTATCAATATAAGCCCGAGGGGGATTATCATGAAAAGCATCGGCCTGGCCGCATGCTTTATATACTTCATATTCTCCCGCAGTATGTTCCTCTGCGCGGAAAGCACTATGCCTATTTCGTCCTTGAAAAGGCTGAGCTCGTACATGTACGCCCTTATCTTCCTCTTCGCATCTCCTATCGCCGCCTGGTTCGACGTGTACCTGAATATGACAAGCATTAGGGCGCCCATGATCAGCGAAAGGAACGCTAGCGACCAAAGCGGATCTATAGTCCTGAACGGATAAAGGAGTATCCCGAAAATTCCGTTTAAGGCGGCGTTGATATATTCCATATATTTTTTATATACCCTTCGGAGAGCCGGCCGGCATGAGTCTGCCGCGCCGAGCCGCCTATTCTATGTAGCCGAGCCCCTTGAGTCTCTTGGCCACCTTCTCCTCGTCCTCGGGAGTGGCGGTCCCGCTCTTTCTCAGCTCCTTTTCGAGCGTGTGCGCGATGAATTCCTCGACAGACGTATACCCCGCCGCTTCCGCGTGCTTCCTGCACCTCTCCAGTAAATCCTTATCCAGCTTAACCTTCGGTCCGCCGAACATATAAAGCCCTCCTGCAAAATTTTCTTTTCATTCACCCGATTCCTTTTCGAATATATTATTCCCCGTCATGCCTTCCTGCTTTTCTATTCCGAACTCCCCTAAAATAGTCGGAGCGAGGTCCCGGAGGGTAGGGCGCTCCGCGGCGATCTTCTTGTTCGAGAGTAGTATCCCCGGCACGAGGTCGGCCTCTATCAGGTGATCGCCGCTCCACTTCTGCGTGTTATCTCTCAAAAGCCCCTTCGGAAAGCTCCCGAGCACGGTCTCCCACGACGCCCTGTACCCTCTGTTATAGCCTATCACGAGATCCGGGGCATCCTCCAGAAACGGCCCGCTGTAAATATCCCCCGCCCTGTATGCCTTCGTTATAACACGCTCCCCGTTCTCCGGGTCCCGGATCGCGAGCAGCTTTTCCGATATCTCTTCGAGAAGCGCATCCCTCTCGTCCTCGCCGACTATCCCGCCCGCTTCCCTTCCTTTCATGTTGAGGTAAAGCCCGTTGAATCCGACGCCGTAGGCGCGCGTCCCCTTCCACTCGACGTTCTGAAAAAACTCACCCTCCGAGTCGTCCGCAAGCCTGACGTAGCCCTCGCCCGCGAGCCATGTGTTGAGATTAAACGCCCTGTAAAAGGGCGCGAATCCGTGGTCTGAAAGAACTATCAGGGTTGTGTTTTCGTCGACGGCGCCGAGCACGCGCCCGAGCACGGCGTCCATCTCGACATAGGCGTTCTCTATGACGGCCCGCGTTTCGCTCGACGGTTCATACGCCGGGTGCTTCGGGTCCATCGTCCGCCAGAACATGTGCGAGAGCTGGTCCACCCTCCCGATGTAAAAGAATAAAAGGCCCGAATGAAACCTGCCGAGCTCCAGCTCCAGCATGTCCATCTCTTCCCCGAAAACTATATCCGTCTGCTGAAGGAACTCCCCGTCCTCGAGCACATTCTCCGAAAGGGCCTTCGAATCCTCCGGTATCCCCTGCGTGTAGTAAAGCCCTATCTCTTCGGCGATCTCTTCCGAATAATCATGAGGCGACGATATCGGAAGCGCGGGCGACGACGGGTCTATGTTCACAGGCGTCACATACATCTTGAAACCGGGCCGAAGCTCCTTCAGATAAAATCTCACTATGCCGCTCGCGCTCTGAAGGTGGGGCACCATCTCGTAATCTATCTTGACCCAGTCGCTCCACTCGCCCTCTTTCAGTATTATCTCATTCCCCTGTACGTCTATCTTCGCCACCGGATTTTCGGAATCGATGTAGACGACGAAATCCGCCTTGCTCTGCGGCGCGTCCTTTAAGAACGTGTTCACAGGCCCCGGGAGCGAGGCGGCCACCCTGTTCGCCCTCACCTTGGCCCTGAATATCTTCCCGCCGGTGAGCTTCTTGTCCCGGTCCGGCTTCTCGTCGGTATAGTACGAATAAGTCCCGTAAGTCCCCTGTATGTCCGGCGTGCCCATTCCCGAGAGCTGCTTCGCGTTGTCTTCCACAGTCGGGAAATTCGCCGGCACCCTGAACACGGTCGCCTTAACGCCCTTGTCCGAGAGATATTCCCAGAAAGCCTTCCCGCGCCTGAGGAGCGACACCCTCCCCGAAGAGAGCGGGATCACCCACTTCCCTAGTGTAACCGTCCTGCCCGGAGGCTCCGCGCTCGACGTCGAGAGATAAGGGAACATCGTCCCCGGCTCCCTGTGTATGAAATCGAATATGCCGTGCCCGCCGGCGTCCATGCCCGTTATAAAATCCGACCACGCGACGGGGCTCTGCGGCGGCATGCTCGTTCCGAGCTCGCTGAAATCCCCTTCTTCCGATAATTTTTTGAAATTAGGCATCTTCCCTTCCTGCATGAGTCTCGACAATATCTTCGGGTCCATGCCGTCAAACCCTATCACTATCACCTTCTTCTCTCCCGATGCGGCGCTCCCCTTCGCACTGTCGCCGCCCCCGCATCCGATAGCGGCGGCAAAAAATAACAGGGCCGACAGGAACGCCCATGCCCCCAATCCCCTCGAATAAAATTTCTCATTATTAATGCGAATCATGAATATTCCGCCGGGAATTTTTAGGCCCTCTGCCTCTCCTTTTCCTCTTTCTCTTTCTCTTCCGTGCTGCCCTTCCCGAAAAGCGGGCTACCCTTCATATATCCCGGCACGTCCACGCCAAACATCGAAAGAACAGTCGGCGCCATATCGTTCAAATGCGGGTTCTGCTTCACGATCCTCCGGTTCGAGAATATGACACCGGGCACGATCTTCGGATCGACGCAGTGGTCCCCGCTCCAGTGCTTCGTGTTGTCCTCGAATACCTCCTCCGTAACCTTCCCCACGGCGCACGTCCAGGAGCTCCTGTACCCCGCGTTGTATCCTATCAAAAGGTCCGGCGCGTCGTGCTTGTAGGGGCCGGTCTGTGACCTCTCCGTGTCTATCACTTCTCTTATGGATATCTCTCCGCCGTCCTTGAGGCCCGTGAGCTTCGCTATAAGCTCCTGCTTCAGCTCTTCGACCTCGGCTCCTTCCTCGACAATGCCAGAGGCCTCCCGACCCTCTCTGTTTATAAATATCCCCGCAAGCCCGAGCGAAAACGCCTTCGTCCTCTCCCAGTCAACCCCGTCGAACCAGTCCCCGCTCACAGTCCTCCCGTCCCTAAGCGCGAGATACCCGTTCCGGTAAAGCCATGTGTTGAGATTGACTCCCCTTTTAAACTGCGTGAAACCGTGGTCCGATATCACCATCAGCGCGGTCTTCCCGTCCGTCCTTTCGAGCGCCTTCCCTATAAGGGCGTCCATCTTTACATAAAGCTCTTCTATTACATTCTTGTACTTCTCGACCTCTTTTCCCCTGTTGGCCGGATGGCTCTCGTCGAGGCACCTGAAGAACATGTGCTGCACCCTGTCCGTCGTATCGAAGACGCACGCGCACACCCCCTTCGGGGTCCTGTCGAGCGCGGTGAAGAACATCTTCTCCCGCTCTTCATAAAGAAGATATGCCTGCTCTAAGAATGCTTCCTCGTCTATAACGCCCTCGTTCAGCGCCCACGTATCCTCCGCGAGCCCGAGCGTGCCGAACGGCCCGTTCAGCTTCGCGAGATAAACGGAATATATGAAGGGATGCGAGATCGGGAGCGCCGGCTCCTCCGGGTCTATGTTAACGGGCGTAACGTACATATCGAACCCGGGCCGGAGGCTGTTTATGTAAAACCTGCATATCCCCTTCACCTTCATCCCGAGCCCCGCGGGGAAGGAAAGCCTCACCCACGGCGAATACGTTCTCGGCGAAAGCTCTATCTTCTGCCCCGACACCTCGATCACAGCTTTGTCTCCGGCAGGATCGATTTTTATCCTGAGCGGAATTTTTATCTCTCCGCCGCCCCTGACGAGCGAGTTTTCAGGCCCGTGGAGATATGTTTCGACGACGCCGTCCTTCGCCTCGACGCGCCTGCTCACCCCGCCCGTTTCAACATCCCTGCTATCGGCCCTCTCCGTGTAATGCGCGAACATACCCTGGGAGCCCATCAGGTCCGGTACGCACATGCCTGACAGCATGACGCCGTTAAATTTTTCCGGCGGGAACGTAATAGGCACCCTCAATATCGAGCTGAAAATGCCGCTCTCGCCGAGTATCTTCCAGAAAGGCTTCCCTTTCCTCAAGAGCTTCATCTTCGGCCTTTCGAGCGGAATCATATACTTCCCGATCGGAAGCACCTTAGACGCCTTTCCTATCTCGGCGGATGTCAGCATCGGCTGATAGGTGCACGGGTCCCGCGTTATGAAGTCGAATATGTTGTGGTGCGAGGGGTCGACGCCGGTCATGAACGACGACCACGCCACAGGCGAAATAGAAGGGTAGGTCGTCGCGAGCGAAGTGAAAGTCCCCGACTCGGCGAGCTTCGTGAAATTAGGCAGCTTCCCTTCCGACATGAACTTCCGGGCGAGCCCCGGGTCCATGCCGTCGAGCCCGATTATTATCACCCTCTTCACGCTCCCGCCTTTCGGGCCGCCCTTTCTGAGTAGCGCCCTCACGACGTATCTCAACGGCCACGACACGAGGTAAAAAAGCGCGAGCGCAAAGGTTAATATGAGCACGAGGAACGACGACAGGAAGGCGAACCCCGCCCCAGGCCCGATGTATGCGAAAGCGGGCGCCG
Source organism: uncultured Spirochaetia bacterium (assembly GCA_964586675.1). Classification (GTDB taxonomy): domain Bacteria; phylum Desulfobacterota_D; class UBA1144; order Nemesobacterales; family UBA2774; genus JADLGH01. The sequence continues at coordinate 133,585 of CAZPHQ010000002.1, read as the reverse complement.
CCAACGATAAGAATGCCGTAAAGATAACTGCGAAAAGTAAAACGTCCCGCACACAATACCTCGCCCGGTTTATTGTCGAAAGGATCGGCCCGACCGCTCTCCATGGACGGAGCGAACCGGTGGACTTACTGCAGGTAATTAAGCGCCTTCAGCTGCTCCTTCTTTTCATTGTCGAGCTCCGCCTTCCTGGCCTCGGTAACGCCGAGCTCCCTGCCGGTCTTGCCTGCTCTCTCATTCTCTTCGGACAGGAGCACTCTCCCTTTGTCCGCGAGCCCGTTCTGCATAAGCGGGAGCCGGATCTGTTCTCCCTGATCGCTCTTCAGGTCGTAAAGCTCTTCGTTCCCGGTAACCATGTTGTGTATGAATTTACTCCCCCCGAATATGACGCTCTCCTTGTTCTCGTAGTACAAAACCCCGGCGCTCGTTATCGGAGGCAGCGAATATTCCCCTTCGTTCCCTTCGAGAAGCGGAGTAAGCGGTTCAGCCATCACAGCGACTGTTTCATGTCCCGTGCCCGTAACGTCGAGCACAGTGGCCGGTATGCTCCGGGTGCTGACATTCTCTGCGCGCCTCTCGCCCGACTTCATATTCGGGAGCTTGACGATGAGCGGCACGCCGATAACCTCGTTATAGAGCGTGTGCCCGTGCTCGAATCCCCCGTGGTCCCAGAATTCCTCCCCGTGGTCGCTGGTCAATATTATAAGCGCGTCGTCGTAAATCCCGTATTTTTTGAGGAGGGCGATTATGCGTCCGAGCTCGTGGTCGACGTACCTGACTTCGGCGTCGTAAAGCTCTTTTATCCATTTCCGCTGCGCCTCGTTCGGAGACATGTGCCCGGTCCTGAACTCCTTGGCCGAAAATATCATGTAGCCTATGCTGTCGTCCTTCACCGCGTCCTTGGAGATGTACTCCCGGGGGGGCGCATAGGGCATATGCGGGTCGTAATAGTGCAGCCAGAGGAAAAAATCCCTGTCCCTGTTCTTCCGGATCCATTCGAGCGAAACGTCGGTCAGCTCCTTCGTCGAGGTATAATTCCTGAGAGAGCCGGGGAAAATCTTGTTCACCACGGCCGCCCCGAACGAATTTATGGCCTTTTGCCTTTTCGGGTGGTAGTCGTATTCGAGGAACCCCTGTCCGACGTTATACTCCGGATGGAGGAAATAGTTGTCCACGATCGCCGCCGTATGGTACCCTGAATCTCTCAGCCGTTCCGCGAGTGTCGTAAACTCGTCCGCCAGCATCGAGTCCGCCATGGCCGCCTTGTGAACGGTCACGGGAAGGCCGGTCATCATTGATGAGAACGACGGCAGCGTCCAGGAAGAGGAGGAGTACGCGTTTTCGAACAGCACGCCGTCCGAGGCTACGCCGTCTATGGTAGGCGTCTTAACCCTTTCGCTGCCGTAAGACGAAAGAACGTCCTTCCGGAGCGTGTCGATCGTGATGAGTATCACGTGGCTGACGTCGTGGTCCGTCGTCTCCTCGGCCTGCGACGGCTCCGTCTCGTACGACTCGCGAGTCAGAAGGAACGTCACCGGCGAAACGATCAGCGCGCAGAAAATCAGCATGAACAGCGGAAAGGCCGGATCGATTTTCGCCTTCAGGGATCTCATCGAAAGGGCCAGCGTTAAAAACAGCACGATGAAAAATGCGAGCGAAAGCTCGTATCCCGAATACTTCCCAAACTTGGCAAGCCACACGAACACCATTATCTCGATCGAAAGGATCGGAAGAAAAAGGCCGAGAAAAGAGCCTATAGATTCCCCCTGCCGGAGCTTCTCTACCTTCGCGGCCACGAAATACGCAAGCGCCGAGATTGCAGCCGAGATGGCGAGAGATGCGGCGAGCAGCCATGCATAATCCTTCCACCAGAGGGAAAAAATATCGTAGTTAAGTGAGACGAGGAGCATCATAATACCGATTAATACACCGAGCGATATCGAAGCGGGAACGGCGCCGAGCTCAAAATGCCTCGCGAGCGGCCTGACAGCTGCCATCCAGAGGATTGCGTATGCGATTAAAAATACGCCCGCGCTCACAGCTATCGTAAGCAGCGCCGATCTGAAGAGCGGAAACTGCATCTCTGTTTTCACGATGCCGATGGTTACGTCGAGAATCGAAAAGACTATTGCCAGCGAAAGCGCCGCGACGTGCGCCTTTTTATCTGAATGAGCGGCTTGTTCCATATTTTGCTGAAATAGGGCCTCTTTGAAATCCGGCTTTCCGCGCGGCCGGAAGCTCTTCAATCGATGAGCTGGCCCGGAAAGTCCCTCTGGACCAAACTATTATAACCAATTCCCTATTTTCTTTAACCAGTTTTTTAAAACGCCCTTCCGCTTTTTTGAAACGTCCTTCTGGGCTGCGGTCAGGCTCTTTCCGGCTATATTCTCCGGCCGGTCCATCCCGAATAGATTCAAAATAGTCGGCGCGACGTCGTAAATGCTCATGCCTTCCCTAAAGCCCGGCGCGAGGTTTCCCTCCCTGCATCCGGCGTCGTTCAGGACGAACACCCCGTGCCAGTCGTGATTCGCGTCGTCTGAGCCCGTATCGTTCTCGAACGTGTGAATCTCCCCCGTCCCGACGCTCCCCGCCGACCTCCAGGCGAGGTCCCCGAAATAGACTATAAGGTCCGGGGGCACGCCGTTCGTCTCCATGTACACGTCCCCCGGCTTTATCGCTTTCGAGCCGAGGCTCCTGCCGTCGGGGCCGGTGATCGCCTCGATCTTCGCTATGAGCTCGTCCCTTAATCTTTCGTAGTCGGCTGGGTCCACTATTCCCTCCGGCTCCCTTCCCCTGACGTTTATAAAAAGCCTCCCGTAATAACCGCCGTCCCCCCACGCCTTCGTCCTCTCCCAGTCTATCTCGACGTCCGCGATCCTGGTCTGCTCTGCCGGGTATTCCTTGAGAGCTAGATATCCTTCCCTGATGAGCCATTCGTTGAAGCACACGGCCCCCTCCATTTTGCACGCGCCGTGATCCGAAACCAGTATCACGGCCGTCCCTTCCGGAACGAGCGAAAGCAGCTCGCCGATCTCCCCGTCGCAGTACTTGTAATATTCTTTAATGGAATTCTCGAACCTGTTCCCGGGCACGTGCTTCCTGTGCGCCGGATCTATGTAGCTCCAGAAGCCGTGATGTATCCTGTCAGTCCCCATCTCGACCATCATGAAGAAATCCCAGGGCTTCGTTTTGATAAGGTGTTTCGCCACCTTGAAATGCTTTTCGGTTTTCTGGTATATACGCCCGAGGAGCGCTTCCTTGTCGTCCGTTCTGAAATCCTCGACGTCCAGCACGTACCCGCCCGATACCTCTTCCACCTCGTCTTTCAGCGGCACGGGATATGTATAGTTGCTTTCGGTCGAGGGGGCCAGGAACCCGCTCACGACGCACCCGTTCACAGGCTTCGGCGGATAGGTCTGCGGCACGCCGAGGAGAACGACCTTCTTCCCCGCGCGCGAGAGGATGTCCCACACGCGGTCACACTTAACGGAGTTCCCGTTCGCTATGGAGTATCCGCCGTAAGAATAATCCGTCCTGTTCCGAAAGCCGTAATACCCGAGCTGTCCCGGGTCTTTCCCGCTCATCATGACTGCCCACGCCGGAACGGTTATAGGCGGATGACATGAAAGAAGGGGCCCGTAGGCCCCTCCTTCGATCAGTTTTTTTATGTTGGGAAGCTTGTCCTTCCATCCGAATATGAATTCCGGGTCGGCGCAGTCGAGCCCGATGACGAGAAGCTTCATCTGCTCCTTCTTCTCCGGAGAGCGCCGAGCCCGACGAGCGCCGCCGGGGCGAACATTATCAGCGCGTTAAGGGCGTTTCCGGCAAGACCGGCCGCGGCCGCTCCGTGTATGGAGCATCCTCCTCCGCCTCCGTCACCGCCGTTGCCCGGAGGATTCGTGGGCTCTGGAGTGTCCGTCGGGAGGGGAGTCGGAGTCGGCGGCGGCGCTTCGGCGACAGCTTCTTCGACCGCCGAAAAGGCGTTCGTCGCCCCGTATCCCGATTGATAATTAAATCCTGTCCCGTCAGTCGTGCTTATGAGAATATTCCTTACCTGCTCCGGCGGCGCGCCCGGCCCGAGCACCTCGAGAATGAGCGCCGCGACTCCCGCAACGTGCGGCGCGGCCGCCGATGTCCCCGCAAAGGGGCTGAATCCCGGCACGGTTGTCGAAACCCTGTTGGGCGCGGTCAGCGTCGGCGTATCCCGTTCTTCCAGAACAGGCGCGAGCCGACCGGAGCCGATCGCGCTAAGAGCCGTCGTAATTACCGGCCCGAAGTATATAGTCGAGGGCCCCTGCGAGCTGAAGAAATCGAGGTCGCCTTCGAGGTCCGTCGCCCCGGTGGCTATGACAAGCGGATTCGCCGCGTGCCCGTAGACGCTGTCCGCAGGCACATTATACTCCGTCGGAGTCCCGCCCACGTTGACCAGTATCTCGAGGTCCTGCGCCTCTCCGCTCTCCTTGTCTATCACGACTTCGAAGAACCCGGTCGCCGCGCCCAGGTTCTGCACCTGGGCCACCTGCACCGGGATGTTGGCGCCGATGCCGATTCCTGTCGCTATTATGTCGAGCGTTCCCGAATCCAGGAGGTAAAGCTGATAATCGTCGCTCACATCCCCGTAGGGGTTACTCCAGTGAAGTATTATGACCGACCTCCCCCCGGCGGGAAGCTGAAAGGTCATGCCGCCGTCGCTCTCCTCTCCCACGCTCGCGCCGAAGTCGTGAAGGTTGTTCTCCGGATTTTCGGGGTCGATGTCGATATATACCCCCTGGTAGTGCCTGTGGGCGTCGTTGCCCGCCGCCGAGACGAATACTATGCCGTCCTCGACAGCCTCTCCGGCCCTGAGCGATACGGAGCCGTCCTGGAATGTGGGCTCCGTCAGGAACCCTATGTCGTCCACAATGACGTCGACGCCGTTTTCCGTGAAGAAGTCTATCGCCTCGATGAATTCGAGCGAGCTCAGCCCCGAGCTGAATGCGAGGTCCGCTCCGGGCGCCACGTCGTGAACTATTTCGAGAAGTGCGGTTCCCTCGTCGCCGTCCCCCGCGTCGCCTATGAGGACCGGGTTGGGGAGGTCTCCCGTCGACTGCGATATCGCGAGCCTGTCGACGCCGTCGGATATTACACCGATCAGTACTCCCGAGCCGTCCACGCCGAAAGTCTCCCTCGCCTCGTCGGCGTGCATGAGCGCGTCGCCCTGGCTGGTGACGGAGCCGGCTCTCGTGTGTCCGTAAACGGGCTCGGTTATTTTATCGACGAATCCGAGCGCGGCTGCCCGCTCTAAATTTCCCGGCGGCATCCATCCCTGGGCTATCTTCAGTTTTTCATTTACGATCTTTCTTTCGAACCCGAGGGCGTAAAGCTCCTCGAGGTTAGAGTCGCTGATATTGCCGAAGTAGATGTAAACCTCAATAAGACCTTCGCTGCTGATCTTGACGAGGTCCGATAAGCCGTCCCCGTCCTCGCCGAGCTGCCTGGCCGAAAGTGCTCCCTCCTCCAGTCTCTCCGCGGCCGTTCTTATAAGCGGGCTTATCTTGGAGCTCTTGCCCAGCGTTTCTTTACTTATGCCCGTGCCCCGGAGCTCCTGCTGCGCCAGTGATTCGAAAGAAGCTGCCGGAATGACGGCCGCAATTATTGCGGAAGCAAATATAAATATTGCTTTCCTCATCGTTTCACCTCTCGATTATTATTTTTATAAATACTACGTCAGATAGGAATGCGTCTCCACAAATATTTGTCATTTCAGGTCCATACGGTCTATTCGAAATATTCTACCCCGCTTTTTCCGGCCTGCAGGGGAAAAGAATGCCGGCGGCCTTCCGCGGGGCCCCGGGCTCCGTCATATAGCCCTTCTGAAGAGACCGGGATACGATACGACGAGCCCGTCCTTATCGACCTCTATGTCGCATTTGAAATCCGAGTCGAGTGACTCGAAGCGGTAAAGTTCAAGCGGCTGGATGCAGGTATAACGCTGAGGGTCTCCGGTAACGGACATCTCCGGGAGCGTTATGTAAGCGACGACTATTTCGGCCGATTCGCCCGCGCCGAGATTAAGCCGTCTGATGGGAATAGTGTTGGTAAAGGGCGTCGGGAAAATATCGACATCGAATGCGCCCGGCGGAACGTCTATCCTCCGGGAGCCGTCGCTCCACGTTCCGTCGTCTCCGCTTTTGAGGCTTATGCTTCGTCCCTCGCCTATAAGGCTTACGTCAACTCTCAGGACCCTCCAGCCCTGATCGCATTCGATTTTGTAGCGCGCGGCGAACGGGCGCCCGCCGCCTTCGGAAATTATCACCGACTCGGCGGCAATGATCCCGCCGCGCTCGCTCAGCGTGAGATATTCAGTGCTGTTCCCGTCCCATCCCTTCCAGACAGCGGTAATGCTCTTCTCCACGCGGATGCTAACCTTTTTTCATAGTCTCCCAGAGGCCCATTACATTCCCCTCCGAATCCTTGAAATATGCGTAGTACCCCATGTCGGGAACCTCGCCCTTGGGTCCGAGCGACTTCCCGCCCTCGGCCTCTATCTTCTTGACAGCCTCGTCGATAGAGTCGACATTAATCGTAATCACGGGCGACGGCGTCTCGGAGCTCCTCTTTGCGAACCCGCCGTTTATTGCGCCAGGCTCTTTGGGCATGTACGTCTCCTCGTCCACGTCCACAGTCCTTATCCCCGTGTATACGATGCCCCCCGGCATCTCCCAGTCCATGATATCCCATCCGAATACCGAGCTGTAAAAATCCTTAGCCCTCTCCAGGTCGTCGAAAGTGATCTCGAAATGAACTACTTTATCCATGATGTTTCTCCTCTCTGTAATTTATGATTTACTATTGCCGCGTCACGATTCGGAAAGCTGTTTTATTTTCAGGAGCGCTTTGTATCGTCCATGATTACGAGTATATCACGTAAGATGCGCGGGCAAGGTTAAAGTTTCATTAAGCCAGGCGGTTCGGAAATGGCGGGCTATACGAAGCTCGATGCGGGCCGTCGGAACGATCCGGGATGCCGGCTCAGCCGTTTTCTCGCCCATTGGGAAAACGGTCCGGGACGAGGTTTAAAAGTATACCGTGCTCGAGATATGCCTTCAGCCCGGCGAGCACGAATGCAAACCCCTCCGTCGAGCCGACTGCCTCCTGCACCACAGCGTCCTCGTCTCCCTGAAAGCCCTCGTTCGTGATGCTGACGAAGGTCGCGCCGTCTCCGATCGGCTTGAAAACCCATTCGACAGTCGTCGCGCTGCCGGTTCCCGGCCATTCTATAAGGATGCGTTTATTATGCTCGACAGATTTCACTTGGGCGTCCACGGAAAAGTCGTACATGTCCCAGCTCCATACGACAGTCTTCCCGGCCTCGAGCCTCCCGCTCCCCCGGCTGAACCAGAATTTCGACGTGACGTCAGGATTTATAAAGGCCTCGAAAACCTCGCTCACGGGTTTCCGAATAAGCATTTCGGCTTTTGCCGAAGGGTTTACCATGATTAGTCTCCAAATGGTTTTTCGCCTGCTAAAACGATCCCGTTTCTACTTCACCCGCGCGCTCGTAATTGGCGATGATAACTCCCTTTGGAGAAACTTTACTGTCCGTTAGTTTGAATGCCGCGGGAATTCCGCCATCGGTGAACAAGCGTTTGCCAATGCCGAGCGTTACGGGGAAAATTTTGAGCCATAGCTCATCTACCAGGTCGTTTTTTAATAACGTCTGTATGAAGTTGCCGCTGCCGTAAACCTGCAGTTCGGGGCCGTCCTGCGCTTTGAGCTTTTTAATTTCATCCACTATATCTTCTTGAAAAAGTAGAGAGTTATTCCAGTCAAGCTCGATCGGCGAGCGAGACGCCACATATTTTCTTGCCTTATTGAACTTCCGGGCAAAGGGAGTAGTGCTCTCATCCTGATGCGGCCAGTAACCGGCAAATATGTCGTAGGTTTTCCTGCCGAGAAGGAGGTCAAAGGGATGCCCGGTTTGCTCGTCCATAACCTGGCCCGAAAAATCATCAAAGTAGGGAACGGTCCAGCCGCCGTATTCGAAACCTCCGGAGGTATCTTCTCCGGGTCCGCCGGGCGCCTGCATGACGCCGTCGAGTGTTATGAACGATAGAACTATAATTTTTCTCATTATATCTTATTTTAGCAAATCTCTCCGAGTTTGCTCCGCCGGAAAATATTTAACAACGACGATTCCGGAAGGTGCTTTCTCGAGAGTGTCAGCAAGCGCCGCCGCAGAATAATTTTTCCAGTAATCTTTCGCCTGTGTTATCAATCATTCCTCCCCAAATAATGAGGAGCAGCAACAAGATGGCGGTGATAGCGAAAACTCGATGTACTTTGTTTGTAAGCCTTCTCGCCGCGAAATCGATGGCGAGACCGGTGCCGAACAAAAGAACGCCGGCGGCTGCAAAGTCACCGGGAGCCCAATCCCAGCCCTCTCCTTCAATACCCCCGTTAAGTATATTCAGTAGCGTCAACACTAACGGTACGAGCAATATAAGTCCTACCACTACTGCTATGCGTATAATTCTCTTTCGCATAATGTCACTTTATAAATTCTTCTCACTTTTTCCTTTGGCGGCAAATACTTTTTACATATTACGATTCCGATGAAATATTTGCTTTCTTTTCATACTATCAGAATATGAATGTGAGCGACAGGAACAAGAAGGCTGCTTCTGGCAAAATAAAGTCTGGGCTGATACTTCTGATTGGCGGAGGGGGTGGGATTTGAACCCACGAGAGCCTTACGACTCTACTGGTTTTCGAGACCAGCGCCTTCGTCCACTCGGCCACCCCTCCGTGGTAACGGAACAGATAAACTACCAAAATTGATAAGGTTACGCAATATGGCCCCATTCCGGCCCCTTCTGTCAAAGCCCCGCGAATGATGTAGACTTTTCCCCGTGCCGAGGGAGCTCATTTCCGAAAACGCCAGAAACGCCATAAAATCGGGCATAGACGAGGCCTCGGGGAACGAGGTCTTTTTCGTCGGCCGTATAGAAAACAGCGGCGCGGTCAACTGCGTGAAAATAATAGCCCGGGGAAACGAATATTCAGTCCCGGCGGTTCTCGATTCCGCGGGCCCCGGCGACGTCGTCATACACAACCACCCCTCCGGCAACCTCACCCCTTCCGATCAGGACATAAAGCTCGCCTCCGTCTTCGGCAACGACGGCGTCGGGTTCTACATCGTCAACAACGCGGCGACACATGTCTACGTCGTCGTCGAGCCCTGGTTCGAAAAGGAGAAGGAGCCCCTCGACATAGAGGACATAACCGGCTCCCTCCTCCCCGGCGGAAACGTCGCCGACGTCATGGGCGAGAGATACGAGCTCCGGGACGAGCAGCTCCGAATGGTCGAGTCCGTCGTCCGCGCGTTCAACGACGACGAAGTGTCCATAATAGAGGCCGGAACGGGCACGGGAAAGACCCTTTCCTATCTCATCCCGTCCGCGGTGTGGGCGATGCGTAACGGCGAGCGCGTGGTCATATCGACGAACACCATCAACCTCCAGGAGCAGCTCATAGACAAGGACATCCCCCTCGTTCACAAGGCCTTCGGCGAGGCTTTCAATTATTCACTCGTCAAAGGCATGGGCAACTACCTCTGCCTCCTCCGCGCCGAGACGGTCCAGGAGGGATTGTTCGAGATGGCGGACGAAGACGAGACTGACGCCCTAACGAATATACTCGAATGGGCGCGCGTCACTGACGACGGCTCACTCTCCGACCTCAGCTTCACCCCGCCCGACGAGGTCTGGGACAAGGTCTCCGCCGAGAGCGATAGCTGCCTCAGGGTAAGGTGCCCCTATTATTCCAGGTGCTTCTTCTATAAGTCCCGCCGTGACATAGCGTCTTCGCAGCTTCTCGTCGTAAACCATCATCTCCTCTTCTCTGATCTCGCCATAAAGAGCGCGTCCGAGAAGAGCGACGCCGGCATACTCCCGCCCTACAGGAGAGTTATATTCGATGAGGGCCATCACATAACAGACGCTGCTACGTCTCACTTCGGCATGCGGGCGACCAAGTTCGGAATAATAAGAGTTCTCCGCCGGCTCAAAAGAAAAACCAAATCGGGCGAATCTAAGGGGCTCATATTCTACGCCTCCTCGCTCGCCTCGAAGCTCACGGAAAACATCCGTAAGGGCATCATCGGCGACGCCCTCAAGAGGGTAGAGAAGAACCTCTCGCCCCGCGTCGACGACGCCGAGGAGAACGTCCGCGATTCCTTCGACGCCCTCTTTCTCTTCACCCTCTCGCTGACCAAAGAGCGCGACCCGGCGGCCGAGGAAGTCAGCATACGCATAACCGGCGACGCCTTTTCGCGGGAGGGCTGGACAGAGATCGACAGGCGATTCTCCGTCCTCAAGATAAGGCTTAAGGAGCTCGCCGAGGAGATAAAATATTTCACCGACTTTCTTCTGGATTATGAATCCGACGGCGATGTCGCGAAGCTCCTTGTCGAATTCCGCGGCGTAGGGAACAAGCTCGACTACTACGCCGACGTCGTCGAAACATTCCTCTCCCCGGAAGACGACGGCAACGTAAGGTGGGCCGAGGGCAGGGAGGGCAGGGGAACGATAGTCTCGGGTCTCGGCCTTTCCCCGCTCGACATCTCCCAGCCGTTGAAAGAGCGCCTTTACTCCAAGTGCGGGACAGTAGTCATGACGTCCGCCACCATGGCCGTCAAAAGGAGCTTTCACTTCGTGAAGTCCGGCCTCGGGCTCGAAGACGACGAGAGGGTCTCGGAAGCCATACTCCCGTCGCCCTTTAATTACCGTGAGCAGCTCATGCTCGCCGTACCGCACGACCTCCCCGAGCCCGGGACGAGGGAGTACCCCGAAGCTATATGCCCGGTGATACTCGAGGCCGTGAAGGCGGCCGGCGGAAACGCACTCATACTGTTCACGTCCTACAGCCTCCTCGACAACGTCTATAAAAAGATATTTCAGGACCTCGAGCTCTCCGGTATCCCGACATTAAAACAGGGCGCTCTCCCGCGCGGCCGTCTGCTCGAAAAATTCAGGCGGGAGGCACGGTCCGTCCTCTTCGCCACGGACAGCTTCTGGGAAGGGGTGGATGTCCCCGGAAACGCCCTCAGCCTCGTCATAATCACGCGGCTCCCGTTCAGGGTCCCGACAGAGCCCATCATCGAAGCCCGCGTCGAGCACATGGAGCAGCAGGGCATAAACTCGTTCACCGAATACAGCGTCCCGGTCGCGGTCCTAAAATTCAAACAGGGGTTCGGCAGGCTCATAAGAACGAAAACGGACAGGGGGGCTGTCCTCGTTCTCGATAGAAGGATTATAAGCAAGTTCTACGGGAAGTATTTCCTGGATTCACTTCCCCCGAGCGGGCGCATAACCGCGGGATCGAAGGACATAATATCCAGCCTGAGGCAGTTTTTCTCGGAGCATTACTGAGCGCGCCCGCTCTGCGCGCAGCAGCAGATTTATGGATCGGCGTTTCGTTATGGTCAGATTAAGTTGAGTGACGAAGAATTGCCTTCGGGCACGTCGACGGAGCCCGAGCAGTGCATGACGCCGGGCGTGATCAGCACGACCGCAAGGCTCAAGAAAATCGCAGTCACCTTGAGCTTCCTGGATACTCTCTTTAGAAGTTCCATTATCCTATCCTCCTTTTCTGACCTTCCTTTGTTTTCCTTTATTTTCCTGGCGCGACCACTATCGTGTCGCCGGGGCCCGCGTCCCTGGCGGACGTCCCTATGCCCCCTTCGCACTGGCAGCCGTAAAGAAAGCCGAGCGCGACTATACACAGTGCCGGAAAAAGAGCGTTTTTGTTCCTTAAGAGTGACCTGAGGACTCTCATGTTCACACCCCCGTGTTATTGTTTACTGCCTAACCGATACAAATAATTATAAAATCTAATAATATCACACTAAAATCCCGGCGGCAACAAATTTAATCCGGGCCGTCTCCCCTGATCACGACTGGAGCGATTTAACTATCTTCCTCACGAGAAACCTCGGCGTGAACCTCAGCAACACAGGAATGAGCTTCTGCTTTATCCCCGGAAGGACGATAACCTTCCCATGCCTGAACCCTTCGTATCCCTCCCTGACAACCGGTCCCACGTCCATGAGGCTCATCTTGAAGAGGAGCGAATCGTCTAGCTCGGACTTCTCCCCGAACTCGGTCCGCACGGGCCCCGGAGCGAGGCACGTAATTTTGATATTCGGATTTTTCACCTCTTCCGAAAGCGCCTCGGTGAACGATAGAACGTAGGCCTTGGTCGCGTAATATACGGCCAGGTTAGGCCCCGGCTGAAACCCGGCGAGCGAGCCGACATTCAGTATGCCGCCGCGCCCTCTCTCTATGATGCCGGGCAGAAAAAGCCTCGTCAGGTGCGTAAGCGCCACAACATTCACCTGCACCATGTCCACCTGCTTGTCGGTGTCGAGATTCGCGAACGGCCCCCTCGCCCCGAACCCGGCGTTGTTCACGAGCACATCGATGTCTATACCTTCTCTTTTGAGATGCTCGTAAATTTCCCTGGGGGCTTCTGGGTCCGACAAATCCTTGGGGAGGACGAAAACGTCCACACCGAACTCGTCCTTGAGCTCGTCTGCAAGCGCCTTAAGCCTCTCCTCCCTCCTCGCGACCAGAATGAGGTCCGAGCCGTCCGCCGCGAAGAGCTTCGCAAGCTCCCACCCTATTCCCGACGACGCCCCTGTTATCAGTGCTCTTTCGGCTGCCATGTCTTTTCCCCTCCCTGTATTCAGGCTGTTTCTAATGTTTACACCGCCGGTTCGTTATGTCAACGAAAATGACGGCCCGGGGGCGCTCACTCCAAATTCTTAAGGTATGACGTCCCGCCGAGATTATCCATCTGCCCCATTATCCACGCCTGCCGCCCCCTGACATAATCCGACGGCCTCCCCGGCGACATCCTCTCCGGGTTCGGAAGGACAGCCGCTATGAGCGCGGCCTCACCCTTAGTGAGATTCTTCGCCGATTTCCCGAAATAAAGCTCCGCCGCCTTCTCTGCCCCGTATACCCCCGGCCCCGTCTCCATCACGTTCTAGTAAACCTCCAGTATCCTCTTCTTCCCCCATAGATTCTCGATCAGAAAAGTGAAGTATGTCTCCGCCCCCTTCCTCGCCCACGTCCGCGACGGCCAGAGGAAAACATTCTTCGCCGTCTGCTGGCTTATGGTGCTCGCCCCCCTGAGCCTCTTGCCCTTATTTTTGTCTTCGATAGCGTCTATTATCGAATCCACGTCGAAACCCTTGTGCAGCGGGTAGGTCTGGTCCTCCGCCGCTATAACCGCGAGCTTCATATTCCCGGATATATCTTTGTAATCCTTCCACTCCTTCTTTATGGGCTTTCCTTCCTTAAAGTACTTCATGACCATGAGCGGCGTCACAGGAGGGTTCACGAACCTGTAGAGGAAAACCCATCCGACAGTAAGAAGGAGGACGAACAAAACCGCCTTCAGCACGAATTTTACGAGTCTCCATCCAAATCTTTTCATCGGTCTCCCTTAACAATACTATCCATTAATCAGAACAAGTTATACCCGAATCCGCACATTCTCCGCCACCTCCGTCTCCCCGTGAAGGCCTTCGTAAATTGACTCTTGGCCCTCCCTCATATAACCTTATTACCCAATATTTATAGATATTTAGGAGGCTTTAAGCTAAATGACGACGCCGTCACAGATACTTCCCGTCAACATCGAAGACGAGATGAAGGAGTCTTACCTCAGCTATTCGATGAGCGTTATAATCGGGCGCGCCCTGCCCGACGTGAGAGACGGGCTCAAACCTGTTCACAGACGAATCCTCTACGGCATGGAAGAGGTCGGGAACCAGTGGAACAGGCCATATAAAAAATCGGCGAGAATCGTCGGAGACGTGATGGGTAAATACCACCCCCATGGCGACGGCGCCCTCTACGACGCCCTCGTCAGGATGGCGCAGGACTTCTCCATGCGATACACGCTCGTCGACGGACAGGGCAACTTCGGCTCCATCGACGGCGACCCGCCGGCTGCAATGCGATACACCGAGGTCAGGCTCGACAGAATAGCGAGCGAGATGCTGGAAGACCTCGACAAGGAAACGGTAGACTTCGTCCCGAACTACGACGGCGGCGAGCAGGAGCCGCTCGTCCTCCCGGCGAAGATACCGAACCTTCTCTTAAACGGCTCCTCCGGAATCGCGGTCGGTATGTCGACGAACATCCCGCCGCATAACATAAAAGAGCTCACGGGCGCCGTCATGGCGCAGATCAAGAACCCCGAGATCACACTCGACGAGCTGATGACTCACATCCCCGGCCCCGATTTCCCGACAGGCGGCTTCATCACAGGCAGGCGTCCTATACGCGAGGCCTACGAAACCGGAAGGGGCATAATCAGGATTCGCGCCAAGGCCCGCATCGAGCGCCAGAAAAAGGGCGACAGGGAAGTCATCATCGTCACCGAAATCCCCTATCAGGTCAATAAAACCCGTCTCATCGAGCGCATTGCCGATCTCGTCAAGGAAGAGAAGATAAAGGGCATTTCGGATATAAGAGACGAGTCAGACAGGGACGGCATCAGGGTCGTTATCGAAATCAAGAGAGGCGACTACGCAGATGTAGTACTGAACCAGCTCTACAAGCACACGCCGATGGATACTTCATTCGGCATAATCATGCTCTCGCTCGTCAGGAACCAGCCGCGCGTCCTTTCGCTCAAGGAAACGATAAACCATTTCATCGAGCACCGTAAGGAAGTCGTAACGCGGCGCACACAGTTCGAGCTCGCGAAGGCCGAGGCCAGGCTGCATATACTCGAAGGCCTCAAGATAGCCCTCGACCATCTCGACGAGGTCATAGCGCTGATCCGTGCTTCCGACAGCCCGCAAACGGCAAAAGACGGCCTCATGCAGAAGCTCGGCCTCTCGGAGCTCCAGTCCCAGGCCATTCTCGATATGAGGCTCCAGAGGCTGACAGCCCTTGAAAGAGACAAGATACTCGAAGAGCGTAAGGAGCTCATTGCAACGGTAGCAAGGCTGAAAGAAATACTCGCCAACGAGCACCTTATCCTCGAGATCATCACAGGTGAGCTCTCCGAAATAAAAGACAAATACGGCGACGGAAGAAGGACGGAGATACTCGACAGCCTGGAAGAAATATCTCTCGAAGACCTAATCGCCGACGAAGACATGGTCGTCACGATAACCCACGACAGCTATATTAAGACGACCCCGCTCAGCATCTACAGGAGCCAGAGAAGGGGCGGCAAGGGGCGCACAGGCATAACGACGAAAGAGCTCGACTTCGTCGAAACACTCTTCATCGCGTCCAAGCACAACTACGTCCTCTTCTTCACCAACTTCGGCAGATGCTACTGGAAAAAGGTCCACGAGGTCCCGGAAGCGGGCCCGGCCGCAAGGGGCAAGGCCCTCGTAAATCTCCTCAATCTCACCTCGGGCGAGAAGGTCGCGGCCGTCCTCCCCGTAAAGGAGTTCAAGGCCGATCAATATATAATGATGGCCACCCGGAACGGCATAGTTAAAAAGACGGATCTCATGGCCTACTCCAACCCGCGCGTCGGCGGCATCATAGCGCTCAACATCCGGGAGGACGACGAGCTCATCGAAGCCAGGCTCACGAGCGGAAACGACGAAATCCTCCTCACGTCCTACTTCGGCCAGGCGATAAGGTTCAGGGAAGACGAAGTCCGCGACATGGGCCGAACGGCCACGGGCGTAATCGGCATAAGGCTCGACGAGGGCGACAAGGTCGTAAGCCTCGAAGTCATAGAAAACCCCGAAGCGCAGATACTCACCGTAACTGAAATGGGCTACGGCAAGAGAACCCTCATCTCCGAATACAGGGTCACGGGCCGCGGAGGAAAGGGCATAATCACGATCAAAACCACGGGCAGGAACGGCAGGGTCGTAGGCGCCTTCCAGGTGACGAACGACACCCAGATAATGATAATCACGACTCAGTCCGGCAAGGTCATACGCATGAACGCCTCCGAGATAAGCGTATTCGGCCGCGGGACGCAGGGCGTAAAGCTCATAGGGCTCGAGCCCGACGAGAGAGTGGCCGCCGTCGCCAAGGTAGTGGAAAAAGAGCAGGAGTCGGCTGTCTCGCCGCTCGAACAGGAGTAGTCGATCAGTTTTCAGAAATGACAAGAGAAGTAGAAAACATATTCCTTGACTTCCCCGGCTACGGCTGCTTCGCCTGCGATCCGCGCAGCAGCCACGGCCTCAGGCTGAAATTCTTCGCGGACGACAAGGCCGGCGAAGTCTTCACGAAGATCACCCCGAGCGGCCATTTCCAGGGCTTCCCCGGCATACTCCACGGCGGCATACAGTGCGCGCTCGTAGACGAAGTCGCGTTCTGGACAATGTTCGACAAGTACAAAAAAATAGCCCTCACGACGAACATCGACATGGAGTTCCTGAGCCCCGTCGGGCTCTCGGGCGAGCTCACGATCTCCGGCAGGATCACCCGCGAGGAAGGGCGCAAAATAGGCGTCGACGTCAGGATTATCAACCATGCGGGAAAGGTTTGCACGAAGAGCAGCGTAGATTATATTATCCCGAAGAAGGAAGTGACGATGAGGATAATGGGTAAGGAAAGGTTCACCCCTAAATTCACGCAGTACCTGGAAGACTGAAATGTTAAAACTCTACGACCATCCGCTGTCCGGAAACTGCTACAAGGTGAGGCTTGCGCTCCATCAGCTCGGCGTCCCATACGAAAAGATCTACCTCGACATATTCAAGGGCGAGCAGCACTCGGGGGGCTACGACGCCGTAAACCCCAATAGAAAAATCCCCGTGCTCGTAGACGGAGACTTCAACATGTGGGAGTCTAACGCCATACTGCTTTACCTCGGGAAGAAGTACTCCCCGAATCCCCTCTACCCCGACGACCTTTCCGCCTTCGGTAAAATGGCGCAGTGGCTCCTTTACGGCAAAACCTCCATAGACCCGAATCTTGCGCTCGCGAGGTTCATGACAAAATTCCTGCCGCCGGAATCCGTCGACGAAAAAAGGCTCAACGAGCTCCGCACTCAGGGCGGCGCTGTTCTCAGGGTGCTCGACAGCCATTTGGAGCACTACGATTTCCTCGCGGGGGAATATTCCATGGCCGACATTGCCTGCTTCCCGTATGTCGACCTCGCGCCCGAAGGCGGAATAGAGCTCTCGCCGTATCCCAGCGTAATTCTATGGTGCGACAGGGTAAAATCGCGGCCCGGTTTTATAAGTATGGACGAATGACTCCTGGGGATGCATGATCCCGGGGGAAGAACGAGTGTGGGAAAGAGTAGTTTGTGGAAGGGTTATTGAGCGGGAAACGGGATTCGAACCCGCGACCTTCTCCTTGGCAAGGAGACGCTCTAGCCAGCTGAGCTATTCCCGCTGAACGGATGATTAAGATAGCCCGATAAGGCCCCGTTGTCAAGCGTGCTCACACGATAATCCGTATACGCAGCCGGGCTTATATTGCCTGAACGACATGAATAATATAGACAGAAAAACAATTATCTCCCGCACGAAAAGGGCGATCGTAAAGATCGGCAGCAGCGTGCTCACGGACGACAAGGGCATACTCGACGAGTCCGCGTTCGACAGGCTCGCAAGCGAGATCTCGGCGGTCAAAAACCAGAAGCGCGACGTCGCCGTCGTCTCCTCGGGGGCCATAGCCTCGGGAATGAAAAAGCTCGGCATCGCGAAGAAGCCGACGGAAGTCTCCATGAAGCAGGCCATAGCCGCCTGCGGTCAGAGCGCCCTCATCTGGAACTACGAAAGGGCGTTTTCGTCCTACGGCGAGAAGGTCGCCCAGATACTCCTCACACACGACGGCCTCGCCGACAGGAAGCGTTTCCTGAACGCGAGAAAAACCCTCGTCACCCTCTTCGACATGGGCATAATTCCGATAATAAACGAAAACGACACCGTGGCCGTCGAGGAGATAATGCTCGGCGACAACGACAACCTCGCCGCCCATGTAACGTCCCTCGTCGAGGCCGATCTCCTTATTCTCCTGACAGACATCGGCGGGCTCTACAGCAAGGACCCGCGCCGAAACCACGACGCCGAGCTCATAACGCTCATCGGCCGCATAGATAAAAACGTGGAATCCGTGGCCGGCGACACCTCCGGCCGCACGACGACAGGCGGGATGAAAACGAAGATACAGGCGGCGAGAACGGCAGCGGCCTTCGGCGTGCCGACGATAATCGCCAACGGCAGGGAAAAATCCACTCTCGAAAACATATTCGCCGGAAAGGAGATAGGGACGCTGTTCCTGCCTTCAGGTGCGAGCCTCAGCCGAAGAAAACACTGGATAGCGTTCACGCGAAAATCGGCCGGACAGATAATAATCGACGACGGCGCGAAGAATGCGATATCGTCCAAAGGAAAGAGCCTCCTCCCTTCGGGGATAAAGGGCGTCAAGGGAAAGTTCGGCGTCGGCGAGTCGGTCACGTGCGTCGACGAATCTGGCGCCGAGATAGCCCGCGGGCTCACCTCCTACAGCTCCGAGGAAATAAAGCTCATAATGGGCAGGAGCACGCGCGAGATCGAGGGCCTGCTCGGCCACAAGTACAGCGACGAGGTCATACATCGCGACGACCTCGCTATAATAATCAAGTAGACTGTTCAGGCAGTTTCCGATATGCGTATATTAAAGTCTCTTCTTATTCCCGTATTCGTCCTCTTTCTCCTTGCCGGGGCCTCCGCGCTCGGGCTCTACTACTACATCAACGAAGTCCCTTCCGTAAAGAAGGACACGGTAGTCGACATCCCTAAAGGAAAGGGCGTCCGCGCTATATCTTCGATGCTCGAAGATGAAGGCGTAGTCGCGAGCGGCAGTCTCTTTCTCTATTACTCGGTTGCGAGCGGAGTCCAGAACAGGCTCAAGGCCGGGGAGTACGAATTCAAAAAGGGCTCCACCATCTCGGGCGTCCTCGACAAGATAGTAAAAGGCGACGTCCTCCTTCACAGGGTAACAGTGCCGGAAGGGCTCACGGTAAAGGAAACGGCGTCGCTCCTCGAAAAAAACGGCCTCTTTTCGAGCGCCGATTTCCTGGCCGCCGCCTCCGATCCCGCGATACTGGAAAGCCTTCCGGGGCCTCCCCTGATGGGCGTCGAGGGATATCTATACCCCGAAACCTACACCTATAAAAAGGGAGTCGCGCCGGGGGAATTCGTCCGGATGATGACCGACAGGTTCAAGGCGGTCTACGCCTCTTTCGGCGGTATGAGAGACAAGGTCAACCTCACCGACAACGAAATAATTATCCTCGCCTCCATAATAGAAGAAGAGGCGGGCGACGTCAAAGAACGCCCGCTGGTTTCGGCCGTATTCCACAACAGGCTGAAAGCCGGGATGAGGCTTCAGAGCGATCCGACGGTGATCTACGGCATGGGGGACGATTTCGACGGCGACCTCAGGAGGAACGACCTCCAGACGATGACCCAGTACAACACCTATGTTATAAAGGGGCTTCCGCCGGGTCCGATAGCCAGCCCGGGCAGGGATTCGATAGAAGCCGCGCTCAACCCGGCGCCTGTCGGATATCTCTACTTCGTATCGAGGGGTGACGGAACTCACGTCTTTTCGACAAACTACCGGGATCACCAGAACGCCGTCAACCGCTACCAGCGGCAGCGCTGAGCGCCGGTCCGGGAGCACGTTTCGGTAAGTAAGGCCGGCTTTACGCGAAGACGTTGCTGAACGGGTCCACCTGCGACTTCTCGTCGTGTATCGGGGCTATGAGATTCTTGTCCCTTCTCTCGATGCGTATGGTCCCGTCCTTCCTTCTCGTGGCTATGAACTGCGTCCCGCTCGTCTCGCCCGAAATCTTCTGGAGAATGCGAGGGTAGTTCTTCGAGCCTATGAATATCGAGTGGATGCATACACCGAGCCTCTTCGCCCTCAGTCTTTCGGCGAGGACGTCGCAGTCCCCCGAGGTCGGTATGCCGTCCGTGATGAAGAGTATGTGCTTGTTGCGTAGGCCTCTTCCCCCGAACTCCGTAAGGGCGTCCTTGAGAGCGTCCTCGTAGTTCGTGTTGCCCGAGCACTCGGTCTTCGAGGCCAGCTCCAGCATCCAGTGATAGTCCCTCGTGAAGAACTTCGAGTTCCGCTTGTATTTATAGGAGCGGTGGTTGAACTCGACGTACCCGACGCGCATCTTCTTCGACCGCGCGAGCTCTATGACGCCCCTCACGACCGAAGACGACCATTCGCTGTAAACGCCCATCATCGAAGTGCTGACGTCCCTCAGAATGGCGATCTCGCCGCCCATCATCTCCTTCTCGCGCCTGTGGACGCGGGGCAGGGTAGGGGTCGTGTGGTCGCTCCAGATCATTATCTCCGAAGGGTCCACGTCCTCCATCTCGTCGAAGCTCCTCATGCGTTTCCACTTTCTCGGAAGCCCGCCGGGATGGTCGCCGCGGAGCGCAATGTTCCGCTGAAAGTTCCCTTCGAGAACCTTCATTATGACCTTCACATTATCGGCTGATTCGAGGTTCTTTTTCCCGCCGATCCAGTAATCTTCCTCGTCGCCCGGGTCGGGGGATTTGCTGGCGTAAACCTTGTTGGACTTCGGGGGCTCTTTCTCGTCCCGCCTCTGCCCGTCGTCCATAGCCTGGCCCGTGGCCTCCGACGGGACGTTCAGGTCCTCGGGCGGTGCCATGCTGGTCTCTTTCTGGATATTGTCCTTGAGCTCTTTTAAAGCCTGGAAAAAGGTCTTGCGGGCTTCGGAGAGGTCGTCTTTCTGAGACTCCTTCTTCGCCTGCTCGTCGGGGATCTCCTGCTTGGACTCCTCCCCGGGAAGGTCCTGATCAAACTCGGAGGACGGCTCCTGCTGCTCTAGCTCGTTCCCCCGGTCCCTGTCTTTTTTTTTTTAGACGTGAGGTCCTCCAATATCTGGTCGAGCTGGAGGAATATTTCTTCGGGGATCCTGAAAGCAGTCATGTATTTAAGGGCGTTCAGGTCTTCGAGCGTGCAGACCTCCCTGTCGTGTAGAAGCGCGTGAGACCTCATTATCTTTAGCGATTTCACGAAGAACGTCCTGTCGGAGATCATGGAGTTCGACTCGTTGCAGCCGTAGTCCTCTATAAGGGTGGCCACGAAGTTGGCGAGCGCCTCCTGCACTTCCTGCGGAATGCCGACGTTCCCGAGCTTCTTGTAATACTCGTCGAAGACTTCCTTGCTGACCCTCGCCGGCACTTCGTACTCCGCCGGCCTCTCGGTGTAGAGCTTTATGACCTCTCTCGCCTCGTCCCATCTCTTTCCATAGGAAAGGCCCTGGGCGTTTATCTGGAGAACGAACCTGTCCAGGTTCGCAGGGTCGAGCGGCTCGTTGTAATACTCGTCGGCCGTCGGGTTACTCGTCGCGATGGCCGTCAGGAGCGGAATGTGATCGTCGAAGAATTTTCTTTCGTTGAGTATTCGTAAAAGTACGTTGAGCGATTCCCCCGGCGCGCGGGATATGTCGTCCAGAAGGCAGATTTCGGCCGTCAGGATTCCTCCCTTGACGACCTGCTGCTTTATGACTTCCCCGTTCTCGGTCTGCTCTTTAGATATTACGAGGTCTCCCAGAAGCTCGGAGAGCCTCGTGTCCCTGTGGAGCTGATAGAAGAAGAATCTGAGCTGCGCAGCCCCCGAGATGATTTCCGCGAGCATCGTCTTCGCGGTTCCGGGCGGCCCCTCCACATATATATGCTCCCTCGCTATCACGCCGAGAAGGAGCGATATCTTCACTTCCTCGTGCCCCACCACCAGCTTGTCCATTTCTTCTTTCAGGGCTACGAACGGATTCTGTGTGCTCATACTTAGGTTTTGCCTCCGGTATGTTTCCTCTAGCTGACAATAATTGTACATAAGCGCTGTTTTTTTTGCAATAATGACGCCCCGGCGCGTCCATTTTGGAAACAGGTTTCATTTAATCGCGAGGATTTACATTCCGGGACAAAATGTGATATGTTGTGGTTCCAAAAGATAATGGCAGGAGTTTAGATGCACGAGCGAATAGCGGAGATTCTTGTAGAAATAAGCGGCTACGTGTGGGGGCTCCCACTCATATTTCTTCTCCTCGGTACAGGCATATATCTCACCATACTCCTCCGGGGCCTCCAGATTTGGGCCCTCGTTCCCGCGCTCAAGCTGGCGTTCCTCAAGAAATACCAGGAGCACGACGTCCAGGGAGACATCTCCCATTTCCAGGCCCTCATGACGGCCCTCTCGGCCACTATCGGCGTAGGCAACATCGCAGGCGTAGCCACTGCTATAGCGATAGGCGGCCCCGGCGCGCTATTCTGGATGTGGGTCACAGGCTTCCTCGGCATGGCCAGCAAATATTCTGAATCCGTCCTCGCCGTAAAGTATAGAGAAGTCGACAAGTTCGGCACGATGAGCGGCGGCCCCATGTACTATCTCTCGAAGGGCCTCGGATTCAAGCGGCTCGGCGCCGTTTTCGCCGTGTTCACAATGCTCGCTACGTTCGGCATAGGCAACATGGTCCAGTCGAATTCGGTGGCTCATGCGCTCGAAGGCGCTTTCCACGTGCCCGTGTGGATAACGGGCCTGGTGCTGTGCATAGGGACCGGCATCGTCATACTCGGGGGCATCAAGAGCATAGCCAAGGCCACCGGCATGATAGTCCCGTTCATGCTCATATTCTTTATAATCGGCTCCATAATTTCCCTGATAGAATTCCGCGATAATATCCTGAATGCCTTCTACCAGGTCTTCTATTATGCCTTTTCAACTCCAGCCGCCGCCGGAGGGTTCCTCGGCACTACTATCGCCCAAACGATGCGCATAGGCGTCGCGAGGGGCATCTTCTCGAACGAAGCGGGGCTCGGCAGCTCCCCGATAGCGGCCGCGGCGGCCAAGACGGCGAATCCCGTCAGTCAGGCCCTCGTCTCCATGACGCAGACCTTCATCGATACGATAATCGGCTGTACCTTCACCGGCATCGTCATCATAGCGAGCGGCGTATGGACGAGCGGTGAAACAGGCTCCCGTCTCGCATCCCTCGCCTACGAAAGCGGCACCTCGCCTGTAATCGGCTCCACAATCGTCTCCGTCAGCCTCGCTTTCTTTGCCTACGCGACACTCGTCGGATGGAGCTACTTCGGCGAAAAGGCCGTCGAATATCTCTTCAAGGAAGGGGTGGTAAAGCCCTACAGGATTGCCTTCACACTGGCCGTATTCCTCGGGGCGGTGGTCAAGCTCGAGATCGTCTGGGCGTTCGCCGATATCATGAACGGCCTCATGGCCTTCCCGAACCTGGTCGGCCTCCTCGGCCTCTCGAAGGTCGTGGTCGAGGAAACGAAAAAATACCTGCCCGGCGAGCTCGCGCGCCTCAGGGGTTGAGGCGGGCCCTCCGTCCCGGAAAGCCGGGTTTCCGTGCGCGCGTTTTTTTGGCTAAAATATAGGCTCTGAACACATCCATGAAGAACCTCGTCCGCATCCTCTTTCTCGCCGCCGCATTTTCCGCAGCGGCCGGCTCCGCCGCGCTCTCCGTCGAATGGACTCCCGTCGGTTACGGCACACTCGAAGACTCCTCCCGCTTCGACGTCTTCATAGACACTCAAAGCATAAGAACGGTCGACGGCAAGACGAGGTTCTGGCAGGGACACGTCTTTTACGAAGAGCAGCCGCTCCCGTCGGGCAAGTCCTATATAAGAGTAACCATAGGCAAGGCGGTCGACTGCGCCACGCGGACAGACTCCAACGTCGAGGCCGTCTTCTATGCCCCCGACGGCTCCGTGGTCGACAACTACACCCCCGGCTCGGCGTCCGAATTCAAGCCGGTGGTTCCCGAAACGATCAGCGAGGCCGTGCTCGGCTACGTCTGCGATTCCGTTAACCGGAAAGCTAAAGGCGGCTCACAACCATGAAAATCGCGGCAGTCCTACTTCTCGCCGCGCTCTCGTACGCGCTCATTATTTCGTGTACGGGCGAGTCCGGAGCCGATTCCAACTGGAAGTTCGTCGCAAATATTCCCGACGAAAACGAAATACCTGTGTCCGTTTACATGGACCTCAAGAGCATAGAAAGGAACGACAACAACGACATCAGGAAATTCTGGATACGTTACGACGCCTACAAGTCCGGGAAGTCCGGCGAGAAGTTCACACGCCAGACAGGGTACTGGGAAGTCAACTGTTTCGACAGAGCTCTTTACCGTCTCGGAGAGGAATACTACAATACCGAAGGTATGATGACAGGGAAAAGCGATGAAAGGGTGAAGGAAGAATACAAGCCCGACGAATCTCTCGGGGCCAAGATTTCCGCCATGGCGTGCAGATACGCAGGCACGAAATGACCCTGAGGCCCGATTTCCCGCCCGCCTGATTTTTCACGCTCGGATTTCCCGGATTTTACGATGCCCATGGCTCCCGCGCTCCCTCAGTGGACTATGTCGCTCGGTATGAGAACCATCTCCCACAGCGAGAACATAACCTCTTCCTTCTTGTTGAGCTCGGGCTTCCGTCCTTCGAGCATCTCCTTCGCATACCTGTTCGCGAATTCGTTGAGATCGCTGATGGAAACGTCTATCTCTTCCAATTCATCATGAAAATTGACGTGAAAGCCGTTTTCTTTCTGTGTTGCCGTAAAGCCGTTCATTTCTCTTTGCATGTCGTTTTCTCCTTCTAAGGGTGAATATAATCACCGTTTCCGCCTTTTAAAGGGCTCGATTTATCCCTCCCCGATCGCGGCGATCAGGCGCGGCGTCCTGTATCCCGCACCCCCCATTCGATGCTTCCCGCCCGGAGCTGGATTCCACACGAAGCCAAGCGATGCTCCCGCAACGGCGGTTCTTATCAGGCCGAAACTGTGTAGAATATACAGTAATCAGGGGATAACGCATGAGCGGACCTTTCTTCACAGGAGACAAGGCGCTTGAAAGGCTCGGGGAGGTGACAGGCCTCGTCTGCGGCATAGCCGAAAAGGAAGGGCTCGGGCCATATGAAACGAAGCTCCTCGAAAAGCACCTCCGCGACATGGAAGGCGCTCTGCGCGCAAAAGACGTCACGAGGGCCAAGGAGCTCGTCATGAGTCTCCTCACTGAAGTCCTGGGTTACGACAGCGTAAGGGCCAAGTTCGTCATGTACAACCACCTCAACAAGAACGCCGGCTGGGACTAGCCCGGGTGCCGGTCTTCCTCTTCGGTCTCCCTGTCCGCGTCCTCAGCCACTATCCTCTCCGCGGCGGCCGCGAAATCCTTCTCCAGGAAGTCGGCGTAATGGGAATATATGTCCCACCCGGTGAGCACCTGCACCGTCCTGAGCCCGGCGCTCTTCCCCGCGATCATGTCTATGTCCGAATCCCCGACCATCCACGAGCGCTGCCTGTCTATGCCGTGCCTTTCTGAAAGCTCGTCGATCATCCCCGTCCGGGGCTTCCTGCACTCACAGGCCATGTTATAAGGCGAAATGTTTCCCCAGGGATTGTGCGGGCAGTAGGCGTATTCCGCGATACGAACGCCCCGCTTTCCTAGTATGAGGTCGAGATGATCGTGGAGCTCTTTTACATCTTTCTCTGTAAGGTACCCGCTGGCGATGCGGCCCTGATTCGTTACGACGAACAGGAGGTACCCGCTGTCTGAAAGGAGCTTGAGCGCATTGACGTAGTCGCCCGGTATATAGAAATCCCCGACCCTGTAAATGTACTTTTCCCCTCCGTCGGGAAGAAGTATGGTCTTGTCCCGGTCGAGGAATACGGCTTTTGAGCCCATTACTTTCTCCTTTGGCCTCTGTAAAGAATACTTCATAACGCCAGTGGTCTCATATATAGACGTCTGAATGGCTTAGGGATATCTCGGGGAAACAACCGGATTTATTAACGCGGAAAGTGTAAGCGGCTTCGGGGGTTTACTTGACCGTCTTGAAATACCTGTCCCTGGCTTCCTTCGGGAGGTGGCGCTTGAGATATTCGTAGACCGCTTCCCTCACTATCTGCGCCGGCCTCATCTGCAGGTGCCACTGCGATTCGTTCAGCATGTCGACGAATTCCTGCGAGGCCTTGACGTATATAGCCTTGTCGAGCGTCTCTTTCTTCCTGGCTTCCTTCTTCCGGGTAGTCATATTTTAAGTATATACCATATTTCAGATATAAAATGAATAGCCTGAATTCTCCGGTCCCGCCCGGAGGTCCCAAGCTCCGCGTGATTCGGGCTTTAGTGTATATTAATCTATATAGCGGCAAGCCGCCGCTCCGGCCCGCCGTCCGCGCGTCCGGAGCCCGTATTCAGGGCGGGGGAAGCGTCACAAACAGCGCGCCGGGATAAAGCGCGCGGGGGTAACATCGATGAAATGGTCCTGGAAGCTTGGAGTCTTCGGCGGTATTCCGGTCTACATCCACGCGACCTTCCTTCTCATCATTGCGTGGGTCGTCCTCGTTCACTGGACGAGCGGCGAAACCGTCGGGTCCATCATAGGCGGGGTGATCTTCGTCCTCGCGCTCTTTTTATGCGTAGTCCTTCATGAGTACGGCCACGCGCTCACGGCCCGCCGCTACGGCATCAAAACGCGCGACATCACCCTCCTTCCCATAGGCGGCGTCGCGCGGTTAGAGCGCATGCCCGACGACCCGATGCAGGAGCTCAAGGTCGCCCTCGCCGGTCCGGCCGTCAACGTCGCCATAGCCGCCGTTCTCTATCTCTGGCTCGTCCTCACGCGGGGCCTGAGCCCGTTAAGCGATCTGACGATGACACAGGGCTCCTTCGCCGAGCGCCTCATGTTCGTCAACATTTTCCTCGTCGTCTTCAACCTCATCCCCGCGTTCCCGATGGACGGCGGAAGGGTGCTGAGGGCGCTTCTGGCCCTCAAAACAGACTACACGCGCGCCACTCAAACGGCAGCGACGATAGGGCAGGGCATCGCGCTCCTTTTCGGATTCATAGGCCTTTTCACGAACCCGTTCCTCGTCTTCATAGCCCTCTTCGTGTGGATAGGGGCGGCGCAGGAATCCACAATGGTCAAGGTCAGGTCGGCGCTCGGGGGCGTGCCGGTCGAAAAGGCCATGCTGACCGATTTCAAAACCGTAAGCCCCGACGACGCCCTGAGCCGCCTTATCGAGCTCACCATGTCGGGCTCGCAGCAGGATTTTCCCGTTTCGGACGGCTTCGGAATTGTCGGCATGGTATCGCACCAGGACCTGATAAAAGGGCTCTCCGAGTTTGGTGAGAACGCCCCTGTCAACCGGATTATGCGCCGCGAGTTCGACGTGCTCGACCCTGGCGACATGCTCGAGACGGCGTTCACACGCCTTCATTCGAAAGACCTCGTGACTGTCCCTGTCGTAAGGAACGGTAACCTGGTCGGCCTTCTCACGATGGACAACGTCGGCGAGTACATGAGAATACAGGCCGCGATGTCGGGCAAGAGGGCGAGGGCCTGATAGCGGCCCGGCCGGAGCAAAGATTTTTTGCGTCTTTTTTCACCGTTCGGCCGTCTGTATAGACTAAAAACGGAGATGGCATGAAACCCGTAAACGAAACGACACACAGGCTTCACATAAAAGACATGAGCTGCGCCGGGTGCGTCGACACGGTCCAGAGAACCCTCGGCTCGCTCTCAGGCGTAAAATCGGCGGAGGTCAATTTCGCCGACAAAACGGCAACGGTCACAGGCGACGTATCGCCCGATGCGCTCGTCTCCGCGGTCGGCGGCGCGGGGTACACCGCCTCGGTTCTCAAGGGTGAAGACTCCGACTCCGAAAAGGAAGGCGAAGAGGCCGCCCTATACCGCGACCTTCTCAAGCGCACGATAATCTCCGGCGTCATTAGCGCCGTCATATTCGTAGTCAGCATGTTTCACGTACTTCCGATGCTCGACTCGACGGCTGGAAGGATAGCCTGGGGCATCGTGTCGCTCCTCACTCTCTTCGTCCTGGTATACGGCGGAGGCAGGTTCTTCACCG
Organism: uncultured Spirochaetia bacterium; assembly: GCA_964586675.1. Taxonomy (GTDB): domain Bacteria; phylum Desulfobacterota_D; class UBA1144; order Nemesobacterales; family UBA2774; genus JADLGH01. The sequence goes on along the minus strand of CAZPHQ010000002.1, from coordinate 105,689 downwards.
GCGCTTTAAAATCCTTCCGCAATCACAACGCCAACATGGACACCCTCGTCGCGATAGGAACGGGCGTAGCATGGCTCTACTCGACATTCGTAGTCCTCTTTCCGAACGCCGTCGGCGATCTCGCCGGACATCTCTACTTCGAAACGGCGGCGCTCATCATCGCTCTGATAGACCTCGGCGCTGCGCTCGAAATGAGGGCGCGCGGCAAAACGTCGGAAGCCATAAAACGCCTTATAGGCTTAAAGCCGAGAACGGCCAGGGTCGTAAGGAACGGGAGCGAGATAGACGTCCCGATTTCGGATGTAGCCATGGGCGATATAGTCCGCGTCCGTCCGGGCGAAAAAATTCCAGTGGACGGCGCTATAACCGAAGGCTCCTCCCAGGTCGACGAGTCCATGCTCACAGGCGAGCCGATGCCGGCCGAAAAAGGGGCAGGGGACGATGTCGTCGGCGGCACTATAAACAAATCCGGGAGCTTTCTCTTCAGGGCCACCCGCGTCGGCGAGGAAACGGCGCTCGCCCGCATCATCGAAATGGTAAGAAAGGCCCAGAGCTCGAAGCCCGAGATAGGGCGGCTCGCCGACAGGGTCTCGGGCATATTCGTCCCGTCGGTCCTTCTCGCAACAGTGTTCACGCTCCTCGCGTGGTTTAACTTCGGCCCCGAGCCGAAATTGACCTACATGCTCGTAACGGCCATGGCGGTCCTCATAATCGCCTGCCCCTGCGCGCTCGGGCTCGCAACCCCCATATCAGTCATGGTCGGCGTCGGCAAGGCTGCGGAATACGGTGTCCTCATAAGAAAGGGCGACGCGCTCCAGCAGGCGGGGAAGCTCACCGCGATAGTCCTCGACAAGACAGGCACGATAACTCAGGGAAAGCCGGTCGTAACGGCGGTCGAGCCCTCGGGCGGAATGAACGAAGACGAAGTCCTCTCACTCGCCGCGGGTCTCGAATCCGGCTCCGAGCACCCGCTCGCGGAGGCAGTGCTCGAAGCGGCTAAATCGAAGAACCTGCCCGCGAAAGAAGTAACCTCGTTCGAGGCCGTCTCAGGCCACGGCGTCAAGGCCATCTACGACGGGAAGACAGTCCTCCTTGGCAACAAAAAACTCATGAAAGAGAGCGGCGTCTCACTCGGAGACGGCGAGGCCCGCGCGGAAGAGCTCTCGCGAACTGGCAAAACGGTAGTCTTCCTCGCGTCGGGCGGCACGCTCGCGGGCCTCCTGGGGATATCAGACCCGTTAAAGCCCGATTCGAAAACGGCCGTAGAAAGGCTCCGAAAGATGGGCCTCAAGGTTATCATGCTCACAGGAGACAACCGCGTCACGGCCGAGGCCGTGGCAAAGGAAACGGGCATCGACGAATTCATAGCAGAAATTCTCCCCGACGGAAAGGCCGGCGAGATTTCGAAGCTCCGGGCGAGGGGAGAGAGGGTAGGAATGGTCGGCGACGGCATAAACGACGCCCCGGCGCTCGCCGGGGCCGACGTCGGCTTCGCCATCGGAAGCGGAACGGACGTCGCGATAGAGAGCGCCGATATCACTCTGATGCGGGGCTCGCTCCACGGCGTCGCCGACGCGATCAGGATATCGAACGCCACGGTGAGGAATATAAAAGAGAACCTCTTCGGCGCGTTCGCCTACAACACGCTCGCGATACCGGTCGCGGCCGGGGTGCTTTTCCCGTTTACGGGGATGCTTCTCAATCCGATAATAGCGGGCGCGGCGATGGCCCTTTCGTCCTTCACGGTCGTAACGAACGCGAACCGTCTCAGGTGGTTCAAGCCGTAAGAAAATCAGAAGGTGACTCGAATGACGCTTCTAGTAAATATTCTCGGTCTGGCCGCCGCGGCCTTCATAGTCTGGTGGTTCTGGCTCTCGAAAAACCGTCCCGAAGCGAAAGCCGGCGACAGCGCGCTCGACATAATAGTCGACGGCGGCGTTTACGAGCCCTCCGTCATACGCGCCGGCGCGGGAAAGCCTCTCAGGCTGAGATTCCTCCGGAAGGACAAAAACCCCTGCGCCGAAAAGGTTATCTTCAGCGGGCTCGACGTAAGCGCGGACCTCCCCCTCGGGCAGCCGCGCGAAATAGTGTTCACGCCCGCAAGCCCGGGTGAGTACGAATTTACATGTCAGATGGCCATGTACAGGGGGAAGCTGATTGTTGAGCCCGGACGCGAATGACGCGCGTACCCGTCCGGCCTTTCTGCGCCGTTCCTGAAACCGCGGCGCAAAAAAGTCCTTTCGTGCAGAAACCTCGCCGCACGAATCCAGACAAGAAGTCCAGTCTGTCTTAAGAACTACATCCGGGAGCTTCCTGAAGCGGGCTTGGCCAGGTCCGTTAGGAAACCTTGTTGACCTTGCTGGCCTGAAGACCCTTGGGGCTTTCGACTACTTCGAATTCGACCTCGTCGCCTTCTGCCAGGGTCCTGAATCCAGCCCCTTCGATAGCGCTGTAGTGGACGAAAACATCCTTGCCGTTATCCTGCTCGATAAACCCGAAACCTTTCGACTCGTTAAACCATTTTACCTTGCCTTTCAAAGCAATTCCTCCGAAGAATAATGTCAATCCAAGAGTACATATTTTTAATATTTAGTCAACAGAAATAAGCAAAATTAATGAGAGGTTCTGGCAGTTTGACAACGAAAGCCCGACTATATAGCCTTGGGAGTGACCGCCCCTTCGAGGAGGGGCCGAAACATAACGCGAAAAAATTCCCGCAGGAGGAAAATTATGTCACAGGAAAGAGCCAGCTTGGTGACCATGAAAGGAAACCCCGTAACGCTCGTCGGGCACGAGGTAAAGCCCGGGGACGCCGCCCCTGATTTCACCCTCTACGCAATGCCCGGAGCGCCGGTCGGCCTCCACGATCTCGAGGGCAAGGTGAAGGTGTTCAACGTCATCGTCTCCGTCGATACGCCTGTCTGCGACATCCAGACGAGGAGGTTCAACGAGGAGGCGGCAAAGCTCGGAGACGACGTCGAGATCTTGACTATAAGCATGGACCTCCCATTCGCGCTCAAGCGCTACTGCGCCGCCGAGGGCATAGACAAGGTCCAGACCCTGTCTGACTACAAGGACGCGTCCTTCGGCGAGAATTACGGCGTCCTCATAAAGGAGAACAGGCTCCTTGCGAGGTCCATATTCGTCGTCGACAAGAACGACAAGGTCAAGTACGTCGAAATAGTCCCCGAGATCGCGTCAGAGCCCAACTACGAAGCGGCGATCTCGGCCGTGAAGGCGGCGCTTTAAGACTGGCGTAAAGGTTTTCGGAATCTTCAGCGGCGGCGTAAGCGAACGGCCCCGCTCGGCGCCCCGGTTTGGGCATGCGCCGGCGGCTGTGTATGCTTATATTTACAGGTATTAGGTAAATTCGGCGAAGGAGGCTGAAAGAAGTGGGACTCGGAAAATTCCTGAGCGGGCTCTTCTCGGGCGAAACCCCCGCGGACACAAAGCAGTCAGGCGACGCCGGGCATATTAAAACCGGCGATGCGCCCCGGGAAAATACCGCTCCGGCCGCGCTTGCGGATTCCCCGGCTGAAACGCGCGCGCAGGAAAGCGCCGCCGCCCCTTCCTCGCTCGAAGCTGTGGCGTCGGATGCGCCCTCCGCCGAGCCGCCTCAGGTCACGGAAGAAAAGGTCCTCGAAATCCTCAGCAACGTTTACGACCCGGAGATACCTATCGACATCGTGAACTTAGGGCTCATCTACGGCATCGAGATCGACGGCGGCAACGTCCGCATCGAGATGACAATGACAGCCCCCGGCTGCCCTGCGTCGACGCAGATCGCGGGCGAATCGAGGCTCCTCGTCGAGGAGATTCCCGGCGTCGAATCCGTCGACATAGAGCTCGTCTGGGACCCGCCCTGGGACCCGAGCAAGATGAGCGAAGAGGCACAGCAGAGCCTCAATTTCTGACGGCCGTAAAGGGGCGCGCACCTGATCCCCGGAGAATCGAGCGACAATGCCCTGGCTTCCCAAAAGCATATTCATCACAGGAACGGACACGGGCGTAGGCAAAACGGTCATAACGGCGGCGCTCGCGCTGTCCCTTAAAAACACCGGGCTGAATGTCGGCGTCATGAAGCCCCTGCAATCGGGCTCTTCACTCCCGGGGCTTACGGACATCGAATTCCTGCGAATGGTGCTCGGTGAAACTTCTCCCGACGATTGCGTCTACAGCTTCGAAGCCCCTCTCTCCCCGCACGCTGCCGCGGCCCTTTCGGGAGAAACAATAGACATCGACAGGATAAAATCTGCATACGGGAGAATCGCATCCGCCCGCGACGTCGTCCTCGTCGAGGGGGCCGGCGGTCTTTTAGTCCCGATACTCGAAGACTATCTCATGGCCGACCTCGCGCGCAATCTCTCTCTTCCTCTCCTCGTCGTAGCGCGTCCCGGTCTCGGCACCGTAAACCACACTTCGCTCACAATCGAGTGCGCGCGCATGAGGGGTCTCGCAGTCCTCGGGGTGGTCATAAACGCGTTCCCGGATTCTCCCGGGCTCGCGGAGAAAATGAACCCTTCCGCGATCAAAAAACAGACCGGCGCGCCTCTTCTCGGAGTCTATCCGGAGGATCCTTCTCTCAACGTTGCCGAAGGGTCTCCCGGGGCCATGGAAAGGCTCACTCCGCGGGCCTTCGCGCCCGTTTTCGGCGGCTCCTTCGACGAAGGGAAATTTATTTCCGCCCTCGAAAAAAAATTTAATATTTTCTGAGCCTTCTCTCACACTCGAAAGGCGCATCCACCCGTTTTTAAGGCCCTTCGGAGCACTTCCGGACTGGTGCTCCGCAAACTTGACAGATTCCCACGTTATGATATACATACTGTGCGTTTTTTGAGTAGTAGCTTTGCACTTCCAAATGGACACACTCCATAGCTAAGGTAAATAGGATGAGTAGACGGATAAAATTGTTTTTAGTACCTGTACTGTCTATCTTCGTTTTCGTCGGATTTTATTTTTTCGACAATAACGCGGAAAGCAGCGACAAAGGGCCCGTTCAGCCTATAAGGTTCAGTCACAAGATACACGCCGGCGAAGACCAGATTCCGTGTCAGTACTGCCATAGCTTTGTCGATGTGTCTCCCAACCCCGGTATTCCCTCGATGCAGAAATGCATGGGATGCCACACCCACATATCGGGGCGCGACGTCGATTACGACTTTGGCGGAACTATTATCAACATTCAGTCCGAGATCGCGAAGGTCAGGGAGTTCTGGGCCAAGAAAGAGCCCATACCGTGGATCAAGGTCAACTCCATGCCGGGGTATGTCCACTTCAATCACAAGAGGCATATAAAGAGAGGCTTCGACTGCGCAGTATGTCACGGCGACGTCGCCAGCATGGATCAGGTGCATAAGGTCAACAGGATGAACATGGGCTTCTGTATAACTTGCCATACGGAAAACGCCAAGGACCACGAAGAGCTGACTCACCTGAAGGACTGTTTGACCTGTCATTATTAATTTGGAGGAGGAGATGTCTCAAGACAAAAAGGGTGGTATCAAGAGACGGGATTTTCTCAAGATAATCGGAGTGGCCGGCGGCACTGCAGCCGTAACCGGCGGATGCTCCGAGCCTGTTGAGCAGCTGATCCCATACGTCATCCCGCCCGAGGGCATTATCCCCGGGGTACCTAACTGGTATGCGAGCACCTGCCGGGAATGTCCGGCGGGCTGCGGCATCCTCGTGAAGAACCGCGAAGGACGCGCAATAAAGATAGAAGGCAACCCGAATCATCCCGTCAACAAAGGCGCGAGCTGCGCCCAGGGCCAGGCGATACTGCAGGGCCTCTACAACCCGGACCGCACGAGGTCCCCGCTCCTGACGAACGACCTCGGCAGGCGCCAGCCCACCGGCTGGGAAAACGCCCAGAAGGTCCTCGCCGCCAAAATCGACGAAGTAAGGAAAAAAGGACAGAACGGCAGAATCGTATTCCTTTCGGACAACGTAACTGGCGCTTTCGGTGCACTCATCGACGACTGGATGGAAGCGATAGGCGGAGTTCACATCTCCTACGAAACCTACGCCTACGAGCCGCTGAAAGAAGCCAACAAGAGAACCTTCGGGATCGACAAAATCCCAACCTATAATATAGACAAGGCGAAATATCTCCTTTCCTTCGGCGCCGACTTCATGGAAACCTGGCTCTCGCCGACTCTTTACACGAAGCAGTTCAGCGAGATGCACAGCTTCAGGGACGGCTCGATGGGCAAGTTCGTCCAGGTCGAGCCAAGGGCTTCCATGACAGGCGTTAACGCCGACGAATGGGTCTCCATAATCCCCGGCACCGAGGGCATTTTAGCGCTAGGCATTGCGAACATTATAGTGAGCGAAGGGTTTTCGCAGAAGGGGGCCGAGCTCTCGTCCGTGCTGAGGGATTATCCGATAGATAAAGTCTCCGAGGCGACAGGCGTTCCGACAGATACGATAAGACAGATCGCGCAGGACTTTTCCTCCATGCAGCCGAGCCTCGCGATAGGCGGCGGCACGGCGATGACCGGCACTAACGCGACAGAAACCCAGGTCGCTGTAAATATATTGAACTACGTTTCAGGGAATATCGGCGAAACGATAGACTTCGCGCATACCCTCAGCATAAGCGACGCGAGCCCGTTCTCGGAGATGCTGTCGCTCATCGATTCCATGGCCAATGGCGGCGTGGACATCCTCATGATCTACAACGTAAACCCCGTGTTTACCCTTCCGAAGTCTACAGGCTTCGAGGATGCGATTTCGAAGGTGCCTTTCGTCGTCAGCTTCTCCAGCTTCATGGACGAGACGACAGAAAAGGCGAAGCTCATAATGCCCGACAACACAACCCTCGAAAGCTGGGGCGATTTCATTCCGGGCCCGGGTATACACGGTCTCATCCAGCCTTCCATGACCCCCGTCTTCAATACGAAGAGCACGGGAGATGTGATCCTCGGGGTCACTGCCAACATCGAGGACCTGAAAGAAAGATACAAGGAAACAGCTACATTCTACGATTATCTGAGGGAGTCCTGGAAAACGGCCTACTCAAGCGTGGCCGGGCTCGGCTTCGATTCCTTCTGGAACAAGGCCCTCGAAAACGGCGGCTATTATTCGGACGTCCCGCCGGTACAGGTTTCCCTGTCGGCCGGGCTTTCCGGAGCGGCGCTTCCCGAGGCCGCGTTCAGCGGCGACGGCGATTACTTCTTCGTCGCATACCCGTCCTATAAATATTACGACGGCAGGGGCGCCAATAAGCCGTGGCTACAGGAGCTGCCGGACGCCCTTTCTACAGGCGTCTGGGATTCGTGGGTCGAAATCCATCCCGACACCGCTTCCAATCTCGGCGTCAAGTTAGGCGATTACGTCGTAATCGAATCTCCCCGGGGGAGCATCGAAACCCAGGTATACCCCTACCCCGGCACGAGGCCCGATACGGTAGCGGTAATGATCGGCCAGGGCCACACGAGCTACGGCAGATACGCGAAGGACAGGGGCGTCAACCCCGTTTCGATTCTGCCCCTTGCGACCGACAAGCTTTCGGGCGGCTTTGCATGGCTCAGCTCTAAAGTCAAGCTTACCAAAACGGGAAAGCACGCACAGTTCGTTCAAACACAGTATACGACGCACCAGCACGACAGGGGTATCGCTCAGGAGGTAACCCTGACCGAAATGCAGAAAGGACTTCCTCCCGTCGATCACGAGCTGCCCGGTTTCTATCCGCCTAAGGAGTACGCGAGGTACCGCTGGGGAATGGCGATAGACCTCCAGAAATGCACCGGTTGCGGAGCGTGCGTAACGGCCTGCTATGCCGAGAACAACATCCCCTTCGTCGGGAAAGAGCTCGTCGCAAAGCGGCGCGACATGGCGTGGATAAAGATAGAAAGATACTTCGAAAAATCTGACAACAAGGCGGGATTCGAAACACGGTTCCTTCCCATGATGTGCCAGCAGTGCGGAAACGCGCCCTGCGAGCCTGTATGCCCGGTCTACGCTACATACCACAACCCCGAGGGGCTGAACGGTATGATCTACAACCGCTGCGTCGGAACGAGATACTGCTCCAACAACTGCAGCTACAGCGTGAGAAAGTTCAACTGGTTCCAGTACAAATTTCCCGAACCTCTCAACTGGCAGCTTAACCCCGACGTCACCGTCAGAAGCATGGGCGTCATGGAAAAGTGCACGTTCTGCGTGCAGAGGATCAACTTCGCCAAGGACCAGGCGAAAGACAAGGGCAGAGACGTTCTCGACGGCGAAGTACAGGTAGCGTGCGCGCAGGCCTGCGGCTCCGACGCGATAGTGTTCGGGAACCTCAAGGATCCCGAGTCCAAGGCTTCAAAGCTTTCGAAAGATAACAGGGGATACAAGGTTCTCCACTCCCTTAACACGCAGTCGTCGATTACCTATCTAAAAAAAGTGAAATGGGATAAGGCATAATGAGTGAGCAAACGTCATTAACTTATGCAAGAGTAAACGAAGACGTAATAAGAATGCTCGACAAGCCGACCGTGAAGTGGCTTGCCCTCTTCGTACCGACTCTCGGCGTCGTGGGCTTCGGGCTCTTCTGCTTCCTTTACCAGGTCTACACCGGTCTCGGGGTGGCAGGTTACAGGCACCCCGTATTCTGGGGCGTTTACATTACTGACTTCGTCTTCTGGGTCGGTATCGCGCATTCGGGCACACTCATTTCCGCCGTGCTGTTTCTTTTCCGGGCGAATTTCAGGATGTCGATCTACCGTATCGCCGAGGGTATGACGGTTTTCGCGGTTTTGACGGCGGGGCTGTTCCCCATAATCCACCTCGGCAGGCCATGGTTCTTCTACTGGCTCTTCCCGTATCCGAACCAGAGGGAGCTCTGGGTTAACTTCAAATCCCCTCTTCTCTGGGACGTTTTCGCCGTCAGCACTTATCTGACAGTCAGCTCGGTCTTCTTCTTCGTAGGTATGATCCCGGACATCGCGGCCATCAGGGACAAGGTGACGGAGAAACCACGCAAGATTCTATATTCGATACTCTCCCTCGGATGGAAGGGGAGCAACTGGGAGTGGCTCCACTACACGAGGGCCTATCTCTTCTTCGCAGCCTTCGCGACTCCGCTCGTTCTCTCGGTTCACAGCGTCGTTTCCTGGGACTTCGCGATGGCCAACCTCCCCGGGTGGCATACGACGATTTTCGCGCCATACTTCGTCGCGGGCGCCATCTTTTCCGGTCTCGGGATGGTTATAACGCTTACAGTACCGATACGAAAGATATTCTCCCTCGAAGATTACATCACCCTCGACAACTACGACGGCATGGCGAAGCTCATAATCGTGACTTCGCTTATAGTCGGCTATGCATACGGGGTCGAGTTCTTCATGGCCTGGTACAGCAGCAACCCGGCGGAATGGGGCCAGTTCTACTACAGGGCGACAGGCGAGTACGCACTCTTCTACTGGATAATGATCGTCTGCAACGTGGTCATACCGCTCCCGCTCTGGTTCAAGAGCGTAAGAAGGAACATCAAAGCACTGTTTATCATTTCCATATTCATAAACATCGGAATGTGGTTCGAAAGGTTCAACATCATCGTCATATCCCTTTCAAGAGGGTTCGACCCTGCGTCCTGGGGTATTTATAAAGTGTCCTGGGTCGAAATCGGCATCACGCTCGGGAGCTTCGCATGGTTCTTCATGTTCTTCCTGATATTCATCAAGACCCTCCCGGCCATATCCATAGCCGAGATGAAAGAGATTCTGCCTGTGCCGAAGAAGGAGGCCAAGGGTCATGAATAACCAGGGCGTTCTGGGGATTTTTTCATACGTCGACCTCACGGTCAACGCCGTAAAAAAACTTAAGGAAGAGGGATTCAAGACCATAAGGGTCTTCTCCCCCGTGCCTAACCACGAGATAGAAGAGGTTATGGACGAGCCCGAAAGCATCGTGCGCTTCTTCACGCTCTTCGGCGCGATGCTCGGCGCGAGCTGCGGCGTGGGCTTTACGGTGCTGACTTCCATGGACTGGCCTCTCCCCGTGAGCGCAAAGCCCATCGTGTCGATACCTCCATTCATCGTCATTATATTCGAGCTCACGATCATGATAGGATCTCTTTCCACTTTGCTGGGGCTCCTGATAAATTCCAGGCTAAGGAAAAACGCCCCCGTCAATATGTACGACCCGCGATTTTCCGAAGATAAATTCGGCGTGATGGTCGCGTGCGACAAGGGCAATGTTGAAAAGGTGCAGGATATTCTGAATTCCCAGGGCGCGGAAGAAATCAAGGTTGACGGTATTTAAAGCAGTGCGTCTCTCAGGAGGTAATGGGAGTGTTATTTAAAAATATGAAATATTATCTGCTGTTTATAATCCTCTCGGGCGTGTTCGGCGCATCGCGGGCATATGCCTTTCCGTGGAATTTCGATATGTGGATACAACCGTCGATACAGCCCTACGAGCAGCCCGTGCTTTATCCGCAGTGGTCGGTAACGACGACCGGCCTCAGGATAGCTCCGGGGCCGAGGGAAGAAGCCGAGGCTCTCACTCAGAACCCGACGCCCGCGAGCGAAGAGTCGCTCAAGAACGGGGAGCACTTGTACAACACTTACTGTTTCGTCTGCCATGGAATGGAAGGCAAGGGCGACGGCCCCGTAATAAAGAGGGGCTTTTACCCGATGAACATTACCTCGGCGCCCGTGATCGCCAGGACGGATGGATACATTTACGCCTACATCAGATACGGCGGAAAGGTCATGATGCCGAGCTACCGCGAGAGCATAACGTCCGAGGGCGCATGGGACGTGGTCAACTACGTAAGAAAGCTCCAGGGCAACCCTCCTCCTCAGGCGCAGCCGTCGGCAGCACCTGAAGAAGCGGCACAGCAGGAAGCCGCGCCGGCGGGAGCGACGCCGGAACCGGCGGCGCCCGAAGAGACGGCACCGGATGACACTTCGTCCGAAGAGACGAACACTGAACAGGAGAGCGCTCAGTAATCATGGATCAGCAAATAAGAGAAGAGATACTCCAAAAAAGAACGCGCATACCGGTTTTGGGAATCTACATTTTCCTCGCCCTTGCCGTAATAGGGTTCGGTACGTTCGTAATCACCATACTGAGCGATAATCCCGGCAACATCTGGGAGATATTCCTCATAAACTTCCTTTTCTGGACGGGTATAGCGCAGGCGGGGATCGTCTTTTCCTGCATCATGCGCATAACGAACGCCAGGTGGGCGAGGCCCCTCCTCCGGACAAGCGAGGCGCTGGGCTCGTTCCTCCCTATAGCGCTCGTTCTCCTTCTGGTGGTTTTCGCAGGCAGGGATTATCTTCTTCCGTATGCGGAGCACCACTATCATTATCCGAAAGATATATGGCTCAACATGGAGTTCGTCTTCGGCCGTAACTTCATAGGCTTTTTAATACTTCTGGCGGTAAGCAGTCTCTATGTGTACTATTCGCTCAGGCAGGACCTGGGCGGCTTCAGCGGCAAGCTCACAGGGCTTGCCGGATGGGTCGCTTCGGGCTGGAAGGGAGAGGACGAGAGGAAGGCGATATGGCTCAGGCTCGGCAAGTTCGCCCCGGCAGTAATCCTACTCTACGCGATTGTGTTCAGCTTCTTCGCGTGGGACTTCATGATGTCCCTAGACCATCACTGGTTCAGCACGCTCTTCGGACCGTTCTATTTCATGGGCAGCTTCCTCTCGGCCATAGGCATGACGATACTACTTTCCATAGTGCTGAGGCGGAGAATCGGGCTCGAGGATTATCTCGACGACCCGAAGTATCACGACATGGCCAAGATGTTCCAGGGCTTTTCACTCTTCTGGGTCTACTTCTTCTTCTCGCAGTTCCTGCCTATATGGTACGCGAACATGCCGGAAGAAACGGTCTTCGTAATTCACAGGATAAAAGAGGAGCCCTTCAGGACCCTGTCCTGGACAGTGCTCGCATGCTGCTTCATATTCCCGTTCGTTTCGCTCATACCAAGAACGAACAAGCTTACGAAGCCGATACTCGCTTTCATAGTCGGCGTATCGCTCACGGGGTTCTGGCTTGAAAAGTACGTTATCATAGTGCCGTCGCTTTCGGACTCGATAAACATAGGCTTTACTCAGATACTCGTATCGCTCGGATTCCTGGGCGCATTTATCACGACTTTTCTCATATTCATGAGGTCGTTCCCCTCTATACCTGTCGGGGATCCGTTCTTCGGCGGCAAATCGTCCGGACACGGAGGACACTGATGGACCTGGATAAACTCGACGCAAGAAAGCTCGACATGATAGCCCGCGTGGTTGTTGGAGCGATCTGTCTCGGATTGGCGGGATTTATTTCTCTGATCGCCACCGTTGCGCTTTTCGGTCCGCACATAGCGCCTCTCATGAACAAGCTCCCCTGGTGAAGAATCCCGCCGCACACTCCCGGCTTTGAGACCCGCCCGGCGGAAAGCGGGAATACGTCACTGCGTAACATTCAGCCGCAGCAATACCTTCAGCCGTGATTTGACATGAGGCGGCATCCGAGGCCAAAATTGTATGACTCAAATCATATAATTACAGGAGGCCCCCATGGCTAAGGGTAAAACCGTAAAGACTTCAGCAAAAACTTCAATGAAGAAAACCGCGACCACCGCGAAACCCGCGAAGAAAAAGCCCGGTCTCGATCTGGAATTCGTTCTCTACTCGAAAAAAGACAGGGTCGCGTACGTCACCATAAACCGTCCCGAGGTGCGTAACGCACTTAACTCCGAGGTTCGGGAAGAGCTCGCCATAGCCATCGAAGACGCGTGGCTCGACGACGGGATAGGGGTGATAGTGCTCACAGGCGCGGGCGGAAAGGCCTTCTCGGCCGGCGGAGACCTCTCCTGGATAGTTGATCCGAAAAAGAAGGTCGACGCCAAGTACATGCTCGTCCATTACAGGCTCGCGACGGCGATGCGCTGCTGCGGAAAGCCGATAATAGCGCGTGTAGACGGCTACTGCGTCGGCGGCGGCAACGAGCTCAACATGCTTTGCGACCTTACAATAGCGTCCGACACCTCGATATTCGCCCAGGCGGGGCCGCTCGTCGGGAGCGCCCCGATATGGTACGGCCTCCAGCAGCTCCAGCACTCGGTCGGCGACAAGAAGGCCCGCGAGATAGTTTATCTCTGTAACCGCTACACGGCCCAGGAAGCTATGAACATGGGCTGGGTCAACAAGGTCGTCCCCCAGGACAAGCTCGACGAAGAAGTAGACGCCTGGTGCAAGAACCTCCTCGAAAAGAGCAGGCAGTCGCTCAGGATAGCCAAGCTCCAGATAAACTTCGTCTCCGACATGGCGCACCCGCAGATAACTCACGGGCTAGAGCTCGCACGCTTCTTCATGAAGGCCCCCGAGATGGTCGAAGGCGCGACAGCCTTCCTCGAAAAGAGGAAGCCCGATTTCTGGGGCGTGGAATAGAAATTTTTAGAATTTAGGTTGCTAATATATAATTAGTACAAATTAAGGTATCGATGAATACATGTCGATTAATAGGGATTCTATAATCAAGGAAATTCAGCGGGTTGCACGTGACAAGAATAAAAATCAACTTGCTAAGTCGGAATTCATAACTGAGACCGGAATTTCAAATTGGCAAATATATCAGTTATTTGACGGTTGGCGTGAAGCATGTGAGTTGGCGGGGCTTGACCCACATTATCAAAATGTAGCAATTGATGATAATGCTTTATTTGAAGAAATGTACCGTGTCTTTTCTGAGCAGCCTGCAATATGTACAAGGACTCGTTTTGGAAAGTTAGCAAAATATAGTGTCGACACATATAAAAAGCGTTTTGGTCAATGGCAACAAGTTCTCTCAGCTTTTAAAAAATGGATTGACGATAGAGGGATTGAGTTCCCATATTATGATGATTTGACCTCTAGTTTAAAGCCAAGAACTAAGAACACAATCGGGTTAAAAGATCATCAATCATCCGATGTTAGGTTCTGGCAAGGAAAGGGCAAAACAGTTTATGGCTCTGTCTTAAGCTTTCGAGGTCTTCAGCACGAACCGATTAATGAGCAAGGCGTTGTATTTCTTTTTGGCATGGTTTGTCATGAACTCGGTTTTATAGTTGAAGCGATAAAAACAGGTTACCCGGATTGTAAAGCTAAGCGTCGAGTTAATAAACCACGTGATCTATGGGAAGAAGTAACTATTGAGTTTGAATTTAATTCTAGGAATTTCAAGGAGCATGGGCATAATCCTGAACATTGTGATGTTATTGTTTGTTGGAAACATGATTGGCTAGAATGCCCAATAGAGGTATTGGAATTATCATCAGCTATAAAATCACTTCCTCCGAAATTATAGCCCTCCTTAAGTTTTATTTACTATATTGTTATCAGGAGAGTTTTCATGCCCAAAGAAGCCGAAATAAAGTTTCTTCTCAAGCTCGACGACAGCGGCGCCCCGGAGGATATATACTGGAGCGCCACGGACTCCGGCGAGGACGGTTACGCTCCCTGCGAATCTCTCATGATATCCATGTGGGACAAGAGCGAGAAGAACACCATGAGCATAGACCTCTGGACGCCGCGGATGGAAGTAGGAGAAATGGGCGCCCATTTTTACCACATGTTCATGAAAATGTCGGACACCTACAAAAGGGCTACGCACGACGAGGCGACGTCCGAAAAAATAAAGGCCTTCGCGCTCGAATTCGCGAGGAGCGTGGAGGCCTTCGCAAAGAAGTAATATGCTCCGGGCTTTACCTGAAGGCTGGCATGACCTCTTCTGCGAAGAGGCGGAGAGTGTCCGGGTTCATAACATCCGAAAAGAAAATCGTGTATTTCGTTATGCCTTTCTTTTCGTTCTCCCGGATCTTCGATACGCACTGCTCCGGGGTTCCGGCTATTCCTAAGCTCCTGATATTTCCGAAGAATCCGTAGCGTCTCTGGGCCTTTTCCAGCTTTTCAGGAATCTCGGATTCACTGCGCGCGAGGACGCATACCGTCTGCTGCGATATCCTGATTTCAGAAGAGTCGCGGCCTATATCTGCGCAGTGTTTTTTGAGGGCGGCGATCTTTCTATCGTATTCGAGGGCGCTGCTCGCGGGGCAGTTCCATTCGTCCGCCAGCTCCGCTACGGCCCTGAGAAGATATTTCTCGCCGGAGCCGCCGATCATGATTGGCGGATGGGGTTTCTGCACGGGCTTCGGATTGCAGAAGGCGTTTTCGATCCGGTGATACTTTCCGCTGAAGCTGGGGCTCTCTTCCGTCCACATCGATTTTATTATAGACACAGCCTCGGAAAGCTCCTCGATCCTCGTCCGCGTATCGTGAAAATCGTATCCGTACGCCCTGAACTCCGGTTCGAACCAGCCGGCCCCGATAGCGAATTCCAGCCTCCCGCCGCTTATAACGTCCAGCGTCGCGGCCATCTTCGCCAGGAGGGAAGGGGGCCTGAAGGCGCTGCAAAGGACCATCGTTCCGAGCCTCACTCTTTTCGTCACTGAAGACAGCGCCGACATAAGCGTCCACGCCTCGTAAATGTCGAGATCGAGTCCGCCCTGTCCGAGGAGGTGGTCGTAAAACCAGACTGAATGGTATCCGAGCTCGTCGCAGAGAAGGGCCGCATCAGTTATCTCGGAAAATTCTATTTTCTGCTGACGGAGGACGACTCCGAATTCTATTCCGGCCATTTATCACCCTGTTTAATTCATTTTTTTCGTTTCGTAAATCCGGTATTTATCGCCGGCGGAGTTTCGGAAAATGTCCGCCCGAGGCGGGCTGTTTGACACCGCGCAGGTAATATTATAACTTTAGTTCCCTCATAGAAAACCCGGAGGGATTAAAGTATGAAACTCGGAAATATCGGTTTTTATGCGGGCATATCGGGACTTGCCTTTAAGCTCGTTTTAGTGGCCCTTCTCGTGCCGGCGGTTCTTATTTCAACAGCCTGCAAGCAGAAAGATAATTCCGCCCGGAATACGGCCGAGAGCACTCCCGCCGGGGATACGAGCCAAACACAAGGAGGCAATCCGGTGGTAATAATCTCTACGTCCAAAGGCGATATAAAGGTCGAGCTCTTCAAGAACGAGGCCCCTGTAACGGTCGAAAATTTCCTGTCATACGTGAACGACGGTTTTTACGACGGCACCATTTTCCACAGGGTCATACCGAGCTTCATGATACAGGGCGGCGGGTTCACGCCCGACTTCGCCCAGAAGCCTACCAAGGCCCCGATCAAGAACGAGGCGAATAACGGTCTCAAGAACGACAGGGGCACGCTCGCGATGGCGCGCACGCAGGTCGTCGACAGCGCGACGTCCCAGTTCTTTATCAACCTGGTCAACAACGACTTCCTCAATAACGGCGCAAGGGACTATGGCTACGCCGTCTTCGGAAAGGTAGTGGACGGCATGGACGTGGTCGACGCGATAGCCGCCGTTCCGACAGACAACAAGGGCATGCACGGCAACGTACCGACGGAAGACGTAGTCATCGAATCCGTAAAGGTCGTTCAGTAGAAAGGGTTTCGGCTCGGTCCGAATAAGCTTCGGCCTGTGACGATGCTTCCGGCCTTCCGGTCAGCACACCGCTGAAAGTCCTTCTGTGAATAGGACAGGGCCCGTGCTCTCTCAGCGCGTCCAGGTGTTCCTTCGTGGCGTAGCCTTTATGCGAGCAGAAGTTATACTGCGGATAGGCTTCGTGATACCGCTCCATTATCGAATCTCTCGTCACCTTCGCAAGGATCGACGCGGCGGCGATGGATGAGCACTTGGCGTCTCCCTTGACTATGGTCTCCTGGGGGACGAGTATCGAAAGCCCCTGGTTCCCGTCTATAAGTAGAAAATCGGGACGCTTGTGGAGATTGCTCACGGCTATTTCCATCGCCTTTAAGGACGCGCGAAGTATGTTTATCCTGTCTATGACGTCGTGCTCGACTATCCCGATGCCGTAGGCGACGGCGGTTCGGGTTATGGTCTCCCAGGCAACTTTCCTCGAAGCTTCGGATAATTTCTTGGAATCGTCTATTCCTGTGAGCCCGCATCCGGGGGGAAGTATAACGGCGGCCGCCACCACGGGGCCCGCAAGCGGCCCCCTGCCCGCCTCGTCTATCCCCGCGGGGGTCTTTCCCCTGGCCCATAACCCTATTTCTATGGAAAAATCCGGCGGAGCCATGTCGTCCGAGTAAATATCAAGTAGATTTAAATTCACAACCTTCCCCGAACCGCCGGGCCGGCTTGTCTATTTAACCAGTCCGTAATCGGTGAGAGCTCCCCTGAGCTCTTCGTAGTATTTTTCAGACATCTGGCAGAGCGGATACCGGTACTCGTAGGCTATCCTATCCATCATGCTGAGCGCGGCCTTGACCGGTATAGGATTCGTTTCCAGGAAAAGGGCCTCGTTAAGCGGAAGGAGCTTGTAGTGGAGGTCCCGCGCCTTGTCCATTTCCCCGGCAGCGTAGAAATTATAGAGGTCCGCGACATCCCCCGGCGCGACGTTAGCCGTCACCGTTATGAATCCCTGGGCCCCTATGCACATGAGCGGAAAGTTGAGCGCATCCTCCCCTGAGAGGACGAGAAAATCCCTCCCGCAGAGATGGAACACCTTGCTCGCCTGAATCAGAGACCCTGACGCCTCCTTCACACCTATGATGTTAAGGCAGTCCTTCGCGAGCCTCATAATAGTTTCCGGCTGTATGTTGACGACCGAGCGCCCCGGGATGTTGTAAAGGATGAGAGGTATCTTCACCTGCGACGCGATCTGCTTGAAGTGGAGATAGAGACCTTCCTGGGTCGGCTTGTTGTAGTAAGGCGCGACGAGAAGCGCGGCGTCCGCCCCGACTTCCTCGGCGAAACGCGTGAGCCTTATGGCCTCTTTCGTGCTGTTGGAGCCCGTGCCCGCTATAACGGGCACGCGCTTGTTCACGGCCTTAACGGTAAGCTCGATGACGTACTCATGCTCTTCGTGCGTAAGTGTCGGGGATTCCCCCGTCGTGCCGCAGGGCACTATGCCGTGCGTTCCGTTTTCTATCTGGAAATCTATCAGCTGTTTGAGCGCGTCCTCGTCGATCTTCCCGTTTCTGAATGGCGTGACAATGGCAACAAGCGAGCCGTGAATCATTACGAAAGCCTCCTTGGTCTGGCAACCTTCATTATATTCTAGCTGTTATTCAATTCAAGGTTTCTACGAGATGTGCGTTGATTGCACGGGCTTTTTAAGCTTGAAGTTTACCGGCAGATTTTAAAAGTTCTCCCCGATGATTACCCTGACGCCGCACTCCGGGCAGAAGCGGCTCGATTTCGGGATACCGCTCCCGCAGCCGCCGCATAGAACTATCCCGGCTGCTGCAGATACCGGCGCGGCCCTTCTGGCATCGGCGATCACGGTTTTGAGAAGCACTTCGAGCCCGGGGGTGTGGGCCGAGGCCTTTTTCTGGAACTCTATTTTGTCCACGCTCCCGGGGGTCGTAATCGTCATCCTGGGCTCGGAACGGTCGAGCTCGTAATGTATGCTCGTTATCCCGTTAAGCGGGATCTCCCTGAACATCTTGAGCTCGGAAGAATTCCTCGCGATTATTATTCGCGAAGCGGTCAGTATGAACCAGGAGCTGAAGTAGGTATTGCTGTCCGTAAAGCTCGGGGCCTTGTGTATGGCCCTCCAGTTAAGGAGCGTGAAATGTACTTTCTCGCCGTCGCCGAGGCGTTTACGGAGGCCTTCGGCTATGCTGTCCGGGAGCTCCGTGAAGCTTCCGCCCTGGAGCTTTTCCACGAGACCCTTCAGTACGCCCGAAATAGCCACTATATATATTCTCCTATCAGGAGCTCCGCTATCTGAACTGCGTTGAGCGCGGCGCCTTTCCTCAGCTGGTCGCCGACCACCCAGAGCGAAAGCCCCGCTGGTACGGTGTAGTCTTCCCTTATCCTTCCGACGAGGCAGTCGTCCATACCTGCGGCGTCTATCGGCATCGGGTATTTAAGATTCTGCGGCTCATCGACGACCCTTACTCCAGGAAATCCTGCGAGCGCCTCTTTCGCCTCGCTTACGGATATCTTCTTCTCGGTCTCTATGTTGACCGCTACCGAATGCGCCCTGAATACCGGCACCCTGACGGTCGTCGCCGTAACCGCTATTTCGTTGTCGCCGAGTATTTTCCTCGTTTCGTGATGGAGTTTCATCTCCTCTTTCGTGTAGCCGTTCTCGAGGAATGCGTCGATGTGCGGAATAATGTTGAACGCTATCTGGTACGGGAATACAGACGGCTTCATGTCGCCAGAGTTCGCCCATGCGAGCGTTTCCTGTCTCAGCTCTTCTATGGCCTGGGCGCCCGCGCCGGAAACTGCCTGATAGCTCGAAGCGATAACCCTCTTAATGCGCGCGACGTCGTGGAGCGGCTTAAGCGCCATGAGCGTAACGGCCGTCGTGCAGTTCGGGTTCGCGATTATTCCCCTTTTCCTGTAACCGGCAGCCGCCTGCGGGTTTATTTCCGGTATGATCAGAGGAACGTCCTCTTCCATCCTGAAAGCCGAGCTGTTGTCGACGACTACCGCCCCGGCCTCGACAGCAGCCGGCACGAATTCCTTGCTCCTTCCTCCGCCCGCCGAAAAGAGGGCTATGTCTATTCCGGAGAACGAATCTTTATCCAGTTTTTTAATTTCTATGTTAGTCCCGTTAAACTGCATCGCTTTGCCGGCCGACCTCTCCGACGCGAGGAGCCTCAGCTCCTTAACAGGGAAGTTTCTCTCCCTCAGAATGTCCATCATCTCCTGTCCCACTGCGCCCGTCGCGCCCGCTATTGCAACGTTATAGCCACCGCTCTTCATTTAATTCCTCCGAATTCTATTTGTCACACCTGAGGCCTTTTAAAGACAATACTTCTTTTCGAGCTTTCCTACCTTCTCTATGTTTTCCCGTTCGCTTTCATCGGGTGAGGCCCCGAGCCAGGCGTCGAGTATCTCGCCGGCGACTATCGGCGAAACGGCCCTAAGGCTCATCGCCAAAACGTTCGCGTCGTTCCACTTCCTCGCCCCCTCGGCCGTCTTCGCATCCTGACAAAGGGCGGCCCTTACGCCCGGGATCTTGTTCGCCGCAATGCTGACGCCTGTCCCCGTCCAGCAGAAAAGTATCCCCTGGTCGCATTCCCCTCTGGCGACCCTTTCGGAAACCTTCTCGGCGACGTCCGTCCACTGAAGCCCTTCGCCGGCGAGCGGGCCGAAGGACTCGACCTCGATTCCCCTTTTCGCGAGCTCCTCCATGACGAAGTCCGTAAGATACGTCCGCTCGTCGCTTCCAACGGCGATTTTCATAGTAGGAGTAGTGTAATTAAGATGCAGACGCCCTTCAAGGCGACGCCCGTCCAGAATGGGCGCGGTAAATATTATCTGAGAATCCCCGTGAGGCCCCTCGTCGCGAGAATTCCGGCATATACGGCGGCTATGCCCAGGGCATTACTCGCAAGAACATAGAAAAGCGCGTAGCCAATCTCCCCCTCTCTCAGGAGGTTAATAGTTTCGAGCCCGAAGCTGGAGAAAGTCGTGTAAGCCCCGAGAAAGCCCACCATGAGGAAAAGCCTCATGCCGGGGGTGATGTATAAGCCTTCGAAAAGGTGCCACACCACGCCGATCGCGAAGCAGCCCGAGATGTTCACTAGAAGGGTGCCCCAGGGGAACGCGCCGGGAACGAGCTTGAATACAGCCCCGGTGACCGCGTACCTGAGTAGGGCTCCGATTACGCCGCCGGCGGCTATATAAACGAGATTCGACATCGGCCATTGCCTCCGTTTTCGGCAGGATTCGGAAAATAATATCATATGTAAACGTTATGTCCTGAAAGAGACGTCTGGTAATATGGTTACAGACGCCCGGTCCGGAGGTTCTTGCTCATGTCGTGGAATCCAGAGCTCTACGGGAAGTTTCAGAAAGAGAGGTTCGCGCCGTTCGAAGACCTGAGCGGCCTCGTCAGGATAAGAGATGGTCTCGACGTTATAGACCTCGGCTGCGGTACGGGCGAGCTGACCAGTAGGCTCTCGGATATGCTTCCCGGGAGCCGCGTTCTCGGAATAGATTCTTCCCCTGAGATGCTCGGTCGGGCCTCTTCGCGATCGAGGCCGGGCCTCGATTTCGAGCTCATGCCCGTGGAGGAAGCGGGCGGGGAATGGGACCTCATTTTCTCGAACGCCGCCCTCCAGTGGGTCCCGGACCACAAGAAGCTCGTTCCACGCCTGATCTCGCTTCTCAGGCCCGGGGGCCAGATAGCCGTACAGGTCCCGTCGAACCACAGTCACATAACGCAGCTCCTGATCCAGGATACGGCCGGTGAAGAGCCTTTCAGAAGCGCCCTCGGCGGCTGGGTAAGGCGCTCATCGGTCCTTACGATAACCGAATACTCCGAGCTTCTTTATCGGAACGAGTGCAGCGGCATTACCGTATTCGAAAAGGTGTTCCCCCACATTCTGGAGAGTGCCGGTTCCGTGCTGGACTGGCTCTCGGGCACCATGCTTATTCCATATTTCAGCCGCCTCCAGCCCCCGCTTAAGGAGGCGTTTCGCGAGACATATTTAAAAAAGCTCGAGAAGCTCTACCCGAAAGGACCAGTCTTCTATCCCTTCAGGCGTATATTCTTTTCAGGATTCAGGAATGTCGAATCGGCATAGACGGCGAATGAGTATACATTTACATCTGGAATCTATACCCCGGTGAGCTTAAAAAGGAGGCGCAAGTGGAGAAACAGTTCTCTATAAAGGAAGCCGTTAGATTCGGCTGGAACAGGATGAGAGAGAATCTCGGCTTCTTCATAATATTTCTGGTTATATGCATTCTCGTTAATTTCTTCTTTGAAACCTTCGCGGGCCTGTTCGAGGAACGCCTGCCGATCTTTTCCGTTCTTTTTTCCCTTGGCGGCTTGGCGGCCAGTTTCCTGATCAGTTTTATTTCGATCAGAATCGCCCTCAATATATGCGACGGGGTAGCGCTCAAGGCATCGGAGCTGCTTCAATTTCCCCTGCCCCTGTTCTTAAGATTCATTCTCGGGAATATCCTGTACATCCTTTTGGTGGCGGCCGGTTTCATACTGCTGATAGTGCCGGGCTTCATATGGATGATTAAATATGAGTATGTTCCATACCTCATTGTGGACAAAGACTCACCCGTACGCGAAGCGTTTTCGGAGAGCGGAAGGATAACTTCGGGAATCAAGTGGCCTCTCTTCTGGTTTGCCATGCTTCTCGGGCTCATCAATATTGCCGGAGCGCTCTTTTTCATGATCGGTCTCTTCGCCAGCATACCGACAACCATAGTCGCCGTTGCTTACGTGTACAGGAAGCTGTCATCCGGCGGCGACGTCCCCGCTGTCAATGCCGTTGGTGAAGATAACCCGTTCGCCGCGCCGGGCATGGTGCGGTAAGGTAATATATCGACGGAGGCTCCCGGGAAAATTGGCTGAATACACACGCGCCCAAATCGGTTACCTGATGCTGGCCTTTATTAGCGTCGGCATGGGCTGCGCTTTCGAATAAACGGGGCTGAGGGGCGGGCGTTTCGCATGGACGACAATCTACTTCTGAGAGCCGAAAGTTATCTCCAGCTCGAACTTCTCGACCAGAGCCACGCCGCCGAGCTGTTCGCTCTCATAGACGGGAACAGGGAATATCTCAAACGGTGGCTCCCATGGCTCGACAACAACAAATATCTACAGAACACGATCGATTTCATAGCCTACAGCCGGAAGCAGTTCGCCGAGAGCATTTCCCTTACGATGGCTATTGTCTACAGGGGCAAGATAGCCGGCGTCATAGGGTTTCACAGGGTCGACTGGGTGAATCATTCGACCAGCATCGGCTACTGGCTCGGCGAGAGCTATCAGGGCAGGGGAATAGTCACGAGGTCCTGCCGGACTTTAATCGATTACGGCTTTGGCCGGCTCGGCTTTAACCGGATAGAGATTAGATGCGCTACGGGAAACATGAAGAGCAGTGCGGTTCCGGAGCGCCTGGGCTTCGTCGAAGAAGGCACGCTGAGGGCCGCCGAATGGCTCTACGACCATTATGTAGATCACGCCGTATACGCCATGCTGAGAGCCGACTGGAATCCCTCCCCGTAAGCTCCCGGTAAGTCTAACAAAAACGGGCTGAATCAAAAACCCTCCCACATCCGGCTAGGAATGGGGAGGGTCTAAGAGAAGCAAAAGGCAAGATGTAGTTAAGCCGGTTTATGCGAAGAACATTATGAAAAAAACCGCGAACAGGAACGAATATAGAGCCAAATCCAGGAATCCGTAGGTTTTGTCTATCCGTCCGCTCATGGTTTTAAGGATAGTCTATAGACGGGGACCCTATCAAGACTTAATTTCCAGCACTTTAAAAGCATTGCATGGGGGTTTGGCTTAATACCAAAGTATTAAGCATTATGTATGGTTTTTAGCTAAGGCTCTATATTGAAATTCCCGGGAATCAGAGAATGTCGGGCCGGCGTAAAGCTCTGCCGCCTGTTTACTTCGCGCTGAGGCCGCCGTCGACCGGAAGGAGCACGCCGGTGATAAACCCGACCCTGTCGTCGCAGAGGAAGAGAACGGCGCGGGCGGCTTCCGTCGTATCCCCGAAACGCTTTATCGGATGGACAGAAAGATATCTTTGCCTCGCCATCTCCCTGTCGCCCCACTCGCCGAAAATATACTCCACCATCGGGGTGTAAATCGTCCCCGGGCATATGGCGTTCACGCGTATGCCGAGCTCCGCGTATTCGAGCGCCATGCTCTTGGTGAGCTGGCTCACGGCGCCCTTGGACGAGTTATAGGCGGCGAATCCCGGAGAGGCCTTCAGCCCGAGTATCGATGAGTTATTGACGATGCAGCCGTATTTCCGCTCCAGCATGTGGGGTATGGCGAACTTCGACATCAGGTACATCCCTCTCACATTTATGCCGAAGGTCTTTTCCCACTGCTCGGTCGTGGTGTTGTGAGTATCTACCTTGTAAATAATCCCGGCGTTATTGAACAGGATGTCGAGCCTGCCGAATTTGTCTATCGCGTATTCGACGGCGGCCCTGCAGTCTTCCTCTCTGGATACGTCGTTAACGAGATAGCTTATCGCGCCGCTATCTGCAGACGCGGCTTCGATGAGGCTCTCCTCCGTCCGCCCGGTTATGACGACGCTGGCGCCTTCTTCGGCGAACAGCCGGGCCGTCTCCCTGCCTATACCCGAGCCGCCGCCCGTTATGAGGGCCGTTTTTCCTTCGAGCAGTTTCATGAGTGTGGTTCTCCGGAATAAGTTTCCGGAATATTATGGGTGATATGGATTATTAATCAAATCACCTGACGTCGCCAGGGTTTATATCTTCGAGCGAGCGCCCCGTCGTGTCTATCCTGAAGAGCGCCGTCACTATAAGCCCGAGCACGGCGGCCGAGGCAACCACGAGGAGGGTCACAGTGATCCCCGCACCGGCCTTGACTATGGGAAGGAGAAATATGCCGAGCGCTGCCCCGAGCTTCGCGGCCGATGTGGCTATACCATGAACGGACGCCCTCATGCAGGTCGGGAAGAGCTCAGCCGGGAGGATGAACGTGGTCGCATTGGGGCCCATGTTCATGAGGAGGTTAAAGAGGACGAAGCCCGGTATCACCAGATAAAGGCTCGCACCGTCCCCTCCGGCGATACCTGTGGCCGCCGACAGTATCAGAAGACCGATGGCCATTCCGCAGAAGCCGAGCATCTGGAGCCTTATCCTCCCCCACCTGTCGACGAGCCAGATGTTGAGGAGAAATCCTATTATCAGGAATATGTCGAGGTAGGCGGCCCCTCTTGTCGCCGCGAGGTCCCTGAGTATGAAGCTGGTTTCTTTGTCGTAAGCGATGACAGCGAGTATAGTAGGCGTGAAAAGTCCGATGCCGTAGGTTGCAATGTCCATGAGAAACCACGGCACTACAGCCAGGACTGTACGCCTGATGTACTGCTTCTTCAAAAGATGGCCGTATCCCATGGCGGTTCTCTCGACCTGGCGCGACCGGGCCCGCGTATCGGCCACTATCGCATCGACCCGGTCCTTGAGCTCCGGGACTATCCTCGCTATGATCTCCCCGGCCTTCTTGAACTCTCCCTTGTCTACGAGCCACCTCGGGCTCTCGGGCACCGTCGTACGCATTATGAGCACGATAACGGCGGGGACGACGCCCGCCCCGAGCATCCACCTCCAGGCCCCGGAATCCGGAAAAAGGTGGAGTATTATCACGCCGACCACCGCGCCCGAGAGCATGCCCACCGCCTGAAAGCTGAACGCCCCTATGAGCATCTTTCCCCTGATGCGGCTCGGCATGAATTCCGAAACGTAGGAAGCGCATATCGGATAATCGACCCCGACCCCTACTCCCAGGAGGAAACGGAACAGTATGAGTGACCATACGTCCCAGGACAGCGCGGAGAGGAGGCCGAAGACTATGAAAAAGCCGAGGTCTACGAGGTAAAGGGATTTCCTCCCGTACAGGTCCGTGAACCGTCCTCCGAGAAATCCCCCGAGGACTGATCCGAGGACGGCGGAAGCCCCTATTAGCCCTGTTATGAAGGGGTCCGGGGAAAACTCCCTCGAAATCAGGGGGAGCGCGACGCCTATTATGAATAGGTCGAACCCGTCGAGGAAAACCCCCATTGCGGAGAGCCACCACACCCTCCAGTGGAGACCCCGGAGCCTGGTTTCCTCGAGGGCACTGTTCATGGAGATCCTTTCCTGCTGCTGTGTCATGGCCACTTCCCCCGGGACATCTGCGCGGTAGCGGTATATGTCGATAGTTACCCATAGTTCTTTAAATTCTCTATGAAACCCGGGTTAAGGTGGTTTATAATCTCATAGCGGATTCGGGGCCGGATGTGATAATATTGCAGTTTATTTAAGGACGGAGAGGACAAAACATGGAAAATACAGAGGATAACGGAAATAAGCCGCAGTATAAAGACCCGAAGAATATCGCCATAGCGCTACTGGTGCTTATAGCCCTCGTGATGGGGGTTTTTCTTTTCAAGGACAAGCTCCCCGGGGAAGCCACTGAAAAAGCAGCCGAGAAGCCGGCGGCGGGCGACGTATCGGTCGTCGAGGTCAAGTTCGACAAGGAAAATAACGCCTTCGTCGACATCATATTCAATAAGCCTGTAGGCAAGGACGATACGGGCGAGATACTGGGGCGCGATCCGGGAACCATCACCCCGTCAGTAAACGGCGCGTGGCAGTGGAAATCCCCGAACGTCCTCACCTTCCAGGCCTCCTGGCGGTTCAACATGGCCACCGATTACAGGATCAAGCTCAATCCGGAGGCTTTTTTAAAGCCGGGTGAAACGCTCGGCGGAAAAACCGAGTTCAGCATACGGACGGACAAGTTCAAGATCACGAAGGCCTCCGTTTCGGAAGACCCGGTCCCCGACGAAAAGAACACGGTTACGCTCGAGGGAACGGTGGACTTCAATTACCCAGTCGATCCCAACGTCCTCACAAGAAAAATATCCTTGAGGGAAATCGGCGAGGGCGGTGGCACGAAGGAAGTGCCTATCAAGCTCATAACCGAATATTGGCACAACACGATGAAATGGCGGAGCGGACCTCTCGAAAAGGCCGCAGCGGAGAGGAGTTTTGAGCTCGTCATAGTCGGCGACCTGACGCCGACCGACGGCAACGTTAAGCTCGGGGACGATTTTATCGAAAAGATAACCCTCGGCTCCAAGGACAAGCTCGCGGTAAGAACCGCCGAGCCGAAATCCTCATATCCGAAGTCGTCGATCACCATTGGCTTCTCTTCGTTCGTAAGCCCGGAGATTGCGTCCGACTACATCTCCGTCGAGCCCGGCGTGAGCTATACCGTAAAGAGAGTCGGCAACGATCTCATTCTGACGGGCGACTTCGTGCCGGGAAAGAAATACAATCTCAAGATCGCGCAGGGGATGCCGGCGCTCGACGACGCCGTCTTGCGGGAGGAGTATAAGAAGGAGATCCAGTTCGCGAATCTCGACCCGACTATCGAATTCGAAAGCCCGGGCATGTTCCTCGATTCAAAGGGCACGAAGGCGGTCGCGCTTAAATCCATAAACATAAATACAGTGGACCTAACGGTGGACAAGGTCTACCTCAATAACCTCTTCTTCCTCTTCCGGTCCTACGGATATTCCGTGTGGAGGGACGAGTTCTACCAGGGCTCCATCGGGGATTTCTTCGGGGGCCGGGTCGCGGAGGCCTATGGCTTCAAGATCGCCGACAGGGAGAACCAGGAAGTAACAACTGTGCTCGACCTCAAGAAATATATCCCGGAGAACGAGCCCGGGCTCTACCAGGTCGGCATACTGCCGCAGGGGCAATATCAGGGCGTACAGAAATGGGTGCTGATAACCGACATCGGCATCGTCGCAAAGAAGGGGAAGGACGGGTTCCTCGTATGGGCCAGCTTCTTCTCTAATCTCGAGCCGGTTTCGGGGGCGAACGTCAGGATCCTGAGCGACAAGAACCAGCTTATCGCAAGCGGGACTACCAACTCGAAGGGTATATTCGAGACGGACAAAGCCGCCGGGGACGATAAGAAAGGCAGGCCCTATATGATCACCGTGCAGAAGGGCGGCGACTTCAGCTTCCTCATTCTCGACAACATGCTCATAGACACCTCCGGCCTCGACGTCGGCGGCGCCGTGCCGTCACTCCAGGGCTATAGCGCCTACGTGTACGGCGAGAGGGACATCTACCGCCCGGGCGAAACAGCCAAAGGCGTAGCGATAGTCAGGGACGCCAACCTCAACACCCCTGCGCCGATGCCGATAATACTGAAGCAGATAGACGCGAGGGGCCGCGTCGCGAGGACGATAAAGGAAACCCTGAGCCCGCAGGGAATGGTCTCTTTCTCCATCGACATACCGGAGTTCGCGCCGACGGGTAACAACACGATTGAAGTCAGGGCGGGCGACGAGCTTATAGGGCAGTACATGTTCCAGGTCGAGGAATTCATTCCCGACCGGATAAGGGTGAGGATAGAAACAGACGAGTCGGCTGTCGGCGTCGGAAAAGAGCTCAAGTACGGCGTCTCGAGCGCGTATCTCTTCGGGCCGCCAGCCTCGGGACTCTCCGTCGAAACGCTCGTCGACCTCGTCGAGAGGCCGTTCCTCCCCGAAAATTACAAGGGCTACGTCTTCACGAACCAGGACAGGACCTTCGAGTCGAAGGAGATATTCAGGGGCGAGGGCACGCTCGACGCCAACGGCAATACCAGCTTCACTGCATCCATACCCGACGGTCTCAGGCCTCCGTCGTCGCTTCAGGCGCAGGTATCGGCGCGCGTTCAGGAAACGGGCGGGCGCGGTGTGAACGCGACCCGGCGCATAAACGTCGACCCCTATCCTTACTATATCGGTCTCAAGCTGAAAGACCCTGAGAAGTACGCCGAGCCCGGAAAGGAAGTCGAGCTCGAATACGTCGCACTCGCGACGAAGGGAGAGGGCACGGAAGAGGTTAATACCGGCGGTCTCAAGGCGGAGTTCTATAAAGACGTGTGGAACACTGTCCTCCGGAGAACGGCATCCGGGAACTACGCGTACGAATCCAAGCGCGATTCGGTCCTCGTAAACGCTTTCTCCCTGGACGGCGGCTCGCCGAAAGGGAGCTTCACAGTCACGCCTCCCGAGTTCGGGAGCTACAGGGTCGTGTTGACCGATCCGAAGGGCGGCTCTTCCACGCAGGTGCAGTTCTACGCGAGCGGATGGGGCTTTTCTCCGTGGGCCGTCGAAAATCCCGCGCGGATAGAGCTCGACCTCGAAAAGAAGGAATACATGCCGGGCGAAACCGCCAACCTTCAGGTCAGAGCGCCGTTTTCAGGAAAGCTCCTCGTCACGGTCGAAAGGGACGAGGTCTACTACACGGAAACCTACAGCATCGACGGCAACACGGCCGCCATAAAAATCCCCGTAAGCGACAAGTACAGGCCGAACGCTTATGTTACGGCGACGCTTGTCAGGGGTGTGAACGAGCTCGAGCCCGGCTCGGCGGGCAGGGCGTTCGGAGCGATTCCGATTAACGTCGACCGGACGGCCAACAAGGCATCCGTCGAGATAACAGCCCCCGAGGAGATAAAGCCCCTCACACCGCTTGAGGTAGGCGTAAAGACGCTTCCCGGGGTGACGGTTACGGTGGCGGTCGTCGACGAGGGGATACTGCAGCTCATCGATCAGAAGACTGCCGACCCGTTCACGTTTTTTTACAGAAAGCTGGCGCTCGAAGTCGCCGCCTACGACACGTTTTCCCTCCTCCTGCCCGACGTCTCCATAGGCCTCTCGCCCGCGGGCGGAGGCTTCGCCGCGAGAAAGGAGATGCAGTTCCTGAGCACGCAGGGAATCAGAAGGGTAAAACCCGTCGCGTTCTGGTCCGGTCCTTTAGAGGCGGACAGCCAGGGAAACGTCTCCTATAAAATAGACATGCCGCAGTTCCAGGGCGCGGTCAGGATCATGGCCGTCGCCACGAGGGGCGAGGAGTTCGGCTCGGGCGAGAAATTCACGCGGGTGAAATCCCCTATCGTTCTCCTGCCCACGGTGCCGAGGTTCTTCTCACTTAACGAGAGCGTGATAATACCTGTCTCAGTACGGAACGATACGAAGAAAGACGGCGCGATCACCGTCAACATGAAAATAACGGGCCCGGCTTCGGTCGGCGTCGTGGACGGCGCCGGAAAGAAAGGCGGCTCTCCGCAGTCGAAGGAGGCCGCGCTCGACGTGGAGATACCCGACGGCGGCGAGAAGACGGTTTATTTCGCCGTCGATACGGAGGATGCCACAGGGGATCTGTCTTTAAACATCACAGCTTCCGGCAACGGGGAGTCGACGTCGTCCGATATGGACGTGCCCGTCCTGCCCGACCTCCCGGCGAAAAGGGAGGAGGCCATCGGCAGGATGGACTCGCATAAATTCGAGATTCCTGTCGCTTCGGATTCCTACAGGGCAGGGAGGATAAAGAGAGACCTCTACGTCAGCAGGCTTCCGCTCATACAGTTCTCCGGGAAGCTGGAATACCTTCTCCAGTATCCCTACGGGTGCCTCGAGCAGATAACGTCACGCGTCTTCCCGCTGATTTATCTCTCCGACATCGCCCGCGAGATAGACCCGGCGCTCTTCGAAAGGGCGGACCCGGCGGCACTGGTTCAGGACGGCATACGTCAGATCGCGTCGATGCAGATGGACGGCGGCGGATTTTCGCTCTGGCCCGGAGGAGAGTCGGCGGAGCCCTGGGCGAGCATATACGCGGCCCACTTCCTCGTCGAGGCGAGAAAGGCCGGCTACTTCGTCGACGACTCGCTCTACTCGAACGCCATGGCATACGCGAGGGACGCGGCCAAGGCGGAGCCCGAATACAGCACGAACGAGCTCGAGCTGGCCGTTTACGCACTCTACGTTCTCAGCCGCGACGGCAAGCCCGAAATGGGATCTATGGACTTCATAAGGGACCGCTACATGGGCGAGCTCACCGTCGAATCGAAAGCCCTTTTAGGCGGGGCCTACGCGGGCTCCGGCGACGCTTCGGTGCTGGAGCAGCTTCTCAAGGGAGTGAACGACGTCGAGGAAATAGCGAGACAGACGGGCGGGAACTTCAACTCGACCATAAGGAACAGGGCGATACTGCTCCTGGCGATACTCGACCTCAATCCCGATGACCCGAGGGTCCCGGCGCTCGTCGACAGGCTGTCGAGGGACGCGCAGCTGAGCCAGTGGTGGACGACACAGGAGAGCTCGTTCGCCCTCCTGGCGATCGGCGAGTTCGTGAAGAAACAATCCGAGGCCCCGCCGTTCATGGGTACAGTCACAATCGACGGGAAGCAGGTTGCAACATTCAAGAGCGAGAAGATTCTTTCGCTGACCGACATCGAGGGCGACAAGCCCATAGTCATAAACATGAACGAGGAATATAAAGACGGGAGCGCCTTCTACACAGTTCTCACGAGCGGCACACCGACGCGGAAGGGCTTTAAGCCTGTCGAAGAAGGCCTTTCGGTGCTGAGGGAATTCCTCACGAGAGACGGCGCGCCCGTCGACCCGAAGAATATCGCCCAGGGCGACCTCATCGTTGTCAGGACGAAGATACAGAGCGGCGCAGGGCCGATCGAAAACGTGGTCATAGAAAACCTTCTCCCCTCGGGATTTGAGGTCGAGAACCCGCGCCTTAAAACGACGGAAACCCTGAAGTGGGCGACGGGCAACACGACGGAGCCCGAATACATGGACATAAGGGACGACAGGATTCTGCTATTCACGGACCTTCCAGACGCGAAGTGGTATAACTTCTACGCTCTCCTTCGCGTCGTGAACCCGGGAACGTTCGCAGTTCCGCCTGTGCAGGCCGAGGCAATGTATTCGCCCAACATACGCTTCACGGGCAAGATAAGTGAGCCGTTCGAAGTGAAGCTTAAACAGTAACTGATGGGGAAGGCATGAAGCGGAGCGGAAACAGGAAGAGTTATATGATGCTGGCGGCGGGCGCGTGTCTGGCAGCTGCGATACTGGCTGCTGATGCCTTTCTGCTGTTCCTTCTTGCTGATTACATATTCCCGTTTCCCGAGGCCTCGATACACAGAAAGACAGCGGCGGTCATATCCGACATCCAGGGGAGGCCTCTCAGGTTCTTCCTGCCCGAGGATAACCGCTGGCGGTTCGAGGTCGGGCTCGAAGATATATCGCCCAGGCTCGTAGAGGCCGTCATAGCTTCGGAGGACAGGTGGTTTCATCACCACCCGGGTGTGAACCCGCTCGCGCTCGTCCGCGCGTTTTATGTGAACGCCAGGGCAGGGAGGGTCGTCTCCGGCGCCTCTACAATACCCATGCAGATTGCGCGCATGGCCGAGCCCAAGAGCCGGAACGTGAGCTCCAAAATAAAAGAGGCCTTCCGCGCTTTCCAGCTGAAATGGCATTACGAAGACGACGAGCTCCTCGAAATATATCTCAACATCGCCCCCTACGGCGGGAACCTCGAGGGCGTCGGCGCGGCTTCGTATTTTTATTTCGGAAAGTCGCCGCGCGCGCTGTCCCCGGCCGAGATAGCGCTACTGACCGCGCTTCCCCGCTCGCCCGTCGCATACGACCCGACGCGGAATTCCGAGGCTGCGCTCCGCGAGAGGAACAAGGTTCTCGGGCAGCTTTTCGGAAGGGGAGTGTTCACGAAAGAGGAAGCCGAAAGATATGCGAAGGAGCCCGTGCCTGTAAAGAGAGAATTACAGCCGTTCTCGGCGCCGCATTTCTCGGAATACGTTTATCAAAAGGTTTCGAGGGGCGAGAGAGCGCGCACTACGCTCGATTCCTCCATACAGCGTATAGCGGGGGAGATAGCCGCGAGGCACCTCGATAACCTCAGGCGCGACGGCATAGAAAACCTCGCCGTAGTCGTCATAGACAACGAGACGCGGAGCTTAAAGGCGCTCGTCGGCTCGGCTGACTATTTCGATAAAAAGAATTCCGGGCAGGTCAACCTCGCGCTCGCCCGCCGCTCGCCCGGCTCGGCTTTAAAACCCTTCCTCTACGCGATGGCGATAGACCAGGGGCTCGTCATCCCCGACACATACGTCCTCGACGTGCCGACAGACTATTCGGGCTACGTCGCCGAAAACTACGACGGCACATACCGCGGGCAGATAACGCTCCGCTACGCACTCATATTGTCCCTGAACGCCCCTGCTGTGAGGCTACTTGCCCAGGTTGGCCTGAGAGATTTTCACGAGCTTCTTTTAAAGGGCGGCCTCGCGACGCTGGACAGGCCGTCCGGCAAGTACGGCCTCCCGCTCATACTCGGCGCAGGGGAGGTTACGCTCCTTGATCTCACGAACCTCTACGCCACGCTCGCGTCGGGCGGCGTTCACCGCCCGCTCAAGGTGATAGAGGACGACTCGCGAAGCTACGACGAAACTCAGCTCTTTTCTCCGGAAGCCGCCT
The DNA here is from genome assembly GCA_964586675.1 of uncultured Spirochaetia bacterium. Taxonomy (GTDB): domain Bacteria; phylum Desulfobacterota_D; class UBA1144; order Nemesobacterales; family UBA2774; genus JADLGH01. Next base: position 72,855 of record CAZPHQ010000002.1, on the reverse strand, counting down.
ACCTCACCACGGATGCCCTCGCTGAGCTCAAGCGGCCTGACATGTCTTCGAATACGTGGGCTCTCACTATGGACGTGCCCGAGGTCGCGTGGAAGACAGGCACCTCCTATGGGCACAGGGACGCATGGTCCCTCGGCTATTCGACGCGCTACACGATAGGCGTCTGGGTCGGCAATCCCGGCGGCAGGGGACAGAAGGGAATATCCGGCTCCGGGCACGCGGCTCCTATACTCTTCGATCTATTTCGCGGTATCGAGGGGAATGGTGCTAAAATAGCGATGCCCGACGGTCTCGATCTCGGGACGATAGAGGTCTGCAGGTCGAGCCACATGCTGCCGACGCCCTACTGCGGACAGAGGGACAAGGTAACGTACGTGAAGGGCGTCTCCCGCTTGCAGAGAGATACCTATTCTAAGCAGATATTCGTCGACAAGGAAACGGGTGAGCTTCTCCTCGGGGAATGTATAGGAGAGCGTCCGCACGAGGCGCGCACCGTGACGACGTATCCGGCGGAGCTCGTCGCGTGGCGTATGGCCGAGGGAAAGTCCGTCGAGGCAATGCCCCCGCTCAGTCCCCTCTGTAAGGACGTCCCGTCCGAAAGCCCTCCCAAGATAGTTTCACCCGATAGAACGACCCCCTACCGCGTCCTTAACGGTATGCCTTCCGAGTACCAGAGGGTCGAGCTCATCGCAAGGGTGAGCGAGGAAGTCGATATGCTCTACTGGTACCAGGACGGGAAGCTCATCGCGTCCACGAAGCCCTACAGACGGACATTCATACCGCTCGAAGCGGGCACACACAATCTTGTCGTCGTGGATTCGTCGGGAAGGTCGGGCAGCGTCACGTACAAGGTCGAAAAGACGGATAAAGTCGAAGTGGTCGAAAGGTAAGGGCTATCCGGGCCGGATGACCGGTGCGTATCTTCATGGCTGCGTCTTCTGTTTCAATTTCTCGATATAATTCACCGCCTTCTCTTTCAAAGCCGGGTCGCCGCTCAATTCCAGGACCTTCTCCAGGTCCTCGACCGCGGACTTCTTCTCGTCCTTCATCGCATAGCAGAGCCCCCTCACATAATATGCCGCGGCGTTGCCGGGCTCGAGCTCGATGGCTACCGTCAGGTCCGCGATGGCGGGGCCGGGGTTCCCCTCGAAATAACGGGCTATGCCGCGGTTCTGGTACGGCTCGACAAAGCGGGGGTTTATTTTTATTGCCCTGGCGAAATTCTCGACGGCTGCCTCACGCTGCCCTTTGAACAGGTAAGCGTTCCCGCGGTTATTATATGCATGTGGGCCGTCGGGCTCGAGCTCGATGGCTTTATCGAAGTCTTTAATTGCGGAGTCCAGGTCCTTTTTCTCCATATATTCCATCCCGCGGCCGTTGTATGCATCGGAGTATTCAGGGTCGATCTCGATAGCCTTCGTAAAGTCCGCGATAGCTTCATCGAATTTTCCTTTCTTGGAATATGCGCTCCCGCGGCCGTAGTACGGCTTAGGAATATCGAGATTGATTTCTATAGCCTCGGTGAAATCCGGGATCGCCAGGTCGAGCTCACCTCTCCTGTAGTATATGACGCCGCGGTTGTAGTAGGCCTCGCCGAAACGGGGATTCATCTCGATGGCTTTACTTAAATCGCTGACCGCGGAGTCGAAGTCTCCTTCGAAGTCGTAGGCGTTCCCGCGGTAAAAATAGATTGCCGCGGGCTCGACCATGCCCTCCGGTATGTTCTTCTCGTCGATCGCGCCTGAGAAGAATCCTATCGCGTCTTTGTAGTCCTCGGCTTCGTAGCGCGCAAGCCCGATGGTCATGAGTACGAGGTACGTCATCCGGCCCGAGAGCTCCTCCTGTATGGTAAAGTTCCTGAGCTCCAAGGCTTCGACTGTTATATTCTCCACTTCCTTCTTCAGGTCGAGGATGTCGGGCTTGTTCAGAACCTCGAAGTGGGCTATCATCTGCACGTTGTCTTCGTTTACCGTGTACTCGCCCCAGAGCACTATGCTCGCCTTCCTCTCTTCGCCGACCTTCCGGGCGTAGCCGTCCGGGCTCTGGTACGTGATGGATTCGTTCAGGAGCTCGACCTCGATGTCGGGATATTTCTTCGTCGCCTCTTCGAGCTGGTCCTTGATATTGCCGGTAACCCGGTATTTCTTCCTGTCGGGCCCGTCGAAGTCCGCGAGGAGAATGATGACCTTGTCCGGCGGGAGGTTCTTATAGTACAGCCAGCCGAGATACCCGGCGGCCGAGAGGGCCGGTATGAGTATAATGAGCGCCAGGGCGGCATTGCCGACCCGCCTGCCGTACCTTCCACGTTTCGCATAGAAGAAGAAGGAGCTCAGCCATATGGCGGCGATGCATGCTATCAGCAGTATGATAGTTATGAGGCCGAGGTCGCCCTTGATTATACGGACCCCGCTGTACAGGAGCCCGCCTATGGCGATGCTGTCGGCCACGTAGCCCAGAATCTCGCGTTTTGAAATTTTCCCGAAAAGCCCGGGCTTCATTATATGCCTGCCTTCTCGACGCCCCGCCTGTTATATACGAACGAATTTGTTAGGGGCAGCCGAACTAGGGTAAATTTTATAATAATTCTCCGGGATTTTTAAGGATTTCCGGTCGCCCCGTAAAGGAAAGGTAAATGGAAGACATACAAACCCTCCGCCGCATTCTCGCCGAGAGCAAGACCATCGCCGTCGTCGGGCTCTCGGACAAGTGGCACAGGCCCAGCAACTTCGCCGCGAAATATCTGAAGGACCACGGGTACAAGATAATCCCCGTGAACCCCGGGCAGAAGGAGATACTCGGTGAGAAATGCTATCCGAGCCTCCTCGACATCCCGGAAAAGGTGGACGTCGTCGACATATTCAGAAAACCGGAGGACGTCCCGCCGATAGTCGAGGACGCCATAAAGATAGGCGCCAAGGTGATATGGATGCAGATAGGCGTCATAAACGAGGAGGCCGCGAAGAGGGCAAGGGACGCGGGCCTCGAGGTCGTAATGAACCGGTGCATGAAGATAGAGCATGCGCGGCTCTTCGGCGGTATTAATTTCATAGGCGTAAACAGGGGATTTCTTTCCTCCAAAAGGTCGAAGTGGCTGCCGTACTAACGGGCGGCGCTCAGGTGGAAACCCGCAAAATACTCTTTAGGTTTTTGATGAAATATCATTTTTGGAGGTATGGGAATGGCTGACAGAAAATTCGGATTCGAAACGCTCTGCATACACGCGGGGCAGCTTCCGGATCCTTCGACCGGCTCCCGTGCCGTGCCTCTTTACCAGACGGCTGCGTACGTGTTCGACAGCGCGGATCATGCGGCCTCTCTCTTTAACCTCCAGGCCTTCGGCAATATCTACACGCGCATCATGAACCCCACGAACGCCGTGTTCGAGGAAAGGATGGCCGCGCTCGAAAGGGGGAGGGCGGCCGTGGCAGTATCATCCGGGATGGCGGCGCAGATGGTTGCAATTTTAACTATCTTAAAGGCTGGGGACGAGCTCGTATCGTCGAGCGCCCTTTACGGCGGGACGCACACGCAGTTCGACGTCAATTTCAGGAACCTCGGCATAAATACGACATTCGTCGATCCCGACGACCCCGAAAATTTCAGGAAAGCTATAACGGAAAAAACGAAGGCCATATTCGCCGAGACTATAGGCAATCCCCTCGGAAATGTCCTCGACATAGAGGCCGTTTCGAACATAGCGCGCGACGCGGGGATACCTTTCATCGTCGACAACACGTTTGCAACGCCGTTCCTCTGCAGGCCGATCGATTTCGGGGCGGACATTATCGTCCATTCGGCGACGAAGTTCATCTGCGGCCACGGCACATCCATAGGCGGCGTGCTCGTCGAGTCGGGAAAGTTCCCGTGGGACAACGGCAACTTTCCCGCGATGATGGAGCCCTCGAAGGGCTATCACGGGGTGAGGTTCTACGAGACGTTCGGCGACTTCGGATATACGATGAAGGCCCGGTGCGAGATACTCCGGACAATGGGCCCCACGCTGAGCCCGTTTAACGCGTTTCTTTTTCTCCAGGGCCTCGAAACGCTCAACCTCAGGATGGAGAGGCACTGCCGGAACGCCCTCGCCGTCGCCGAATACCTGAAGCAGCATCCGTCGGTCGAATGGGTTCGTTACCCGGGCCTCCCCGAGAGTCCATACCATTCCCTCGCGAAAAAATATTTGCCGCGCGGCGCAGGCTCCATATTCACATTCGGCATCAAGGGCGGAAAGGAAGCGGGTGTAAGGTTCATCGAAGGGCTCGAGCTCCTGAGCCACCTCGCGAACGTCGGGGATGCGAAGACCCTCGTCATACAGCCGGCGTCGACGACGCACCGCCAGATGGGCGAAGAGGAGCAGCTTCGGGCGGGCGTGAATCCCGAGATGATACGCATCTCCGTCGGCCTCGAAACCGTGGACGACATAATCTGGGACATAGAGCAGGCCCTCGAAAAATTCGGTAAAGGACAATGAACCAGAGGTCGTTCGGGGAATCACCGGTAGTAATAATAGAGGAAGGATCGGTCGGCCTCGTCGAGACGCAATATTTCACGTTTGCGTATCCGCCTGACTTGTTCCAAATGGAGAATGGCCTCACCCTGGGGCCCGTCACGATCGCATACGAAACCTATGGACACCTCAACGGGAGCGCCGATAACGTGATACTCGTCGAGCACGCCCTCACCGCAAGCGCCCACGCAGCCGGGAAGCATACTCCTGAGGATAAAGTGCCCGGATGGTGGGATGTCATGGTAGGGCCAGGAAAGGCGTTCGATACGGAAAAGTATTTCGTCGTATGCTCGAACATACTCGGTAGCTGCTACGGCACAACCGGCCCTTCGTCGATAAACCCGGCAACCGGAAAACCATACGGCCTCGATTTTCCGCTCGTTACAATCAGGGATATGATAAGTGTTCAGAAGGCGCTCCTGGACAGCCTCGGCGTAAAGCGTATAAAGGCCGTCGCCGGGGGCTCAATGGGAGGGATGCAGGCGATGGAGTGGGCCCTCTCGTATGCCGGAATGGTGGATTCGATCGTGCTCGTCGCCTCGGGAGCCGTTTCGAATCCGCAGTCTATCGCCATACATAAAGTAGGCATACGCGCGATAATGGACGACCCCGACTGGAACGGCGGCGACTATTACGGCGGCAGTCCCCCGGCGAAGGGCCTCGCTATAGCGCGCATGATAGGGCATATAACATATCTCAGCCATAACTGGCTCTGGGAGAAGTTCGGAAGGAACCACCCGGACCCGGTATCAATGAAGCTCCGGCTCGACAGCAATTTCGACATCGAGGACTATCTCGAATACCAGGGCGCGAGCTTCGTAAAAAGATTCGATGCCAACAGCTACATCTATATCATGCGCGCGATAGACATATACGACGCGGCCGAGGGATACGGGAGCCTCGCCGAGTCGTTCGCGCGGATGAAGTGCGGGAAGGTGCTCGTCGCGTCATTCACGTCGGACTGGCTTTTCCCGACATATCAGTCGCGCGAGATAGTAGACGCCCTTCATGCAAATAACATAGAATGCGATTACCGGGAGATAGATTCTCCTTACGGGCACGATTCGTTTCTGCTCGAATATAAGACCCTGACGGAATCGATAAAGGGATTCCTGGGCTCGTTTTGAGGGAATGAGGCCGGAGCGGATGGGAAAATGAAAACAGGTATAGCGCTCGGAGGGGGAGGGGCCAAGGGATTCGCTCACATCGGTGTGCTCGGCGCCTTTTCGGCGGCGGGGATAGAATTCGACATGGTTTCGGGGACGAGCATAGGCGCGCTCGTCGGCGCCGTCTATGCCGCGGGGAAGCTGCCGCATCTGGAGGATATATCCCTGAAATACCGTTTCAAGGACATTCCCTTCCTCCTCGGCCCGACATGGCCCGCGAGGGGCCTCTTCTCGGGCAATTACGTAGAGCGGCTCTTAAACAGGATCGTGAATATCGAGAAAATAGAAGACTTGGGGAAGCCTTTCGCTGCGGTTGCCGTGGACGTCAACAGGGCCGATACCATGACCTTCACGAGCGGCAGTCTTTGTACCGCCGTTCACGCCAGCATGGCGATTCCCGGCCTATTCACCCCCGTCCTTCATGGCGATAAGCTTCTCGTCGACGGCGGAGTTCTGGAGCCCGTTCCCGTTAAAGTGCTGAGAGAGCTCGGTGCGGACATAGTCGTAGCCGTCGACCTCTTGAGTAACTTCTCTGAGGACTGCGTAATGTCGGATTTCTCTCTAGTGGATATAGTCCAGAGGAGCTCGATTATCGCCCAGAAGAAACTTACGGAGTACAGCTTCGGGGAGTGCCCGCCGGATATCGTTATATCCCCGTGCCTGATACACGTGAAGGTGCTCGATTTTCACAGGGGCCGTTCTATAATCGAAGTCGGGAGGGAGGCGGCTGTAAGCGCCATCCCGGAGCTAAGGCGGCTTCTATCCGGGCATGAGCGGGGCGCGGAACGCCCCGCCTGAAATGGAGCGTTTTATTCCGCGTGGCTTTCGAGGAACCTTTCGGCGTCGATCGCGGCCATACAGCCCGACCCCGCCGCGGTTATGGCCTGGCGGTACTTGTTGTCTTTAACGTCGCCCGCGGCGAAGACGCCCGGCACGTTCGTTTCGGTCGAATCCTCTTTAGTTATCAGATACCCGAGCTCGTCCATGTCGAGCTTTCCTTTAAAGATGGAAGTATTGGGCGTGTGCCCTATCGCCACGAAAATACCGTCTATATCCTTCCGTTTGGTCTCTCCGGTTACAGTATCTCTGAGCACGACGCCGTTCACGCCGCCCTCCACGTCTCCCAGTATCTCCGCGATCTCGGAATTCCAGATGAAATCCACCTTCGGGTTCTTGAACGCCCTGTCCTGCATAATCTTCGAAGCCCTGAGCTGGTCCCTTCTGTGGACGATGTTGACCTTGGAGGCGAACTTCGTGAGGAACGTCCCTTCCTCGACGGCGCTGTCTCCGCCGCCCACGACTATGATTTCCTTGCCCCTGTAGAAAAAGCCGTCACATGTGGCGCAAGTAGAAACTCCCCTTCCGAGAAGGAGCTTTTCCGACGCGATGCCCAGCATCTTGGCCGAAGCCCCCGAGGCTACGATAAACGTCTCCGCCTCGAACGTCATATCCCCGGATACGATCTTGAACGGCCTCTCGCTGAAATCGACGGAATCTATCCTCTCGCGAAGGCACGTCGCGCCGAACCTCTCGGCCTGCTTTCTCATGGCGTTCATGAGCGCTGGCCCCTGAATACCCTCGGGGAATCCGGGGAAGTTCTCGACGTCGGTTGTAAGCGTCAGCTGGCCCCCGGCTTCGAGGCCTTCAAAAACCAAGGGTTCCAGATTGGCTCTGGCCGAGTAAATAGCGGCCGTAAGCCCTGCCGGGCCCGAGCCCATGATTATTACCTTCTGTTTTTTCGTAAGAGCGCTTTTGTCTTTCATCTGTTACCTCGTGTTTTTCTTACTGGGCGGACTCAGCTTTATACTACATTTGGAAGGCGGTTTTTCAAGTACGAATCCATCCTCCGTAAACCCGCGCACAGGGATTAGATATATATAACGGTAGAAGGGATTCAACGTGCCCGCGGCATATTAGAGCCGTTTCGGCAAACCCGCGCCGGCTTGTTATACTTAACGTTACGGAGAGACAGCGATGGAAATCAGAGAGACTTCAAGCGAAACGAAAGACTCGCCAGGTGCCGAGGGCGGCGGCAGGCATGCTGCAATGCCCGAAGAGTACGGCGGATGGCTTCGCGAATACGAGACTGTGAGAAAAAGAGCCGGCCTCCTCGATCTCTCCGCGAGGGGGAAGATTCGCCTTGGCGGAAAGGAGCATCTGAAGTTCCTACAGGGCATGCTGACGAACGACGTGATGAAGCTCGCTGATGGCGAGGGGACGTACGCCGCTGTTCTCACTGTGAAGGGAAGAATGCTCTCCGACATGCGCGTATACAAAGACGCCGAGTCGGTGCTCCTCGATCTCGAACCCGGCATGAACGCGAAGGTGAAAGACCTCCTCCTTAAATACAGGCTTTCGTACAGGGCCGCAGTAGACAACGTTACGGAAGGGCTTGCGCTGTTTTCGGTTCAGGGACCGGAATCGAAAAACGTGCTCACTGCCGCAGGTATAACAATTCCTGATTTAAGAGAGCACGGACATTTTAAAGCGGCACTCAACGGTATGGAACTAATCTGCGCCGCTGCGGACAGAACGGGAGAAGAGGGCTACGATCTTTATTTTCCGTCTGACCGCTCGGAAGAAGTCCGAAATTATCTCCTCGAAAAGGGGAGCGCTTTCGGCCTCGAGCCTGTAGGACACAAGGCGCTCGAAGTCCTCCGCGTAGAAGCCGGCATTCCGGTATACGGAAAAGACATGGACGAAGAAACGATTCCGATCGAGGCGGGCATATGGAACGCGCTCAGCTTCGAGAAGGGATGCTACATCGGGCAGGAAGTCGTAGCCCGAATCAAGTGGCGGGGGCATGTGAACAGGCACCTCATGGGGATAGTTCTCGAAGAGGGATATGTCCCTTCGGCCAGTGACGAAATCCTCGCCGGAGATAAAAAGATAGGCAGGATCACGAGCCCGGCCTTCTCGCCCGCTCTAGGGCGGAACGTGGCGCTAGGATATGTGAGAAGGGAATTCGTCGAGCCCGGAACGGAAGTCTTCGTAGTCTCCCCGGACGGCTCCCGGGGGAAGGGCGCCGTCAGCCCCCTTCCGTTCGTCAAGAGCGGCCCGCCAAGTTAAAGAAAATTGTCTTTTTTATCCAAATTAACCCCCTATAATCCTTGATTTTATCTTCACCTCTATTATAGTATCAGTTTAGGTTATTCTTTTATTTTCGGATACTTAATGCGCAGCATTGAGTATCCATTCTAAATCTCTAGTAACAATTTGCTAATTTCTATTTTATAATTTGGGCAGGAGGCGATGGGACATGATATTCGATACTATTCTGGGTTGGTTCTCAAACGATCTGGCGGTTGATCTCGGCACCGCGAACACACTCGTATACGTCAGGGGTAAAGGTATAGTTGCGAACGAGCCCTCGGTTGTGGCGGTTCAGGAAGATTCGAGGGGTATAAAAAAGATACTCGCAGTGGGCCGTGAAGCCAAAAACATGGTCGGAAAAACCCCGGGTTCCATAAAGGCGATAAGGCCTCTCAAGGACGGCGTTATAGCGGACTTCGACGTTGCTCAGAAAATGCTTGAGTATTTCATCCGTAAAACCCACAACAACAGGAAAAGCTTCGTACGGCCGAGGATCATAGTCTCCGTGCCCATAGGCATTACCGAGGTCGAGAAGAGGGCGGTCAGGGAATCCGCCGAAGCCGCGGGCGCAAGGGAAGTCTATCTCATCGAAGAGACGATGTCCGCCGCTATCGGCGCCGGCATGCCCGTTACGGAGCCCACGGGGAACATGGTCGTCGACATAGGCGGCGGCACGACAAGCGTCGCGGTCATATCGCTCGCGGGGATAGTCGTCAGCAAGTCCATAAAAGTCGGCGGCGACAAGCTCGACGAGGCCATACTCCAATACGTCAAGCGAAACTACAACATGCTCATAGGCGAAAGAACGGCCGAAGACGTGAAGAAGAAACTGGGCAAGGTTTTAGGGAATGGCGAGATAGGCTCGATGAACGTGAAGGGCCGCGACCTCAGGGCCGGTATCCCGCGCACGATAGAGATAACTTCCGAAGAAGTGAAGGAAGCGCTGACGGAGCCGGTGAGCTTCATCGTCGAGGGCATAAAGCAGACTCTCGAAAGGACGCCTCCCGAGCTCGCGGCGGATATAGTCGACAGCGGCATAATGCTCACGGGCGGCGGAGCCCTCCTCGGGAATCTCGACCTCCTCATCAGGGAGGAGACGGGCCTTCCGGTATCGCGCGCGGAAGACCCGCTGACGTGCGTCGTATACGGATCGGGAAAGGCGCTCGACGAGCTCGACCTCCTTCGGGAAGTCAGCATCAGCTATTCGTAAGACGAAACTCAGATTCAGTTTTTAAGGTTAAGGGATTTCAGGTGTTAACGCGCAGCCATGGGCTTTCTGAAACGCCGTACTATATTCATAGTTCTCGTTCTCCTGTTCATAGCGATACAGCTGTTCTCTCTTGACCTCGACGAAAAGAACTCGCAGACGCCCGCAGCGAAGTTCGTGCTCACTCTAGCCTACTACCCGCAGAAGCTCGTGTCGTCCGTCGCGAAAGGCATGACGGGGGTGTGGAACGACTACATTCGCCTCGTGAATCTCAAGGAGGAGAACGTTCGGCTCAAGGATGAAATAAGCCGCTTACGCCGCGAGAAGTTCGAGCTCTCCGAGGCCGGCGTCCAGAACACGAGGCTGAAAAAGCTACTCGAATTCAGGGAGGAGAGCTCTTACCCCGCCGTGTCCGCCAACGTTATCGGCGCGAGCCCTTCGATACTCCGCTCGCAGGTGATAATAGTCGATAAAGGCACGAGAGACGGCATTATCGAAGGCATGCCTGTCGCGTCATTCGACGGTATAGTCGGCAGGATATTGCTCGCCGGCGACAGGAGCTCCGAAGTGCTCCTGATTACGGACCCGGTGAGCGCCGTAGACGCCTACATACACAGGACGCGCGCCAGGGGCATAGTCAAAGGGACAGGCGCGGGCTGCGAGATGGATTACATAGAAAAGAAATCCGACGTGAGCGAAGGGGACAAGGTCATATCCTCCGGGAAGGACGGCTTTTTCCCGAAGGGTGTCGTCATCGGTACGGTCACCGGCATAAGCTCCAAGGGAAGCTTCATCAACGCCGAAGTTTCCCCGCACGTACATCTGAATTCGCTCGAGGAAGTGCTGATCATACAAAAACCGGTAAACAGCCTGGTGCTGAATGAATAGGGCCCTTACGATTTCCCTGCTCGCCGTGCTGTCGCTCGTGCTGATAACGATTCAGTCGACGGTGCTGTCCCCGCGCGAGGGATATTTTTACCCAGACCTCAACCTGATATTCATAGTTTTCCTGGCGATATATTCCGAAGCGAGGGGCGGCTTCCTTATAGCCGCGGGGAACGGGTACCTCATGGACGTTCTCTCGGGGAATCTCCCCGGGACGTTCACGCTCTCGCGCCTGAGCGCGTACATTCTCGTAAAGACGAGCTCGAGCCACGTCTATCTCAAGAAGTATCTCGTCCAGGGGCTCGTCATATTCGCAAGCACTATTTTTACCTGGCTGTTCATAATGACTATAATAAGTGTAAGGGGAGAGTCCGGCTTCAGACTGACGCTCGGAGAGATATTGCTCCAGGGCCTGGTCAATACCGCCGTCGGGCTGCCTTTATTCTGGGCGGCTGGAAAGGCATATGCAAGACTTCAGAGGTAAGCTCGTCATATCGACGATCATACTGGCGATCGCTTTCGTCGGGCTCGTTTCGAGGCTCTGGTTCCTCCAGGTCATAAAGGGCGACGAGTACGAGAGCTTTTCGATCGGCAACAGGATCAGGATCGAAAGGGTCCCTGCCCCGCGCGGAAGGGTGCTCGACCGCCACGGCCGCGAGCTCGTCGTGAACCGCCCGTCGTTCGACATATACGTCCTTCCGAAGGACGTCGAAAACATTCAGTCCCTGAGCGATAATCTCTCCATCATACTCGATGTCGACGGCGCGAAGGTCAGGGACAAAATCCTTCAGGCAACTAGAAAGAACCGGTTCAAGGCCGTCCTCGTCGCGCAGGACATCAACCGCGACCAGCTCGCTGTCATAGAAGCGCGGAGAAGCTCGCTTCCCGGGCTCATAATCGAAGTCAACAATCTGCGGCAGTATCCGCACGGCGTTCTCGGTGCGTCTTTCCTCGGATACATAGGGAAGGTGAGCGAGGACGAGCTGAGCGCCAACCCCGAGCTTAACTGGAACGGACTCGTCGGAAAGAGCGGCGTCGAAAAGACGTGGGAGGATTCCTTAAGGGGCGAAGACGGATACGTGCAAAAAGTGACGGACGCGCTCGGAAGGGAAGTGAACTCCGATCTTTTCAGAAAGGACCTCATCAACAAGAACAGCGTTCCGGGCAAGGATGTGGTGCTGTCTATAGACATGGACCTTCAGACTGCGGCGGAAGAGGCTCTCGGGGAAGAGTTCGGCGCGATAGTAGTCGTCGACGTGAGGAACGGAGACGTGCTCGCGATGGCCAGCAGGCCGACATTCGACCCGGCCGACTTCGTCAAGGGAATCGATTCGAAGAGATGGAACGAGCTCCTTAACGATAAAAATTATCCCCTTATAAACAGGGCGACTCAGGGCCTCTACGCCCCGGGCTCCGTATTCAAAATGGTTCCTCTCGCCGCGGCCATCAAGGAAGGGGTTTTCAACCCGGACACCACCATCCACTGCCCCGGCTCCTACAGGCTCGGCACGCATACGTACAGGTGCTGGAAGAGGGGAGGGCACGGGACGGTGAACATGCGGTCTGCGCTTGTCCATTCATGCGACGTCTATTTCTACAGGCTCGCAGAGAAGCTCGGCATAGACACCTTCGCGAAATACATGACCGCGTTCGGATTCGGCCAGCCGACAGGTATCGGCATCGAGGAGAGGGTCGGGGTCGCGCCGAGCAGGGAATGGAAACAGGAAAGATTCAAGACGCCTTGGTACAAGGGCGAGACGATAGTTTCTGCTATAGGCCAGGGTTATGTGAGCACGACCCCGCTCCAGGTCGCGATGATGACAGCCTCCATCGCCAACGGAGGCACGCTTCTCACCCCGAGGCTCGTGGTAAAGGAGGTCGCTTTCAGCGGGGAGTCGACAGTGAACAACATCCCGCCAAGGGGGCATCTGCCGATTGACGACAGGACACTCGCTCTCATAAGGGAAGCCATGGTCGGGGTAGTAAACGACCCGGGCGGAACGGGGAGGGGGGCGCTGCTAAAGGACGTTAAGGTAGCAGGGAAGACGGGAACGGCGCAGGTAATCTCCCTCGATTCACAGACGGACGCGAAGAAGCACATGGACCACGCCTGGTTCACGTCCTACGCCCCCGCGGACAAACCGGAGATCGCGGTTACGGTCGTCGTCGAGCACGGCGGCAAGGGTGGAGCGGTTGCGGCCCCGCTGGCGAAAAAGATAATCGAGTACTACTTCAACCTTAAGAAGGAGAGAGACGCCGATGATAATGTTTGACCGGCGGCTTCTCTACAGCTTCGGGTGGTCGCTTTTCTTCATGGCGCTCGCCTTCTCCATACTTTCGCTCCTCAATCTTTACAGCGCTTCATATCAGACGGGCCTCGTATATTTCAAGAAGCAGGCCGTATGGCTTTCTATCGGCATGGTTGTCATGGTCCTCGTGTCTTTCGTAAACAACAAGCTGATAAAGAGATACTCTCTTCACATCTACTGCGTATCGATGCTGCTCTTGCTCATCGTGCTCGTCTTCGGGAAGGAGGTGGCCGGCTCCAAGAGCTGGATAATGCTGGGCTCCTTCGCCAGCATTCAGCCCTCCGAGCTCGCAAAGATTCCGGTCGTTCTCGCGCTCGCCAGGTTTTACGACAGCGACTACGAAGGGTTTCCCTACGGCCTTCCCGATCTCGTGAAGCCCGCGCTTCTCGTCGCGCTCCCGCTGGTGCTTGTCATGCTGCAGCCCGACCTTGGCACGGGGCTCCTGATAATACTGATATCGGGCAGCATGATCCTCTTCATGGGCGTAAAGAAGATCGCCCTGCTCGTCATACTCGCCGTGGTCGTCGGGTTCTCTTATCCCGCGTGGCACTACTTCATGAAGCCTTACCAGAAGAGCCGAATCATGACTTTTCTCGACCCTGCGCGCGACCCGCTCAATTCCGGGTATAACGCCATACAGTCGCAGATAGCTGTCGGCTCGGGCAAGCTCGCGGGGAAAGGGTTCATGGCCGGCTCGCAGTCGCAGCTCCGGTTCATCCCGGCGCAGCAGACAGACTTCGCATTTTCCGTCCTAGCCGAGGAATGGGGATTTCTCGGCGGAACGTTCGCGCTCCTTCTCTACTTCATGATAATTCTATGGATTCTCGATACCGCCAGCCGATCTAAGGACAAATACTCGATCCTGGTTTGCTACGGCATAGCCGCGATGTTCTTCTGGCACGCCGTGGTCAACGTCGGCATGGTCATAGGCCTTCTTCCGATCACGGGTGTGCCGCTTCTCATAATGAGCTACGGCGGCTCGTCGACGCTGACAGCCATGATAGGGATTGGAATAGTGCTCGGCATAAGGATGAGGAAATTCCCGATGCCCGAAGCGGCGGTCGAGCTCAGGTAAAGCCGCCTTCTTTCAGATCGCTCACGCTGGGCACTCCGCCCATACCCTTCGATAGATGTACCGCCCTCATTATCGCAGCTTCGATGAGCTCGGCAGCGACTATCCCAGTAACATTCGCATCCCCTTCCATGTCCCCGCAGGAGACGGCCATGACGACGTCGCCGTCGGCGACTGTATGCGCGGGCGATATCACGCGGGAGAGCCCCGTCTGCGCTATGCTGGCTATTCTCCCGAGCTCGGGCTTCGAGAACCGGGCGTTTACGGCGACGACGGCGAGAGTGGTGTTCCTTCCCTCGCCGGGCCGGAACCTGACGCCTTCCTTGAAGAGGTTCACCGTGCCGGCGAATTCCGGGCTCTCTGGCGTCTTCCTCGCCCCGGCGATGATCCTGCCGTCTTCTCTCGAAACCACGTCGCCGAAGGCGTTCACTACCGCGATGACGCCTACTACGGCGCCGTTGTCGAATCTGTAGGCTGCTGTCCCGAGCCCGCCCTTTGTCGCGTGCTTAAGGCCGAGGAGCTTTCCTATCGTGGCGCCGGTTCCCGCTCCTACGCTTCCCTCTTCGACGCCGTCGTAGGAAGCGTTAACGCACGCTTTATAGCCCATGGCCGCGTCTGGTCTTATATTCTTCCCTATGCCGATGTCGAATATGACGGCCGTCGGCACGGACGGCACGACGAGGCCGTACCCGACGTCGAGCCCGACGCGCCTCTCTTCGAGGTACCTCATGACCCCGCCGGCGGCGTCGAGGCCGAACGCGCTTCCGCCTGTCAGGAGGAGGCCGTGTATGCTGCCGAAAGTGTTGTGCGAAAGGAGGGAGTCTATCTGCCTCGTGCTCGTGCCGCCGCCTCTTAAGTCTATAGCCCCCGCGGCCGGCTTGTCGAAGAGAAGCACAGTGCATCCCGTTATGGCCTCCGGGTCGGATGCGTGCCCTACCTTAAGGCCTGTTTGAGTAATCGATATCATCGTAATTATTCTAAAATCTAAACTGCATAATTCAACGTCGCCCGCTGCCGGAGCGGCGCGGAGTTAACTTGACATGAGGGTATTATAGGATAGAATCTTCCACGTTTTCAGGTTGTCCGGGGAGTATTTTCTTGCGGTTATTTTATCGGCCGCGGTTGTATTATAATGTCCTCACCCACCCACAAAATGATTTAATATTTGCAGTGCGATTCCGGATTCCAATCAATGGTTTCCGCGTTATCCGGGTGGGGCGAGACGGTCGTCGATAATGGATAAAAAGCGATTGAAAATGTATCTACTGGCGCTCCTCGCCTTACTGCTGTGCACCGATTTAGCGGCTGCTATTACGGATTCCAGAGACATTAAAAACGTGGGATTGGACAATAAGCTGGGCGACGTCATCCCGGAAGGCATAACGTTGACGGACGAGAGCGGAAAGGAGATCGATTTCAGGGATGCTCTCTACAAGGACGGCCCGACAGTGCTTAGCCTCGTTTACTTCGACTGCCCCCGCATCTGCAATTTCGCAACCGACGGGCTTTTACAGGTCGTCAACGAGCAGCAGGCCTTCAGCGTCGGGAAGGATTTCAGGATTCTTACAGTCAGCTTCGACAAGGACGATACGCCTTCGAAGGCGGCGGAAAAAGGCGAAAGATACAGGAAGAGCGTGATGCGCGGCGAGCCGTCTTCAGAGGAATGGATGTTCCTCACCGGAGACGCCGGCAACATAGCGAAACTGACAGGCGCCGTGGGATTTAAATTCCTTGAGGACGGCGAAGAATTCGCCCATCCCTCGGCCATGATAGTCATAACGCCTGACGGAAGGATTTCGCGTTATCTGGAAGGCATTCAATACGAGCCTCTTGATTTCAGGCTCTCTCTAATGGAAGCGGCGAAAGGGGAGATCGGGACCTCCGAAATACTCAACAAGGTAATGCTCTTCTGCTACGAGTTCGACCCGATCGGGAAAAGGTACGCGCTCAAAGCCCTCAATGTCATGAAGGCGGGAGGGGTCGTCACCCTGCTGACCCTTTGCGGCGTGCTTACGTATTTCTGGAGGAGAGAGAAAAAAGGACACGAATAGGAGAATGGGAGGTTTAAAATAGACTCATGACTTGGATTCCAGAGGTAGCATCTAATCTTGCGAGCAAGGTAGACGGGGTGCTTTTCGTAATAACCGTGTTATCCCTCATCTTCTTCCTGCTCATAACCGCGATCCTTATCATATTCGCGGTCAAGTACAGGAGAAAGAGAGATAACGAGGAAACGCCTTACATAACCGGCAGCGAGCCGCTTGAAATTATCTGGACCGTCATTCCGTCCATACTCCTCATAGCCCTTTTCGTGTACGGCTTCGTCGTGTATAAGGAGATGAGAACACCCCCGGCCGACGCCATGGACATAACGGTCACAGGCAAGCAGTGGCTCTGGACATTCGACTATTACAACGGCAAGAAGACACTCAACGAACTTTACGTCGAGCAGAACATCCCTGTGAGGATGGTCATGATGTCGGACGACGTTCTCCACAGCTTCTTCATTCCCGGGTTCCGCGTAAAGCAGGACGTGCTCCCGGGCAGATACGTTCAGCTCTGGTTCACGCCCACGAAGATAGGAACCTTCGACATATTCTGCGCAGAGTACTGCGGCACGGGCCACTCGGTCATGCTGGGCAAGGTCAACGTTCTAAGCCCCGAGGCCTACGACATCTGGGAGCACGGTGTTCCGGGGCAGCAGGGGCAGGCCGTGGCGTCTCTGCCGCCGGCCGAGCTCGGTGAAAAGATCTATAAGGAAAAAGGATGCAACGCATGTCACAGCATAGACGGCTCCACGCTCGTCGGCCCTTCGTTTAAAGGCATCTTCGGACACAATGTGGAGCTTTCAGACGGCTCTTCGGTCGATGCGGACGAGAATTATATAAGGGAATCCATACTTGAGCCGCAGGCCAAGATAGTCAAGGGCTTTCAGCCCGTGATGCCGTCGTTTAAGGGTATACTAAGTGACGAAGAAGTGACGGCAGTGATTGCCTACATCAAAACACTAAAATAAAGGGTTTCAGTTCAAGGAGGCGATTTAAAATGGCAAATCATTCGATTGCCCACAATGTATATGTTCCGTTCCTGGAGAAAAAGGGTTTTCTCTCCTGGATCCTCACCACGGACCATAAACGGATAGGGATACTTTATCTGGTTTCGATATCCCTGTTCTTCCTGATAGCAGGGGTCATCGCTCTTCTGATGAGGTTCGAGCTGCTTACCCCCGCCTCCGACTTCGTCGACCCGCACACCTACAACGTCCTCTTCACGCTGCACGGCTCGATAATGGTTTTCTTCTTTATCGTTCCCGGCCTCGCGGCGAGCTTCGGTAATTTTCTCATCCCTCTAATGATAGGCGCGAGGGACGTCGCGTTCCCCAAGCTCAACATCGCGAGCTACTGGATATACCTCCTCGGCACGGCGATTCTTCTCTTCGCCCTTTTAAAGCCTGCCGATACAGGATGGACTTTCTACACGCCCTACAGCGCGACAACCAACACGGACGTCGTTCTCATGACTTTCGGCGTTTTCGTTCTCGGGTTCTCTTCGATCCTGACAGGTCTTAACTTCATCGTCACGACCCATAAAATGAGGGCTCCGGGCATGACGTGGCACAGGCTTCCACTCTTCATATGGGCCTCTTATGCAACCGCGGTGCTCCAGCTCCTCGCGACCCCGGTCGTCGGCATCACCCTTCTTCTTCTCATCACCGAAAGGACGCTCGGCGTCGGGTTCTTCGACCCGGCCAAGGGCGGCGACCCGATTCTCTTTCAGAACTTTTTCTGGTTCTACTCCCATCCGGCCGTTTACATCATGATCATCCCGGCGATGGGCGTTATTTCGGAAATAATCCCGGTCTTCTCCAGAAAGCCGATTTTCGGCTACAAGGCCATAGCGTATTCCAGCCTCGGCATCGCGTTCATAAGCTTTCTCGTCTGGGCGCACCACATGTTCACGAGCGGTATATCGGAAACGGCGGCGATGATATTCTCGTTCCTGACGTTCCTCGTCGCGATACCGACAGCCATAAAGGTTTTCAACTGGACGGCGACGCTTTACAAAGGCTCTATTCAGCTCCATTCCGCAATGCTCTACGCCCTCGGATTCATATTCCTCTTCACGATAGGCGGCCTCACGGGGGTATTCCTCGGGGCGCTCGCGGCCGACATTCACCTCCACGACACCTACTTCGTCGTAGCGCACATGCACTATGTCATGATAGGCGGCACCGTCATGGGCTTCTTCGGCGCGCTTCACTTCTGGTACCCGAAGTGGTTCGGCAGGATGTTCAACGAAACCGTCGCGAAGATAGCATGGTTCTTCATCTTCGTCGGCTTTAACGTAACTTTCTTCCCGCAGTTCTTCCTCGGCATCCAGGGCATGCCCAGGCGCTATGCGTCCTACCCGGCTGAATTCGAATCGCTCATGGCGCTCTCGACCTACGGCTCGTGGATACTGGGGTTCGGAATACTTATCATGGCTATAAACCTTATATCCGGGCTTATAAACGGCGAAAAGGCGCCCGAAAATCCTTACAACTCGCTTTCTCTCGAGTGGCAGACGCCATCGCCGCCGCCGCACGAAAATTTCGAAGAGATACCGCAGGTGACTGACTGGACATACGGTTACGGAAAAAAGAAGGAGCTGGAGGTTTAACCAAAAAATGGCAGAAGCTGGCGCAGAACAATCACACGGTCACCAATTGGATCCGGCAACGGAGTACAGCTCCTCGAAGCTGGGCATGTGGCTCTTCCTGGGCACTGAAATACTGCTTTTCGGAGGGCTTTTCGCGGCCTACGCGATATTCCACGCGAGGTATCCCGAAATGTTCTTCGAGCAGCATCTCGAGCTGAACAGGACTATGGGCGCTATCAACACCTGCGTCCTTATCTTCAGCAGCTTGACGATGGCTATGGGCGTTTCCGCTATAAAGCGGGGGAAACAAAAGACAGCGGCGACATTAATTTTAATAACTATCGTATGCGGCATAATCTTCGGCGTCGTGAAGTATTTCGAGTACAGCGCGAAGTTCGAGCACCATATCTACCCGGACACGAGCATCTTTTTCTCGCTCTACTTCCTCATGACCGGGCTTCACATGATCCACGTATTCGTAGGGCTCGGGATACTGGGAGTCATATACGTGCTTACCCTCAAGGGAAAGTTCAACGCGAAGTATAACACCCCCATAGAGCTCGGCGGGCTTTACTGGCACCTCGTCGACCTCATATGGATTTATCTGTTCCCGTTACTTTATCTGGTAGGATAAATGGAGGATAAAAAGATGGCATCGCATTCGCAGTCCGAAAAACACGAGCACATAACGAGCTACAAAACGTACTTCATCGTCTGGGCTGTCCTCATGGTGCTGACGGTCATCACGGTTTACGTGTCGTACGTCGATTTCGGCGCGCTCAACATCGTGATAGCGATGGGCGTCGCTTCGATCAAGGCGGCGGCCGTGGCACTTTTCTTCATGCACCTGAAGTTCGAGGATTCGATAACGTGGGTATTCGCGCTATTCCCTCTCGGTCTTCTCTTCCTTCTTATCACGATGACGTTCGTGGATACGTTTACCAGGGTCGTAGTGCCCTGACGAAATAGATTGATGATTGGTAAAATTACTCTTTTCTTTCTTTTCCTGCTTTTAATATGGGGCAATCTGGTGTCCGGGGTCGGGGCGGGGCTTGGATGCCCGGACTGGCCTCTCTGCCACGGGAGCGTGGTGCCCCCCTACAGATGGGATATCTACATGGAGTTCACCCACAGGGTCATCGGGGGCGTAACATCCATTTTCCTCGTTTATCTCTCGTACAAGAGATTCAGGAGCTACAAGGGCTGGGTGAAGCTGATCCCCGTTTTGATAGTATGTCTCCTCGCTTTCCAGATAGTCCTCGGCGGCATAGTGGTCCTCCTGGAGATACCCGTCGACATCACGACATTTCACTTCGCGAACGCGATTATAATCTTCTCGCTGACTCTTTATATAGTATTCTTCGACGGCGTGAGCGTGAAGCCCGTATTCGATCTCGGCGGATATAACGGTATTTTCTTCTTTCTCGCGCTTCTTATTTTCTTTCAGGCCGTGCTCGGGGCCTATGTGAGGCATTCGGATTCGGGCCTCGCATGCCCGGACTTTCCCAAGTGTCTCGGGTACTGGATACCTCCAGCGCTTTCCGGGATGGTGTTTAATCACTTCGTACACAGACTGGCCGCGTATGCCATAACGCTCATCGTGCTCGGCTTTTTCGTATCGAGCTGGCTCGTCGAGGGCCTCCGGCGCTACCGCGCGGCGTTAGGCATTACGCTCGGGCTTATAATAATCCAGATCATACTTGGCGTCGGGATCGTGCACACGAAGCTTCATTTTTCCATGGCGGCCCTTCATTTGTCAGTCGCGCTGCTTATACTATCGTTATTGCTGTATACATGGTTCCTGGGGATGAAAAGGATTCACTCGGCCGGCGGATAGGGGGCTAAACATGAATACCATGGAACAAATAGACAGAGGGCCTTCGAATATTGTCGTTTCGACTGTTCTCCTTACGAAGCCCGGAATAATCCTGAGCGTCGCATTTACGGGGTTCGCCGGAATGGTCCTTGCGTCGAGGGGCTTTCCCTCTCTTCCTCTCACGGCGGAAGCGCTGCTGTCGCTGCTACTGAGCGCGGCCGGCGCGGCGATAATCAACAACGTTCTCGACAGCCGTATCGACGTGCTCATGAGCAGGCTCAACAAGCGCGTGGACGCCCTCGCCGTGATAGGCGAAAAAGCGGCCATCGCCATCGCCTTCGTGTTCATAGCCGTCTCCCTGTTCGTTTCGTTCTATTATCTGAACGTGGTAAACGCGGCCCTTACCATAGCCGCCATACTCAGCTACGCGCTTCTTTACACCCTTTACCTGAAGCGGAGCTCGCCTTACGGGACTATCCTCGGAGGGCTTCCCGGAGCACTGCCTGTCCTCATAGGATACGCCGCCGTAAATCCCGCTCTCGGGGCGGACGCCATCATACTGTTCACGTTCATGATGCTCTGGCAGCCGCCGCATTTCTGGGCGCTCGCTCAGAAATACAAGATCGATTATAAAAAGGCGGGTATTCCTGTAATGCCTGTCGCGCTCGGGACGAAATACACGAACGTCATGATCGTCCTTTATTCCATCTCCCTCTTCCCGTTAACGCTTTCGCTCTGGTTTCTCGGATATTGTTCCATATACTACGCGATATTCGCTATTATATCCGGGCTCTATTTCGAATACGTCATAATAAAGAGCGCGCTCAACAACACAGGCTACGGGAAGGCGTTCGGGGCGTCCATTCTTTACATGCTGATCATAATGGCGGCTCTGATACTCGACGTGGGATTCAACTCGCCGAACGCGATCGTCCTCGGCTGACCTTAGCGAGGGAGAGCGGGCGAGCAGATGGATTCGTGCACTCTGCCCGGGTCTCCGTAACCATTACTCCCGTGTAACAATTCCAGGATATTTATCCGAGGCCTTTGGCCAGCTCCTTTAACTTCTCGAATGGCTCCTTCAGGGAGCGGATGGACTCTTTCCAGAACCCGGGGATTTCGAGGTCCATGCCGATGCTTCTCCTGGCGACGTTCTCCGCCGTATCCGAACCCGAGAGGCGAAGGAAGGTCTCGTACTTCGGGAGGAACTCCGCCCCTTCCTTTTGGAAGAGCGAAAAAAGCCCGCGGCTAAGGAGATAGCCGAAGGTGTAGGGGAAGTTATAGAAGGTGACGCCAGTGATGTAGAAGTGGAGCTTCGACGCCCAGAAGTAAGGGTCTTCGCCGCCTTCTTCGAGCACCTCGCCGAAGACGCGGCGCTGGGTCTCGGCCATGAGTTCCTTCAGCCGGCTGACGCTCACCTCGCCGTCCTTCCTCTCTTCGTAAAACGCCTTTTCGAATTCATAGCGGACGGGGATGTCCATGAGATATATTGCGCCGTGATTGATCTCGGTATCGAGCATGAGCGCCTTTTCGGCGTCTCCTATAGAGGGCTCCCGCAGTATGCCCTCCGTGAGTATCATCTCGCCGAACGTCGAGGCGGATTCGGCGAGCGTCATGGGGTAGTTGTGGGAGTAGGGCCTTATATCGCTCATAACGTGGCTGTGGAACGCGTGCCCGGCCTCGTGCGCAAGCGTGAGAACGTCGCCGAGGGTCTCGTTATAGGTCATGAAGATGCGGGATTCTTTCGTCAGGAGCGATCCCGTGCAGAAGCCGCCCGGCCTCTTGCCCTCCCTCGGCTCCCAGTCTATCCACCTCTTGTCGAAGGCCGAGCGGACGTACTTTCCGAGCGCGGGGTAAGAGGCCGCGAACGAGCTTTCGACGAGCTTCTGCGCGTCGGGCCAGCTGAGCTTCTGACCGGAGTCTATGTCGAGCGGCGCGCCGAGGTCGTACCAGGCGATCCCTTTCCTCCCCATCGAGTGCGCCTTGTGGCGGAGTATCTCCCTCGGGAGCTCTATTTCGTCGTAGATAGCCTCGAACATGGCGTCGAGTGTCTTCCTGCTTATGCCGGACTGGTAGAGCGCGACATCGAGAAAATGCTCGACGCCGCGATAGTTGTTGAGCGTGAGCCTCGTTCCGGAGATAGCGTTGAGAGCGGCGGCCGCCGTGTCCTCTATCGTCTTCCATGCCCTGTTCCCGCCCTCGAAGGCGGCCTTTCGGACGGCCCTCTCGGGCTTCTCCATGAGGGACCTTCTCTGGGATATGGGGAGCGTTTTCACCGTTCCGTCGGGGTATTTCATCTCGAACTCAAGCCTGCTCGAAACGGTGTCGTAGAGCCGCCCCCAGGCGCTTATGCCGTCGACGCCGAGGTCGGAAGCGAGCATCTCTTTGTCGGGGCTCATGCTCCTTTCGGAGAGTATCTTCAGCCTCCCGATGTAATATGCGGCGCCAGAGAGATTTTCGCGCCCGGCGAATCTGAGGAAGAGCTCTTCCGGGACGTTCTTGAGCGCCCGTATAAGCTCGACCTTGAGCTTCGAGAGCTCGGCGTAAACCGCGGACATCTCTCCCTCCTCGCGGACGAAGTCTTCGTTCAGCCCGTCCGCCGACGCGAGGCATCCGATATAGGAATCGATGTGGCTGTAGCGGCTCGTGATGTCCTCTGTTTCGAGGAATATCCCTTCCCACTCGGCCAGGTTGCTTTCGTCGAGGGCGGGGAGCTCCGCGGCCTTTTTCCGCGCGGCGGCTATGTCGGCCTTGAGCTTTTTCTTGAACTCCTTCATCTCCGGGCCGCCGTATTCGGGGAAATAGCTTACTAGGTCCCAGTTCATTTTTGCTGTAGATTGATTCGCGGACATTTCGCCTCCGGTTTTGTCGTTCGGGTTATAAGATGTGAAATATAATATACGAAAAATGCGTTCGGGGGTTGTGCGCCTTCGCTTTCCGGTTCGTCTTTTAGAAAGCGGAGTCGAGCCGCTCCTTCTGCTTGCGAGTAAGCCGCCAGCCGGAGGCGCCGCAGTTTTCGACTGTTCTGCCGATAGTGTCAGATTTCGGGATCGCTATCACGCTCGCGCCGGACGTGCACCAGTTGAGCGCGACCTGTGCCATTGTCTTCCCGGTTTCCCCGGCTATCTCTTCGAGCACCGACATTTTGCCGGACTGCGTCCTCGGGCTTCCGGCGAGATCACCGTCGTCGAGCGGCGTGTAAGCCATGACAGTGATATTGTGCCTCACACAGTAAGGGATGACGTCTTCTTCGATTCCCCTCGTGTTCAGATTGTGTATGACCTGGTTCGACACGAGCGGGTGATTCCTGAGCGCCGAAACCGCTTCCTCCATTTCGTCGACGTCGAAATTGCTCACGCCTATATACCGCACCATGCCCCTGTCGACGAGGGCTTCCATTGCGCGCATGGTTTCCTTCATCGGGTAGCGGCTGTTCGGCCAGTGTATCTGGTAGAGGTCTATAAAATCCGTCCGCAGACGTTTGAGGCTTCCCTCGGCCGCGCGTAAAACGCGGTCGAATCCGAGGTCTCTTCCGGAAACCTTGGTGGCTATGAATACGCTCTCCCTTATGCCGCTTACCGCTTCGCCTACGATCTCCTCGGTGCCGTAGCCTTCGGCTGTGTCGATGAGATAAGCGCCAAGCTCGATGCCCGCGCGGAGAGGCTCTATCCCGCCCCTGTACCTCCATGTTCCGAGGCCGATCTCCGGTACTATGATTTCTGTCGCGCCAAGCTTTTTGAACTCCATGGATTCGATATTCCTGTGAGAATTATATTCGAAAAACCTTAGTTATTCAGTGCGGCCGGCTAATAAAGCCGTTCTCCCAGCGAATATTAACCCGGCGTTCATTTTTTGCTCTCGATTACTTGAATACCATACGGAATATTGTAAATTTATTAGCCTCGTCGGGGTGTAGCTCAGATTGGCTAGAGCGTTGCGTTCGGGACGCAGAGGCCGCCGGTTCAAGTCCGGCCACCCCGACCAGTAATTTCAGTGAATTACAATATATCATCCTTGTTCCATATTCTTTATTGCTACGGAAATTGCTACGGTTTATGGTAAAATTCGCTAATTTTTCTACTGCGTCTTTTAGAGAATCTTCCGGGTGAGAGTATCTCATGTCTTTTGTAGTGATTACCTTCGGAATTCAAAAATACGTAAATAGAACCTATTACTTTGTAACCGTTGTTCCAAGAAGACCTTTCTTAAAGTGGCATTTATAGGAATCCTTCTCATCTTTCTACTTTTTTTGGAGACCTCCTGTCTAACGGTAATCAGATTGTTCTCAAGGTCGACGTCTTCCCATCTTAGACCCAGGGTTTCTCCCTTTCGCAATCCAGTGTAAGCGCATTGATTATAGTAGGTTTCAAGTGTAGCGGACTGCAAGCTAAAGTCTTTCTTCCTCTTCGGGGGTTAGTATCCTCTCAACTTGGTTATGTACTTCCAAAAGTCCAGATTGGGACACTGGGTTGCGCCCAAAGAACTTTTTCCACCGAAAGGCTAGGTATCCTACGTTCGTACAATTATTGCCTCCATATTTGAAAAGTTGAAGCAGTTATCCCGATCCGTGAAGGCAACCTATAGCCATGACTCGCTGATAATCCGATTTTGATATACCATGGTCTGACCTGACCTGCATAACTCTGTCGGCGCATTTCGAGTAATGCTTGCGTCTTATGGTCTCACGAACCCGATCGAGTAACTTTCTTGGGACGTTGTTCCATTATTATCTCATAACTATTGACTTTGGAAGACGTTTTAATTATATTCCCGAACAAAAGAGTAAGTGATAAACTTCTTCGCATAACACCCCATATTGGGGTGTTTATACGAACCTTAGTTCGTATAATTAAGAGTTAGACAGACGAGTGACTGTCAACCCCAGCGAGATAGTTGTGCATCAGCGGATCCAAGAATCGCATCATTGAGTACTTAGATGAAATCCAAAGTCCCCCCTATCCACAAGCTCGCCGAGGTAGAGGCTGATCCCGGCGTGTTGGCGAGGTTCAACTCGTCCGTCATCGAGGAGTTCCGGGCGAACGGCGGAGTTGTCGGGGGCCCATTCGAGGGCTCTGCCGTCATGCTGTTGACGATGACGGGCGCCAAGTCCGGGCAACCGCGGCTGACGCCGCTGGAGTACTTCCAGGTTGACGGCCGCGTCATCTTCGTGGGCACACGCGGTGGTGCCGAAGCCAACCCTGCATGGGTGCACAACGTGCGCGCGAACCCGAACGTCCATGTCGAGATCGGCACAGAGTCTTATGACGCAGTAGCACGCGAGTTGTCCGGCGACGAGCGCGACTCGGTGTACGCCAAGGTCAAAGAGCTCAGTCCCCGGATTCTCACGTACCCCGTGCCGGTGCGGCAGATTCCGGTCTTCGAGCTGCTCGGAGTCTCCTTGCCGCTACACGGGAGGCTTTCGCCGTGAGCGAGTTAGCGTCCTTCGCGGCGTAGCTTCTCGCACGGGGCCTGGGGACCCGCCTCACCTCCGCCACCGAAAATTCCTGCTTATAGCCTTCTGAACGTAGCCAGTTCCTCAATGAGATAGAGCGGGCCACAGGGCCGTCGATGTCGATTGAGACGTTCACCGAGCTGGTGCACCCTCATGTTGAGCACCTCGCTCGCTGCCCCGTGAACCGGCGGCGTCGGTGTGGAGACTGCCGGTTCAAGTCCGGCCACCCCGACCAGACCTTCCCGTAGTAAATCTGGCGGGTTAGAAAGAGAATGTGGCGCGGCGTGATGCGCCCAAAATTCCAGTTTGCTGATATTATGCTGATAGCATTTTTCGCCCGGCCGTTTCCCTTCCCGGGTTTCTAAAATATCATCGCTTTTGAATTCCCAATTTAATTGGAAATTTTTCACGCGCCGAAATCAATATCGAGGATTGAATCGGGTGGTTTGCTATCCGGGTAATCCAGCAAATAGTGTCATGAACTAAAAGGGCAAAAAAAAGGGAGCTTGCGCTCCCTTTTTATTTTAGTGCGGTTTATGCCTTAATGACCGGCTTCATCCGTCTTTTCGTCGCCGGGAAGCTGACCTTCGGTTGCTTCGTCGGCAGCGTCTGTAGCAGCGCCGGAACCGTCCGTAGCTTCGTCAACCATTTCGCCACCAGGAATTTCGCCCTGGGTAGCCTCGTCAGCGGCGTCCGTAGCGGCACCGGCGGCGTCCGTAGCCTCGTCTGCTATCTCACCGCCCGGGATCTCGCCCTGCGGATCGTCCTGTGCCATAGCCGGGATGCTTCCTACGAGGGCGCTTCCACCAAAGGAAATGCCCATAACCAATAAAAGCGCAAATAAAAGAGAAGTTACTCTCATGTCTTCAAGCCCTCCTGAGTGTTGTTTAGCCTTCGGCGATGCCGATAGGCTTGTGTAACTATACTGCAATATCTATACCATGTTGTTAATTTTTTTGCAATGTCTAATGTTTTCAGCGCATTGCGCTTGAGAATCGAACATGCATACCCGATTCTCGACCGGTTTTGTTGTGTGTATTCGCACAGTTGGCACATGGCCCGAGTGTGTATTCACACATAGTTTCGCCTCACGATGTCCTGAAATTCTTGAGGGCATCCCTCATCCTGGATACGGCCAGTTTCCTGAGGGCCTTTTTCTCTATCTGCCTGATGCGCTCTCTCGTGAGTTTGAACTTGCGCCCGATGTCGTCGAGGGTGACTGTCTCGCTCCTGTCTATGCCGAAGCGCATTCTGAGGACTTCCTCTTCCTTCGCCGAAAGAAGCGAGAGCGAGTTCCTGACACAGTTCTTGAGCTCGTAGTCGATTACAGTATAATCCGGCGAAACGGATTCCTCGTCCACGAGGAAATCGTAGAGGGTTCTCTTTTCGCCGTCTATCGGCGAATCCATGCTGACCGATTCGTTCGTTATCTTGAGTATCCTCTTTACGTACTTGAGCTGTACGCCCGAGCGCTCGGCGATATCTTCCGCCGACGGCACGCGGCCGGATTCCTTCAACAGGAGCGACTTTGTCCTGTACACCCTGCTCGTTACTTCGAGGAGGTAGACCGGCACACGCACTGCGCCGCGGTGCACCAGTATCGCTCTCGTTATAGATTGGTAGATCCACCACGAGGCATAAGTCGAAAACCTGTAGCCCTTTGTGTGGTCGTATCTCTCGATCGCCTTCATGAGGCCGATGTTCCCTTCCTGTATGAGATCGAGAAAGGGAAGCCCGTGGTTAACGTAGCGCTTCGCTATGCTTATTACGAGCCTGAGGTTCGCGCTGGCGAATCTTTTTTTGAGATCGCCGGCTTTTAAGGAATAAGCTCTCAACGAGGCGTTAAGCCTTTCCCTGTGCGGGCTCGACGGCGAGCTGTCGAGGTAGCTCCGTATCTGCTGCGCCCTGTGCTCGCATTTTTTCATCTTTGCAGGTATCTCAATTTCCTGCCTCAGCGTAAGGAGCGGCTCCTTGGCTATGTCGCTGAAATAATCGTTCAGAATCCTGAACTGTTCGTCGGGTAAATCCGCTCTGTCTTTCCGGCCGATCCGTTCTTCGGATACAAAATCCTCCATGGGATTTTCGTCCTCGAACATAAGCTCTGTCTGAAGGTCTCCCGTTTCGGGGGCCTCTTGGTATGTGTCGCTGAAGTTCTCTGTCTCGACTCCCGTTGCTTCGATCTCGCTGTATTTCATGGGTCCCGGTCCTCTCTGTATTTTTTTGTTCTGGATGCAGGTCGGCGGAAGCATGAGCCTTTGCTGTCGGTAGCAGGCCCGAGATTCTTGCCTTAGTTCCGATGGGTTCTATATGGGCAATATGTGTGCCATATAGTTCAGTTTCACAATTGTTTATGATGACTGGAGGTTACAAAAGAGCGGTTGTCAAAGACCTTGGCATTATGCATGAATGTGTGCAAAATCACACTGTACAAGGTGTACAATTTTAATACATTGTAGCAGATATTAACGCCATGTGAAAGCAAACAATGATTAATATCAACGAGGATTTATAAACCGTTTAACGATTTGCCCTGAGAACGAGAATTAAACTTGAGACCCAGGCTTGCATTGGACGCATAACCCTCAGTAAAATCTTATTAATGTCTCATAATCTTTCCGATATACTGAAGACCCTCGAAAAACCGCTCAAATTCGCAGCCAGGAATGGCTTCTCGAATCTGAATACGATAAAGGAGCTTGATGTTCTCGTCGGCGATCTTGCTTTGAAGGCGCTCTCGCTCGATCTGACGGACGCCGAGGCCGGGATAATAAGCTCTCTCAGGGAAAAATTTATCGGTTACGACGGCCTCGGAACCGAAGGGAAAAAGAAGGCCGTGGCTAGCGCGCTTGGCGACCTCGAGAGACTTAGCGAGATGCAGACGACAGGGCGGGCTTCGATGCGAGGCGAAAAGCCGCGCGAGCCCGAGGACCAGGACAAGCCTCGGGATGATTCCTCGGGCATGCCCGAAGCCGGGAGCGGCGACCCGTTCACGATACCAGTCCAGTACGTAAAAGGAGTCGGGCCGAGGGTGGCCGCGCTCCTCGAAAAGCGCGGCATTAAAACTGTCGGCGACGCCCTCTATTATTTCCCCAGGAGATACGAAGACAGGAGGGTCGTGAAAAAGATTTCCCAGGCGGAGCCCCGAAAGCGCGAGACCGTGATGGGGGAGATACTTGCTGCGGGAAGGGTGAGGACCCGGAGCCGCTCTATATATCAGGCCGTAATTTCCGACGGGAGCGGGACACTCACGCTGGTGTGGTTTCAGTTCAACGAAAAGTATTTGAGGAACGCCTACAAAAAAGGCGCGCGCGTGATACTGACGGGTGATATAGCAGTCGGCTACAGGGGCGAGCCGCAAATCATCCATCCCCGGCCGGAGGATATAGAGGTCGTGGAAGAAGGGGAGGAGATCGGCGGCGACAACATTCACTTCGGCCGCATCGTGCCAGTGTATCCGCTGACTGAAGGGATAAGGCAGCGGCGGATGCGAAGCATAATGAAGTCGATCGTCGACAGGCATGCGCGCGGCGTTTCGTTCTCGCTGCCGGCCGACGTAGGCTCACCGCGCGGGATCGAAAACTACGGCGCCGCGCTCTCGAGGGTTCACTTTCCGGAAAGCGGAGACAGGGTCATCGATTTTTCGAAGAGCGAGGAGATATACGGCTCTCCGCCGCACAGGACTATCGCCTACTCGGAATTCTTTTTGATGGAGATCGGGCTTGCGTTAAAGAAGAGGGACGTCGCGCTCTCCGACGGGATAGCCTTTCGTCCTACGGGCGCGCTTACCGGCAAGCTCCGGTCGAGCCTTAAATTCGAGCTCACTCCGGCCCAGAAGCGCGTCCTCTCCGAGATAGAAGGGGATATGATGTCTCCCCGCCCTATGAACAGGCTTCTTCAAGGGGATGTCGGGAGCGGGAAAACGATAGTCGCGATAATGTCGATGCTCTCCGCCGTCGAGAGCGGATACCAGGCCGTTCTCATGGCCCCGACTGAGATACTCGCCGAGCAGCACCTGTCCTCCGTCATCAATTACATGAGAGGCATGGGCGTCAGGGTCGTGTTCTTAAAGAGCGGGATGGGAAAGCGTGAAAAAAATACCTACTACAAGGCGCTCGCGTCGGGCGAGGCGCAAATCGCCGTCGGGACGCACGCGCTCCTCCAGGAAAAAGTGGATTTCAAAAACCTCGGCCTCGTCGTTATAGACGAGCAGCACAGGTTCGGGGTACTCCAGAGGGCGAGCCTTATGGGGAAGGGCGTGAATCCGGACGTCCTCGTAATGACGGCCACTCCCATACCGAGGACCCTCGCGCTCACCGTCTACGGCGACCTCGACGTGTCCGTCCTCGACGAGATGCCGCCCGGCAGAAAGGCCGTCAAGACGCGCGTGTTCTACGACCAGAAGGGCTCCCGCGAGAAGGCGTACGAGATAGTCCGTAAAGAGGTGGAGAAGGGGAGGCAGGCCTACGTCGTCTATCCGATGATTGAGGAGTCCGAAAATCCCGATTTCAAGGACATTAAATATGCCACCAAAATGGCCGAAGAGCTCGGGAACGAAATCTTTCCCGAGTTTAAGGTCGGGCTACTTCACGGGAGGATGAAGCCCGAAGAGAAGGACGCCGTCATGAGGAGGTTTATCGCCCGGCAGGTGGACATACTCGTCTCGACTACCGTTATAGAAGTCGGCGTGGACGTTCCTAACTCGACGGTGATGGTTATAGAGAACGCCGAGAGATTCGGCCTCACGCAGCTCCATCAACTGCGGGGCAGAATAGGACGGGGAGGGCATGATTCTTTTTGCATATTGATCTCGGGCTTCAAGCGCTCCGAGGACGCAGACAGGCGGCTCTCCATAATGGAGGAGACTTCGGACGGATTCAGGATCGCCGAGGCCGACCTCACGATAAGGGGCCCGGGAGACTTCCTCGGGACGAAGCAGTCGGGACTGCCGGAGTTCAGGTTCGCCGATATAATCCGGGACTGGCGGATACTCGAAGAGGCGAGGGAGGACGCGTTTCAGCTCGTGTCGGAAGACCCGCGGCTTTCCAAATATCCAGGGCTTCTCGAAGAGGTTACCAGAAGGTACGGGAGCGTATTCGAGCTCCCGGGAATTTCATAAGGCCGGGCTCCCCGTGCAAGTCACCGTTTTCACTTGGGCAAAAGAAAACGCCCGGCGCTGCATGACACAGGCCGGGCGTCGATCTTTTCTGTTGATTTTTAAATCTTTCTTATCCTTCGAGAAGGAGCGATTCCGGGTCTTCGATGAGCTCCTTTATCTTCACGAGGAACTGCACGGCCTCGCGCCCGTCGACGATGCGGTGATCGTAGCTGAGGGCGACGTACATCATCGGCCTTATCTTGACTTCGCCGTTAATAGCCATGGGGCGCTCTTCTATTTTGTGGAGACCTAAAATTCCCACCTGAGGCGGGTTCAATATCGGCGTGCTCATGAGGGAGCCGAATACGCCGCCGTTTGTAATCGTAAATGTGCCGCCCATGATCTCGTCGAGCGTGAGTGCGTTGTCCTCGGCCCTCACGGCATAGTCCTTTATCTTCTTCTCGATTTCGGCGAAGGACATGCTGTCGGCATTTCTGAGTACCGGCACGACGAGTCCTTCCGTCGCCCCAATCGCGACGCCTATGTCGTAGTAGTGCTTTATAACCATGTCGTCGCCTTCGATCTCGGCGTTTACCTGCGGGAACGCCTTCAGCGCTCCGATGGAGGCCTTCACGAAGAAGGAGTTGAGGCCTAGGTTGACGCCGTACTTTTCCTTGAAGGTGTCTTTTCTTCTCTTCCTCAAGTCCATAACCGCGCCCATGTCTATCTCGTTGAACGTGGTAAGCATGGCAGTGGTCTGCGTGGCCTCGAGCATGCGTCGGGCTATCGTCCTTCTCCTCCGGGACATCTTGACGCGCTCTTCGCGGGCGTCACGGGAGATGTGAAGGATTGCGGGCGCTTCCTTCGGGGCCTGTATGACCGCCGTGGAGGTGCTTCTTGCGGGCTCAGCCGGCGCTTCCTTGGCGGGCCTTGCAGCCTCCTTCTGTATGTGGGCCTCGACGTCTTCTTTGGTTACTCTGCCGCTCGGCCCCGTGCCTTCGACCTTCGAAAGGTCTACTTTATTCTCTTCGGCGGCTCGCTTCGCCTGAGGCGTAACCCTTTCCTGAGGCTCTTCTTTCGGGGCCTCTTTCACAGGAGCAGGCTCGGCCTCGGGGGCCTTGGCGGCTTCCTTCGCGGGGGCTTCCGCTCCTGCCTTGCCCTCTTCTATGACGGCCAGAACCTGTCCGACCTCTACGTCCTCACCGTCCCCTTTCAGGATCTTGGAAAGGACTCCCTGCTTCTCCGCCGCTACTTCGAAGTTGGCCTTCTCGGTTTCGAGCTCGACCAAGGCTTCGCCTATCTTGACCGCGTCTCCCTCGGCCTTAAACCACCTCACTATGGTGGCTTCGACCACCGATTCTCCCAGCTCCGGAACTTTAACGTCTATAGCCATGTCTTTTTCTCCATTTTTTTATACGTTTCTTACCCAGGTGATGCCAAGCTCGTCGATATTGGGCAGGGGCTTTCCTATAATGAAAGCCTGCTTTATCAGGGCTTCCTGGTTCACCTTGTGCATGGAAGCCAGCCCTTCGGACGGGCTCGAGTTCCGCCTCCTGCCTATGTAGTGGAGCTGAATACGGCCGCTGATGAGCTTCCTCAGAAACGGGTATATGAACATCCAGGCGCCCATGTTTTCGGGCTCTTCCTGGAGCCACGCCACTTCTTTCAGCTTGGGATATCTTTCGAGCACCTGTGTGAGCTTTTTCGTCGGAATCGGATACAGCTGCTCCACCCGAACTATAGCTATGTCTTTCGAGTTCTTCTTTCTTTCTTCGCTGGATATGAGGTCGACGTAAACCTTGCCGCTGCAGAGTATGAGCCTCTTAACGGACCTGGCCTGAGTATCGTCCATATCGTCGTCTATAACGGGCTGCCACGAGCCTTCGGCGAGGTCCCTCGGGGTTGAGAATATCATCTGGTTCCTGAGGAGGCTCTTGGGCGTGAGCACTATGAGCGGAAGGGGATCGACTGTGAGAACCCCGGCCTGTCTTCTCAGGAGATGGAAGTACTGCGCCGCCGTGGTGCAGTTCGCTATTCGCATGTTGGCTTCGGCCGCGGAGTTCAGGAACCTTTCGAGCCGTCCGGAGGAATGGTCCGGCCCCTGACCTTCGTAGGCGTGCGGCAGAAGGAGGACGAGCGACGGGGTCTGCCCCCACTTCGCCCGCGCGGAAACGAAGTATTCATCTATTATCGTTTGCGCGCCGTTGATAAAGTCGCCGTACTGCGCTTCCCAGATGATGAGCCTTGCAGGCTCCTGTATGTTGTAGCCGTATTCAAAGCCTATGCATGCGTTTTCTGTAAGAGGGCTGTTATATATTTCGAATGCCGCCTTCGACTGCGGGAAATTCTGCAGCGGCGTGTAGGAAATGCCTTTGTCGAAGTCGTAAAGGACGGCGTGCCTGTGGCTGAACGTTCCGCGCTCGCTGTCCTGCCCAGTAAAGCGGATCGGGGTGCCGTCGGCGAGAATCGTCGCGAGGGCGAGGTCCTCGGCCGCCGACCAGTCTATCGTCTTTTCGTCCATGTTATCGAGCGCGGCTTCCCTTCTTTCCCTGCCGCGCTTGAGCTTGGAGTTGATCGTGAAGTCTTCGGGCAGCTGGAGAAGCGCAGAGTTTATGCCTCTCAGCTCTTCTATAGGAACCGCGGTCTTGATCTTCTGCGCCGCGCCTGCCGGAGGCTTCACGGCTAGCGCCTCTTCGGGTATGTCGTCCGGGCTAAGGGATTCGAAATCGCTGTGAAGCGCTTCGTTGTATTTGTTCACCAGCTCTTCGGATTCCTCGGCTGTAATTGTCTTTCTTTCGATCAGCTTCGACGCCCATATATCCCTGACCGTCGGATGATTGTCGATTATCTTGTACATCTGGGGCTGGGTGAATGCCGGCTCGTCGGCCTCGTTGTGCCCGTGGCGCCTATAGCCCACGAGGTCTATGACGAAATCCTTGTGGAAGCGCTTTTTGTAGGCGAATGCGAGCCGGGCGCACTCGATGCACGCCTCGGGGTCGTCCGCGTTTACGTGAACGACCGGGATGTCGAAGCCCTTTGCGAGGTCGCTTGAGTATATCGTGCTTCTGCTGTTCTCGGGAAGGGCCGTGTATCCGAGCTGGTTGTTCGTTATAACGTGTATGGTGCCGCCCGTGTGGTATCCCTGAAGGCCGCAGAGGTTGAGCGTTTCCGCTACGATTCCCTGACCGGGGAACGCCGCGTCGCCGTGAACGAGAATCGGCAGGGACGCGTTCGGATCGAATACCGGATTCCCGGGCTTCTCGACCGACGTTCCGGCGGCTCTCGCCATTCCCTCGACCACCGGATTTACGGATTCGAGGTGGCTCGGGTTAGGCGACAGTATTATCTGCATGTCTATCGCCCTGCCGTTCTTTACGGCGTGGCGGGCGCCTTCGTGGTACTTTACGTCTCCCGTCCATCCCATGAAGTCGCGGAAGTCCCTCTGGAGTATCGGGTCCTTGAACTTAATGAGCGTTCCCTTGTAGCCCTTGTCGAGCACGTGGTGCATCACGTTGAGCCTGCCCCTGTGCGCCATGCCGAGGAGTATGTTGTGAATGCCGGATTCGGCCGAAAGTCCGACTATCTCGTTCAACATCGGCACGAGCATGTCGACGCCCTCTATCGAGAAGCGGAACTTGCCGGGGAATATGCGATGTAGGAAGCGCTCGAGAACCTCGACCTGAGTCAGGCTTTCGAGGAGCCTCTTTTCGTTTATCGGGTCTTTAGGCGGCCTGAACGAGCCGGTTTCGGCAGCTTCCCTTAACCACTTTCTCTCTTCGAGGGAGTTTATGTGGTAGTGGTCGAATCCTATGCCGGAGGAGTATATCGAGCGAAGCTCCTGTATGGCCTCGAGCGCGCTGGACGTCCTCTCGGCTATAGGGCCGCCGACGATGCTCGCCGGGAGGCTCCTCAGCTCGTCTTCCGTGATCCCGTGGGTCGCGGGGTCGAGGGCCGGGTCGCCTGTGGGGGTGCTTCCGAGAGGGTCGATTCCCGCGGCCAGGTGGCCGAAAGCGCGAATCGCCTGTGCGAGATTGACTGCTCCGACGACCTTCTGCAGGTCGAAGTCCGGGGCGGCCGCCTGGCGGCCGTCGCCAATCTCCGGGCGAAGCTTGTCGAAAATATTTCTTGTCGCCGAATCTACGGAATCCGGATCCCTCAGATAACGCTCGTAGAGGTCAAGTACGTAACCCGAGTTGGGTCCGTGAAAAATGTGCGAAATATCCATATATTTCCCTATTCAATCAATAGTGTTAATTTCTAAACGGATTGGCTTTAAAACATGAAATTTCGGATAGTATATTAGCATATTAATGTAAATGCCGCAATCTAGCCGAGCCTAAATTTACAGCAATTTTAAGCCTTTGTGTTGACTTCGGAATCGCGGCGCAGAGCACTTTGCCGTCCCCCGCCGGAAAGTATAGGGAACCCGTATATCTCGCCCTTTCGCCTCTTATTCCAGCGCACCCTGAAAAGCCCGGGGCGCAGCCATCTCCGCCGTTAATTTAAAGTATATACCGGTCTTCTGCAAGTAGAAGGCGAAGAATGCCGGTTTCCGGAAAAATCTCCTTCGTCCGCCTTCTGCGATCGCACTTGGAGCGAAGCCGACGGCGGCCGGAATTTGCGTTTGGAATAGGATTCTCCGGCGGTTATTCTATAGTCTCCAAGAGGCGTGTGCCCTTCGAAGCTGGTTCGGGGCCCGGGATTCTGACCTGTATGGTGTACGTTCACAACCTTACGAAGAGGTACGGCAACCTTACCGCTGTGGAAAATCTTTCCTTTCAGCTCGAAAGGGGAGATGTGCTCGGTTTTCTCGGCCCGAACGGCGCCGGCAAGACCACCACTATGCGCATCATCACCGGCTACATGCCGCCGACGAAGGGTACCGTCCACATAGAGGGCGTCGACATCTTCGAGGAGCCGCTCCAGGCAAAGCGCGTGATAGGTTATCTGCCGGAGAATCCCCCGCTCTACAACGATATGACGGTTATGGAGTATCTCACCTTCGTCGCCGACATAAAGCAGGTCCGCCGGAAGGAGAAGAAGAGCAGGATCATTTACGTTATGGAGAAGTGCGGGATATCTGAGGTGAGGCGGCGCATAATCGGCCACCTCTCAAAGGGCTACAGGCAGCGCGTCGGCATAGCGCAGGCACTCGTGAATAATCCCTCGGTGCTGATTCTGGACGAGCCTACTATCGGACTCGACCCGAGGCAGATAATCGAGATAAGGGAGCTCATAAAGAGCCTTTCTGGCGAGAGGACGGTTATATTGAGCACCCACATACTGCCCGAGGTCACGATGATATGCAGCAAGGTGATAATCATCAATCATGGGAAGATAGTTCTCGAAGAGTCCCTTCAGAAGCTCTCGGAGGATATGAGGAGCGCCGAGAGCATAATCATGCGGACGAGGCAGAATGGGGAAGGGGTTATCGAAAAGGTCCTCGCACTCGGGGGGATATCGAATGTGAAGCCTGGCATCGCCGGCGAGTATATAATCGTCCCCAAGAAGGGGGCCGAGGTCAGGGAAGAGATAGCGAGGATCGCCGTCGAGAACGACTGGGGGCTTCTCGAGCTGAGGCCTGTAACCAACACGCTGGAAGAGGTATTTCTAAAAGTCATAGCGTCTGAAGAGAATTGAATGAGCGCATTTTATCCCGTATTAAAGCGTGAGCTGAGGTCGTATTTCGCCTCTCCGCTGGCTTATATAATACTCGTGGTCTTTCAGATCATTTCGGCAAGATTTTTCTTCCTCTATCTCCAGGGATTTCTCCAGTTCCAGCTCGACCCGAGCTACCAGCTCCAGACGGGGGACCTCAACCTCAACAATCTCGTCATACTGCCCTACTTCGGTACGATAAGCATCGTGCTGCTCCTGATAGTGCCGCTCATTACGATGCGGCTCGTGGCCGACGAGAAGAAAAACTACACGGCCGAGCTGCTTTTCACATCCCCTATACGCTTGAGGACGATAGTGTTCGGGAAGTTCACGGCCGCGCTGATACTGCTTATAATCATGCTCCTTCTTTCGTCGGTAAATGTGTTTGTGCTGATGGTGCACGGGAACCCCGATTTCGGGGCCGTCTTCGCGGGCTACATCGGGCTCTTTTTACTCGGGGCCTCTTTCCTTTCCATCGGCATATTCGCGTCGTCGCTAACCGACAATCAGCTCATAGCGGCCGTCATCAGCTTCGGCATACTTCTTCTCCTCTGGCTCGTCGGCGCGCTTTCCGACGCCGAAAGTACGATTCTGGGATATCTCTCCGTGATCAACCATTACGAGGATTTCGGAAAGGGTATCATCGATCTTAAGGACGTCGTCTACTACATTTCGCTCATATTCCTCGGCCTCTTCCTGACCTACTCCGCGCTCGAATCGGAGAGGTGGAGATGAAGAGAAGGCGGCTTATTTACGGAACGAACGCGCTCGTCTCCATATTGAGCGTCTGCGGAATACTCATTCTTGTAAATTACATCTTCTTCAGAACCGATATCAGGATCGACATGACGGATTCGAAGCTTTACACGGTTTCTGAGCACACGACGTCGGTCGTGGACAACATCGACGGCGACATAGAAATAATAGCCTTTTTCAAGGACGTGGGGATCGACAAGGGAGAATTCCAGGACCTCATAAAGGAATACACGAGGCGGTCGGGGAAGATAAATGTGAGGTACGTAAATCCCGACAAGGAGCCCGGCGTAGCCAAGAAGTACGACATAAAGGAATACGGCACCGTAGTCCTTGCCGACGGCGAGCAGACCATAAAGCTGAGGCTCACGGACCACCTCTCGGGCGGCATATTGAAAAGCTCCGAGGAAGACATAACGAACGCCATATTCAAGCTCAACAGGAAGGTTAACAAGACAGTCTATTTCATGACCGGACACGGCGAGCGCGACGTAAACGACGACATAGAGCCCGAAGGGCTCGGGGTATTGAGTAAGGCGCTCGAGGACGAAGGCTACAAGGTGAACGAATTCATGCTCCTCCGGGGGGACGGCGTCCCCGAGGACAATTCGGTCCTTCTCGTGGCCGCGCCGAAGCAGTCCTTTTCCCTAAAGGAAATAGGCATCTTGAAGAGTTATCTCGATAACGGCGGGAAGGCCATATTCCTTATAGAGCCGAGGTCGGGCTCCGAGATAGCCTCGCTCCTCAAGGGCTACGGGTTCGACATCAGGGACGACATAATCGTCGACCCGAGCTCAAAGCTCGAAGGAGGGGGCGACATAGCGCCGATAGTCGCGCAGTACGCCCACCACGACATAACCGAAGGGTTCAGGTTCGCGACCATATTCCCCTATTCCCGGAGCATAGCGGCCCTGGAGGCCGACGGGCCCGGCACGGATATTCTTGCGCATACGGGACAGTACAGCTGGTCGGAGACGAATTTCGAGCTCTTCGACCAGGGCATCGCCCAGCAGGAAGAGGGGGACATGGCTGGGCCGCTCGGAGTTGCGGCTGTAGTCGAGAACGGAAACAACGAATCGCGGGTGGCGGTATTCGGGAGCGTCGACTTCGTGTCCAATATCTTCATAGATTTTTCCGGCAACAGGGACCTCTTTTTGAATACAGTGAACTGGGTTTCGGGGGACGAGAACCTTATCTCTATAAGGCCCAAGGCCGGAAAGGTTGGAAAGCTCGCAATTACGAACAAGCAGACGAACGTAATATTCTTTTTCACTGTTATTATGATTCCGGCTGTTATATTCTTTTCCGGTGTAGCAATATGGTGGAAGAGAAAGAGGCTGTAGCGGTGGGAGGTCTCTTCGGCCCGGGACGATAACGAAAAAGAAAGGGTCAAATTGGGAAAGTATTTAAGAAAATTTTCTGGCACCCTCGTCGCCCTTGTGATATTCGCGGTGCTGCTCGGAGGCGTACTCTACTACGACTCCCAGAAAAAGGCCGCTGAGGCCCCCGAGGCTTTAAAGGTCTTCCACGGAGTTAAACCCGACGACATCCTGTCGATTAAAATAACCTACCCGGACGGCGCTGTCTCGCTCGAAAAAACGGACGGGAAGTGGTACGCCGCCGCGGACGGAAAGAAGCGCCGCGCCGATTCGGAAGCCGTCGACAATCTCTTAAAGGACCTCACGGAAATGGAGGCGGACAAGGTCGTATCGACGGAGGAGACAGGGCTCGACGAGTTCGGCTTCGTCGAATCCAAAAGGGAGTTCACCGTGGTTACCGGGGACCTGGATTACCCCATCATCATAGGCGACAGGAGCCCCGTGGGCTCGGGCATCTACATATACGACCTCGGGGAGGGGAGGGTTATACTCGTCAAGGACCACTACCTCTGGGGTATCCTGAACGGGAGCCCGGAGGGCTTCAGGGACAGAAAGCTCGCCGGATTCGATAAGGGCGCCGTCGACAGGATAGTCGTGCGGGCCGGGATATTCAGCGTCGAGCTGAGAAAGGAAAACGGCCGCTGGGTACAGTCGGGGGCGGAGTCGCCGCGTCCCATAGATCAAAAAAAGGTGGACGAGTTCCTGAGCTCGTTCGCGGGCCTCGAGGCATCGGATTTCGTCGACGACGAGCCCAAAGCCCTCGGGGAATATGGCCTGGAGCAGCCTACCGTCGAAGCGGGGTTTTTCGGAGAGGGGGTATCGGAGACGGTCTTTTTCGGAAAGAGGAAGGACGAGGATAATTTTTATGTTAAAACGTCCTCGGGCGAAGAGGTCTATACCGTTCCGAAAGAGCATTTCGGCATCCTGCCGAAGAATCTCGACCAGATAGCCGTTTCAAAGTAGAGCCGGTTTAGCCGGCCTGAAGACTGGGGCTCACTGTTTCTTTTTTTCCTTGATGTCGAGCTTTATCCCGAGCTCCAAAAGCTGCGCCGTCTCTACCGGAGAGGGGGCTTCGGTGAGCGGACACGCGCCCTTCTGGGTTTTCGGGAACGCGATCACGTCCCTTATCGAATCCGCGCCGGAGATGAGCATCGTTATCCTGTCGAGCCCGAGCGCTATGCCGCCGTGGGGCGGGGCGCCGAATTCGAGCGCTTCCAGGAGGAAGCCGAACTTCCCGCGCGCTTCTTCGTCCGTGAGGCCTATGGCCTTGAAGAGCTTTTCCTGAACGTCCTTCCTGTAAATCCTTATGCTTCCGCCGCCTATCTCGACGCCGTTAAGGACAACGTCGTATGCCCTCGAACGTATGGACAACTTATCGGCCTCGTCGAGGAGATGAATGTCTTCCTCCTTGGGCGAGGTGAACGGGTGGTGCATCGCGACGTAGCGCTTTTCGGTTGGGTCATAGTCCAGCAGCGGGAACTCCTCGACCCAGAGGAAATTGAACTTGCCGTGGTCGATGATCCCGAGCTTTTCACCGAGCGTGAGCCTTATATGCGAGAGCACCATGTTGACTATGTGCGGCGTGTCGGCGGCGAAGAATACGATGTCGCCGTTTTCGAGCCGGAGCGCGTTTTTGAGGTCTTCCTTTTCCTTGTCGCTGAAGAATTTAATTATCGGCGACTGCCATTCGTTCTCGGAGACACGAATCCACGCGAGGCCCTTGGCCCCTAAGGACTTGGCCGCCTCGCCGAGGTCGTCGATCTCTTTTCTCGAAAGCTCTCCAGCCCGACCCTTGAGGTTGAGCGCCTTGATTATTCCGCCCTTCTTGAGAGCGCCGCTGAAGACCTGGAACTCGGAATCACGGAATATTTCCGATATGTCTTCAAGCTCGAGGCCGAACCTGGTGTCGGGCTTGTCGGAGCCGTATCTCAGCATCGCCTCGTCGTATTTCATCCTCGGAAACGGGGCCGGTATCTCTACACCGGCGGCTTCGGAGAATATGGATTTTAGTATTCCCTCGACGACGTTCATTATATCGTCTTCCCTTACGAAGGACATTTCGAGGTCTATCTGTGTGAACTCGGGCTGGCGGTCGGCTCTTAAGTCTTCGTCGCGGAAGCA
Organism: uncultured Spirochaetia bacterium; assembly: GCA_964586675.1. Taxonomy (GTDB): domain Bacteria; phylum Desulfobacterota_D; class UBA1144; order Nemesobacterales; family UBA2774; genus JADLGH01. The sequence continues at coordinate 31,704 of CAZPHQ010000002.1, read as the reverse complement.
GCGAACTATCTGGTAGTAGCGGTCGAACCCGGAGACCATTAGGGTCTGTTTCAGAAGCTGGGGCGACTGCGGAAGGGCGTAGAACTGCCCGGGGTTAAGCCTGCTCGGGACGAGAAAGTCCCTGGCGCCTTCGGGCGTCGAGCGGGTGAGGTAAGGGGTCTCGACTTCTATAAACCCGGAGCCGTTGAGAAAATTCCTCGTAGCCGAGACAGCCTTGTGGCGCGTGATAATGTTGTCCCTCATGAAAGGGCGCCTGAGGTCGAGGTACCTGTGCTTGAGCCTTAAGAGCTCGTCGACGTTTATGTCGTCCTCGATGAGAAAGGGGAGGACTTTGGACGTGTTCAGTATCCTGAGCTCCTCCGCGACGACTTCTATCTCGCCGCTCGCGAGGTTCTTGTTTACGGTTTCGGGCGAGCGGCTCGTAACCTTGCCGCGGACTGCCAGGACCCATTCGTCCCTTAGCGCCCCGGCCTTGTCGTGGATTTCCCCGCTTACCTGCGGGCTGAAGACGACCTGGACGAGCCCTTCCCTGTCACGGAGGTCGATGAATATGACCCCGCCGTGGTCCCTGTTAGACTGCACCCATCCCATAAGCACGACGTCGCGGCCGATGTCGTCCGCGCGCAGTTTCCCGCAGTAATCGGTCCTGGACCAGTCTCCCAGATGTTCAAGCATTTTTATCCTGCTCCTTGTGTCTAAATGTCCCTCAGAAGCGAAAATCTTAACCTTTGTTTTCGATTTGGCAATACAAGCCTGCATGCGGTCAGGTACAAGACCGTATCTGATATCAGAAATTGAATAATCAGACCAGTCCCAGTACTTGTATTAAATAATATATCCAATTATGATATTAACGATATCGTAGACTATTTTGCAACTCGGACTGCACATATTGCCCAGATTTCTAAAAGGTAACCTCCTCTTTCCGATATTCCTGCTGGGCCTGGCGCTTCGCATGTACAATCTCGATTCGCAGAGTCTGTGGTTCGACGAAGCCTATTCCTACAAGATGTCCCGTTTAGGACTCCTCGGGATATTGAAAACTATTGTTTCAGAATCCGAAAACCACCCGCCCGTCTATTATTGGATCCTTCACTTGTGGACGTCATTGTTGGGGTATTCGGAATTTTCGCTCAGGCTTTTTTCGGCCATTACAGGTTCTCTCACCATACCTCTCATTTACCTCTTCGGAAAAACGATTTTTAACAAAACTGTGGGACTGTTTGCCGCACTTATACTGGCAACTGCGCCTTATCAAATCTATTATGCGCAGGAGGCACGGTCGTATACTCTTATAGTCTTTCTCGCGATACTGTCATATTACTTTTTCATCAGGCTGTCAGACAGATACAGTGCCGGAAACGGTATCGGGTATTTATTGACGTGTATTGCCCTTATATATACACACTTCCTGGGGGCACTGGTCATTATAGCTCAGAATGCCTACTATCTGACCCGCCTGATTGCGGGTCCGAGGCCACTTGCTCCTCCACTGCGAAAGTGGATAGTTCTACAATTGATACTCGTGGGCTCGGTTTTGCCTCAGCTATACCTGCTCGGGGGGTCGAGCGCGTTAAAGGAAGACTTCTGGATACCGAAAGCCAGCCTCAAGATTATTGCGGGCTCTATATTTGAGTACTCGGGCTCCTGGCCGCTATTCATCCTCTTTTTTCTTCTATGTATCTGGTCGATAATCAATGCCCGCGAGCTCCATCGGGGCGCCGGCCTTAAAACAGTCCTCACATCCGTGAGGGGATACTCTACCGGCCTCAACTTATCGAATATCGGGCGGGTCTATTTGCTCTCTCTCCTGATACTGGTTCCCGTCGTCTTACCAGTAGCCGTATCGATTCTGTATAAGCCGCTTTTTCAGGCGAGGTATGGAATTCCGGCATCGATCGGTCTTTACCTGCTCGTCGCCAAGGGGATTGACAACATTCGCCGGAGAGGGGCGAAGTTATTCGTGACAGCGCTCGTTCTGGCTCTTTCGATTATGAGCGTTCATCATTATTACCGGAATCCCGATAAGCACGAGTGGAGGGAGGCGGCCCGGTATGTAGAGGAGAATGCGCGCGAAGGTGATTTGGTCATTATTTATCCGGAACATGAGATAGAATCTGGAAATTATTATTTCAGAAAGGGGAAGTTGAAAGTGATCACCCTATATAATAGATCAGGGCTCGATACGTTACACGGCCCGGGGGATGTATGGATAATATCCTCCTATCACGGAGACATGATTGAAAAGGAACACCTTCCTCCGCAAAACCGGTTGCTTCAGGAAAAGGAGTTCAGGAAGATAAAAATCTACCAGCTGGAAGGTGTCCCGGAATAACATTCCGAATTGCTATTTACATTTCCTGTTTTCACTCCAGCCGCGATTGTACCAATGGAAATTGCCTGAACGGGTGAGTATCATGGTAGGAATCCGGGCCGGGTGTGCCCGGACCGGCCCCATGACGAAGATAAAAAAGGCTTCGAAAGATCAGCCTCTATCGGCTTTCATCCGGGAAAACTATCTCCTCTTCCTGATTTTCGCCGCGGGATCCGCCCTGCGCATATATAACATTGGCGGCGAGAGCATATGGTACGACGAGGCCATATCCGTCGCGGTGGCCAAGCTCGGATTCGTCGAACACCTCGGCTGGATCGCCGAAGTGGACGACAACAACCCGCCCCTTTATTACACGCTCCTCCATTTGTGGATTCCCGTTTTCGGGGACTCCGAGGCTTCGGTCAGGATGCTGTCTGCCATATTCGGCTCCCTCTCTATTCTCGCAATTTATGCACTCGGAAAGCTCCTCTTCGATAAAAAAACAGGCCTCGTCGCCGCATCGATCCTCGCCGTTTCAATTTTCGGTATCATGTTCTCGCAGGAAGCCAGGGTATACAGCCTGATGGCGTTTCTGGCGCTCCTCTCCTTTTATTTTCTCCTGCGGCTTACAATGTCGAAGAGCCGGGTATACGCCGCCGCCTACGTTATTTCGAGCGTCTGCCTCGTCTACTCCCACTACTACGGCATATTCGTGGTGATCGCGCAGAACATCTGGTTTTTCACGGAGCTTGCACGGAAGAGAAGGGTGGGGAACCTCGGGCTTTTAAAATGGATTCTTCTTCAGGGTTTAATCGCCCTACTTTTTCTGCCGTGCTCTTTTCTTCTGGCCAGGAACACGGCGGCCATACAGAAGGGGTTCTGGATAACGGAGCCCATGCTCAACGACATACTCGGCTACTTTACGCTCTATGCGGGCACCGCTTTTCTCCTGTGCGTCTTTATATTTTTCACGCTCCTTGCCATTGGCGGACACGGGCTTATAAAGCGTATCAATCTCCCGGAAAGGTTTTACGGCCTCGAGGATTACGATAAGGAAGGACCCGGGATTTCATACGGGAGCAGGATATATCTTCTCCTGGCATGGATCTTCGCCATGGTATTCATACCCTTCATATTATCGTATTTGTCGTCGCCGATATTAATCTACAGGTACACGATAGCGGCGGCCCCGGCGTTTTACATCCTCACGGCGCGCGGAATCAGCGGTCTCAGGTCGAATACGGTCATCGTGCTCGTCGTGGCCCTTATAGCGGGACTTTCTATTCCCGGCCTTTATAGATACTATGTTGAGACGGAAAAGTACGATTGGCGCGAAGCTGCAAGGTACATTCAGGAAGAGGCCGGGCACGGGGATTTCGTAGTGACCTATCCCAAGTTCGAAGTGGAGCCGGCCGCCTATTATTTAAAGAGAAACGATCTCAGGCTCGGGCAGTTCTCCGAGGAGCTCTTCACCTACACAGGTATCGGCGACAACAATGTCTGGCTCGTCGTATCGAATCACAGGGGGCTCGAGAAGAACATAATGAAGCTCAAAATGGCGTCACGGTTCGATTACGTGTCGGAAACGGAATACCACGGGCTTCACGTTTATAAATTCAGGGCAAAAGCGGAGTAGCCGGGGCGCCGGAAGGCAGTTAACGACAGCATTTAATAACAGGAAGGAAGCATTGTCATGAATGAGGAAAAGGATTTCCGCTCGGGGTTCATATCGATTGTCGGGAGGCCGAACGTCGGGAAGTCGACACTCGTCAACGCCGTCGTCGGGGAGAAGATCGCCGCGGTCTCCGACAAGCCCAACACCACGCGGAACAGGATACTCGGCATAAGGAACCTTCCCGACGCGCAGCTCATATTCCTCGATACGCCCGGCATACACAAGGCTAGGGGCAAGCTCGGAAAGGTGATGGTCCAGGCGGCGATGTCGGCTGTCAGGGAAGCCGACGTGATACTGATGGTGGTCGAGGTGAACGAGCCCTTCGGGAAGGGCGACAGCTTCATAATCGAGAGCCTGCCGAAGCCGGCGATACTCCTCATCAACAAGATCGACAAGATAAAAAAGGGCGAAATCCTTAAAATAATAGACCAATCCCGGAAGTACCAGAATAAATTCCTCGAAATAATTCCCATATCGGCCGCCATGGCCGACGGGATCCCCGAGCTCCTGGCTGCTATCAGGAACCACCTTCCACCCGGGCCGAAGTATTTCCCCGACGACATGATCACCGACCAGCCCGAGAGGTTTCTGGCCGCGGAGTTCATAAGGGAGAAGATATTCAACCTCACGCATCAGGAGATACCCTACAAAGTCGCGGTTTCCATAGAGGAGTTCGAAGAAGTCCCCGAAAAACAGCTCATACATATTTCCGCCGTGATATACGTAGAGAGAATTAACCACAAGGGCATCATCATCGGAAAGGGCGGAGAGATGCTTAAGGAGATAGGGAGCCAGGCGAGGGCGGATATAGAGAGGGTCCTCGGCTCGAAGGTCTTCCTCGAGCTATGGGTTAAAGTCAGCGAGAACTGGACCGACAGGGAAAACCTCATAAGGGATTTCGGGTACGGCAGCTGAACATACTCCGCGCCGCAGGCGTACGATGACCGAAGGCAGGCTCGTCAATATTCTGAAAGAGAATTACCTCATCCTTCTCATCGTGCTTGTTGGGCTCGCGCTCAGGCTCTACGACATCGGCGGGGAAAGCATCTGGTTCGACGAAGCGGTATCTATCGACGTATCCAGGCTCGGGTTTATAGAGCAGATAAAATGGGTAGACGATCAGAGCAAGGAAGGGAATCCCCCGTTTTACTACATGCTGCTCCATTTGTGGATACCCGTCTTCGGGGATTCGGAATTCGTATCCAGATTTCCCTCGCTTGTGTTCGGCGTTCTTTCGATTGTTCTCACGTATTCCATAGGCAGGCTTCTTTTCGGTAAAAGGGCCGGTCTCTTCGCGGCGCTGATAATCGCCGTCTCTTTCTTTCACGTGAGGTACTCGCAGGAGGCGAGGGGATATACCCTGATGGTTTTCCTCGCGCTCGTCTCCTGTTATGCGCTCCTCAGGCTTATTTCCGGGTGGAAGCTGCGCTGGGCCGGGATTTACGTTCTGTCGAGCGCGCTTCTCTGTTATACGCATTATTTCGGCCTGTTCACTGTTCTGGCGCAGAATATCTTTTGCTTCACGATATTCCTCACACGCGGCCGCGCCGGCGCGCCCGCGCTTACTCGCTGGATACTCGTTCAGGTTATATTGGGGGCTCTTTACGTCCCCGGGTTTATTCTCCTCGCGGGAAGATTCACGTCCGTGAGGGAATCGTTCTGGATACCAGAGCCGGGATCGGAAGATTTGTACCTCTATATCGTCATATACGCTGGCTCTGTTTACATGCTCGCGCTGCTCGCGGCGTTCGCCGTACTGGCCGTCGCGAATTCGAAAAGGCTCAGAGGCGTGAAGGGCTTTAAAGGGCTCCTCACCGCGGCGGACGAATCCGCGGTGGTTAAGGAGATCACCTACGGGGAAAAGATTTATTTTCTTCTCCTCTGGCTCCTGGTGCCGCTCCTGACGCCGTTTCTGATTTCCCTTACTATCGCCCCGGTTATGGTGTTCCGGTATACGATAATCGCTTCCCTCGGACTATACCTCCTGGCCGCCGCGGGAATGAGCGCCGTCACTAACAGGTTTGCCGCCTGCGCTGTGACGGCCGCCGTCGTGATCCTCTCCGCGCAGCCGCTTTATTCGTATTATAGCGGAGTCGAGAAACACCAGTGGCGGGAGGTGATAAGGGAGATAGAGTCGAATGCCGGAAGCGGAGATTACGTCTTCGTTTTTCCGCACTTCGAGGCCGTCACGGCGAGGTATTATCTCGAAAGGGGCGACCTTGAGCTTGTCCCGGTAAAGGACAGGTTCCCATCTTATCCGGGCATGCTGACGCACGACGTATGGCTCGTCATGCAGGCCCACCCCGCGAGCAGGCTGAATACGAAAGCCGGCCTTACCCCGGAATACGATTTCATATCCGAGAGCCGCTATCAGAGGCTGGATTTGTTCAGGCTGAGAAAAAAGGGAAAGTGAAAGGCTTTATTCGCCTTTGAACACGGGCGTTCTCTTCTCGGCGAAGGCCTTCTGGCCTTCCTTGTAGTCGGCGCTGTTCTGCACATTCAGCGTCAATTCTCTAAGAAGCGCTTCGTCCTCCGCGCTCATGACAAGGCTCCTCTGCCAGACATTGGTCATTTCTTTCATGGCCTTCATGGAAAGGGGCGCGTTGCCGGCTATCTCCTCGGCAAGGTTGTAAGTGAATTTTTCGAGCTCCTCCGGCTTGACGACGAAATTGACGAGGCCCATCGCGGCCGCCCTTTCCGGCTTTATCGACCTTCCCGTGAGAAATAGCTCCTTCGTATAGCCGGGGCCTATGAGGTTCAGAAATCTCCTTACGCCCCTGTATGAATACACGACGCCGAGCTTCGCGGGAGGCATTCCGAAGAGGCAGCTGTCAACGGATATTCTTATGTCGCACGTGGCTGCTATTTCGAGCCCGGCGCCGAAGGCGTGACCGTTTATCATCGCTATTACAGGGTAGGGGAAGGACTCTATGGCGTGAATGGCCCTCGGGAGGGGATTGTTCCCCTCGAAGTTCCGTATCATGTCGTCTTCGCGGATCGCGGATATGTCGTAGCCCGAGGAAAAGGCGCTGTCGCCCGCGCCGCGTATGACGACGCACCTTATTTTGTCTTCATCCCGGAGCCTGCCGAACGTTTCCTCCAGGCCGAGCAGCATGGAAGGGGTGACCACGTTCCTTTTTTCAGGGGTGTTGATCGTGAGCGTGCAGACGGCCCCGCTTTCGTTGACGAGAAGCTCCCGGGTTTCAGTCATGTGGATTCCGGTATTATAATGAATAAGGCCGAAAAAATAATCGTCCGGAAAATAATCGTCTGGGGCGAAGGCTTTGTCAAATAAGGATCCCGGGCCGGTTCCATAACTGGAGCATTTCGGAAATATTAGTTATCTTTAGTAGTTTATTAAGCCAGGAGAGTGACGCCATGCCTCTTTTCGAATACGAGTGCGATAAGTGCTATAACAAGTACAACAGCGATATAGACGCCCTTGTGCCGAAGCTGAACAAGACGAACGCGGCCAGGATAATGAAGGAAAATCCGGGGTTTCTGTATATAGAGGTCACGGATGCGGAGACGGGGAAAGAGATTTTCGCGCTCGGCGAGAAGTCGAACTCGAGGGGGCCGAGGCGTTTTCGCTTCAAGCTCGAAAAGAACAGGGTGCTTTACATGGAGCTCAAGAATTTCAGGTTCAGCCACCTCATATACGACAAGGATGACGAGAAGGAGCTAAAGTGCCCGCTCTGCGGGGACAAGGACGTGACGAGGGTTTTCTCGACGTTCAGGGCCGTATTCGACGACAAGAGCAAGAGGGCTCCCGGGCCGAAGGACGAGCTCAGGTGGCACATGGAATACAAGCAGCAGAAGGACGAGGAAATGAAGAACGACTGGGTCGGCCAGGAGCACCTGAACCAGTATTTCAACAGGTAATACCATAAAGACAGGGGGTAGAAATGCCGCTTTTTGAATACGAATGCATTCCGTGCAGGAAGAACGTCGAGGATTCCCTGAAGGAAATCCGGAAGAAGGCTACGAAGAAGCTCGTATCCGAACTCGTTAAAAAATACGACAACATAAATCACATCGGCGTCCTCGATCTCGATAACGAGAAGGTGCTCGGCGAGGCCGGAAAGAGGGACAAGAACGCCGTCGATCTGAACTTTTACCTTAACGACGGGTCGATCCTCGTTTTCGTGAACCTGCCGAAGAATTACCGCTTCTCGGCGCTTATATACGTCGAGGAAGACGAGAAGACGGTCGCGTGCCCGTTCTGCAAAACTAAAAAGGTGGAAAAGGTGGTTTCGAGCTTCGCCTTTACGAGCGACCTTTCGACGGACATGCCGAAGCCGGACCTCGGCAACCTTCCGCCGTCTGTCAGGAACAGGACTTTTCTCGGTGAGTACATAGAAGAGAAGGACAGACCTAAGAAGAACCGCTGATCAACCCGCAAATCCACGGGGGCTCCCGCATCCGTGCGGGAGCCCGCCGATTCCGCGTAGCTTATTTCACCCCGTCGGTATTCCTGTACGCCTCGCTCGGCTTGCCGAAACGCCTTCCGAGCTCCTCGAATATATCATCGGGCGTTATGCCGAAATATGAAAGCGCAATCAGGGAATGGAACCAGAGGTCGGCCGTTTCGTATACGACCTCTTTCCGGCTTTCGTTCTTGGCTGCTATGACGACCTCGCCGGCTTCCTCCGGGATTTTCTTGAGTATCTTGTCGAGCCCCTTCTCGAATAATCCGCTGACGTAAGAGCCCTCGCGCGGGTTACGCCTCCTGTCGTCGACGACGTTCCAGACGTCCCGGAGGGTTTTGTCGTCGGCTCCCGCGCCGCCGAAGGCCGGGGATATCTGCTCGCTGCCTTCGAGAGGCGTGAAAAAGCAGGTCCTCTGCCCGGTGTGACAGGCGACCCCCTTCTGGTCTGCGAGCACGAGGACGGCGTCCCTGTCGCAGTCGAAATAGATTCCCTTAACTTCCTGAACGTTCCCGGATTCCTCGCCCTTCATCCAGAGCCGACCCCGGGACCTGCTCCAGAAATGAGTCCGCCCGGTTTCGAGGGTCTTTTCGAGCGCTTCCCTGTTGGCGTAGGCGAACATCAGCACCTGCCCGTTCTGATAGTCCTGCACTATAACCGCAACCAGCCCTTTTTCGTCGTACTTCACCTGATCCAGGTCCATGTCGTTTCCTCCGGAAACAATAATATTAACCAAACGGGAATCACTTTCCGAGTGCCCGGGCGCTGCTTTACATAAGCGTCTTCATCCCTTATATTTATAATCCTTAACCGGTTTTTATAACAAGGGGGCGAATATATGGCAAGAGTAACTATAGAAGATTGCCTTGAAAAAGTGGTAAACAGGTTTGCGCTCTCGGTCGCGGCGATGAAGAGGGCCAGGCTGCTCGTCAAGGGGGCTCATCCGCTTTCGGAAGAGACAGACAACAAGGACGTCGTGACCGCGCTCCGGGAAATAGCGGAAGACAAGGTTAAGGTCGTTTATCCCGTAGGTCAGGACGAGTACTAGACTTAATTCCATCCATTCTTATTCCGGGCGGCGGAGAGAGCTTCCGTTTCGTGGCCTCGTGGTATATGCCGCGGCCCCGGTATAGCTTTAAAGCGGATTAGCTACCATGCAGCCGGATGTATTCTCGGAAAGGGTATGCGGAGAATGATTCGGGCCGGTATCGACACCGGGGGCACATTCACCGACTTCGTCTTTTACGACGGCGAGAAAATTTACTCCTACAAAATCCCCTCGACCCCGGACGATCCTTCGAGATCGATAATATCGGGGCTCGCGCACGTTCTCGGGGATAAATTTCATAACGTCGAGATCGTTCACGGCACGACCGTCGCCACGAACGCACTTCTCGAAAGGAAGGGGGCGAGTGTCGCGCTCGTTACGACCGCGGGTTTCGAGGATGTGATAGAAATAGGCAGGCAGAACAGGGGTAGCCTCTACGATATTTTCTGGGAGCCCCCGCGTCCTCTGGTCGCGAGGGACATGCGCCTCGGAGTCCCGGAGAGAGTGTCTTTCGGAGGAAGGGTGCTGAGGAAGATAGAAGCCTCCGACCTCAAAAGACTCCTCGTTCGGCTGAAAAAACTGAAACCCGAAGGGGTCGCGATTTCGTTTTTACATTCCTATAAAAATCCCGCAAACGAAGAGAAGGTCGCCGCTTTTCTCGAGAAGCTCGGCGTGCCGGTATCGGTCTCATCCAGAATTCTTCCCGAGTTCAGGGAGTACGAGAGGACATCAACTGTCGTCGCCAATTCGTACCTCGTTCCGAAGGTCCGCTCGTACATGAGATCGCTTTCGGAGAATATCTCCTCCCGGAACGGAGGGGGAGACGGAATTACCATAATGCAGTCGAGCGGGGGCGTCATATCGCCGGACGAAGCAGGGAACGAACCAGTCAGGATAGTCCTCTCGGGGCCTGCGGGCGGTGTCGTCGGGGCGTACAGCGTCGCGAGCGCCGCCGGTTACGAGAAGGTGCTCACATACGACATGGGCGGCACGTCGACGGACGTCGCCCTCTCGAACGGTGGGCCGAGATTCACCACCGAGACGAATATAGACGGCATACCGCTCAAGGTGCCGATGATAGACGTGACGACCATCGGCGCGGGCGGGGGCTCGATAGCCTACATAGACACCGGCGGCGCGCTCAAAGTCGGCCCTGAAAGCGCGGGAGCCGATCCGGGGCCGGCGTGCTATGGGAAGGGAACGGTGCCGACAGTTACGGACGCGAACGTCGCCCTCGGGCGAATCGACCCGGAAAGGTTCCTCGGCGGGCGGATGACAATATATCCCGAGAAGTCGCTCGCGGCGCTCGGGAAGCTCTCACGGAAGCTCTGCGTAACGGTCGAGGAGCTCGCCGAGGGGATAGTGAGGGTCGCCAATTCGAACATGGAGCGTGCCCTCAGGGTGATATCCATAGGCAAGGGGTACGACCCCCGGGAGTTCGCGCTTCTATCCTTCGGCGGGGCGGGCGGTCTCCACGCCTGCGAGCTCGCGCGCGGAATGGAGATAAAGACAGTCATATTCCCGATGGCGCCCGGGGTGCTCTCGGCCCTCGGGATGCTCATGGCGGATACGTTCAAGGACTACGGCACGACTGTCTTCGTCATGGCTGGTAAAACCGCATCCGGCGAGATAGAGCGGGGATTCGCGGCGCTCGTAAAAAAATCGATGGCCGATTTCGGGGAGAGCGGGGTGAAGTACGAGAGATACGTCGACGCGCGCTACAAGAGGCAGGCCCACGAGATCACGATACCTTACGGGAAGAATTTCGTTAAGGTCTTCAACGAGACACACAAAAAGCTCTACGGCTATTCGATGCCGGGGGATGAGGTGGAGGTCGTGACGCTCAGGCTGAGGGCCATACGAAGGAAGAAAAAGCTTGCGCTGCCGAAGCTCGTAGCCGGAAAAAAGACTGTCAGGGCTTCGAAGGAGAACGTGATAATAGACGGACGGGAGACGAAGACGCGGTCTTACATGAGGCAGGATTTTTATCCCGGGTTCAGGTTCCCGGGCCCTGCTATAGTCTTCGAGGAGACGTCGACGCTGTACGTCGCCCCCGGCTTTAAATGCGAGGTCGACGAATTCGGGAATATAATTGCAGGGGTCTGATGCTCACCAAATATTTGATCGAATTCGCTAAAGCTGTGATCCCGGCAAGATATCACGACAGGGCCGGTGCAATCCATCGTGGAGCGGAGAGTTTTATGCTCGCCGCATCTTATGTAGGTATAACGCACCGTTGCCCATGCTGCGGCTGGCATCTGAGGAAATTTCTTCCATACGGCGTCATATTACGGGAGAGCTCCCGGTGCCCGAGATGCAGGGCATTGGAGCGGCATCGTTTGCTATGGCTCTATTTCAAGGAAAGGACGAATCTGTTCACGGAGCGTCTCAGGCTCCTCCACTTCGCGCCGGAGCAGGTTTTTGAAAAGGCTTTCAAATCTCTGGACAATCTCGATTATCTTACCGCCGATCTTTATTCGGACAGCGTAATGGTAAGGATGGACATTACGGACATAACATACGAAGACGATTCGTTCGACGCTATTATATGCAGCCACGTTCTGGAGCACGTCGTGGACGATAGAAAGGCCATGAGAGAAATGTTCCGCGTTCTGAAACCCGGCGGGTGGGCGATAGTAATGGTTCCGATTTCAGGCGATGTGACATTCGAGGATCCCTCTATCGTGACGCACGAAGACAGGGAGCGTTTTTTCGGTCAATGGAACCATGTGAGGTTCTATGGCCAGGACATCAGGGACAGGCTTGAAAGCGCCGGCTTCGACGTAAAGGTCGACGGCTATGTCAGGGAATTGGAAAGGAGCAAAATCAATAGATATGGCTTATTGGAAAGCGAGGATATATATTTCTGTGTAAAACCCTTGGTAAAAGCGATCGAATGATATTATTCCAATTCAGCACGGGACGATATAACAGGTGAAAAGGCCGGGAAATCTAGTCATAGGCGGGGGCGTTACCGGGCTTGCCGCGGGGATCGCGTCGGGCCTTCCGGTGTACGAGGCCGAGAGTGTGCCGGGCGGTATATGCTCGTCGTATTACCTTGCGCCGGGGAGTGACAAGCGGTTATTCGAAGCGCCGGAAGACGGCGAGGCGTACAGGTTCGAGATAGGCGGGGGTCACTGGATATTCGGCGGCGACCCTACGGTTCTCAGGTTCATAGAATCCCTCGGCGGAGTGAAATCTTACAAGAGAAAATCATCTGTATTTTTCAGTAAGACCGGGCTATACGTTCCATATCCTATTCAGAATAACCTCAGCTATCTCGGGAAGGACGTCGCCGCGAAGGCAATCAGCGAGATAATAAACGCGCCGTCGGGCGCCCCGCGTACGATGGCCGACTGGATCGAGATGAGCTTCGGAAGGACGCTCACGGAGATGTTCTTCGCCCCTTTTCACGACCTTTACACAGCGGGGCTCTGGACGAAGATAGCGCCCCAGGATTCCTACAAATCGCCCGTGAATCTCTCGATCGCCGTGAAGGGAGCGGTGGACAAGTCGCCGCCCGCGGTCGGATACAACGTGACCTACATTTACCCAAAAGCGGGCCTTAACGCACTTTCGCAGAAGATGGCGGGAAGGTGCGACGTGAACTACGGGAAGCGCGTCGCGAGGATAAAGGCCGATAAGAAAGAGGTTCAATTCTCCGACGGCACCGGTGCGAAATATGAGAACCTGGTTTCGACGCTCCCGTTAAACAAGGCCGCCGGGATGGCTGGCCTCAGGCTCGACGAAAAACCTTCGGACTATACGTCTGTACTCGTGCTCAATATCGGCGCGACGCGCGGGAAGAAATGCCCGGACGATCACTGGCTCTACATCCCGGACAGCGAGTCGCGTTTTCACAGGGTCGGGTTTTACAGCAACGTCGACGCCTCGTTCATGCCCAAATCCTCGCGGAAGGAAAGGGAGCGCGTCAGCATATACGTCGAGAAGGCGTACGCCAACGGCAAAAAGCCGGGGGATAAGGAGATTGCCGCGTATGCCGATTCAGTCGTGAAGGAGCTAAAGTCGTGGGGGTTCATAGGCAGGGCCGAGACGGTGGACCCGACGTGGATAGACGTCGCATACACCTGGTCGGCGCCGGGGTCCCGGTGGAAGGAGACGGCTATGAGAGAGCTCGAAAAGCGGGGCATCTACCAGATAGGCCGCTACGGCAGGTGGACGTTCCAGGGTATAGCGGAATCGATAAAGGACGGCTTCTTCGCGGGCGGGGCGTTTAAGTGAGTGTCAAGAAAGCTCCTGTTTCGAAAATCTGTCTTCAGCCGGTAAGCTTGAAAACTCCCAGTCCGTCATTGTGAATTTTGAGCTGTCTAAGTATCTTCCTGTCGGCGGCGCCATAAATAGTTACCTCCGCCCGATTCTTATAGGTTTCCTTCATCTCTAGGAGCGCTTTTGTAACGTCGGGCCAGCTGAGCGCGTCGTGGAATACGATGGAGCCTCCCTTGTCGAGTAGTCCATACGCTACCTCGAAGTTGTTCATAACCGATTTGTATTTATGGTTTCCGTCGATGAATATTAAGTCGAATTTTCTGCCCCAGTCCCTTCCTATGACCACCTTCGCTCCGATCAACTTGTCGACCTGCTCGCGTGTGAGGCAGGGCTGGTAATGTTCATAGTCATGGTATATGCCCTCGTCGCAATATCCGAAGAAGGCCGTCACTATCTCTAACCTGTCCGGATAATAGGCCGCGTTTAATCTCTCAACAATGCTGCGCGGATTGTCGAAGATTCTGTGCCTTATATTCGGATCGACCGCCGTGACTATAGAATTAAAAGGCTTGGATACTTCCAGCATCCAGTGTGCCGACATACCTAAAAAACTTCCCACCTCGAGAATATATCCGGGCTTTTCACGGTGGATTATTTTCTTCAATACGTAGGCGTCGGCGAACTTGAGGCTCCCTTCGTATGCGTGTCTGAGTTTTTCTTCTATCGGGTGGCTGTCTTCCGTGCCTGAGATAATCCGGGTCAGCTTGTGTCTTATGCTGCTGAATTTAGAGTAATGATTGTAAACGTCAAACGGATTATAGGAGGTCAAAAGGCTCATCTGCTTATCACCTTTTTTTATACCTTAGACTCGATGCCCAGAGCACCGGGAGAAAAAGAATACTCATTATTTCTCCCACGACCGCCGATGCCGCCGGCTTCCATATATTCTGGACATTGTTGCCGGTTTCGTAGAAATCTCCTGTGCCGGAATCGAATACGTAGCTCTTTTTGGTTGCGTATGAGAGTGGGGTTGCGTTTTTAAAGCTAACCGAGAGAGTGAAATTATTTCTCAGCAGATTGATAAAAACACCAGTTTGGTGTACCAGGCTGTAGGGTCTTCCGGTATCTATCTCGATTAGGTTGTCGAAATAATCTTCAAAGTAGTCCTTCCTGTCTTTGTTAATCAGAATTGTAAAATATGCCTCCGGATACTTTGTTTTCAAGTTGTCTAACGCGCTGTAAATCTCGTCCCTGCTGCCGTCGTTTAGAATCAATATCCTATCCGCTTCGCCGGGCAGGGTCCCCGGGCCTTTTCGCGGCCGGTCGACGCCGGGCGCGCCCTTCTTCCTGCCCCAGCTCCCGAGGATAAAATCGAATATGCCCGAGAACCCGAGAGCCATCAGGCTAGGATCCCCGTTGAAACCCAGGAGCGCGAGGCTAATGCACTTCTGGCGCAGGTACTTGTAAAAGAGCGGAACTCTTTTCCATAAACCTGTATGTTTCGAGTACGTCAGGAGAGAATTCCTGTTTCCGTAGTAGTAATCGACCAGTACGCCTCTTTTTTCCGTAAAGGCATTGTGATATGCAATCGAGTTAAGGGCGCAAACCACTTTGAACCCGCTTTCTTTGAATGTCAGGCCCCAGTCCATGTCGTCCCAGAATATGAAATACCTTTCGTCCATGAGGCCAACTTTTTCGAGTGCGCTCGTCCGGATCAGGGCGGAGCAGATGGCAACATAATCAACGTCGGCGGTCTGTGTGTCCAGCTTCAGGTTCGTGACGTTTCTGTAGAGGGGCCTTACTCCGATCATATCCGATTCGATTAGCGCCCCTGCTTCAACTGTTATATCTCTTCTCCGCGAATCTACGATCCTTGAACCAGCCAGGCCAATATTATCGTCATGTTCCATGGCTACTACTAATTCGCTGAGACTATTGTCCTCGACTTCTGCATCGTTATCCAAAAGCCAGATGTACTTGTATCCGCCCTTTTTCAAGACGTGGCGGATGCCGGAATTAAAGCCTCCCGTCCCTCCCAGATTTTCGGAATTTATAAGAAGCGCGGCCTCGGGAAATTGATCCTTTATCGCCTCGACGGATCCGTCGTTCGACGAATTGTCCACTACAAAGATCTTATAATTGTCGTAATTGAGAGTTTTTAAAGAATTCAATAGGTTGAGAGTGTCTATTCTCTTGTTCCAATTAACAATAACTATGGCTGTTTTTGGATTCGCATTCATTGCTGATATTATCATAATAAATCGGCTACAAATGAACAATATTCGAATTCGGAATGCTGTACTATAATTATACAACCACGATATGTCATTCGAATTAGTGCGAGCATAACTATTTGAAATGAGTCACTACTTGTCGGTTATCATACCGGTCTACAATGACGCGCTGAATCTGGCGCACTGCCTGGACGCGCTTGAAAAACAAACCCTCGATAAATCCAGGTATGAAATTATTGTAGTCGATAACGGTTCAACCGATGGTCTTCAATCCATGTTAGGTTCCCGTACTACTGTCCATCTGGTTTCGGAGCATAGGCCCGGGTCATATTCAGCCAGAAACAAAGGAATACTCAGCTCGGATGGAGATGTTCTTGTTTTTACGGATTCGGATTGTATTCCCGACAAAGATTGGCTGGAAAAGGGATTATCGTCGCTTTCGACTAAAGATAATATCGGATTTGTGGCCGGGAACGTGATTTTTTTCCCAAAGGACGCAGACAATTTAACAGGTCCTGAATTATGGGAAATGCTAAACAATTATGATGCCGAGGTGTTCGTCGAAAGTATGCATTTCGGACTTACGGCTAATCTGTTCGTTCCGAGAGAAGTATTCGGAAAAGTCGGTTTATTCAATCCGGAATTAAAATCCGCCGGCGACTATGAATGGGGTAACAGGGTATACGACAAAGGGTTCAGCATTCAGTATGACGAAAATGTAGTGGTGATGCACCCGGCCAGGCGAACCATTTCACAGCTAATCAATAAAACGAGGAGACTTACCGGGGGGCAGCTGGATGTCGGTCTGGTCAGCAGAAGTTATTGTCTGAAAAAAATATTGATAGATATATTCCCCCCGGTTCTCACTGTTTTCAGGCTTTTAAAACGTGATGATATCAAATCACTCGGCCGGGCTGATTATAAAATCAAGTTTCTTTTCGTTTTTGTAGTTCTTAGGTATGTCGGCGTATATGAAATGGCGAGACTTCTTTTAGGAGGAAAATCTATAAGATGAGAATCAGGTTCTGACGCTCGGTTAAAAGTGCCTCAGCTTCTTATTCGGAGATATTGTTCATCATCTTTTGCCAGATTTCGGTCTGTTTGTTCATTTGGGTATTTATGTTGAACTCCTTGATTATTTTTTCCATTCCTTTGCTGCCCATATATTTTCTGAGTTCGGGATCTCTTATAAGCTCTAGAATAGCCTCGGCCAGCGTGGCCTCATCTCGCTCGCGAACTAATATGCCTTCACTCCCGTTCTCTACGAGCTCCTTGATGCTGCCGATCTCAGTCGATACAACCGGTATTCCCATGGCCATGGCTTCCTGAAGAGTGAGCGGGCAGACATCCATATCTCCATTTTCTGCGATGACGCAGGGCAGAACCGCTATATCAGACTTGCCTAACTCTTCTATACAGTCTTCGTTCGATCTCGCGCCGATAAACTTTACTTTATCATCAAGCCCCAGTCTCGAAGTGAGGTTATGTAATTTGTCGTGAAGCTCTCCCTCGCCTATTATGCTTAACTCAACCGCTTCATGCTTCTCTGCGACGATTTTTATCGCTTTGATGAGGTATTCAAAACCTTTTTTCTCTATTAATCTCCCTGCGCTGATAATTTTAATTGTATCGAGCGCAAGACTGGACGATTTCACATTTTCAAACTTTTCAAGCGGAATAGTGGCCCTGATAATTTCGATCTTTTCTTCTGAAACACCTGTTTCTCTAATGATGTAATTCTTGTTGAACGCCGATGGGGTAAATATTTTATTTGCTGCGTTTGATAGTGCTGTTAATCTCGCTTTCGAATAGTGATTCTTATTAAATATTTCATAAGCGTGCGCGGTGAATGTAAATGGTTTATGCAGCAGGCCGCCTATTTGCATGCCTACTACCGCAGCCCTGTAAGCGAAATGAGCGTGGACAATATCTACATTTCTATAATAATGAGAGTAGTAACACAATCTTATCAGGTGCTTAAAATCAAATGATGATCTGTAAGAATTGTACGATCTCCACAGCATCGCATAGAAGCCGGGAGTTAAACAACCGGCAAAGTTCAATTTAGAAGTCGGAGGAAGCTGAAAGTATCGGGTTAAACCCGGAAGATTGAAATTGAAAACATCCTCGTTTACTACGGTTTCATCCGGGTTGTTAAGCGCTAATATCTCAATTTCGACATCCCGGCTCAAGAGATCAGTTATTTCGTTGAGAATGAACGTTTCTGATAATTTCGGAAAGCTGTCTAAGACATAAAGAACTTTCATATACTCATATTGTGAAAATAGTAGTCTGAATTCTTCAGGCCCGTTTCCTTCCTATTAACAGCTTCATGTTATCGTAAATATTCACATCGAACTTGTTTAATATGGAGTCGCAGATGAACAGCAGGGGCGATATCAAATTATTCGCGCCGAGCGAGGCTATATTAATTCTCCTGTTCATGAAATGGTAAAGAGGCAGCACGTCAACTATGTCTATCCTGTTACGGAAGAGCTCCTTGTAACTTTCCAAACTTCTAAAGCGCACGTGCTCCGCCGGTGAAAAATCTTTCTTTCCGAGGTTATCCGTAATGAATACATAACCGCCTGGTTTTAAGCAGAATAGTGCATTTTCAATCGCTTTTGCAAGTTTGTTATCGTCTACGATATGATACAGAACGTTAAAAACATTCAGTACATCGAACAGCTCCGCGAATTGATTCTTTAAATCCCCGGCGGAAATGTCCATGACTATGAAGCGCCCTTCCGGCAATCCTCTGCGGAGTGATTCGATCGAGACATCGGTGATGTCGATTCCTGTTACATCCGCCGAATGCCGGATATAGAATTCTGAGAAAAAACCTGTTCCGCAGCCGATGTCGAGTACTTTTGCGCCGGACAAGCTGACGCGGGATTTTTCTATTGCTCTCTTCAGGGCTTCTATTTGAAGCTTATATAGATATTTGTTGTAATTGGCGTCAAAGACGATATTCCCCACGCTCTCTAGCGTAAAGCTAGATTTAAGTCTCCTTTCCCAATAGTCCTTGGGGTTGTATGAGCCCATGATTTCTGTCTCGTATTACTGATTAGAAATTATATTCCCTTCCTTAATAAAAACGATCCTGTCCGTAAGCTCCTCCATCCTGTCTCTATTGTGAGATACGATGAGAATGGTTTTTCCGTTTGTTACCAGCTCTTTGATTTTATTAAGGCACTTTTCCTGAAATGCCTCGTCGCCGACCGCCAGTATCTCGTCTATGAGTATGATGTCGGCGCTGCTGTGCACGGCAATCGAGAACCCGAGCCGGGCGCTCATGCCGTCTGAATATTTTTTGACCGGCATATCGAGGAATTTTCTCTCGATGTCGGAGAACTCGATTATTTTTTCAATATTCTCCCGCACCTCTTTAATTGTCATACCGATTATCGTGCCGTTGGTGTAGATGTTTTCCCTGCCCGTGAGGTCGGGGTGGAATCCTGCTCCCACGGAGATGAGCGGGGCGACCCTGCCATTCACAGTTACCGCGCCGAGGTTGGGATATGTGACGGACGCTATCAGCTTGAGTATCGTCGTCTTACCGGCGCCGTTGTGTCCGAAAAGACCGACGCATTCGCCCTTTTTAATCTCGATGTTGACACCCTTGAGCGCCCAGAATTCGCTCTCGCCGAGACTGCCGGCGTCCTTTTTACTGAAGGCCTGCGATAGCTCTTCGCGGAGCGATTTGTGGAAGATGTCCTTCGTCGAGTATTTCTTCCACACTTCCGAAAGCCGTATCATGGCGTCAGATGACATCGGCGAAGTCCCTCTCCGTCTTAATAAAGAATCTGCAGGAAAGATAATAAAACACAGCCACGATCGCGGCGACCAGAACGAACTGCCAGAGCACGACGCCACGGCCTTCTATAAGGCATCTTCTCATGTTCTCGATTATGAAGGTGAGCGGGTTCAAGAACAGTATAAGCTTCAGCTTGAGGGAGAGATTGTCTATCGAGTAAAGGACCGGGGAGGCGAAGAAGAGGAGCTGTATGAAAAACCCGGTCGCGAGCTTTACGTCACGATAGTAAACATTAAGGCTCGAAAGGACAAGGCAGAGGGAGATCGTGAAAACGAATAAAAGTAAAAGCAGCGGAAATATCCAGAGGGCGTTTATCGTGAGCCCGATGCCGTAGGCGGCGAGCATCATGAAGAATATGACGGAAGCGATGAGATAGTCCGCAAAGGCGAGCATGACGCCCGCGAGGGGTAGAATTTCGCGCGGGAAATATATCTTGGTTATGAGCGTGTAGTTGCCTGTGAGGCTTGTCAGGGAATAGGTGGTCGAGGATGCGAAGAATGTCCACGGCAGGAGGCCCGCGAAAAAGAATAACGCCCTCGGGGAGTCCGATACCTCTACTTTGATTATGTAAGTAAAAACGAAGGTGAAGAGAAGCATCATGCTGAGGGGCTGGATAATGGCCCAGAGGACCCCTATGACGGACTGGCGGTAACGGATGCTGAATTCGCGCCAGACGTATACGAGGAAGAGGTCTTTATAGGGTAGGATGCGCTTGAGCATGTGATTCAGGCCCTGCACTGGCCGGGCGAATATTAATTATAGTCTATTTTTCTCCCGGTAAACGAGTACCAGACGCCTTTCAGAAATCCGAGGCTGAATCTCCCCTGCATCTTGCATTTAGCGCTGAATGGCACGGCGAGAAGGGGAAGATAGCGGGAGCCGTTTGCCACAAGCATCAGCCAGACGGGAAATGGGTATCTCTTTCTCAGCCTTCCGAAGGAAAGGCCGACCGCCGCGGCCTTGCCCGTGCCCGTCGTAACGAGGGGCGGGTGCATGTACGAAAGCCTATCCGATTTCAGGGCGTTCTTTCCCGAGGCGGCGAGCCGGACGGCGAATTCGACGTCCTCCTGGCCTATGATTTCGGAAACGAAGCCCGAGAGGTCACGCAGCGTTTCTCTCCTGTACGCCATGCAGCGGTTTGTCGGGAAGTAGGGGTCGTGGAAGCTGTATCTTCCCTCTATGATCGAATAGCTCGCGCTGCCGCGCGGCATTATTGCGTCGGCCTTCGCCTCTTCGAATTCCCGGACGAGGCCTGATAAAAAGCTCCTGTCGAGTATTACCGTGTCGTCGTCTAAAAAGAGCACATACCTGCCGGCCGTTTTCGAGAGGCCATAGTTCCGTGAATAGCCCATCGTGCCGAAGTTATTTTCCAGCGCGTGGTACTTTATATCGAGAGCGCCGCCGAATTCGCTTGTCGCCTCCCTTCCTTCAGGCGTCCCGCCCCTGTCCTCGACCAGCACCACCTCGAATCTCTCGCGTCCCAGGTCCTGCTCCGAAAGGCAGGCGAGTATGACGCGGAGGAGGTCCGTTCTCTTGTAGAAGTTTATGACGCAGGAGATTTCGCAGCCGGGACGCGCGTCGCCGACTTCCCCGTCGCCTTTAAGCGAGAAGGGGAATAAACTGTGTGCTGCTTTCAGGGCCGGCGTTCTTATATCCATGCGCGTTGTTACTCGGGGCGATATAGATTACATTAGTAATTTTGCGCCTTAAAAGTCAAGCTGTAGAGCGATATTATGGGCATCCCTGAAATTTTAATACAGAGAGGCGACATAACGGACATAGGCGCGGACGCGATAGTCAATGCCGCAAACACCGACCTTATACTCGGCTCGGGCGTCGCGGGGGCGATAAGAAGAAAGGGCGGCCCCGGTGTACAGGCGGAGTGCGGCGCGAAGTCGCCGGTTTCGCTCGGCGAAGCCGCCATAACAGGCGGCGGGGACTTGAAAGCCCGGTACGTGATCCATGCGGCCGCTATGCATCTTGGCGGCGACGTGAGCGCTGAGTCGCTCCTCCACGCAACTTTAAACAGTTTGAAGAGGGCGGGCGAGGCCGGCGTCGAAACTATCGCCTTCCCCGCGATAGGTACAGGCGTGGGAGGATTTCCGGTGAGTGAGTGTGCTGAGATCATGCTGGATGCCGTGATCGCCCATGCGGCCGAATATGCGCCGAGTCTCGGCAAGGTCTATTTCGTCCTATTCGACGAGGATGCTGAAAGGATTTTCCGGGCGGCCCACGAAGAGCGGCTCGGACGTGAAAGCAAGAGAGAAGATTGAGCCAATGGCAATATTGAGCGACAGTGAAAAGATCGCCGCGCTGGAGCGGCTTTTGAAGGAGAGGAACCCGAGAAAGATCGGGGGAGAGCCGGGCCTCGTGCATGCCGCTGTCATGATGATACTCAAGGAAACGGAGGAAGAGTTCTCTATGCTCTTCATCAAGCGCCCCGAGGCCGAATGGGACCCGTTTTCCGGGCACATGGCGTTTCCCGGCGGAAAGATGAGCGGGGGCGACAAAAGCAAGCTCGAAACCGCCATAAGGGAGACGCAGGAAGAAATCGGCGTCGATCTTGGGGTCCATGGAAGAATTCTGGGTGAGCTCGACGACGTCAATCCCAATAACCCGCGCGCGAGGGGGTACATCGTGACCCCCTATCTCTCCTTTCTCACAGTGGAGGTGCCGCTCGAGCTCGACAGGAGTGAGGTGGAAGAGGCTGTCTGGGTGCCCATGGAGCATCTCAGGGACGTGAGGAATTTTAAGGTGAGAATGAGAGAGAGGGACGGGAAGCTTATCGAGGATTACACTTACAATTACGGGCCTTACCTCATATGGGGCATGACTGGAAGGATAGTTCACGGCTTCCTCTCCATAACTGCCCAGATCTGCTGAATTTCTGGATTTTCACTGCCCTGATGATAGAATTGATGGAAAAGGATTATACTTTAAGGGAGCTGATATGAGGGGTGTAAACAAGGTAATTATAATAGGGAATCTCGGCCGCGACCCGGAGATGAGATACACGACAGGCGGGTCGGCGGTCGCGAATTTTACGGTGGCCACTACGGACACTTACACGACCAAGAGCGGTGAAAAACAGGAAGTGACCGAGTGGCACAGGGTGGTGGCGTGGGGACGGCTCGCCGAGATATGCGGCGAGTACCTCTCGAAGGGGAAGATGGTCTATATAGAGGGGTCGATCAGGACCCGCTCGTGGGAAGACAAGGAAGGAAAGACGAGATATACGACGGAAATTATAGCGAGGGGTATGCAGATGCTGAGCCCCGCCGGCGGAAGGCAGGAACGTGAGGGCGGACGAGACGACCGCGCGTCCGACGATTTCGACATCGACGAAGACTCCTTCGGCTCCGACGACGATATACCGTTCTGAACCGGGCCACATACACGTGACAAGCCGGCACCTCCGGCCTTGAAATAACGGCGTCTGCATCAACTGAACATGAAGCTGACCGATATAAAAAGGGTCGAAAAACCCTGGGGATACGAGCTCTGGTGGGCCCTGACGGACAGATACGTCGGCAAGATACTTCATATCAACAAGGGCCACAGCCTGAGCTATCAATACCACGAGGTAAAGGACGAGTCGCTCCTTCTTTACAGCGGCAAGATGGCTCTCGAAATCGAGGAACCCGGCGGGAAGAAGGAAGTATTGACCCTGACGCCGGGGGAGTCGCTCAGAATTACGCCTTATACGAAGCACAGGATGACGGCGATAGAGGATTGCGAGGTTATAGAGGTTTCGACCCCAGAGGTCGATGACGTTGTCAGGATTGAAGACAAATACGGAAGGGTTTAAGGAAGCGAAATGGCGTTAGCGGTTGTCGTTCTTGCCGCCGGTATGGGTAAGAGGATGAAGTCCAGACTGCCGAAGGTCCTTCACCCGGTCCTCGGCCGCCCCATGCTGGCATATGTTCTGGACGCCGTCGCCGGGCTTTCGCCCGAGAGGACGGTTGTGATCATCGGAAAGGGCGGGGAAGAAGTCGTGAAAACGATGGGCGAGGGGAACGGGATATCCTACGCGAAGCAGGAAGAGCAGCTCGGGACGGGGCATGCCGCGAACTGCGCCGGGGGCGCACTCAAAGGTTTTAAAGGCGACGTACTGATACTGAACGGCGACTTTCCGCTCGTTACAGCCAAAACTCTGAAATCATTTATAAAAAAGCATGAGAAGGATGAGGCGGACGTCTCATTCCTGACCGCGTTCGTCGATGACCCGCACGGCTATGGAAGGGTGGCAAGGAACGGGCGGGGTAATGTGGACCGCATCGTCGAGGAAAAAGACGCGTCTTCCGACGAAAGAAAGATAAATGAAATAAATTCGGGGACTTATTGCGTAAAATCGGCCTTTTTATGGAAGGCACTTTCCTCTTTAACCCCCGAAAACAGCCAGAAGGAATACTACCTCACGGACATCATAGGCATCGCGAGGGGGAAATCACTTAAGGTCTCGGGGATTCCTGTAAAAGACCCGGACGAAGTCATCGGTGTCAACGACCGGGCGCAGCTCTCGAGCGCCGAGGGGCTTCTAAGGGACAGGATAAACGAGGCGCTCATGGCGGGCGGCGTCACACTCGTAGACCCGGCGAATACATACATCTCCCCCGAGGTGAAAATAGGTCCGGATACGATCATCTATCCGGGGACGTATATTTACGGCGACACCGTTATCGGCGAGGGCTCTTTTGTCGGGCCGGGCGTCTGGATAGAGGACTCGCGAATCGGAAATGGAGTGACGGTGAAAATGTCGTCCTATATTACCGGGGCGGACATAGGCAGCGGTGTGTCGGTAGGCCCGTTCGCGCATCTCAGGCCCGGGGCGAAGATAATGGAAGGGGCAAAGATAGGGAACTTCGTCGAGATAAAGAAATCGACTGTCGGACGCGGGTCGAAGGTCCCGCATCTGTCTTACGTCGGCGACGCCATTCTCGGAACGGGCGTCAACATCGGGGCGGGCACGATCACGTGCAATTATGACGGATTTAACAAATACGAAACGGTTATAGGGGATAATGTATTCATCGGCAGCGATACAATGCTGGTAGCGCCCGTCAAAATAGGAAAGGGAGCGACGACAGGCGCGGGCTCGACGATTACGAAGGACGTCCCTGAAGGTGCGCTCGCGATAGGGCGGGCGAGGCAGACGAATATAGACGACTGGGCCAGAAAGCCCAGGGAAAAGAAGGCTAAATAACATGTGCGGAATAGTCGGATACGTAGGGGACGAAGGTAAAACGGTCAACGTGCTCATGGAAGGGCTCTCGCGGCTCGAATACAGGGGGTACGATTCCGCGGGCATTGCCCTCATGGAGAACGGACATCCGAGGGTGTTCAGGAGCACGGGCAAGCTAGAGAACCTGAGAAAGAAGATCGGGGACAATGCGCTTTGCGGCACTCTGGGCATCGGACACACGAGATGGGCCACGCACGGCGGCGCGACTGAAAATAACGCACATCCGCATACCTCCGGCGGCACGTCCGTCGTTCACAACGGGATCATAGAAAATTACACGGAGCTCAAGGAAGAGCTTTCGGCCAAGGGTTACAAATTCTCTTCAGATACTGATACCGAAATCATAGCTCACCTCATAGAGGATTTTTCTAGCCAGGGACTCTCCTTCGAAGAGGCGTTCAGGGCGGCGTTCCTGAGGATCGAAGGCTCTTACGCCGTCGCCGCCATCTCGGAAAGAGAGCCGGACAAGGTAATCGCCACGAGAAAATTCTCGCCGCTCATAGTCGCGTGCGGGGAGCATGAGAATTTCCTGGCGTCGGACGTTCCGGCTGTCCTTCCATTCTGCCGGGACGTGATATTCCTCGAAGACGGCGATGTTGTCGTTCTCGGGAAGGATTCGATAGCGGTTAAGGACCTCCAGGGCGGCCCCGTCGACAGGAAAATAGACAGGATCAACTGGGACCCTGTTTCCGTCGAAAAATGCGGATACCGCCATTACATGCTGAAAGAAATACACGAGCAGCCCCAGGCCGTCCTCGACACAATGCGCGGAAGATTTGCGGAGGAGACGGGCGAGATATTTTTCGACGGGCTCGACAGCTCGAATTACAAGAACATAGAGAGGATAGTCATACTCGCCTGCGGGACTTCGTTCCACGCGTCGCTTATAGGCAAATACATGATAGAGACCCTGGCGCACATACCTGTGCAGGTCGAGATAGCGTCCGAGTTCAGGTATAGAAATCCCATAATCGACAACGACACGCTGGCGATAGCGGTGTCGCAGTCGGGTGAGACGGCGGATACGTCCGAAGCCCTCACGGAGGCGAAATCCAAAGGGGCCGAGACGCTCGCGATAACGAACGTTCTCATGAGCAAGATCGCAAGGGACGCTGGCGGCGTCATATATACGCACGCCGGGCCTGAAATAGGGGTCGCCTCGACGAAGGCCTTTACGACGCAGCTCATAGTCTTTTATTTCCTCGCTATGTATCTCGGGCAGGTAAAGAAGACGATAGGGAGGGATGAGTCGCGCGCGCTCCTTAAGGACGCGATAAGGATCCCCCAGCTTATACAGATAACCCTCGGGCTCGACGACGCCGTAAAAGAGCTTGCGCAGGACTTTTTCCACTACAGGAATTTTCTTTATTTAGGCAGGGGCATAAGCCATCCCGTCGCATACGAAGGGGCGCTCAAGTTAAAGGAAGTGTCTTACATCCACGCCGAGGGATACGCCGCCGGCGAGATGAAGCACGGCCCGATAGCGCTCATAGACGAGGAGATGCCGGTAGTTCTCATCGCGCCTAACGACGGCATAACGTTCAAGAAGATACTCGGGAACCTCCAGGAGATAAGGGCCCGCCGCGGGAAGGTTATATTCATCACCTCCAGCAGGGCGGCAGAGGAGCTCGGGGACGCCGCCGACAGGGTGGTGATAATCCCCGAGAGCAGCAATCTCCTGAGCCCCATAATATCCGTCATTCCGCTACAGCTCCTGGCCTATCACATAGCCAACTTCAAGGGGACGGACGTCGACCAGCCGAGGAACCTCGCCAAGGTCGTCACTGTCGAATAACCCTCCAGAAATAATCCTTCCGGGCCGGTATCCGAACCTTCTTTTCCGCTCGGGAGCCATGCACCGGTTTCGATTTTTCACACTCGTTTTCAAACCGAAAATAATCTGGTAGATTATTGGGCTTCTTTCAGTAACTACCCAAAGCCCAAGAGGACCTATTAGGATGAAAGTACTCGTCGTCGGGAGCGGCGGCAGGGAACACGCATTGTGCTGGAAAATCGCTCAGAGCCCGCTCGTAGGCACGCTCTACTGCGCGCCGGGAAACCCGGGCATAGCGAAGTATGCGAAGTGCGTCGACATAAAGACCCACGATATCGACGGATATCTCCGGTTCGCAAGGTCTAACGAAATCGACCTCACCGTCGTCGGCCCCGAATTTCCGCTCTCTCTCGGCATCGTCGACAGGTTTAACGAAGAGGGGCTCCATATTTTCGGGCCCACGAAGGCCGCCGCCGAGATAGAGACGAGTAAGGCGTTTTCGAAATACCTCATGAAGAAGTACGATATTCCGACGGCATTCTTCTCCGTGTTCAGCGATTACGACGAGGCTGTGGCGTGGGTGAGGGAAGTGAAACCCCCGCTTGTCATAAAGGCCGACGGGCTCGCGGCAGGAAAAGGGGTTTTCGTCTGCCAGACCGAAGAGGAAGCGATACAGGCCCTCGACGACGTTATGCGAAAGAAGATATTCGGCGACTCGGGCGATACGGTCGTCGTGGAAGAGTTCCTACGCGGCGAGGAGGCGTCGTTCTTCGCGCTGACGGACGGGACAAACGTCATACAGTTAGAAGCCTGTCAGGACCATAAGGCGCTCCTAGACGGCGACCAGGGGCCGAATACGGGTGGCATGGGGGCTTATTCCCCGGCGCCGATCGTAACCCCCCAGATAGCGGATCTCGTGATGTCGAGGATAATGCTGCCGACGGTTAAGGCGATGAGGGAAGAGGGTAGAGAATACAAAGGAGTACTATACGCCGGGCTCATGATAGAGGACGGGAATCCGAAAGTTCTAGAATTTAACTGCAGGTTCGGCGACCCGGAGACGCAGCCCCTCATGATGAGGCTTAAGTCTGACATCGTCCCGGTTCTGCGTGCCGTAGCGGGGAAGGGAATATCGCGGGAGACGGTCGAGTGGAAAGATGATGCCGCGGTGTGCGTTGTCATGGCATCGAAAGGCTATCCCGGGGATTACAAGAAAGGGGCCCCCATTGGCGGGCTCGACGAAATCGAAGATATGGACGGCGTCGAGGCCTTTCATTCGGGCACTGCGCTCGACGGCGGGAAGGTAGTTACGGACGGCGGGAGGGTCCTCGGGGTCACCGCGCTCGGGGAAAACATACAGGAAGCGATAAGGCATGCGTACAGGGCTGTCGGAAAAGTGGACTGCGAGCAGCTTTACTACAGGACGGACATAGGGCGTAAGGCCCTACAGCACTTATAGATATTGTTTGTATTGGTCTGTAATTTTCGCGATACTCGAATAAGGGGGTGCTAACATGGCTGAAATATGGTACCTTGGCATCGGGACTGAAACCCTGGAAGGACTCGAGCCCAGACATACCGCCTCTTTTACCGAATGCGTAGAGCTTTTGGGTGTAACGCCGGAGAAGTGGGAATCCGCGCCGGACGAAGTGCCCAGCCTTAAAACCGGGAACCCGCTCGTCGACGAAAGCGGATATATATACGTCATGCTCAGGGCGAACGAAGACGACGTTTCCGGCTACGAGGACAAGGGCTGGAAGCCGGGGTGGTACAGGTCGGCGCTCACGATAGTTGGGTTCGAAAAAAATGTTAGAAAAAAACCGAAATAACGGGTCATTTTGTCTTGACACCGGAGCTTAAGTCTGGATATATTAATTGGATTACCTTTTTTATGGAGATAAGTATTCGTGCCTACAATTAGTCAGCTTGTGAAAGAAGGGAGAAAAAAGGCCAAAAAGAAGAGCAAGGCCCCCGCACTGCAGAACTGTCCGCAGAGAAGAGGGGTCTGCGTAAGGGTCTACACGACCACTCCGAAAAAGCCGAATTCCGCTCTCAGGAAAGTCGCTCGTATAAGGCTTACCAACGGTATAGAGGTAACGGGTTACATACCCGGAGAGGGTCATACGCTTCAGGAGCACTCCGTTATACTGGTAAGGGGCGGCAGGGTGAAAGACCTGCCGGGGGTAAGGTACCACATAGTAAGAGGTACTCTCGACTCGACCGGTGTCGCCAACAGAAGACAGAGCCGCTCCAAGTACGGGGCCAAGAAGCCTAAATAATCCACAGGGATAAACGATATGCCTAGAAAGGGATCAGTTTCCAAGAGAAAGATTCCCGTCGATCCAAAGCATGGTGATTTGACGGTAACGAAATTTATAAATTCGCTCATGTACGACGGCAAGAAGAGTAAGGCCGAGAAGATATTTTACGGCGCGCTCGAAGTGATGGGCGCCAAGACGGGCAAGAACCCGATAGAGGTCTTCACGGCCGCCATGGATAACGTGAAGCCGGGTATAGAGGTCAGGCCGCGCAGGGTGGGCGGCGCGACATACCAGGTACCTATGGAAGTCAGCTCCTTCCGCCGCCAGTCGCTGGCGATAAGGTGGATACTCTCGTCCACGAGGAAGAGAGATGGAAAGTCGATGATAGACAAGCTTGCGGCAGAGCTTCTCGACGCCTCCGAAGGAAGGGGCGGCTCGATAAAGAAGAGGGAAGACACCCATAAGATGGCGGACGCGAACAGGGCGTTTGCGCATTACAGGTGGTAATACTCAGGGAGAGTTATTGTGGAAAAGGCTATACCTATAAATAGAGTCAGGAACCTTGGGATCGTCGCTCACATCGACGCAGGAAAGACTACTACCTCGGAGCGCATACTTTATTATACTGGAATTACCTACAAGATAGGCGAGGTCCACGAAGGCACGGCCACGATGGACTGGATGGAGCAGGAGAGGGAGCGCGGAATCACGATCACCTCGGCGACGACGACCTGCTTCTGGAAGGATCACAGGATTAATCTTATCGATACCCCGGGACACGTAGACTTCACCATAGAAGTCGAAAGGTCTCTTAAAGTTCTGGACGGCGCGGCCGTCGTTTTCGACTCCGTAGGCGGCGTAGAGCCCCAGTCGGAGACGGTTTGGAGGCAGGCCGACAGGTACAGGGTGCCCAGGATAGCGTTCGTCAACAAGATGGACAAGGTCGGCGCCGATTTCGCGAAGGTCGTGTCCCAGATCAAGGACAGACTGAACTCAAACCCCGTTCCGCTTCACCTTCCCTATTTCGAAGGTGACAATTTCAAGGCAATAGTAGACCTCGTAAGAATGAAACTCGCCCTCTGGGACGAGGAATCGCTCGGGCTCAAGTACGAGCTCGTCGACATACCCGAAAGCGTGAAGGAAGAAGCCGCCGCCGCGAGGGAAAAGCTCGTGGAATCGGTGGCCGATTTTAACGAAGCAATAATGGAGAAGTATCTCGACGGGAAGGAAATTTCCGAAGAAGAGCTCATGCAGGGCATAAGAAAATCCACTATCGGCCTTCAGATAGTGCCCGTTATTCTGGGCACAGCATTTAAGAACAAGGGCGTCCAGCTCCTTCTGGACGCGATAGTCGATTACCTGCCTTCCCCGCTCGACCTCCCTCCGATGGAGGGAATCAACCCCGATAAGGACGAAGTGGAGGTCCGCCGTCCGGATGACGGAGAGCCGTTTTCGGCGCTCGCCTTCAAGATCATGACGGACCCGTTCGTCGGGCAGCTGACTTACCTCAGGGTGTATTCCGGAAGGCTCGCCTCCGGCACGACGGTTTATAACTCGACCAAGGATAAGAGAGAAAAGATCGGAAGGCTTGTAAGGATGCACTCCAACAAGCGCGAGGATATTAAGGAGATAGGCGCCGGCGGCATCGTCGCCGCGGTCGGCCTCAAGTCGAGTACGACGGGCGATACTCTCTGCGACGAGTCGAAGCCGATAATTCTCGAAAGCCTCTATTTCGCCGAGCCCGTTATATCTATCGCTATCGAGCCCAAGACGAAGTCCGACCAGGAAAAGCTCGGCATATCGCTCAACAAGATATCCCTCGAAGACCCGACGTTTAAGGTTAAGTTCGACGATGAGACCGGGCAGACGATCATCTCCGGCATGGGCGAGCTTCACCTCGAAATCATAGTCGACCGTTTGAGAAGGGAATTTAACGTCGACGCCAACGTCGGAAAGCCGCAGGTTGCGTACCGGGAAACGATTACAAAGAATTCGGACGTCGAGTCGAAGTTTATCAGGCAGACAGGCGGCCGCGGTCAGTACGGTCACGTAAAGATAAAGATGGAGCCGGGCGAAGAGGGTTCCGGCGTTACATTCATAGACGAAGTAAAGGGCGGGACTATTCCCAAGGAATACATCCCCGCCGTTGAAAAAGGTATTAAGGAAGCTTCGGAGACGGGCGTCGTCGCCGGTTACCCGGTTATAGACGTCGTCGTCAAGCTGTACGACGGCTCCTTCCACGAGGTAGACAGCTCGGAAATAGCGTTCAAGATAGCCGGCTCCATGGCTTTCAAGGATGCGGTTCTCAGGGCGAAGCCGATAATTCTCGAGCCTCAGATGAAGGTCGAGGTGGTGGTGCCGGAAGATTTCATGGGTTCGGTCATGGGTAATTTGAGCTCGAGGCGCGGAAAGATTATGGGTACTGAGCTCAGGGGCGGCATGCAGGCTATTAAGTCTGAAGTCCCGCTCTCGGAGATGTTTGGTTATGCGACCGAGCTTCGGTCGATGACTGAAGGAAGGGGTTCCTTCACGATGGAATTCTCTCACTACTCGCCGTTACCGCAGATGCTTGCCGAAAGTCTTCAGTCTAATGTAAAGGCTGTATAAAAAAGCTTGCCGTGAATTCACGTTAAGGAGGTAGTATCGATGTCGAAGGAGAAATTTGCGCGGAAGAAGCCGCACTTG
>CAZPHQ010000001.1:0-257124 GCA_964586675.1 uncultured Spirochaetia bacterium | reverse complement strand
ACTCATAAAGATGGAGCTCAGCGACAGAAGCTGGCACTTCGTGCGCAACATACCGAAAGTGATAGGTTTTGTCGGGGGAAAGGTCAAGGACGGAAGAATAGACCCGGATTCCGTGCCCGACATACAAGAGCAGGAAGTGCTGAAGATAAAGCAGCAGATCGAGGAAGGGACGCTCAAGCCGAAGCCGAAAGTGTCTTTCGACAGGGGCGAAACGGTCAAAGTCGTGGAAGGGCCTTTCGCGAACTTCTCGGGTGTTATAGAAGAGGTCAGGCCGGACAAGGCGAAGGTTCAGGTGCTTGTAACCATTTTCGGAAGAACGACGCCTATTGAATTGGATTTTAATCAGGTGGAGAAGATATAAATGAAAAAGATAGACGGATATATAAAGCTCCTGGTAGAGGCCGCAAAGGCGAACCCGTCGCCCCCGATAGGGCCCGCGCTCGGTCAGAGGGGCGTCAACATCATGGAATTCTGTAAGGCCTTTAACGCCAGGACGCAGAAGATGGAGGGTATACTCCCCGTCGTGGTCACAGTCTTCGCGGACAAATCCTTTACGTTCGAAATCAAGTCGCCGCCGGTGTCTTACCTTCTAAAGAAGGCGGCCAAGGTCGAAAAGGGTTCCGGTGAAGCGCCTAAGAAAAAGGTCGGTAAGATCACCAAGGCGCAGGTCGAGGAAATCGCGAAAACAAAGATGCCGGACCTTAACACCGACAACCTCGACGCGGCCGTGAAGATCGTTTCCGGGGCGGCGAGGAGTATGGGGATAGACGTCGTCTGAGCCTTGACGGCCCGCGGCGGAAAAGCGTTTGAACGGGGCCCGTGTTGTAAAACGGCCCGGTATTTCGAGGAGACAGAGTTATGGCAAAGCACGGTAAAAAATACGACGAAGCGAAGAAAGCGGTCGATCCGAAGATGACCTACGAGCTCGACCAGGCGATGAAGCTCCTGGAAGAGACGAAAACAGCGAAGTTCGACGAAACCGTCGAAGTGGCGGTCAAGCTCGGGATCGATCCCAGGCAGGCCAACCAGCAGATAAGGGCGGGTATGGTGCTCCCGCACGGTATCGGAAAGGATATCAGAGTCGTTGTGTTCGCCAAGGACGAGAAGCAGAAGGAAGCCAAGGACGCCGGGGCGGATCACGTAGGCCTCGACGACCTCATAGAAAAGATATCGAGCCAGGGCTGGCTCGAGTTCGACGTTTCGATAGCGACGCCGGACGTTATGAACATCGTCGCCAAGCTCGGTAAGGTGCTGGGCCCGAGGGGCCTCATGCCGAGTCCGAAGGTCGGAACGGTAACGTTCGACGTGGCCCAGGCCGTGAAAGAAGCCAAGGCCGGCCGCATAGAGGTTAAGAACGATAAGGGCGGCGTTGTCCATGCTCCGATAGGCAAGATTTCGTTCGGCGCCGACAAGCTCAAGGACAACTTCCTCGTGTTCATGGATTCGCTGGTAAAGATGAAGCCGGCAACCTCGAAAGGCACTTTCGTGAGAAGGATTACGGTCGCCAACACAATGGGGCCGGGGATTAAGATAGATTTTATCAACGTTCGCGACGAGCTGAAAGGGGCCCGCGCTTCGGCGTAAGAGCGCTTATCGGGAAATCGCGGGTGGTTCAGGAAATAGTGAGTGATCAAAGAAGTGAGTGATCAAGGAGTAGTTCAATGCTGACTAAAGCTGCAAAAAACGAGCTGGTGGAAAAATACAGCGTTGTCTTCAAGGCCAATCCCTCGGTTATGGTCGTCGAGTACAAGGGCCTGACCGTAAAGGAGCTCGAAGGGCTTCGGAAGAGCCTCCAGCAGGCCGGGACAGATCTTAAGGTCGTTAAGAACACCCTTTTGCGTATTGCCGCGAAGGATACCGAGATCGAGCGCATCGAAGAGCTGTTCGAGGGACCGACGGCCGTGGCCATATGCGAAAGCGACGCTTCCGCGGCGGCCAAGGTCTTCGTCGATTCCGCGAAGAAGCTTCCCAACCTAAAGCTCAAGGGCGGTATAGTCGAGGGCACGGTGGTCGGCGAGAGCGGTATCACGGATATATCCAGGCTGCCTTCGAGACAGGAGCTCATAGCCCAGTTTATAGGACTCCTGGCGGCCCCGATGTCGAACCTGCTCGGTACTCTCAACCAGATGCAGAGCAAGGTGCTTTACGCGCTGGACGCGGTAAAGGAAAAGAAAGAAAAAGAAGGAAATTAAGCGTTTAGGCAGGTTAAGTCATATTTTTATATATTCTAAGGAGGTTTTTAGACAATGGCTGACATTACGAGAAGTGACGTCATCGAATATCTCGGCAAGGCTAGCATGCTCGAAATTTCGGAGCTGATAAAGGAAATCGAAGTAAAGTTCGACGTTAAGGCTGCGGCCCCCCAGATAGCGGTTGCGGCGGCTCCAGGCGCTGGAGGCGGCGAGGCGGCGGCGGAGCAGGTCGAAAAGACCGAGTTCAACGTTATCCTCAAGGCTGCGGGAGCGAACAAGATCCAGGTCATTAAGGCCGTCAGGGAAGTAACCTCGCTCGGTCTCAAGGAAGCCAAGGAGCTTGTAGAAGGCGCCCCCAAGCCGGTAAAAGAAGGTGTAGACAAGCAGGAAGCCGAAAACGTAAAGAAGAAGCTCGAAGAGTCCGGCGCCGAAGTAGAAGTCAATTAGGTTTTTTCCGGAAAGCCGGTATACTATAATATCAGTTATTGTCAAAACGGCTGACTGATATTTATATATACCTAATTTCCGACCTTACATCTACTAATAATCTATGCATCCATTCTCGGATAGATTATCGGTTTTGACGCGAGCGAACGCTTTCTAAGCGGTCTATGCGGAGCTATGCCTTTTTGCCGAGAGGATTTAACTGCCACATTTAAAGGAAGCAGGTGTTAAATACACATATGGGGGGTAAGTAACGTTGAGCCTTGATGGTCTGGAATCCTATAAACTGAGAAAAAGTTTTTCGAAATTACCATCTATCCTCGAGATACCTCACCTTCTGGAAGTGCAGGTCAAGTCCTACCACGAGTTTCTCCAGGCGGACGTTAAGCCGGAGGACCGTCTGGACGTAGGCCTTCACAATGCCTTTAAAACCGTATTCCCGATAGAGGACTATAACGATAAGGCCTCGCTCGAGTATATAGGCTACAGGTTCGACAGGCCGAAATACGAGGCGCAGGAGTGCAGGCTCAAGGGTTATACCTACGTGGCCCCGCTCTACGTCACCTTCAGGCTCGTCATATGGGACACGGAATCCGGAGAGGAGCGCACCATAAGGGACGTCAAGGAGCAGGAGGTCTATTTCGGAGAGATTCCTCTCATGACCCCGAACGGCTCTTTCATCGTGAACGGAACGGAGAGGGTTATCGTAAACCAGCTCCACCGCTCCCCGGGCGTTTTCTTCGACCAGGTAAGGAACAAGGACACCGGCTCCGGCAGGTCTTCTTTCTCCGCGAGGATAGTCCCGCACGACGGCAGGTGGATAGATTTCGAATTCGATTCCAAGGACCTCCTCCATGTGAGGATAGACAGGAAGAAAAAGTTCCTGGTAAGCGTGCTCCTAAAGGCACTCGGCTATAACGACAGGCAGATAATGCAGTACTTCTACCCGGTCGAGACGATCTACATCGGCCCCGGCGAAATGAGCAAAAAGGTGAACCACGACGTTCTCGCCTCGCAGAGGGCGAGCGCCGACATAACCGACCCGTCGACAGGCGAGGTTGTCGTCAAGAAGGGAAGGCGCTTCGTAAGGAACATAGTCGAAAAGCTGAAACGCGCCAACATTGACATCGTTCCCATAGATTCGTCCGAGCTTATCGACAGGTACGCCGCGACAGACATCGTCGATAAAAAGACGGGAGAGGTCATAGTCAACTTCAACGAGACTATAACGGACCAGAAGCTGGATCTCATAAAAAGCGCGGACGTAAGCGAGTTCGACGTATTTTACATCGACAACATATCGGTAGTCGCGTCTCTCAGGAGCACGGTTCTTGCGGATAAGGTGAAGACCCGCGAGGACTCGATAACCGAGATATACAAAAAATTCAGGCCGACCGACCCGCCGACGCTGAACGTGGCGCAGTCGTTCTTCGACAACATGTTTTTCAATCCCGACACCTACAGGCTTTCCCAGGTCGGGCGTCTCAAGATCAACTACAAGCTCAACCACGGCATACCGGACGACGTGTCCACGCTGACGACCGAAGACATAATGGAGACGGTAAGATATCTCCTCGGTCTCAGGGGAGGAAAGGGGACGACGGACGACATCGACCACCTGGGCAACAGGAGGGTCCGCACGGTAGGCGAGCTGATAGAAGACCGCTTCTATCACGGCCTCGAAAGGCTGGCCCGCTCCGTCAAGGAAAAGATGGGCTACCAGGCCGTCGAAAACCTCATGCCGAGCGAGCTTCTGATTCCGAAAACGGTCATCGCTGTGGTGAAGGAGTTCTTCGCCACGGGTCAGCTTTCGCAGTTCATGGACCAGACGAACCCGCTTTCGGAAATAACGCACAAGAGAAGGCTGAGCGCCCTCGGCCCCGGCGGTCTAACGAGAGAGAGGGCGGGTTTCGAGGTGAGGGACGTTCATTCCTCGCACTACGGCAGGATATGCCCGATCGAGACCCCGGAAGGCCCGAACATCGGTCTTATATCGAGCCTCAGCACGTATGGAAAAATCAACGAGTTCGGATTCATACAGACGCCATACAGGGTAGTCAAGGACGCCCGCGTTACGGACGAGATAGTCTATATGAACGCGCTCGCCGAGGAAAAATACATTATTGCCCAGGCTAACGCCCCTCTGGACAAGAACGGCAATTTTACCTCGGAATTCATTTCGGCAAGGCACGGCGGCGAATTCATGATGGTCGAGCGGGAGAAGGTTGAGCTGATGGACGTTTCCCCGTCCCAGCTCGTTTCCGTCTCCGCGTCGCTGATACCGTTCCTCGAGCACGACGACGCCAACCGGGCCCTCATGGGCGCCAACATGCAGCGCCAGGCGGTTCCGCTCATTCGCACGAGCGCCCCGCTCGTCGGCACGGGCTTCGAAAGCACTGTCGCCAAGGATTCGGGCGTAGCGGTCCTCGCGAAGAGAGAAGGCATAGTCGAGTACGTCGACTCCTCGAGGATAGTCGTAAGCGCGACTGGCGAAACCTCGGGCACCGAAGCGGGCGTCGATATGTACAACCTGCTCAAGTTCCAGAAGTCGAACCAGAGCACCTGCTGGAACCAGCAGCCGATAGTCAAGAAAGGCCAGCCCGTAAGCGCGGGGCAGGTCATAGCCGACGGTCCTTCGACCGATTTCGGCGAGCTTGCGCTTGGGCAGAACGTCCTCGTGGCGTTCATGCCGTGGGGCGGATACAACTTTGAAGACGCAATTCTAATGAGCGAAAGGCTCGCCAAGGAAGACAGCTTCACGTCAATACACATAGAGGAAGTCGAGTGTATCGCGCGCGAAACTAAGCTCGGGCGTGAAGAGATAACGCGCGACATCCCCAACGTCAGCGAAGACGCCCTCCGTAACCTTGACGAGAGCGGTATCATAAGGGTAGGGGCGGAAGTAAAGCCCGGCGACATTATCGTCGGCAAGATTTCGCCCAAGGGCGAGACCCAGCTTTCCCCTGAGGAAAGGCTCCTGAGGGCCATATTCGGGGACAAGGCCGGAGACGTAAAAGACACGTCTTTAAGGGCTTCACCCGGAATTTACGGAACTGTCATAGATGTGAAAATGCTCATATCCCGAGTCGTCGATAAGGACGAGAGGGCCAAGAGCATTGAAGACTTCGAGGTCACCCGCTTAAAGCAGGACAGGGAAGACGAAGTCAAGATACTTAAGGACGACGCCTACGAGAGGGTCAAGGCCCTCGTATCGGGGAAGGTGTCTTCGGCCAAGCTCACGGTTTCGAGAAAGACCGTGCTCAAGAAAGGGGACAAGGTAACGGAAGAGATTCTGAAATCGATACCCTTCGAAAAGTTCGCGGACATAACCGTTGAAAAAGGCGACGAGATAGAGGCCGAGATAAAGCGCATTGTCGAAAGGACGCTCGAACAGATAGACCTTACAAACGTCGTCTACGAGCAGCGCATATCGAAGCTTACAAAGCCCGACGAGCTTCCGCCGGGAGTGCTTAAGGTCGTTAAGGTGGACATAGCCGTCAAGAGGAAGCTCCAGGTGGGCGACAAGATGGCCGGCCGGCACGGGAACAAGGGCGTCATATCGAAGATTCTCGCCGAGGAAGATATGCCCTATCTCCCCGACGGCGCGCCAGTGGATATGATACTGAACCCCCTCGGCGTGCCTTCTCGAATGAACGTCGGCCAGGTGCTCGAAACGCACCTCGGCTGGGGAGCGAAGGCCCTCGGGAACCAGCTTAACGAGATTATGGAAAGAGAGTTCAGCCCGGCGGCGCTCAAGACGAAGCTGAAAGAGATATACACTTCTCCGGAAGTCATAAAACTGATAGACAATCTCGACGACGACGAGGTCCTGATGGTCGCGAGGAGGCTCCGCCACGGTATACCGGTGAAGTCCCCCGTGTTCGACGGCGCGTCGGAAGAAGAGATCAAGAACATGCTCAGGAACACAGGTCTTCCGGAGGACGGAAAGACCATACTATTCGACGGCCAGACCGGAGAGCCCTTCGACCAGAAGGTCACGGTCGGCGTCATGTACATGCTGAAGCTCCATCACCTTGTCGAGGAGAAGATACACGCCAGGGCAATCGGGCCGTATTCGCTCGTTACCCAGCAGCCCCTCGGCGGAAAGGCCCACTTCGGCGGACAGAGGCTCGGGGAAATGGAGGTGTGGGCACTCGAAGCGTACGGCGCGTCGTATACGCTCCAGGAATTTCTGACAGTGAAATCTGACGACGTAATAGGAAGGACGAGGATTTTCGATTCGATAGTCAAGGGCGACATGAACTTCGAGCCCGGGCTGCCGGAGTCTTTCAAGGTCCTGCAGAAAGAGCTGCAGGCGCTTGCGCTCGACATTGACCTTCTCGAGGAAGAAGAGCTCGGAAGGGAATAAATCAAACAAATAGGGAGGGAGACAACGTGGACGTAGATACACTATTTGAAAAGCCGAAGAACCCATCGGAGTATTCGGCTGTCAAGATTTCGATAGCTTCTCCCGAAAAGATAAAGGATTGGTCTCACGGCGAGGTGAGAAAGCCGGAGACCATAAACTACAGGACCTTCAAGCCGGAAAGGAGCGGGCTTTTCTGCGCCAAGATTTTCGGCCCGGTGAAGGACTACGAATGCACGTGCGGTAAATACAAAAGACTGAAACACAGGGGAATCACGTGCGAGAAGTGCGGCGTCGAGGTCATCTCCTCCAAGGTCAGGAGGGAAAGGATGGCTCACATAGAGCTTTCTTCGCCCGTGGCGCACATATGGTTCCTTAGAAGCATACCGTCTCGTATAGGGATGCTGCTCGACATGACATTAAAGGACCTCGAAAAGACCCTTTACTACGAGTCTTACGTCGTCCTCGATCCGGGGAACACGAGCCTTAAGTTCGGCGAGGTTCTGAGCGAGGACAAGTACAGAAAGGCCGTCGAGGATTACGGCCACAGCTTCAAGGTCGGCATGGGGGCCGAGACGATAAGGGAGATGCTGAAGAAGATCGACCTCGTCGAGCTCTCCGAGCAGCTCAGGCACGAAATGAAAAACACCTCCTCTCCGATAAAGAGGGCGAGGATCGCCAAGAGGCTCCGTATATGCGAGGCCTTCAGGAAGTCTAAGAACCGTCCCGAGTGGATGATCCTTACGAGGATCCCGGTGCTGCCGCCGGACTTAAGGCCGCTCGTTCCGCTGGACGGCGGAAGGTTCGCGACGTCCGACCTCAACGACCTCTACAGGCGAGTCATAAACAGGAACAACAGGCTTAAAAAGCTCCTAGAGCTCGGCGCCCCCGACATCATCGTCAGGAACGAGAAGAGGATGCTCCAGGAGTCGGTCGACGCCCTCCTCGAAAACGGGAGAAGGGGAAGGCCGGTTCTCGGGCACAACCACAGGCCGCTCAAGAGCTTGAGCGACATTATAAAAGGTAAGCAGGGAAGGTTCAGGCAGAATCTTCTTGGTAAGAGGGTGGACTATTCCGGCCGCTCGGTTATTACCGTCGGCCCGGAGCTGAGGCTCCACCAGTGCGGCATTCCGAAGCAGATGGGCCTCGAGCTTTTCAGGCCGTTCATCTACCAGAAGCTCGAAAAGTGGGGGGCCGCCGCCACCATAAAAATTGCGAAGAAGCTCGTCGAGCAGGAGGCCCCGATAGTATGGGACGCCCTCGACGAAGTTATAAAGGAGCACCCGGTGCTGCTGAACCGCGCGCCCACGCTCCACAGGCTCAGCATCCAGGCGTTCGAGCCGATACTCATCGAAGACAAGGCTATACAGATTCACCCGCTCGTCTGCCCGGCCTATAACGCGGACTTCGACGGCGACCAGATGGCCGTTCACGTGCCCCTTTCGATAGAGGCGCAGACGGAGTGCAGGGCGCTCGTCATGTCGACGAACAACATTCTCTC
The DNA here is from genome assembly GCA_964586675.1 of uncultured Spirochaetia bacterium. GTDB lineage: Bacteria > Desulfobacterota_D > UBA1144 > Nemesobacterales > UBA2774 > JADLGH01. The sequence continues at coordinate 248,621 of CAZPHQ010000001.1, read as the reverse complement.
GCCGGCGCACGGAAAGCCGATAATCCTCCCGACGCAGGACATCGTCCTCGGCATCTACTACATGACGAGGGACATGGCGGAGGACAAGGGAGACGGCAAGATATTCTCCGGCATCGACGAAGTGCACATGGCGTACGACTCGGGCGAGATAGGCATACACGCGAAGATAAAGGTGCGCGTAAACGGGAAGCTCTACGAAACGACGGCCGGACGCGTGATACTTTACAACATCATGCCGAGGGACATACCGTTCGAGCTCGTGAACAGGGTCATGACAAAGAGGGCCATCGAGGAGCTCGTCGACACCTGCTTCAGGATGGCGGGCGGAAAGAATACCGTGATCCTGGCCGACCGTATGAGGACGCTCGGGTTCAAGTATTCGACCAAGGCCGGAATATCGATATCGATAGACGACATGAGCATTCCGGTGAGGAAGAAAGAGCTTCTCCAGAAGGCCCAGGACGAAGTCGTAAAGGTTCAGAACCAGTACTCTCACGGCCTCATAACGGACGGCGAGAGATATAACAAGGTAATCGACATCTGGGCGAGGACGAGCGACGACGTCGCCCAGGAAATGATGAGAGATATCTCGTACGAAGAGATACTAGGCGACGACGGCACCGTTAAAAGGGGCGCGAGCTCGAACCCTATATACATGATGATCGATTCGGGTGCGAGGGGAAGCCAGACCCAGGTCCGGCAGCTCGCCGGCATGAGGGGCCTTATGGCCAAGCCTTCGGGCGAAATCATCGAGACTCCGATCACGTCTAACTTCAGGGAAGGGCTGACGGTTCTCCAGTACTTCATCTCGACGCACGGCGCGAGAAAAGGACTTGCGGACACGGCGCTCAAGACGGCGAACGCGGGCTACCTGACGAGAAGGCTCATCGACGTCGCGCAGGACGTCATGATAAAGGAATACGACTGCGGAACGGTAGAAGGCATAACCGTTAGCGACCTAGTCGAAGGCGGCGAGATAATAGAGCGCGTCGGCGACAGGGTGCTTGGAAGGGTTTCCCTCGACGAGATAGCCGATCCTGTAAGCGGCGACATCATAATCCGCCCGAACCAGGAAATCGACGAACAGGCGGCGGCCAGGATAGACGAGGCCGGGAGCGTGACCGAGATAAAGATAAGGTCGGTTCTCACCTGCGAAACCCGCATAGGCGTTTGCGCGCTCTGCTACGGCAGAAACCTCGCAACCGGTAAGCTCGTCAACATCGGCGAGGCCGTCGGAATCATCGCGGCACAGTCGATCGGCGAGCCGGGAACGCAGCTTACGATGAGAACGTTTCACATCGGAGGCGCCGCGAGCCAGAGGGCTGCGGAAAGCACGCTCGAGGCGACGCATGAAGGAACCGTAAAGTTCCAGAGCGTAAGGACGGTCGAGACAAAAGACGGAAGCTTCGTAGTCATCAACCGTACCGGAACGCTTATAATCGTGGACGACAAGGGCTACGAGAGGGAGCGCTACCCGCTCGCACTCGGCGCGAAGCTGAAGATCGCCGACGAGCAGAAGGTTAAAGAAGGACAGCTACTCGCGGAATGGGACCCGTACACCACTCCGTTTATATCAGAATTCGACGGGAAGGTCGGTTTCGTCGATCTCGAGCAGGGTATAACCTTGAAAGAGCAGGTCGACGAAGTCACCGGTATTTACAAGAAGGTAGTCATAGAATCCAAGAACCTGGAAGTTCACCCCGGCCTCGTCATACACACCGACGACGGCAGGAGCATACAGTACTCGCTTCCCATAGGGGCCATCATCGAGGTCAACGAAGGCGACACCGTTAACGCGGGAGACGTCGTGGCCAAAATAGCGAGAGCCACTGCTAAGACCAAGGACATCACGGGCGGTCTCCCGAGGGTGGCCGAGCTCTTCGAAGCGAGGATACCGAAAGACCCGGCGGTCGTAACCGAGATCGACGGTATCGTGAGCTACGGTAAGGACCTCAAGGGTAAGAGAAGGGTCGTAGTGACCCCCGAGGTCGGAGAGCAGAAAGAATACCTCGTACCGAGAGGAAAGCACGTTCTCGTGAGGGAAGGGGAAGTCGTTACGTCTGGCGACCAGCTCGTCGACGGCTCCGTCAATCCGCACGATATCCTCCGCATAAGAGGGGAGCGCGCGCTTACGAGGTACCTCGTGGACGAGATTCAGGAAGTCTACAGGCTCCAGGGCGTTAAGATAAACGACAAGCACATCGAGGCCATAGTCAGGCAGATGTTAAAGCGCGTCAGGATAAAGGACCCGGGAGATACGATTCTCCTCGTCGGGGAAGCGGTCGAGAAGCACATCTTCTTCGAGGAGAACGAAAGGGTGCTGGCGCAGGGCGGAAGGCCCGCGTCGGCGGAGCCCCTCCTCCTCGGCATAACGAGGGCGTCTCTCAGCACCGACAGCTGGCTTTCGGCCGCGTCGTTCCAGGAGACGACAAGGGTTCTCACCGAGGCCGCCTGCGAAGGCAAGGCCGACAACCTCCGCGGACTCAAGGAGAACGTTATCATGGGCAGGCTCATACCTGCGGGTACCGGTCTCCCGATATACAGGAACATCGACGTCGAGGTTCCTGTTCTCGAAGTCCCGGTTCCGGCCGCGGCTTCGGCTGACGAATAAAATCAAACTTCGAAATTCCGGGGGCAGGCGACGGAAATCCCGTTTCCCGCCCCCTTTCTTTATAATCCTTCGGTTTTAAACGGTTGCCATGTCCGAGAACGATAAAACCCAGATGGATAAGGTTTATGATCCAAAAAAGGTTGAAGAGAGATGGTACGCCGAATGGATGCAAAGGGGCTACCATAAAGCCTCGCCCGAATCCGGGCTTCCCGCTTTCACCATAGTGATCCCCCCGCCTAACGTCACGGGCTCGCTCCACATGGGCCACGCCCTCAACAACACGCTCCAGGATATATTGATTCGATACAAGCGCATGAAGGGGTTCGACGCGCTCTGGGTGCCGGGGACAGACCATGCCGGTATAGCCACTCAAATGATGGTCGAGAGGCAGGTCGAGAAGGAAGGAACTTCGAGGGCGGAGATGGGGAGGGACGCGTTCATAGAGCGCGTCTGGAAGTGGAAGGAAGAATCGGGCGGGACGATTGGAATGCAGCTCCGGCGGCTCGGCGCCCTACCGGATTGGGACAGGGAAAGATTTACACTCGACGAGAATCTTTCGCGCGCTGTCAGGAAGGTGTTCGTCGATCTTTACAACGAAAAGCTCATTTATAAAGACAAGAGGCTCGTAAACTGGGACCCGAAGCTGACGACTGCCATAAGCGATTTGGAAGTCGAGCAGAGGGAGGTAAGGGGCCATTTCTGGCACTTCAAATATCCCGTCGAGGGGAGCGAGGGCGAGTTTATCACAGTCGCCACGACGAGGCCCGAGACGATGCTCGGGGATACCGCGGTCGCCGTTCATCCGGGCGACGAGCGCTACAAACTCCTCGTCGGAAAGAACGTTATCCTGCCGCTGGTCGGGCGGCGTATACCCGTAGTCGCCGACGAATACAGCGACCCCGAAAAGGGGACGGGGGCGGTGAAGATTACGCCTGCGCACGATTTCAACGACTTTGAAGTCGGGCGGAGACATAATCTCCCGATGGTGAATATTTTCGACGCTACTGCACACCTCAACGAAAACGCGCCCGAGAAGTACCGCGGGCTCGATCGCTTCGAGGCGAGAAAGCTCGTCATAGAGGATATGGAAGCGCTCGGGTTCCTGGACAAGGTCGAAGACACGACGCATACGGTCCCCTATGGCGACAGGTCGGGCGTTGTGATAGAGCCCTGGCTCACGGAGCAGTGGTACGTCGACGCCGAAAAGCTGGCCGTGCCGGCTATAGCGGCGGTCGAACGCGGCGAAGTCAGGTTCGTCCCGAAATTCTGGGAGAATACGTATTTCGAATGGCTCCGGAATATAGAGCCCTGGTGCATATCGCGCCAGCTTTGGTGGGGGCACCAGATACCGGCCTGGTACGGGCCCGACGGAGAGGTCTTCGTCGCGCTGTCGGAAGAAAAGGCGCATGAGGCGGCGAGGAAGCATTACGGGAAAGACGCGGAGCTTACTCGCGACCCCGACGTTCTCGATACCTGGTTCTCGTCGGGGCTCTGGCCGTTTTCTACGCTCGGCTGGCCGGAGGAAACGCCGGAGCTTAAGCTTTACTACCCGACGAGCGTTCTCGTCACAGGCTTTGATATTATCTTCTTCTGGGTGGCGAGGATGATAATGCAGGGGATAAAGTTCATGGACGACGTGCCGTTCCGGGACGTTTACATCCACGGCCTCATAAGGGACGAGAAGGGGCAGAAGATGAGCAAAACTCGTGGAAACGTCATCGACCCGCTCGGCGTCATCGATGAAAACGGCGCGGATGCGCTCAGGTTCAGCCTGACAGCCCTCGCGACGCAGGGCCGTGACATAAAGCTCTCGATGCCCGTTATACAGGGGTACAGGAATTTTATAAATAAAATATGGAACGCCTCGCGCTTCCTCATAATGAACCTCGAAGATTACGACGCCGGGGCGAAGCTGCCGGATAGCGGGCTTTCAACCTACGACAAGTGGATACTCACGAAGCTGAATGAAACGGTGAAGGAAGTCGAGACGTCGCTCGATGGCTACGAGTTCGACAAGGCGGCGAGCGACGTGTACCAGTTCTTCTGGTCGGAGTACTGCGACTGGTATATAGAATCCGTAAAGCCCGCGCTCTACGGCGGCGACCCTGTTAAAAAGCAGCAGGCGCAGGGAGTACTCGTGAGGGTGCTCAAGACAGCCCTTCAGCTCCTGCATCCTATGGCCCCGTTCGTGACGGAAGAGCTCTACCAGAGGCTCCGGGAATTCGGAGTCGAGCTCGGCAGCGTTCGCGGCGGAACGGCCGAGAGCATAATGCAGAGCGCGTTCCCGGAATACAGCCCCGAGCAGATTTTCCAGACGGAGCACGACGAGGTCGAACTCATGAAAGGGATAGTCGTCGGCATACGGAACCTGAGAGCCGTCCTGGGACTTCATCCCTCGGAGAAGGTGAGCGTCGTTCTCCTTCCCGAAAATGAGAAAGTCCGAAAGCAGATCGAGAATAACAAGGGCTTTGTCACGAGTCTCGCCACGCTCACCGGAATGGAAATAACGGAACGCGACAAGCCTTTGAAGGCCGTCGCGCAGGTCATACCCGGAGTGGAAATATTCCTCCCCGTCGAAGGACTCATTGACGTTTCCAAAGAAACCGAGAGGATCAAAAAAGAGATAGGCAAGATCTCAAAAGACCTCGAACGCACCGAAAAAAAGCTGTCCAATCCAGATTTCCTCAGCCGCGCGCCCGAAGAAATAATCCAGAAGGAGCGCGAGATATTCGAGGAGCTTTCATTCCAGATAAAGAAGATGGAAGACGTACTCGGGAAACTGAGGGAGATTGGGTAGGCCGCTAGGCGAGCCTGATATTCTGGACTATTATTCCCAGCCCCGGCGCTTTAGACAGAGGGCCGTCCGCAGTTAATAAAGGTGCATCGTATATACGCGCCGCCGAAACGTAGAACGCATCGTAGGCGCTGATGTTGTGCCTGTGCCGCCATGCCTCGTGAAGCAGGATGGAGTGCGAAATACGCTCGACATCCCAGCCGGCAAGGTCCTCGATTGTCAATAACGCCCGCTTTTCATCAAGTCTTTTTTTAAGCACCGCCCGTCTCAGGACGGACAGTATCTCGACGTCGAGCAGCTCCGGTGCTGCCAGCTCTGCATCGTCGATAAGCTCCGCCACCCTGAGTCCAAGACTTGTATGGAGAAGATATTCGGCTGCGGCCGAAGCGTCGATCACGAACTTCATTTCGAGAGCTCGTTATCTCTTTCCCGTCTTTCTTCTTCGAGCAGGGAAGCTGCCGAGACTCCGAGCTCGGAAGAGGGCCGCTTTGTAAACCGTTCTCGCCATTCGCTTCTTTTCAGCTCTTTTTCAATAGCTTCAAGAACAATGTCGCTGAGAGTCTTGTCCACCTTCTTTGCGCGTCTTTTGAGGCGGTTGTATAACGAATCCGGAACGTTCTTAACCTGTATGATTGCCATATCATGAAAATATCATGATATCGTCATGAAGTCAACGCAAATTGTTTAAGCCTTCTCGGGATAATTGTACTATAATTCATTAGTTATTAATTTGTATACGTGGGAGCAAGGGAAATGCAGATACTAATTCAAGCCATTTGTTCAAAAGGCAGAAGCCTGCGTCAACAAATTGTAAAAGACACAAAACTGAATGACTATGGTTTTGATGTATCCGAAGAAAAACGTCATGATCGGTCTCCTGGATGGGCGAAGATACATAGTATTAATCAGGATAGGAGAGGTGCACTAAATATTGAATGGGATTCACGAACCAATGTGCTTTTTTGTAGGGTTATAACCCGAGGGGCCGGAAAACCTAACCTCATAATTGGAGACTTTGTTGATTATTTACTCCGTAAGTTTCCTCGCCGAGTTAAAACAATAAACATAATACCACGGTAGATTTAAGCTATGATAATTTTAGCTGAATTCTTTTACCCCCCAAAAAGCCCGAGCTGTTTGTGCTTGGATTTCTTGAGGTCTGTCAGCTCAACAGGGTATCTGCCGGAGAAGCAGGCGCTGCAGAAGCTCTCTCCGTTGTCGAAGCGTTTCGTTTCGTCGACAGCTTTCATAACGCCGTCGAGGCTGAGGTAGCCGAGGGTGTCGGACGTTATGTATTTCCTGATTTCGTCTATTTCGAGCGAGTTGGCGATGAGCTCTTCCTTGAGCGGGGTGTCGATTCCGTAGTAACACGAGAATTTCGTCGGCGGGGAGCTTATTCTCATGTGCACCTCAGTCGCCCCGGCCGCGCGTATCATCTTCACAATCTTTCGCGACGTGGTGCCCCTAACGATCGAGTCGTCGATTATGACGACCCGTTTACCGTTGAGCACTTCCCTTATCGCGTTCAGCTTGAGCCTCACCCCGAAGTTCCTTATCGACTGCTGGGGCTCGATGAATGTCCTCCCGACGTAGTGGCTCCTTAAGAGTCCGAGTTCGAGCGGGAGGCCCGTCTGCTCCGAGAATCCAATGGCGGCGGGCACGCCGGAATCAGGCACGGCGACGACAATATCGGCCTCGGCCGGATGCTCTATCGCGAGCTGCTTACCGAGCGCCTTCCTGACCTGGTACACGTTTCTGCCTGTCAGGAAACTGTCGGGCCGCGCGAAGTAGATGTACTCGAAAACGCAGTGCGCGTGCGGCACCTCGCCGAAGGGCTTGAACGATTCCACGCCGTCGTTGGTAACTACTATAATCTCGCCCGGCTCGACCTCTCTAATGTATTCGGCTTCTATGAGGTCGAATGCGCACGTCTCCGACGCGAACACGGGTGAGTCCCCGAGCCTGCCCATGACAAGCGGCCTGAAACCGTAGGGGTCCCTCACAGCTATCATTGCCTCGGGCGTCAGGAACAGGAGCGAATAGGCGCCCTTACACCTGATAAGCGCTTCGATGATCCTCTGAACGAGCTTCTCTTCCTTGGATTTGGCTATGAGGTGAACAATAACTTCGGTGTCCGTCGTCGACTGGAATATCGCTCCTTCACCTTCGAGCTCTTCCCTGAGCGTCCTGGCGTTCGTGAGGTTACCGTTATGCGCTATCGCCAGAGCGCCCCGGAAGTAGTTGATCACGATGGGCTGCATGTTCTTGTCCTGGCTCGAGCCGGTGGTCGAGTAGCGGACATGCCCGATCGCGTTAAGGCCCGGAAGACGCGATATGATTTCTTCGGTGAATATGTCGGAGACGAGGCCCATCTGGCGGTGGTTGTGGAGGTTGACGCCGTCGGACGTGACTATGCCGGCGCTTTCCTGGCCCCTGTGCTGGAGGGCGTGAAGGCCGAGGTATGTCAGGTTGGACGCTTCGGCGTTCCCGTAAATACCGAACACACCGCATTCTTCTTTGAGCTTAGCCATAGCTTTTAAGGTTGTTCTCGAAACCCGTGGTCCACGCTCTCAAGGCCTCGGAAACGGGAATATCCAGCAATTCCCGGACGAATATTCGAGTACCTTCCACTCTGCCTATTATCTTCAAAGGCACCCCGAACTCCTGAGAAATTTCTTCCAGCCTTTTAATGTTCTTCTCGTCTAGTGAAATGATTGCTCTTGCCTGGGTTTCTGAAAACAAGAGGGCATCCGGTCTGATTTCAGCAGGAATGTCTACCCTGACGCCAAATGGGCCGTTCGGATTGAAACAGCACTCCGCCAGCGATACTGCGAAACCCCCCTCGGAAAGATCGTGTGCAGAGTTAAGTATACCTTCCCCGGAGGCTTTTAGTAAGGCGTTTATAAGGTTTTTCTCGCGCTGGAGGTCGACAGACGGCGGCAAACCGGCCGTTTTTCCGTGTATTTGCGAGAGGTATTCGCTCCCTCCGAGCTCTTCTTTCGTCTCGCCGAGAAGCACTACTGCGTCGCCATCGTTCTTGAACCACTGCGTCAAATGGCGCTCGGCGTCGTCAATAAGCCCGACCATGCCGACAGTAGGCGTCGGGAATATGGCCCTGTCCTCTGTCTGGTTGTAAAAGCTCACGTTGCCGCTGACTATCGGTGTATCGAGGGCGATACAGGCCTCGGCCATGCCTTCGAGGGCGCGCTTGAATTGCCACATGACCTCCGGCGTCTCGGGGCTGCCGAAATTGAGACAGTCGGTGATCGCAAGCGGCAGCGCCCCGGAACAGGCGAGGTTCCTCGCGCTCTCGGCGACAGCTATCGCCGCGCCGGCGTGCGGGTCTAAGTAGCAGTATCTCGAATTGCAGTTGACCGTCATCGCGACGGCCTTCGGCGTGCCTTTTATCCTGACGACGGCGGCGTCCGAGCCGGGAAGGGTTATGGAATTAGTCCTCACCATATAATCGTACTGCTCGTATATCCAGTGCTTGTTCGAGAGCGTCGGGGAAGAGAGGAGCGTCAACAAAACCCTTCCGAGATCGGCAGGCACGGGAATCTCCGCCAGGTCAAGCCGTCTTAACTCTTCCAGGTTTCCCGGCTCCTTGACGGGCCTGTCGTATACCGGGGCCTCTTCGGATATGAGGCTCAGCGGTATCTCGGCGACCGTCTTTCCATGCTCCGCGATGACGATGCTGTGGCTGTTTGTAACCTCGCCAATTACGCTGAAATCGAGGCCCCACTTCCTGAATATTTTTTCGGCGATGTCTTCCTTTCCTTTTTCAAGGACTATCAGCATGCGCTCCTGGGATTCCGAAAGCATGACCTCGTAGGGGGTCATGGATTCTTCCCTGCGGGGAACTTTCTCGATGTCGATCCTGATACCCGTTCCGGCTCGCTCGGCCATCTCCGTCGAGGACGACGTCAGCCCCGCGGCGCCCATGTCCTGTATGCCTACGACGACGCCCGTTTTAAAGAGCTCGAGGCACGCTTCGAGGAGGAGTTTCTCCGTGAACGGGTCGCCGACCTGGACTGCTGGCCGCTTTTCTTCGGCCTCTTTCGTGAAGGTTTCGGACGCCATTACCGCGCCGTGTATGCCGTCTCTCCCGGTTTTGGAGCCGACGTATATGACGGGGTTTCCGACGCCCTCGGCGTAGCCCCTGAATATTTCGTTAGCTTTAGTTATGCCCAGTGCGAATACGTTTACGAGCGGGTTGCCGTTGTAGCAGGGGTCGAAATAAACCTCGCCGCCGACAGTCGGAATCCCTATGCAGTTCCCGTACCCGGCGATGCCGGAGACGACGCCCCCGGTGATGTATTTAGTTTTGGGGAGGGAAGGGTCGCCGAATCTCAGCGAATCGAGTATGGCTATCGGCCTCGCGCCCATCGTGAATATGTCCCTCAGTATGCCGCCCACTCCCGTGGCAGCGCCCTGGTAGGGCTCGATGAACGAGGGATGGTTGTGGCTCTCCATCTTGAAGACGACGCAGAGGCCCTCGCCTATGTCGACGACGCCCGCGTTTTCGCCCGGGCCCTGTATGACCCTCTCTCCAGTCGTGGGGAGCTTCCGGAGATAGATCCTCGAGCTCTTGTAGGAGCAGTGCTCAGACCACATCGCGGCCAGAATGCCGATTTCGGTAAAGTTAGGCTCTCTCCCGAGAGCGTCCTTGATCTTGTTATATTCCCCTTCCGTGAGCCCGTGCTCAAGGGCGATTTTAAGATTGGACATGTGTGGATTGTTCCCTCAGCGATTAATATACCTGTTTATCGGATTTTCGGCATTTGTAAGGAGCGATATTTCTTCGCCCGGGGGATACAGTCCTGTATATTGTAATTGGGGTTAATCGAGCATAATATCTTGGATAATTCATGGACCACGTAATTGTCTTCGTCTCACTCGTCGTAGCTATAGCCCCCATGATGGCGATACTCCTTTTCATATGGTGGATCGACCGCTACGACAGGGAGCCGCTCAAGTACGTCTTCTTTGCGTTCTTCTGGGGCGGATTCGGGGCCGTGATACTCTCCATACTCGGCACAGAAGTTAGTATTAAAGTGCTGGGGGGAGCGATATACAGCCCTCATTTCGATACGACGGCCGTCCTCGTCGCGCCCGCGATAGAGGAGCTGATGAAGGGGCTGATCGTTCTCTTTTTCCTGAGGCTCCGCCATTTCGACAACATGACGGACGGCCTCCTCTACGGCGCCGCTTCGGGTCTCGGATTCGGCATGACCGAGAACTTCCTCTACTTCGCCCAGTACGCGAGCTACGCCCCGGGATACGAGTGGCTCAACCTCCTTTTCATGAGGAGCATGATGACGGCCAACATGCACGCCGCCGCGAGCGCAACCTTCGGCGCCGGAATAAGCAAGCTGAAGGACGGCGGAAGAGAAGCCCTCGTGTCGGTCGCCCTCTATTATTTCCTCGCCGTGTTCCTGCATTCCACATGGAACTTCCTCGTAACATCCAGGAGCGAGGCGCACTGGACACTGGCCGTCCTGATACTGTTCTTCTATATAGTGTTCATATTCGTGATGTACGTGAAGTCGATTGTAAACGAGAGGCGGCAGAGGATCGTCCAGCTCGACGAGGAGTTCGGCCTCGGGGTTCTTCCTGAGGGGTACAGGAAGATATTGATGTCTTACGGGGCCATGAAGAAGAACGACTGGTTCCCGAAATACCTCAACAAGGACAAGTACCTTACGCTCGTGAGCCGTCTCGCCCTGAGAAAGGCCTCCTACGAGAATGCGGGCCCCCGGCGGCGCATCGTGCTTCAGAGGGAGATCGCGGAAATAAGGGCCGCCCTCGGGAAATTCTCCGGGCTCCTCGAAAGCGTATCCGGGGAAAAGAGCCGCACGGAGGCCGGCGGCTGATATTTCCGGCCTCGGAAGCGGATGCGGATTACCGGGCAGGGTGTCGAGTCACTGTAAAAATCCTGCATAATTACCCTGTATTGACCGCAATTTGGGGTGCTTCGGGCTATTGTATAACCCCGGCGCCCCCTGTATCCTTACCTTGATAAATTACAGGTATCAATCCGGCGATAAAATGAACATCAAGGACTTAAGCCCGGCCGAGCTCGAGGAATTCGTATCGGGAAAGGGAATTCAGCCCTACCGGGCCCGTCAGATCGGGAAATGGGTATACGTCAGGGGCGTTTCGTCCTTCGACGAGATGACGGATCTCTCGAAAGACCTCCGGGAAACCCTCAAAACGGCTTTTACAGCCGGGGATTCCCTGGAGCTCGCGGGGGAGCAGGTCTCGAAGGACGGCACTAGGAAATACCTCTTCAGGCTCGCGGACGGGAACCAGATCGAAAGCGTGCTCATACCCGACAAGAAGAGGAATACGCTCTGCGTGTCCTCTCAGGCGGGGTGCGCCCTCGGCTGCACCTTCTGCCTTACCGGGACAGTAGGCAAGATACGAAACTTAAAGCCTTCGGAGATAATAGACCAGTATCTGATAGTTAACAGGCTCACGTACGACTCCGTAACGAATATTGTCTTCATGGGAATGGGCGAGCCGCTCGACAATCTGGATAACCTCGTGAGGGCGCTCGAGAACCTGATGGACCGGAACGTGCTCGCCCTTTCGCCGAAGCGTATAACGGTATCGACTTCTGGCATAGTTCCAAAAATAAAAGAGCTCGGCGAGAGGATATCCGTGAATCTCGCGGTATCGCTCAACGCGCCGACGGACGAGATACGAAACGAAATAATGCCCATCAACAAGCGCTATCCGATAAAGGAGCTCCTGAAGGCGAGCGTTAAATTCCCCGTGCCGCCCAGAAAGGCGCTCATGTTCGAATATGTGCTGCTGAGCGGCGTGAACGATTCCGACAAGGACGCTTACGACCTAGGCAATCTTCTCGGCGGTATAAACTGCAAGCTCAACCTCATACCCTTCAACGAGGCGCATCCGCTTCCCTACAAGTCGCCCTCGATGGAGCGGGTGCTCCGCTTCCAGGAGATAGTGATCTCGTTCGGGATAAACGTGAGAATAAGAAAGAACCGGGGAAGAGACATACTCGGTGCGTGCGGTCAGCTTGCCGCAAAATACCCGGCCAGGAAAGTTGCCGGCAAAAACGCGGCGGCGGAGGCCGCTACATAATATGAAACCGGACAATGACGAAGAATAAAATGACAGGCTCAGAGATAAGAAGTCAGTTCCTCAGGTACTTCGAAGAGAAGGGACACACGATAGTGAAGAGCTCCTCCCTCATTCCCAAAAACGACCCGACGCTCCTTTTCACGAATGCAGGCATGGTTCAGTTCAAGGATGTGTTCCTCGGGCTGGACAAGCGCGACTACAAGAGGGCTACGTCGTCGCAGAAATGCGTCCGCGCGGGCGGGAAGCACAACGACCTCGAAAACGTCGGCTACACGTCGCGTCATCACACATTCTTCGAGATGCTCGGGAATTTTTCGTTCGGGGATTACTTCAAAAAAGAGGCGATAAAGTTCGGCTGGGAGCTGATCACCGAAGTGTACAAGCTCCCCAAGGATAAGCTCTGGGTCACGGTATTCGAAGAGGACGACGAGGCGGAAAAGCTCTGGCAGGAGGTAGAAGGTCTTCTCCCGGGCAGGGTCGTCAGGATGGGCGAAAAGGACAATTTCTGGGCAATGGGCGATACGGGACCATGCGGGCCGTGCTCTGAAATTCTTATAGACCAGGGCGAGGAGTTCGGATGCGGAAGGCCCGAGTGCGCCGTAGGGTGCGACTGCGACAGGTATCTCGAGCTCTGGAACCTCGTTTTCATGCAGTTCGAAAGGGATAAGTCTGGCACGCTCAATCCGCTCCCGAATCCGAGCATAGACACCGGCATGGGACTCGAACGGATTTCGGCTGTGCTCCAGGGAGTGAAAAGTAATTACGAAACTGACCTCCTTCGCGGGATCATATCGAAGGTCGAAGAAATATCGGGGAAGAGATACGGCGACGACCCTTCGGCGGACGTCTCGATGCGGGTCATAGCCGACCACGGGCGCGCGGTCACATTCCTCATCTCGGACGGCGTATTCCCGTCAAACGAGGGTAGGGGATATGTGCTGAGAAGAATCCTCCGGCGCGCCGTCCGTCACGCGAAGATGCTCGGCATCGAGGAGCCTTGTCTTTACAGGGTCGCCGACAGGGTGAAGGAGATAATGTCCGGCGCCTATCCCGAGCTCGAAGAGCGTATAGGATTTGTCGAAGAAGTCGTCAGGAACGAGGAAGAAAGGTTCTTCGAAACCATAGACAGGGGCCTCGAGCTTCTGAATACCGAAATAGAAAAGATGAAGGGCGGGAAGACGCTCCCGGGAGACGTCGTGTTCAAGCTTTACGACACGTTCGGATTCCCCGTCGACCTCACGCAGGACATCGCGCGCGAGCGCGGCCTTGTCATAGACCAGTCCGGCTTCGAATCCGAGATGGACAAGCAGAGGGAGAAGTCGAGGAAGGCCTGGAAGGGCTCGGGAGAAGAATCCCTCCAGCCCCTTTACAGAGACTTCGTCTCGGGCGGGATGCTGGTCAACTTCACAGGATATGGCCGGACTAAAGACTCGGGCCGCATAACCGCGCTCATAAAAGAGGGCGCGCTCGTCGATAGCGCGGGGGAGGGGGAGAGCGTCGACATCATAACTGACAGGACGCCCTTTTACGGCGAGTCCGGAGGCCAGGTGGGAGACAGGGGCGTCATCGAGGCCGAGGGCGGCATCGCGGACGTTAGCGATACGAGAAAGCCGCTTCCGACGCTGATCGTGCACCATGCGGTTATAAAGAAAGGGACGCTCTGGGTGGGCGACACCGTCGAGCTAAGGGTGAACGAAAAACTGAGGCACGGCGCGGAAACTCACCATTCCACTACGCACATTCTTCACGCCGTCCTGAGAGAGGTGCTCGGGACGCACGTGGGCCAGGCGGGCTCGCTCGTCGCTCCGGGCAGGCTGAGGTTCGACTTCACTCACCATTCCTCCATCGACGATAAAGATATAAGGAAGATGGAAGAGATAATAAACGAGAGAATAAGATGGGACGACAATGTCGTCACCGATCCGGAGGTTCCCTACGACGAGGCTATAAAAAGAGGGGCCATGGCTTTCTTCGAGGAAAAGTACGGGGACAAGGTCAGGGTCGTTTCCATCGGCGAATACAGTAAGGAGCTCTGCGGCGGCACGCACCTCGAAAGCGCGGGCGAGGCGGGCCTCTTCAAGATAGTTTCCGAGTCCGCATCGTCGGCCGGCGTGAGACGAATAGAGGCGCTCGCGGGGGAGTCCGCCTGGAATAATATTCGCGGTAAGGAAGAAAAGCTCACAGAGGCCGCGAGGGTTTTAAGGGTCCCGGAGTCGGACCTCATCCCGAGGCTGACGAAGCTCATCGAAGAAAACGACAGCGTCAAAAAGGAGCTTGAAGGCTTTAAGAGCAGGATGATCAGCGAAAGGACAGGCGACCTTCTCCAGAACGTGAAAAAGCTAAACGGCGTGAGCGTGCTCTCGGTCGAGATACCGGACGCCGATCCGGGGCAGCTCCGGCAGGTTTGGGACGGGGTAAGGGACAAGCTGAAATCGGGAGTGGCAGTTCTCGGGAGCAGGGACAGCGACAAGGCATACATTCTCGTCGGCGTAACAGACGACCTGAAAAAGAAATATCATTCCGGAAATATCGCGAAGGAGCTCGCGCCTCTAATCGGCGGGAAGGGCGGCGGCCGGCCGGATATGGCTCAGGCCGGGGGGAGCGAGCCCGAGAATCTGCCGAAGGCTCTCGATAAGGTCTTCGAGCTTCTGGAAGCCGGTTAAAACAAGTTCTTTTATTTGCTGATGCCTTCGTCTTCGAGGGCGCTTCTGATTTTCTTGAGAGCGGCGGTTTCGATCTGTCTTACGCGCTCGCGCGAAATGTTGAACTTCGAGCCGAGCTCTTCGAGCGTCAGCGGGTTGTCGGAGAGAACGCGTTTCTCGATGATGTAGCGCTCCCTTTCCTTGAGATTCTTTAAAGCGACGTCCATCCCGCTCCTGACCTTCTTCTCTTCCTCGGCTTTCGTGAGAATATCTTCCTGGTTCTCGTCGTCGTCCGCCAGAAAATCGAGGTGAGAAACGTCGTGCTCGCTTTTGATCTCGGCGTCGAGCGAGAGGTCTTTGCTACTCATGCGCTGGTCCATCTCTATGACGGCTTCGTCCGGCACTTCGAGCTTGTCGGCGAGCTCGCGGTAGTCCTCGGCGCTGAGATAGTCGCCCATTTCGAGCTCGTTCTTGGCCGACCTCAGCTTGTAAAAGAGCTTCCTCTGCGCCTGAGTGGTGCCGACTTTTACCAGGCTCCAGCTCTTTACAATATAGTTCTGAATGTAGGCCCGTATCCACCAGACCGCGTAGGATATCAGGCGGTAGCCCTTCGTCGGGTCGAATCCCTTTACAGCGTGCATGAGCCCGACGTTTCCTTCCTGAATGATGTCCATAGCGTTGAAGCCGTAATTTTTATATTCGTTCGCTACGCGGACTACGAACTTGAGATTCGACGTGACGAGTTTTCTCGCGGCCTCGACGTCGCCGTCGTTCTTGTACTTCATGGCGAGCTCATACTCTTCCTCGCGGCTGAGGACAGGATAGTTGCTTATCTCCGCAAGGTATCTCTGAAGAGATGTAGTATGCGCAGGAAGCAGCGTATTCCGTGGGGGCTCGACGTGGATTTTATCTTCTTCTTCGGGCATGGTTCGGACGCTGTAAACCGGATTATGGTATTAGTATACGTTTCGCATGATGTCTAATCAACCGGCGAAATACGGCGCCAGGCGAAGCGCGGCCGGATTATTTGGTAAATGTTGACGGCTATTTCGGACAGCTCTCTTGACGGATAGTCTTCCACTGTATAAGTTTATTCGCTTTAGTTTTAGACCCCTTACAAATCGGTTCCGGCGTAGCTCAGCTGGCAGAGCGGGTGACTGTTAATCACTAGGTCGGGGGTTCGAATCCCTCCGCCGGAGCCAAAATATCATTGAATCCAAAGACCGCTTGATACAATCTCTATACACACGGAAGCTTCATTCAGATTCAATTGCGCAGAAGTGCTTCAACACGGCGGAGCCGTGCCATCGTGCGAGGCTTAGCGTAAAACGATTGCCTGACGAGGCCCGGATGTGGTATTATATGCTTGCTCTAAACATCCGTAATATATATTTATTCTCTGTCTTGTTCGGGGATACGATAAATTTTCGGATAAGCCGGTGTTCTGCCAAGGTCGGGCCTTTTTATCGGGAAGCGGGCATCGGCGTGGAGATGTGAAGAAAAGTCGATATTTAATACAGGGGTTTTTAATTCGAATCCTGGATGATGGAGAAGCGATATAAATTGCAGATGGCGAGTACGTTGTTATCGGCTGCACTGACATTCAACCGCTTCTGAAATTATGACCGACAAAACCAACGAGGACGACCAGGGCGAAAATCGATTGCGCCTGCGGTTGTCCGTAAATAAAACCGATGGAAGCGTAATTAAGCTTCCTCTTCTTTCAATCACAGCATCATATTTTCTGAAGGACGGCCCATGGTCTATCTAGAGATTCTGGCGGTCGTTCTTCTCACTCTCATGAACGGCGTCCTCGCGATGTCGGAGCTTGCCCTGGTTTCGTCGCGAAAGAGCCTGCTCAAGCAGTTAGCGAGCGAAGGCAGCCGCGGCGCCGCAGCGGCAGTGCGACTAGTCGAAGATCCGAGCCGCTTTCTTTCAACGGTGCAGATAGGCATCACGCTCGTCGGAATAATCGCTGGCGCCTTCAGCGGCGCGACGCTCGGCCAGAGGCTCGGCTCGTGGCTCGATACGTTCTCTTTTATCGCGCCTCACGGCAAGGCGATAGGCATCAGCGTTACAGTCGTAGCCATAACCTATCTCTCGCTTATCCTGGGGGAGCTCGTTCCCAAACGGGTCGCGCTCTCGCAGCCCGAGCGTGTGGCGTCTCTCGTCGCCGGGCCGATGAGGTGGCTTTCGGTGGTCGCCGCGCCGGCTGTCTGGCTCCTTCACATTTCGACCGAAAGCGTCCTCGGCGTGCTCGGGCTCTCGGGCAGCAGGGAATCGACGGTAACGGAGGACGAGGTAAAATCCCTTATCGCCGAGGGCACGCAGGCGGGCATCTTCGTTCCGCAGGTGCAGGAGATGATAGAGGGCGTGCTCAGGCTGGCCGACAGGCCCGTCAGGGTTATCATGACCCCGCGCTCGCTCATAGTCTGGATAGACGTCAATGCCGGCTGGGAGACAATGCTCGAGACGATCGAATCGAACCATTTTTCGCGGCTACTTGTATGCGACGGGAGCGTCGATCATCCGCTGGGCAGCGTCCATACGAAAGACCTCCTTCCCGAGGCGCTCCGCGGAAACAGGGGAAGCCTGACGGATTTAATGTCCCCGGCCCTTTTCGTCCCGGAAAGTACCCCCATACTCCGGCTGCTGAACACCTTCCAGAAGGAAAAGGTGCACATGGCCGTCGTAGTGAACGAGTACGGCGCGACGGAAGGTCTCGTGACAATAACCGACGTGCTCGAATCGATCGCCGGGGAGTTCCCCGAGCTCGGCGAAGAGTTCGACCCTGGCATAGTCCAGAGAGAAGACGGCTCGTGGCTCGTCGACGGTATGCTGCCGATGGATATAATCGAGAGGATGACAGGTATCGAATCGGAGGACGAGGTAAATACGGTGGCGGGCTTCGTCCTACAGAACCTCGGGCGAATACCCAAGGCCGGGGAGTGTTTCACTTATGAAAACGTCCGGTTCGAAGTCGTCGATATGGACGGGCGAAGGATAGACAAGGTCATAATACAGATCGACCAGACAGCCCAGAAGAAGGGCGGCTCGGAATCCGGCGAATAACACGCGCGGGCTTATAATCAGGCAGCGCCCGGGCGCGCCGCGCCGGCGTCGCGCATCTTTATCGTCTCGCCGATTTTCCTGCACAGCCTTACGACGGCGTGCTCGTTCTGAACCTGAAGTATCTTTTCGAAGCCGGGACGAAACAGCTTCTTCTTCCAATCGAAGTATTCCGAATAGCGCGCGTCATCGCCAGATAAATCGACGAGGAACCGCGACAGCGATTCCGGCCCGTCGAAATCCGAAGCGTTTATGAAGCATTTGTCTCCCGGTGAAAATTCCTCTATATTCGGAGCGCCGAGATAAACGGGAACGGAGCCGACTATGAGCGGGTCGTAGAATTTTTCCGTGACGTAATCCTCTTCGGAAGCGTTCTCGAATGCGGCGGTGAACTTGTACCGCGCCATCGTATCGAGCTTGAACTGTCTCCTGGCGCCGTCCGGCTGCGCCGCGTTCCGGAAAAGCTTCCCGTACGAATGCACGTCGATATGCTTCATCATCTCCCGGAGGTATTCAGTCCTTCCGTTGGTGTCGTAGCGGCTCGATATGAATGCATTCATGAGGCAGCCGTACCTTTTTTCGACGGGCTCGTTTCGAAGATTTTCCCCGTGGGTGCGGAGAATATACGGGCACCAGACGTCGGAATCCCGGCCGTGAGTCATCGTGAGATCGAACCGCCGCATGACGAGCTCGGTCGACAGTATGGGATGGTGGGCGGCGGACTCCATAGACCATGCGACCCAGATCTGGCCCTTCTTTTTAATCGGGCCCCGGCCGACGACAAAGTCGAAGCCGATCGACGGAACATGAAATACCACCGCCGAGGCCCTGTCATAAAGGCTCCGGTCGCTCGTGATGAGAAAGGGCTCCGGTATTTCTTCCTTCGGGTATTCGAGGGGCTGGCCCCACATGGAATTATAGAAGAGGATGATTATTTTATTTTCCATCGCTGGTTTTGGCGTCTGCTTCGGCACGAGCGCGTCCGGCTGCCCCGGCTTGGAGTCGCCTTCCTAACCGAGCATCGTCTCGGTGTACCATTTCACAGTGGCAGCCAGCCCCTCCTCGAGGGTCGTCGTCGCCTCAAAGCCGAATTCGGCTTTCGCGCGCGAAACGTCGAGCCTTCTTTCGTGCTGCCCGTCGGGGCGCGACGTATCCCAGGCGATTCTGCCCTCGTACCCCGTCAAATCCTTTATCATCCCGGCAAGGTCCTTGATTCTTATCTCTTCTCCAGAGCCGAGATTCACGGGCTCGCCTTTATCGTAGCTCTCGGCGGCGTCGACTATACCCCGCGCGGCGTCCCTCACGAAGAGAAACTCCCTCGACGCGCTCCCCGTTCCCCACACCGTCACCTCCGGAAGCTCTTTCCGCTTCGCATTGGAGAACTTGAGTATGAGCGCCGGTATAACGTGCGCGTCCTCCGCGCTGAAATGGTCGCCCGGTCCGTAGAGGTTCACAGGCAGGAGGTATATAGCGTTAAAGCTGTACTGCTTCCTGTAAGACTGCGCCTGGACGAGAAGGGCCTTCTTCGCGATCCCGTAAGGGGCGTTTGTTTCCTCCGGGTATCCGTTCCAGAGGTCTTCCTCTTTAAAAGGCACAGGCGTAAGGCGCGGATAGGAGCATACGGTTCCGACGCAGACGAATTTTTCCACCCCGGCCTGCCTCGCGGCCTCCATGAGCTGTATGCCCATTATTGCGTTATCGTAGAAAAGCTCGCCCGGGTACTTGAGATTGAATCCTATCCCGCCGACCTTCGCGGCGAGGTGAATCACGATGTCGGCATTGCTCACGGCCCTTTCGCAGCTCTCCCATTTCCTGAGGTCGAGCTCCCTGCTCCCCGGCGTGAATATTGCCTGGTCGGGCACGCCCCTCGCTAAGAGCTCTTCGAATACGTACGTCCCCAGGAACCCGCTTCCGCCGGTGAGGAGTATGCGTTTTTTGCTAAGATCGATGGCCATGTCCGCGCCCCTGAGGGTAGGGCGTTTAAATCAGACGCCCCACTATAGAGGTTAATCTCTTTTCCACCATCTTTCAGGAAATTTTTGTTTCAGCAATTCGTCTCCTTCGCCGACTGGAGTGAGCCCCGCCGCCCTCATGTCGGCGTCGACCATTATCCTCACGAGCTCCCCGAACCTGATCCGCGGGCTCCACCCGAGCACCTTTTCCGCCTTTCGCGCGTCGGCCCTGAGGTTATCGGCCTCTGTCGGCCTGTAATAACCGGGGTCTATTCTGACATGCTCCTCCCAGTCGAGCCCGGCGTAGGAAAAGGCCTCCTCGACGAACTCTTTAACGGAATGCGCCTCGCCTGTGCCGATTACGAGGTCGAGAGGCTTTTCGTGCCGGAGCATTAGCCACATCATCTCCACGTACTCGGGCGTGTAGCCCCAGTCTCTCACAGGATCGAGGCTGCCGAGGTAAAGATGGTCCTGCCTGCCGGAGAGAATAGCTGATACAGCCCTCGTTATTTTCCTCGTGACGAACGTCTCGCCTCTCCTCGGGGACTCGTGGTTGAAGAGTATTCCGGAGGAGGCGAAAATGCCGTATCCGTCCCTGTAGTTCACCGTCGTGAAGTGTGCCATGAGCTTGGCGGCGGCGTAGGGGCTTCGGGGGAGAAATACAGTGTCTTCGTTCTGCGGAGCGTGGGACGCGCCGAACATCTCGCTGCTCGACGCCTGGTAGAAGCGGCACTCTATCCCGCTCCGACGTATCGATTCGAGTATCCTCACGCTGCCGAGGCCCGTCACGTTAGAGCTGTACTCGGGCATGTCGAAGCTCACCCTGACATGGCTCTGGGCCGCGAGGTTGTATACCTCGTCGGGCCTTACGTCGTATATAAGGCTCGTCAGGCGGCTCGAATCGCCGAGGTCGCCGTAGTGAAGATAGAGCCTTGCGTTTTTCTCGTGGGGGTCGATATAGATGTGGTCGATGCGCTCCGTGTTAAAGCCGCTCGACCTCCTGATGAGCCCGTGGACTTCGTAGCCTTTAGACAGCAGGAATTCGGCCAGATACGAGCCGTCCTGTCCGGTAATTCCTGTTATCAAGGCTTTTTTCATTTTGATTCCGTAAATAGAGCCGAAGCTCGGTGTAAATCAAAATATAATTTTTGAATAATGTCAATGGGGGAATGTGGCTCGACTTCAGAGATGCGGGGACTTCAGCGGAGCCGGCCTGGTTTTACGCGGCGGCTTTACTCTCGGAGAGTGTGTTTTTCAGGAGCGCGAGGAATTCCGTGTAACTTTTTGTCCTCAGTATGGGAGGTGTGAGGTCGTGCTCCCTGAAGAGGTGCGCGATCTCGGAAGATATCTCGAGCTGCGCGCCCGGGTCGTCTTCGTGGGTGAGTATGAGGAATATGACGTGCGCGGGCTCGCCGTCGGGCGCGTCGAAATCGACGCCCGCCTCGGAAATTCCTATGGCAACTATTGGTTTGGTTATCCCGGCGAGGCGCGCGTGGGGCAGGGCGATGCCCTTCCCGATACCGGTCGGGAGGGCGGCCTCCCTTTCCCATACGGCCTTATACACCGCCTTCTGATCGAGGCCGGCCGCGGCGGCCGCGGATTCCGTAAGCTCCATTATCACGCCCTCCCGCGAAAAGGACTTGATATCCCTTACGAACGTCTTCGAAGAGAGGGCGTCGATGAGCCTCTTCTTCTTTCCGAGCTGCAGGAGGACACGTATCATCGGCCCGCTTATCATGGACGTGAATATGGCCATTATAACTAGCGCGACGAAGAGCCTGTCGTCGATTATGCCGGCCTGGAGCGCGAGTATGCCGAGCACTATCTCCATAGCCCCGCGCGCGTTCATGGCGAATCCGACCGCCCAGGAATCGCGCTTCGGCATGCCGCCGAGCCTTGCGCCGAGCGTTCCGCCGGCGAGCTTGCAGACGCATGCTATGAGTATGATCGTCACGACCAGCGCGAG
Source organism: uncultured Spirochaetia bacterium (assembly GCA_964586675.1). Taxonomy (GTDB): domain Bacteria; phylum Desulfobacterota_D; class UBA1144; order Nemesobacterales; family UBA2774; genus JADLGH01. The sequence goes on along the minus strand of CAZPHQ010000001.1, from coordinate 226,477 downwards.
ATCGAAATGCTGGACGAAATTTACTTTGAGCCCGATGCTCGCGAAGAAGAGCGGCGCGAATATGGACGACACGAACTTGTCCAGCACCGTCCTCGTATGCTCTCTTAAGTGCGGCGAAGCGCCGACGGCTACGCCGACGAGAAACGCCCCGAAGATCGCGTGAATCCCTATCCATTCGGCGAGCGCCGCGCCTAGCAGGGCGAGCGTGATGGCGAAGCTGAGGACCCCGCCGGGCCTCTTGCTATAGGCCTGAAGAAAGGGGAGGGTTCTGTGTATGAGCCATCTCCCCGCCGTCAGCATGAATCCGGCGAAGGCGAGGGTCAGGACTATCGTCATCACTATGTTGTTCGAGTGGTCCGAGGCCGTCCCCATGAGGCCGAGAATTATCGCGAATATGATCCAGCCGGTGAGGTCGTCGAAAATGGCCGCGCTTATGATGATCATTCCGAAGTCGGTCCGGTAAAGGTCTAAGTCCATGAGGGTCTTCGCTATCACAGGCAGCGCCGAGATGGCGAGCGCTGTCGCGAGGAAGAGGGCGAAGATGAGAGGGCTCGCCCCATCGTGACGGCCGAGCATTTCAGGCGCGATCCAGGCCGCGGCGAATCCTATCGCGAAGGGAAGCACGATTCCCGATATGCTCACCCAGGGTGCTATTTTCCCCTGCCGGCCTATGGTAGAAAGATCTACCTCTAATCCCGCGACAAGCAGGAACAGCGCGACCGAAAGCAGCGTTATCCCGCCAAGGGCTATCGCATTCGGGCCCGTTGCCGGGAACAGGTAGCCGAAGAGATCGGGGGCTACGGTGCCGAGCACAGTAGGGCCGAGCAGGACCCCCGCCAGGAGCTCTCCGAGCACTGCCGGCTGGTGGAACTTCTGCGCGAGCTCTCCCAAAAGCCGTGCGCATCCGAGCAGTATCCCGAGTGCGAGGAACATTACCGTGATATTGTCTGCTGACAGGCTTCCCATACGTTTTCCGGCGAATCTATTTCGGGCTTAAGGAAACGAAACATCGTGACGGTGTGCCGGGCTCAGGAAAGGTGTGGTGCTGTCCGGGCGCTTACGGTAACTGGCAGGCGCTTCGGCCGCGGCATTGGCGAGTCACCGGGGAATTGTATACGCGGATATCGGGATTTCAAGCGCCCGCGAAACAAAATACCGCAGCCGCGGCCCCTGTTTATCGGAGGAGGACAGGGATTATTTTATTTTTTCCCGCGCGTCATTTTGTCTATCCCGGCGAGCGCCCTAAGGACCTCGCCGACAGTCCACGCCTGCGCTATGCAGCCCCGGGGCCTCATGGGAGGGTCGCCGTCGAAAATTTCGCTCATGGAGCCTACGCCGGCCGCCTTCATGTGGTCGAGCATCGGCCGAAGAAATCCCCTCGCTTTCTCCGCGTCGCCGTAAACTTTCATATGAGCGATAGCGAACGGGCCGATGAGCCAGCCCCATACGGTCCCCTGGTGATATGCTCCGTCGCGGCTAGACTGGTCGCCTCCATAAACACCTTTGTAGGCGGGGCTGTCGGGAGTGAGACTCCGTAGCCCGTGGGAGGTTAAGAGCTTCTCCGCGCACACGTCGACAACCTTCCTCTGCCTCTCCGGAGAGAGCGGGCTGCTCGAAAGCGATACAGCAAATATCTGATTCGGCCGGAGGGCAGGGTCGTTTCCGCCGGGCCCGTCCAGAACGTCGAAGCAGCAGCCGGCCTCCTCGTTCCAGAAACCCCCGAAGCCGTTGAGCGAGTGCTCGGCTGCCGAATCGAACTCTCCCGGAGGCTTACCGGCGGCGCGGGCGAAAAGAGACATCGAGCGGAGGGCGCTGTACCAGAGGGCGTTTACCTCGACGGGCTTTCCTATGCGCGGGGTTATGACCTTGCTCCCGACCTTCGCATCCATCCATGTTAGCTGGACGCCTTCCTGCCCTGCGTAAATGAGGCCGTCTTTCGGGTCGGCCTTGATGCCGTACCGCGTGCCCTTCGTATAGAAATCTATAATGGACTTAAGCGCGGGGAAGATTTCGGAAATGAACCCGTCGTCGCCAGTGTCGTCGAAATATGCGCGCACGGCCTCGAAATACCAGAGTGCGGCGTCGACAGTATTGTATTCCGGCGCCTGGCCCGCGTCGGGGAAACGGTTCGGGAGCATTCCATCGCTTATGAATCCCGCGAAGGTCGCAAGAATATCCCTCGCTATCCCGGGGCGGCCCGTCGTCAGCACGAGGCCCGGCAGGCTAACCATCGTGTCCCTGCCCCAGTCGCCGAACCAGTGATAGCCCGCTATGACAGTGCTCCCGGGTTTTTGTCCCTGAGTCTGCCTTGCCACGATAAACTGGTCGGCGGCGAGGGCCAGATGCTCTATAAGCGGGGTGTCGGCGCCCGGATCTATCGCCGCATTTTTTCTGAATGCGTCGAGGAGGGTTTCTTCATAAGCCTTCCTTTCGGCGAGGCTTCCGTCGCCGTCTATCTTTGCGGGTATTTCGGTCGAGGCGACAACCGTGAGCGAGTCGCCTTCGTTTAAAGTCCGGTTCATCTCTCCAGCGAGGAGATGGTCCTCGGACGAGCCGAGTCCTCTATACTCCTCTATCGAGAGGCCGAACCTGTAGCACCAGAGGTTATAAATATTGAAGCCGGCCTTGTCGGCGAGGATGTAATACGGCGCCGCCCCTTCGTAGGCCTTGACGACTATGCCGCCCTCGGCCGGGCGGATGTCCATCTTCCAGCCGCCGGCGCTCGTCGAGCCGTGATAGTCCCTGTAATTGACTAGTACCCTCAGCTTAAGACCGAGAGGGCCGGACGCTCTCAGGAGCTTATATCGGATGAAAGTGGTATCCGCTCCCTGCCGCATCCAGACGCGCTTTTCGAGTATGGCGTCGGCGACCGCATAGTTCCAGACAGGGATACCGCCGTCCATGTAAAAGCTCTCGATGTAAATGTAGCCCTTCGGGTCGACAGTGCCATCGGCCCATCTGTTTGAAGAAAGCGCGAATGATTCGCCTACGTATTCGGCTATCTCGTCGAACTTGGCTACGAGGAGGAATCTTCCGACAGGGGGATTTAAAGCTGCGACCAGGAGGCCGTGATACCTTCTCGTCAGAATTCCGGAAACCGTGCCCGAAGCATAGCTCCCTCTGCCGTTCGTAACGAGCCATTCGAGCGTTTCCGACACGGCGGGCTCGCTGCAAATCTCTCTTCCGAATCTAAAAGGCAAGACCGGCTCTCCGGTGTTATCGGTGTGAACACGCACGGGCGCTCATCTGCCGGCGCATGTCGTAACACAATTTACCTTAAAATCCGGGCCGGGATAATAGGGCCGGGTTTACGGACGGCTTCCGGCTTTAACGGTCGCTTGCTCTTCGAAAAGGACTTTATACTGGCCGTAGCCTTCCTTTTCCAGATCTTCCTTGGGAATGAATTTCAGCGACGCCGAGTTTACGCAGTACCTGAGGCCGCTCGGGTTAGGGCCGTCGTTAAAGACGTGGCCCAGATGGGAATCCCCGTCCTTACTCCTGATTTCGGTTCTCGTCATGAAAAGGCTCTCGTCTTCGACTTCCACGATGTTTGCCTCGTCGAGCGGCTTCCAGAAGCTCGGCCAGCCTGTGCCTGAGTCGTACTTTTCTTTGGAGCTGAACAGCGCCTCGCCGGATACTATGTCGACGTATATGCCTTCTTTCTTGTTGTCCCAGTACTCGTTTGAAAACGGTCTTTCGGTGCCGTTTTCCTGGGTCACTTTATATTGGAGAGGGGACATCATTTTCTTGAGCTCTTCGTCGGAGGGCTTTTTGTATTCGCCTTTCAGAGGACTTTGCGCGTTGGCCTCGGGGGCGTGATCCGCGCACGTATCGGCTGTGGCGTCGGGCGCATTTTCGTCCGCCGTGGAATAAAGCGGAGCTGCGGAAATTCCCGCTATCAAACATACGGAGAATAAGAAGTTTCTTATCGAGAAATACTTCGGCATTTTAATATCTCCCGTCCCGATCTCTCTTGGTATTGGGAAAAGGCTCCGGGACTCGTAATAGTATGCCGTATCGACCGGAGAGTTGTAACTACAATTTAAAACGTCGAGGGATTGTATGGGCAAGCCTGCGTTCGTCAAACCTTTTTTTCGAGGAGTATCTTCGAAGGCTTGGGAACATCCCGCAGCTTTATCCTGTATTTATCGACTATGTTGGCGCGTATGTAGGCTATAGCCTCGTCAACCGAATCCGTAACTATCAGATAACCGAGGTCGTCCTCGTCGAGGGTTCTTTCGATGACCATGAGGTCGAGAAAATCCATGAGCGGCTTGAAGTATTCCTTTCCGATAAGGATTATGGGGAAATTGTAAATCTTCTTCGTCTGTATGAGCGTAAGCGTTTCGAAAAGCTCGTCCATTGTGCCCGCGCCGCCCGGGAGGACGACGAATGCGTAGGAATATTTAAGGAGCATGAGCTTTCTCACGAAGAAGTATTTGAAGGTGATCATTATGTCGAGATACGGGTTCGGGCGCTGCTCCATCGGGAGCTGGATGTTGCAGCCTATGGAGGTCCCGCCGGCTTCCTTCGCGCCCCTGTTCGCCGCCTCCATGATGCCTCCGCCTCCGCCCGTCATAACGGAGAATCCCATGTTGGCCAGCTCATGACCGATCTTCCGAGCGAGCTCGTAAGCCGGGTGACCTTCCTTCGTTCTCGCCGAGCCGAATACCGTGACGGCGGGGCCCGCGAAGTGGAGTATCCTGAATCCCCTCAGGAACTCGCGCATCACCCTGAACAGGAAAAAGAGCTCCCTCAGGCGGGAATGCGGCCCTTCTATAAAGACCGCATCCTCGAATTTGGTATTGGTCTCCTTGGTTTTAAAGAAGAAATCCTTCAGGCTTTTGAACAATTTCCCGGTTGACCTCTCTCAATATAGTGCCCAGAGCGCGAGGCCCGTGTCAATTGAAAAGTCTCCTCCGGCGGGGATCCCCGGCCGCGCCGGAGTTGCCGTTAATAAACGCCGCTTTTGGCCGGCTGGCCGGTTTTGATCACGAAATTATCTATGACCGACTTTGCGTACTTCCTGCCCTCGGCGCTGTCGTATGCCGTTTCGGGTGTTATGCCGTCGGCATATTCGGATAGATATTCGTATATGTGTTTTCCCTCGTAAGTGTTCCTGAGCTGAAGCGGCTGGTTTTCGGAAATCGTCTCCGCCCATGCTGTCCTGACATCCGCCCAGAACGGTGCGGTGCGGTGCCAGTAATCCAGGCCTGCTTTATAGTCGAATCCCACTATAAGCTCGTACCTGTTGAGACCGGTTTCTTTTGCTATATAGGGGTCTTTCGCAAGAGGCTTCCCCGATGCGTCGACGACGAGCTTTATGTTGTCCTGCTCGTGTATCCATCCTCCCGGGTTTATCGTGACACGGTTAATTCCGGAAAGGACGTTGTAATCTTCTCTAACTGTAAATTCCCTTCTCGGAAGGGGCCTCCACGTGGGGTTGCTGGTCCACTCGTAGTAGTTCTCGTCATAGACCCATTCTCCGAGACCTTCGTACCTGGGCGTGTCATCGACCTGGTATACGGCTTGAGACCATTTGCCCTTCGCTTTGGGGACCGGGACAGTTATGGTTTTCCATGTGTTGTTTCCCTGATATTCGAGAAGCTCTGTGTCCTCATACTTCCAGTCCTGCCGCCAGTGCTTAATGATTTCCGGTCCCTGTACTTTTCCGTTCTCGTCGATGAAGTACATTACAAGAACGTGCTGCAGGCTGATGAAGTCGCCGCTGTCCCTTATAACTTCGACGAACTCCGTCGCCCACGACTGGTAGGGTCTCGCGGGATTGTATCCCGCCCTGAGCGGCACTGTTTCTATAAAATCGAATGTTACCCTGTAGACGCCCTGCATGGCGAGTATGGCCTGCCGGTCCTTCTCGAACTTGTCGATTCCGGGTTTCTGGATTGCGAGCCAGCCGGGGTTTGGAGTTGTCTCCAGCGTTACCGCCGGCCCGGTAGTTTCGCCGCCTCTCGGCTTCATGGATTCGGCGTCGGCGAAAGTCCAGCCGAACGTGTATTGCCTTGCAGCTTGTGAAGAGGCGTCTGAAGCCGGCGCGGATTGGGGAGAAGGCGTGGTGGTTTTGGCAGTCGCGCATCCGACGAGAACGAGAATTGCGGCCATTCCTAAAAATAGACTGAAACGGTTGCTGAAATGTGTCATGAGTGTACCCCTATTTGCAGATTTGAGCAGAATCCGGTGTGACCTTTAGCCGGTTTTGTCTGTTTGCCGGGTAAAAATCTTACCAGATTATTTATAAAAAACCAGCCATTTTGATAATGAGACTGATAATCTTTACCATAATTTTCTCGATAATTGTGCTGAAACGAACCGGGTAAAAGTTTTGGGACCTTTACACTCAATAATTAAAAGCACTATAATTTGAAGCGTTAAGGGGACTTCGGGGCGGCGTTAAAAAAATCCAGGAGGTCACAGATCATGAGAACGGGAAGATGTATATTCGCCTTAATCGCTCTCCTTATAGCCGGTGCGTCGTTCGGTTCAGGCGACTCTAAAGCCGCCGAGGTCATATGCAGTCACAAGAATAAGGGAAGCTTGAAGTTGAGGCAGGGGCAGTGTAAAGAAAACGAAATCCAGGTCGACCTCAGCAATATTGCGGAATCCCCCGGCCTCAGCCCGGCAAGGTGGAGCTGGCTCGGAGAAGGCGAGGGCACCTACTGGTATGTCCCTCCCATCAACCTGCCGGCGGTGATATGGAACCCGTCGGACCCTATGAATTATTCGTCGGTGAGCGACCAGACCGTATGGCACATAGAGAGCTATGCGGACGGCTACTTCTTCGGCACCGTCGCAGCGCAGCTGGGCGCAACTCCCCCGGCATGTCAGTATCTCATAGGTTCGGTCACCCCCGAAGGCGGCGTTTATATTGCATTCAATCAGCTCACGACCCAGCCCGACGAAACCCCTGTAATAACAGCCGGCTCGGGGAAGATGGCTTTCAAAGACGGGGAGTGGACGTTCCTGATGCAAATGTCGACGGGGAGTTCGATTCAGGTCGCGCACTGGGCATACATGCTCGAATGCACAACCGACGAGGAATGCTGGGAAAATCTTCCCGGGGTGCAGGGTGGCATAGAGGAATTCCTCGCCAGCTGCGAAGTCGACCAGTAAGCCCCGGCAATTCACCCGAAGACAGCATGCCCGTCCTGTATAACCGGTATACAGGGAAGGTCTAACAGTTAACCGCCCGCATAGCTTTAAAATGGAGCTGCGGCCTGTAACTCCCTGCCGTCGTTGGGAATGTCTATAACTGGCACGTTTGTTGCCCAAAGCCATTTGCAAGTACAACCATACCATGGAGGTTTCGCTCAAATGGCAAAGAGCTGCTTCAGTATAGATTTAGGAAGATTGAACGAGTTCGCCGCGGCGGTTAAGGCGGACCCGGAGAAGGCGAAGTTCACCTTCAAAACGGAAACCGTCTGGGAAGACGGCTCCGTAAGCAAGACACGGGCGAGAAGCTTCGAGATAAAAACCGACGAGCCCGAGCCGCTCGGCGGAAAGGATTCGGGCATAGATCCCATAGAGCTTCTACTGGGCTCGGTTGCGAGCTGCGTCTCGATAGGATTCGCCACGCAGGCCGCAAAGCGCGGAATTGATCTGAAGGACTTCAAAATCGAGACGGAGGGCGACATCGACGTCAGGGGTTATCTTGGCATCGAAGGCGCGAGGCCCGGCTTCAGTAATATCAGATACACGATCAGGGTGGATTCCTCTGCTTCCGAAGAGGAGCTTAAGGACATACTCCGCGCTGTGGAGAAGACGTCGCCGATGTTCGATAACGTGAGTAACGGCGTTTCCATCTCCTCTCACCTCGAAAAATCTCACTGAATGCTTAAGATATAAAGCGCTTCGGGGACGGTCATACGGCCGCCCCCGCTCACGCGCCGTTATCGCTGCCGGCGGCGAATCTCGTGTCCGAAATATGGAGAGTGCTCCGGCTTCGGATTGCCAGTAGCCTGTTTACTATCTTCTTAACAACCATAACAGAATGCCTTATACTAATTCCGGCCCTGTTCAGGCAATGCAGGAACCCATTTGCCGGAAACCGGGTACGACGCATAGTTATATCAAGGCCTTAGAGCGTCATGAAATCTGAAAAGAAAAAGAAGCCCCGGGCGACGAGCGCCCGGCTAATAGAGTCGGAAGGCTACCTTTCCGCCGTGCTCGATACGGTCGGCGAGGGCATAATTACCGTCGATTCCTCGGGCGCCGTCGTGATGGTGAACAGGGAATTCGAAAACATCTGGGGCTACGCGCGGAGCGAGGTCATCGGGCAAAAGCTGACGATACTCATGCCGGAGAAGTACAGGGACGCGCACATCGCCGGGCTCGCGCGCTACCTCGAAACGAAAACCCCCGTCGTTCTCGGAAAGAGGCTCGAGCTCGAGGGCCTGAAGAAAGACGGAACCGTTTTTCCGCTGGAGATATACATCTCGGAAACCGGCGTCGGCGGGGAGCTCTTTTTCACCGCGGCCGTCCGTGATATAACCGATTTCAAGAAGGCGGCCGAGGGGCTTCGCGACGAAACGATCCTGAGGAAGAGGAACGAGGTGCTCTTGAGTCTCTCCCAGAGCGACGCCCTCGAGGAGGGCGACCTCGACAGCATGCTTCTCGAAATCACAGAGGCCGACGCCACGACTCTCGGCGTCGACAGGGTCAACGTATGGCTTTATAACGGCGACCGCACGAAGATACACTGCATCGAGCACTACGAGCTGGCCAGCGGCGCTCACTCCGACGGGCACGAGCTCTCGGCGTCGGATTATCCCGTTTACTTCAAGACGCTCGAGAACGAGCGTATTATAGCGGCCCACGACGCGGCCCAGGACCCGAGAACCGCCGAATTCGCCGATCCCTACATGAAAACCTACGGCATAACGTCGATGCTCGACGCGCCGATCAGGCTCAAGGGGCGCATGATTGGGCTCATATGCCACGAGCACGTCGGGCCGGCCAGGGTATGGACGCCCGAAGACCAGAACTTCGCGGGCTCGATAGCAGACCTCATCTCCCTCGCCCTCGAGGCAAGGGAGCGCAAGCGCGCCGAGCAGCTCCTCAGGGAGAACGAGCACAAGTTCCGTACGCTCGTCGAAAATACATATGACTACATCTACGAGGCCAGCCTCGACGGGAAGTTCTTATATCTCAGCTCGAAGCATAAGGATGTCCTGGGTTATGATCCCAAGGAATTCATAGGAAAGAGCGTGTTCGAGCTGGTCCATCCGGATGACGCCCCTGCCGTCGCGGCCGAATTCAAGAAAATAATCGAGACGTCCGTATTCGGGAGCACTGTATACAGGTACAGGCACAGGGACGGGACATGGCTCTGGTTCGAGGCTACCGGAAGACCCTACGTCACCCTCGACGGCAAGACCAGAATACTCATCTTCAGCAGGGAGATAACGGAGAGGAAAAAGGCGGAAGACGCCCTCAGGCAGACGCTCGATCACCTTTCCAAGAAGAGCAGGTACGAGACTATAGTCGGCGCCGTCACGAGGAGCGTCCACCAATCGACGGACCTCGAAACGGTTCTCGAGAACGCCGTCCAGGCAATCATGGAAAATATAGAAAAAGCGGACAACGCGGCCATATACTTCGTCGAGGGGGAGGAAGCCGTGCTCAAGGCGAACAGGGGCTACGTCGACTGGTATGTTAGGAGGGTGGGGAGGATACCTTATCCCAGGGGATATGCCTGGAAGGTGATAATGGACGAGGAGCCGAGGTATTGCCCCGACGTCGACAAGGACGACGTCATAGGCCCGGCCGGAAGAGAGCTCGGCATAAAGAGCTACCTCTCCCTGCCGATCAAATACGCCGGGAAAATAATAGGGACCATCAACATAAATTCGTTCCAGAAGGATTCGTTCGACGAGGATGAGCTCAAGCTCCTTGAGATCGTAGGGGAGCAGATATCCGTCGCGCTCGGAAATGCGCGGCAGAAGGGGGCGCTCCAGGAGGCGATGTCAGAAGTTGAGCTCTTGAAGAAGCGTCTCATGAACGCGCCCCTGCCCGACGAGCAAAACGCAGCCGGGCTCATCGAAGGGATTATCGGCGTCAGCGAGGCGCTCAGAAAGGCCATGTACATCGCCGGGCAGGCGGCCTCGTCGAAAAGCCCCGTCCTGATCAAGGGCGGCCCGGGAACGGGAAAATCTCTCTTCGCGCGCGCAATACACAGGCTCTCCCAGAGGGCCGCGAAGCCCTTCGTCAGGATAGACCAGAGCGGGGCGGACGAGTCCGCCGTCAAGAGACGGATACTTGGCTACGAAGAGCGCGGGCCGAGAAGTAACGCCCTTTCGCTTTCCATCGGCGCCGTAGAGATAGCGAGCGAGGGTACCGTCTACATCAAGAACGCCCACAAGCTGCCGCTCGACGTTCAGGGCATCCTCCTCGGCATAATTCAGAAAGGACAATTCAAACGTCCGGGCGGGAGCCGTATTATAACTACCAACGTAAGGATCATTGCGGGCGTGGACGGCACGCTCGACGAGCATCTCCTTAACGGGCAGCTCCTCGAAGACCTTTACCACGAGCTCGGTGCGGCGCAGATAGTGCTTCCGCCGCTCAGGGAAAGGAGGGAAGACATAAAGCTCCTCGCTGAGCATTTCATCGCGAGGTACGGCCCGGGGGAGAGGCAGGGCGGCCTTCAGCTGAATATACTAAACGATATCAACTCGGGCGACTGGCCGGATAATGTGAGGGGGCTCGAGAATTTCGTAAGGGAAACATTGTCGCGGGCCGGGGTGGCGAAGCTGTGAGCGCGGCCCGGAGAAAGAGATGAACACCGGTTTTGAAAATCTCAATCAGGCGTTTATATCGGCGTTCAAAAACTACGTCCGGCGGACCGCCTACAAGGTGGGCAGGGACGGGCATCATACCGACATCCGCTACGAGGACCTCGAAAAATTAACCCTTCGTTTCGTCAGCTACCTCCGCTCCGCCGGGCTCGCGCCAGGCGACAGGGTGCTCATAGCCGCCAAAAATTCCCCCGAATGGATGGCCGCCTGCATCGCATCGTTTCTTTCGGGGGCCATAGTGGTTCCCGCTTCCACGTCTGCAAGGCCTGATATACTCGCTTTCATATCGAAGGATTCGAGTGCGTCGATGGTATTCGCGGAGGACGCGGCCATTGCGAAGAGCATTTCGGAAGCGTGCAACGTTCAGCCTCGGGTGGTCGTTATGAGCGGCGGAGGCGGCGGCGGGAAGAACGACAGCCTTCAGGAGATACTGAAGAGCCACGATCCTCACGGCGACCCGCGCTCGCTCTACGGAAAAGCCGGCGAGCTTACGCCCGAAAAAAGGGCCGTCATCTTTTACACCGCCCTCGATTCCGGGCGCCCGAGGGGAGCGGTGTTCAGCCACGGAGGTCTTATTACGACGCTCCTCCACGTCTCGGAGTGGTTTACCCTCGACGAGTACGACCTCGGATTCACCACTTTGAGCTGGAGTTATTTCCCGAGCTTTATCACCGGGCTCCATTATGTGCTGTCGGGGGTCGGGAACGCCCTCTCCGGTGGTTTCGCATCGGTGTTCGACGACCTTCAGCAGACGAGCCCCACCGTCACCGTGACGAGCCCGTTCGCGATAGAAAACATATACACGAAGATAATGTCCGAGCTAAACGATATGCCGGAGTCGCGAAGGAAGGCGTTCGAGTGGGCGCTCGCGCTCGGCAGGCGCTACCACGCCTCGGAGTCGACCGCCTCGAAGGAGCTCCGCGAAAGGTACACGCGCGCCGACATGACATTCTTCGGCCGTATGCGTGCGATGCTCGGCGGGAGGCTGAGCCGGATATATTCGGCGGGAGCTCCGCTCTCGAACGAGCTCGTGGGCTACGTCGAGGCGATAGGCCTCATGCCGCTGAACATCTACGCCGTCGCCGAGTCGGGCGGCTTTCCGGCGGTGAGCAGCCCGTTCGCCAGGCGCCCCGGGTCGTGCGGCCAGGTGGCTCCAGGGTTCCAGATAAGAATCTCCGACGAAGGCGAAGTGCTGGTCCGGGGGAAAACGGTCGTCAGGGACTACTGGAACAACCCGCCCGAATCCGAAAGGGTTACAGACGCCGACGGCTGGCTCCACACGGGCGACATAGGCCGCTTCGACCCCGACGGCTATCTGATGCTGACGGGCCACAAGCAGTCCGTTTTCATGCTGTCTTACGGCCGGAAAATATCGCCGTCCAAAATCGAAGGCTACCTCGCCGAGAGCCCTTACATATCGCGGGCGGTAGTTCTCGGGGAGGGGAAGGCCTACGTATCCGCGCTCATCGTTCCCGATCTCGGCGCTATAGCGGCGCATCACGCGGAAAACGGAGGGGGCGGCGCACCGGCCCCGATGGACATATTGAGCCCCGAGGTGAAGAACCTCGTCGACGAGACGGTGTCGGAGGTGAATTCCCGTCTCAACCTGTGGGAGCGCATCGAGGCCTACACCCTCATAGAAAGCGCCGGCGAAGCGGCGCAGGGGCAGGCGGGGAACGGCGCCCCGGGCAGGAGAGCCGCTACGGCGGAAAAGTTCGGGGCATACGTCGCGGCGATGTATCCTGATACCGTAAACATCGGGAAGACGGACATTACACAGGTGCAGATAGAGCCCGACCAGCTCCGCGACCTTCTCGAAAAGCAGGATATTCTCCAGGCGTGGATGGAGGACGCCGGGATAGGATTTCTCCTCGACCTCGCCCGCACGAAGAGTATCGACGCCCTAGCCATGATCAACATATGCGAAACGGCGGCCAGCGTGGCGCAGATACAGAGCGAGGAAAAACCTGTATCCACCGCGCTCATCGTGGGCGATTCGACCTATATATCGAGGATACTGCCCGACAGCGAGATACAGTTCCAGCGGTACGATCACATAAGACGAATGCAGCAGGTAGTGATAACGCTCGCCAAGATCGTGGACGGCGTCGTCCTAGGCTACGGCATAGACAGGCACGGCTTTTTAAGGAAGGTTCACAAGCTCGAAATCTCCGTCGAGGAATCCTCGAATTTTCTTCTCGGCCCGCAGTTCCGCCGTCACGCGGCTATTTCCCGGGAGTGCGACGCTATTGTGTTTTACGTCCCTACCGGCGGGAAACAGGTCAGGGTATTCTCTGAAGGGCAGATGGTCGCCAGGTATGCGAACGGCAACTGGAAGGCCGAAAACCTCCCGCGTATAGACCTCACGGTCGACAGAATAGCGGTGGCGAGGGGCTACGACGTAGACCTCCTCAGGCGTATATTCAAATGCGCGTTCTTGATGTCGGAGAGAAACCTCGGGGCCATCTTCATAATAGGCGACGCCGCTAAGATACTCAAGAAATCGGACCCGCCCGAGATAAGCCCGTTTGCGACCATCGCCGACTCCCAGATCAGCAGGCTGAGCGACGGGGAGATAATAAATTTCGCCAAGCAGGACGGGGCGACCATCATAGACTCCGTCGAGGGGAAATTGAGGGGGTGCATGGTGCTTCTTCGTCCGAGCGCCGAGACGCGGTCCGAGATCGGCATAGGAAAGGGCGCCAGGCACTCGAGCGCCTCCAAGATGAGCGCCGAGGCGGACTGCCTCGCGATAGCCGTTTCCCAGGACGGGCCGATCACAATATACGACAGGGGCGAGCGGGTGCTCTCGATATAGTCATTCATCTATAAATGAAGGGGCTTTTTCAAGGCCCTGCGATTTCAAAATGCATGTTGACGCCGCTATTGAAACACGCTAAACTATAGGTAAGGTTGCAGTAGTTCTTGTCTATTCTAGGATATGTACCTGAAAGTTTGAACCACTAGCACAACCCAATTTAAAACAGGAGGTTACACCAGCCATGGCAGAACGTAAAATTGGCACTGTAAAGTGGTTCAATTCTACTAAAGGTTTCGGCTTTATTGAGCTTGAAAACGAAAAAGACGTTTTCGTTCACTACAGCGAAATCAAGGCGACCGGCTTTCGTTCACTCGAAGAAGGCCAGCGCGTAGAGTTCACAGTCGTGAACGGGCAGAAAGGCCCGCAGGCTCAAGACGTAGTACTAGCCTAACGATACTGAATCGCGGCGCGTCGGGATTCCGGCGCGCCGTTTCCTTTTTTTGTACCTTCCAGATCCCCACAGACCTGCTTTATTTCTTCGCTCAATGAAACGCCCTTATGCTCGTGCCTGAGTATCTCGGGTTTTCGGTTATCTCCGAGAATTCGACCCTGCTGTTTATGTTGGGAATTTCGGGCTTGTACGCGGCGCTCGGGATCGATTTATCCGACACCCAGTCTTTTATGAGCGCTATGAACTGCGGTGATTCCGGGCGGTTCTTGTAGGTTATTACAAGCTTTCTCGGGACGGGGCGTTTTCCGTCCTCGATCCATATCTGCCAGTCTATGTCCCTCTGGCGGAAAACGAGCTGCTGGCACATTGTGCCCGATACCCTGCTCGGCCCGACGTTGACCCCACTCGTTATGCTTTTCGTGAGCGTTTTATAAGTGTTGATAAAGAGAAACTCGCTGAGGGCCGGGGCGAACTTGTATTCGTCGGTCAGGTTGTTCAAGGCCTGGTCGACCGTCCCGGGCAGCTCGGCCGTGGAATAATCGTTTTCGGGCACTTCCAGAATAGTCGCCAGCCCGGCGTCGTACCAGAGCCTGTACCCGCCCCTGTCGGTTATGTAGCTGACGGCGAACTTGTCCGGCTTCGTCAGGTACGTCACCGACTCGGCGTTGTACTGTATCTTCTGTCCCGAGCTTATCACCTCGTCGTACATTATCTCGGCCTTGAACGAGTATCCCGAGCGGCTGCCGAGGTAGTTGCTCATGGATTGCAGGAGCGCCGCGGCCTCGGGGTCTATGTTGGGGGCCGTTTCATACTGTGCCGAGGCCCTGGGTGCGCCGATGACCGAAAGCAGTATCAAGGCAAGTATAAAAACGGAGAACGGAAATTCGAGTCTCCTTGCGTGAAGCGGCGAAGTCTTCGGGTCAGGATATGTGCTCATTGGTTTCCTCCTTGGGTGGACGGGCCCCGATAAAAATATCGGGATAACCTCCATCGACCGTGGAATATAACATATTCCATGGAAAACGCATGCGGGACCCGGAAGAGCGGCGCCACGTTGGGGCCGGGGCGGAACCCCGGATTGACATAGGCTCTCCCCGGTGTTTACTATCATATGCTTTTCCATATTGTTCGGTATAAATGAAATTTTGCCCACGCGGGATAAACATGGTGTAATATTCCGGTGAATCGGTTATAACCTAATAGTCGGCCGGACATCCCTTATATGCCATTTTTCGATTTCAGCCTCGTTACATTAATCCAGACCGCAGGGTATATTGGCCTCTTCGCGATAATATTCGCCGAGTCCGGGCTTTTCGTGGGCTTCTTCCTGCCTGGGGATTCGCTCCTTTTCACCGCGGGGTTTCTCGCGTCGCAGGGCTATTTCGATATAACAATTTTGATGGCGGTGTGCTTCGTCGCGGCCGTCCTCGGGGACAACTTCGGCTACGCTTTCGGGAAGAAAGTGGGTCCGGCTATATTCAAGAAAGAGGATTCCCTCTTCTTTCACAAAAAGCATCTCGTGCGCGCCCAGGAATATTATGCCAGGTACGGCGGCAAAACGATCATCCTGGCCCGCTTCATACCCGTCGTCCGTACCTTCGCCCCCATACTGGCCGGGGTGGGAAAGATGCACTACAGGACTTTTTTCGTATATAACATCATCGGGGCGGTCCTCTGGGCCATAGGGCTCACCGCTCTCGGCTACTACCTCGGCTCCACCATCCCGAATATAGACAGATACCTCCTCCCCATAATCGCGGCTATTATAATTATCTCGATGCTCCCCGCCGTCATTCAAATCGTCAGGGACGGCACCCTGAAAGAGATAATAGAGGCCCTCAAAAAGAGGCGAAAGGCGGGCGTGTCCAAGACCGGAAAGGTTTAATCTACTTTAATATCTGAAAATTTTTATCCATAACTGACTATCCGCTCTCAATTTCATTATCTCCCTGGAATCGATAATGATTGCTGCCGATCAGCATATTGACTCGGTTACAAAAGAGGCAGATACTTGGAATATCCACCCGGTCGTGTGAAGAAAATCTGGCATTGCTTTCGCGATCGGTACGAGGGGGTAATCAGCATGAAGCGCTACTTGGTTCTTTTTGCGACGGTTTTATTCATTTCGACCGGTTTTGCAGGAAAGTCGTATGGAGGATTCACCTTCATACCGAACGATATGATGACGACGCCGTTCGGGCCGGCATATGCGGACATCATCCTTAGCCCGATAAACCTTCTCCCCTGCGAGGGAGGTCCCTATGCGCTCTGTTACTATTCGGGCCCGGAGCCGATATCCTGCGAAACCACCGAAGACGGGAAATTCGCTAACTGTAAGTGCTTCGAGCTTCCCTACGGGAAATATTTCGTCGATATAAACGGGATACAGAACGTGGACATTTACCTCGAAACCGTGGACGCGTGCGGGAACGACGGGAGCGGCTGCCAGACGACGAATTCCGCCCCTGTTTGCGGCTATATCAATACCGGCACTTTTTTCCCGAATACGGATATGGTTTCGACGTTCAGCTTTGCCTGTGTGCCGGAAGAGGGCATAGGAGAGACGAGCTGCCCGCAGTCGCTCTACGCCGGATGCATGACGGCGCCATGTACGAGAACGGAAGAGGACGGGATAGTGGACTGCCTCTGCCCGGCCTACGACGGCCCTTATCAGGTAGGGCTCAATGACCAGGTGTGCACGCCCGGCGACAACCTTATATGGTCCGCCGCGTACAACCCGAACCTCACGGGGACCATACCTGTCCCGCCGGACGGCGGATGCATACCGGACGCGCCGGAGTCGCTCGGAGGATGTCCGCTCATTACATCAAATATCCCGCAGCCGCCTCAGGATATAGACTGTGCCGAGGTCTGCAGCGAGTACGAGAGCTGCCTCGGACCCAACGGCGTCCAGGCCGGATTCTCGTGCGACGCCACGCTCTGCACCGACCGGTGTAACGACGATGACCTGGTCGGGGATGCGTGCGCCGGGCTCAGCGGCTGCGATATATCGGAAATAGCGAAGCTCGAGGCGGAGGTCGGATGCAGCTGCTGCGCCAGCCAGATATGCGGGTGCGAGGCGAGCGCCAAGACAGAGCACGCGGTGTTCGATCTTAACCAGAGGCAGAGGGACATCGGCATCACTCCGCAGTGCGACATCAACGGCACGCTCTGCGGAGAACAGAGACGAGGAGGGGGCGGCTCGAGCTGCGCGGTCGCCGGCCCGGGCGAAAATGCCGATTTTTCGATATATCTTATAATAATTTGGGGGCTGGCTGTGGCTGCCATGCTCCGGAGGAGATTTCAGGTTAAGGCAAACCGGCGTTAAGGTATTTTCGAAGGAGATTCTCGTGAGAAAATTAATCCTTGCGTTCGTGATAGCCGCAGCCGTGGGCTTTGTAGGTTTGTATGTCGGCACCAAGCCCGTAGTCTGCGATGACTGCAACAAGGGGAAGAAATGTAACACGTCCTACGACTGCGGTGAGATAGGTGTCTGCTACTGCCAGGCGACCTTTGAGGAAGAGGACGGAATGGGGACCTGCTATTTCGAATGATCGCGGCCGGCCCCAAAATTCGTCGGCACAGGCTTTGAAGCCGACTACTTGCACCCTTTCGTCAATTCCTCTACCGAAGCGGCGAATCCCCTTAAAGCCGGCGGAACGTCTATACCGAACAGCATTATGTCAACGGGATCGAGCTCCTGCTGGTAGGCGTTGAAGGTATCCCCGCTCGCGTAAACAAGCGTGCTGCCCGAAGGGTCGAAGCCGCCGAGAGCGCCGCCCGACGGCAATACATACGCGACGAATGATTTCTCCTCCCCTGTGCTTTTCTCTCCGACGCTGCCCGCGCCCGAGTTGGCGGCGTTCAGCTGGAGCTGGTCCCCGAGGACGGATTTGACCCCGGCCTTGTCCGTCACGAATATGACTATCCCCCCGCCGGTTTCCCCGAAGGATTCGACATTTGTTATATGGTAAAAGATGGGCGGCGCCGATTTGCCTCCGCCGGAAGCGCGGCAGGTGAGAAGCCCGGTGCCGGCGAAATCGTCCCTGCCGGGCACGGGAGAGATCGACGGAACGACGATATAACAATCGGCCGCGCATACGAGCTCTTTCGGAAGGGATTGAGCGGGGTCCTTCTTGCCCCCGGCTATAATCCCGTTTAAAAAGCCCGACGCGTTATCGGAAATTTTCTGAACCGTGGACTTAACGTTAAACCCTTCGGTCTGTGCCGTAGCGGGCAGCGCCGCGGCGAAAAGTATGAGGACTGCGGGGAGAACCGTTCTCAGCTGGCGTTTCATGTATACGCTCTCCTGACATGTTTTGTTAAACCGTTAAGATATTTAAAAAAAGTTAAGAGCCCGTTAAGCGGATGTTAAAAAACGATTTGCTCTATTTGTCCTGGAGGCAGGGGAGCCAGGGGATGTCGGTCGTCCCCGGGTCGACGCCGAGCTGCTTCATGGGGTAGTTGTCTGGCCCCTGTGATGAGTCTGGTGGTTAAAGAGATTGACGGCGAGCATCCATCTCGGGAGCGTCCTTTCTTTTTTGTCGACGTTGCTGAGGTAAGAGTAATCCGCGTTCAGGTATTCAGGGGTCAGCGACCGTGCCCAGTCCAGTATTTCATTATCCAGCTTTTCCTGCGCGGCCCTGAGCTCGTCGAAATCGCCGAAAAAATCGACCCCTATCCGCCTCGGGGTGTAGGTACCGTCCCGGAGCCTTTCGATCCAGGATATGTCGCCGTAGTAGATGTGTTCAGCGTGCCGTGTATCGATTTAAAGAAAGCGCCCATGTCCTTTCTCCTGTCGGCGTCGGGGATGGCGGCGCATTTTTCATAAATCTTCCCGTCCATCCATGCGTTATATTCGGCCATGAGCTCGTAGTAATCCCGGGGAAACATGGAGCGCCTCCTTTGAAATTCTCCCGCAGTTTAAAGAGCGGGCTCGCTACCGGGGCTTACAGGAGATGATAGATCAGCATGAAAACGAATCTCAGGTTCTTGACCTTGTCCTTCACTTCATGCGTGTCGCTCATGGTGCGCACCTGGAGCTCGAGGAAGCTGTTGTAGTGCGAGGCGACTATGCTGAATTCCTCGAAATTTATCTTTATCGGGTCGTAGATCATCAGCGGGCGGACATTGGCCTTCGCGCTCTCTATAACTATGTCGTCCCCGTCCACGGTCGCCAGGAACCAGCGCTCGGAATCGGGGAGTGGAAGCTCGAGGCCCGTGCCTATCTTGGATTTGAGGAGCTCCCATTCCTGCTCTTTATTTTCGGAGAAGTCGATTTTCCTGTCGAATAGCATAAACCCATGCCTCCTTGTGCGGCTCGCTTTTTGGTAGAGAGAATTTAACACGTTTTAATGAAAGATACTAATCCGTGATGGGCGGGCTGACGGGCTCTGTGTCGTCCCCGGCATCGTCTTCCAGCGGGAGGCCGTCAGCATCGGGAGAGTCTGGATTTAGATCGTCGGCGAACGGGTCGGGAACCTCTGTATCGGTATCGGGATCTTCGAAAAGGGGATCGCCCCCGTCCGGCGTGTCTGGCGCATCCGGCATCGGAGGCGCTATGTCCGTATCGTCATACTGAACCAGCGGCCTCTCGCCCGCGAACGAGGGCTCAGGAAGCATTGCCACAGCGCCGGTGAAACCCGCTAGGAGCAAAACGTGAAAAAATGTTTTCAGGATTTCTTTATTTTTATGCATTCCACTTTCCTTACGCGGGTATTACCTGACAAGCGGGTCGGGCATTTTTACGAGAGGGCGCGGCATATTGACGAGCGGCTTTTGCTGCGGGACAACAGGCGCGGGCCTCTGGACGAGAGGGTAGGGCTTTTCGACGAGCGGGGCCGGCTGCCTTACGAGGGGATTTTCCTGCGCCACAAGGGGATAAGGCATATCGACGAGCGGGTCTTCCTGCGCTACGAGCGGATATGGGTGCTGAAGCGGATAGTCCGGGCTTTCAACCAATGGATATTCCCTGTCTACGAGCGGGTCTTCCTGCTCGACGAGAAAGAGCGACTCGTCGCTGGAATATTCCTCCTGATATTCCTCGTCCCATCCCGCGTCGGGATAGTATTGCCCGTCTTCGCCCTGCTCGTCTTCGGGCTCGATCATATAAGGCTCCGTCTGGTCTATGGGAGGGTCCGGGTCCTGTATAACGCTGTCGGGCGAAAGGGCGTCGTCCTGTATGTCTCCCGGGCCGGGCGCTTCGGGCGTGTCGGGTACGGGAGGCGGGGCTATGTCCTCGGGATCGTACTGCGCCGTCTCATAGTATTCCTGGTATTCAGGATCCGACCGCCCGTCCTCTGCTGTTAGCACAAGGGCCATCGGAATGAAAAATAAAATCGCCACCGTTATCCGTTTCATCTCTTTCTCCGCCGGCAAGGGTCTTCTATCCGCCCGTGCTTAGTTTTTTACGGCTGTCGCCGATAATACGACTATATCGCTCAGTTTATAACTCTGCTGTCCCGCGCCGACCGTCTGGCCGCCTTTAAGGTACGTCGCTTTACTCTTAGGCGGAAGCGTCACTGGAAGGGTCGCGGTGCTCGTAGCGATTATCCCCGAAACAGGCGAGGGATAGGATGTGTAAAGGAGCTTAACCTGTACATCCTTATATGTGACGTCCGAGGTGTTTTCTATGGTAACCGAGCTAAGTATCGCCACTCGCGCCGCCGTGTAGAACGACCAGTCCGTCATTTTAATGAACCACTCGGGATGAAGGACCTGATTGCTGTTGTAATCGAAGGCGTCCTGCGAGTATGCGCCCCGTCCCATGGCGAAAACCGTCAGGACCAGAAACAGGGTTATTGCGACTCCGGCGCTGAAGCGCTTCATGAGTATAAGTTTAATATAAAACCGTCCATACTGCCACAGCGAAATTGCACACTCTAAACAAGCGCGTTCGCTGTTATAATTATCTGGCGACGCAGCGATTTAAATGAAGAAAAACATACTGATAGCGATACTGTTTCTGGCCGCCGCCTCCGGATGGGGGTTTTTCGCATATTACTACCCGAAATACAGCTCCAAAACGTATTTCGGGAATGCATATCAGGTGCACGCGCCCGGATTTTCTCTCACGGACCACGACGGAAACCCCATAACCCTCGACGATCTCCAGGATAAAATCGTGCTCATGGCCTGGGGTTACACCAACTGCCCGGACGTCTGCCCCACGACTCTCGCCAAGCTTTCGAAGGTCATGGAGAGGCTCGGCGGGGACGCGGACGATGTCCGGGTCCTGTTCGTGACTGTCGATCCGGAGAGGGACACCCCCGAGAGGCTCAAGTCGTACGTCCCGTTTTTCAACGGGAAATTTACAGGCGTCACGGGGACACGCGCCGAAATAGACAAGGTGGCCTCCGACTACAACGTTACCATCGTGAAGCACGAGGCGGTCTACGGGAGGAGCGAAACGGACACCTGGGACCGCTACCTGATGACCCACACGAACACCGTTCACCTCATAAACAGGGACGGCAATCTCGTCCTTTCATATCCGCACTACAAGCTTGACGTCGAAGGTATTACATCCGATATTCGCAAACTATTGCAGTAGATTGAAAAAGAATCTACAATGCTACAATGCAATGTATTCTGTATGCCGCGTGTAGGGAGGATACATGAAGGGACTTTCCAGAATTATTGCCGGTCTTTCTCTATTGATCCTTGTTTCGGTTCTGTCCACCGGTGGCTGCAGCGATAAAAAGAAGAAGCCGGAACGGGAAACGTTCGTCAATCCCGTGATAATTCACAGCCAGAACGGCGTCATCGAGGAAGTTTTCGACGTCGTATTTTCAGAGAACCAAGTAAACGGAAAGAGCTTCGTCAGCGCCACCTACAACGGGACTTTCGTTCCCCCTGTCCTCAGCGTGAGAAGGGGCGACACGATACGCCTCCGCGTGAACAACACCATAGATCAGATGACCAACATGCATTATCACGGGATGAACATCAGCCCGCTGAGCCCGTCTGACGACATATTCATCATGATAACCCCTTCGAGCAGCTTCGATTATGTCATAGATATTCCCGAAGACCATCCCCAGGGGATGTTCTACTACCATCCGCACCTCTACAGCCTCACGGAAGAGCAGATCATGGGCGGCATGTCGGGCGGCCTGCTTGTGGAGGGTGTGCTCGAGCCATTCCCGCAGCTAGAGGGCATAAAGCAGCAGATCATGTACCTTAAGGATGTCGAGATACGGAACGGCCAGTTTCCTCCGCCGGACGGCATAGATCCGAGCTCCCCGACGAACTTCACCGTCAACGGTCAGACCAATCCCGTGCTCACCATAAGGCCCGGGGAGACGCAGTTCTGGACGCTCATGAACATCGGGGCCGATCTTTATTACGACCTCGAGCTCGAAGGACACACGTTCTACGAAATAGAGAGAGACGGCAACAGGCGGAACCAGACCGTGGAATATACGGACCTTCTCCTCCCGACGAGCTCCCGCGCGGGAGTGCTCGTTCAGGGCGGCGAGCCGGGAGTATACAGGCTTCGCGCGAAGAAATTCAACACCGGCCCGCAGGGCGACCAGTACGGCGGCGCAACGCTTTTGACGATGGTAGTCGAAGGCGATCCCGTGGAAGACCCGATTGAGCTCCCGATACCGCAGGACGACTTCCCTGTCGTCGAGAACCTCTGCGAGATGCCCGTCCAGAGGGAGCGTGAATTCGTATTTTCCGAGACAGCCAACGGAGATACTTTCTTCATAAACGGCCAGGAATTCGATCCGACGCGCGTAGATACAGTCGTCGAGATCGGCGGGCTCGAAAGGTGGACGATACAGAACACATCCGGAGAGCTTCACGTATTTCATATACACCTTACGGACTTT
The DNA here is from genome assembly GCA_964586675.1 of uncultured Spirochaetia bacterium. Taxonomy (GTDB): domain Bacteria; phylum Desulfobacterota_D; class UBA1144; order Nemesobacterales; family UBA2774; genus JADLGH01. Next base: position 203,617 of record CAZPHQ010000001.1, on the reverse strand, counting down.
CAGGTCTGCGAGGTCAACGGCGTCCCACAGCCGTTCATAGGGAGCCAGGATACCGTGAACCTTCCATACGAGGGCCAGGATCCGAATTTCGAAGGCCCCGGAGAGGTAGTGGTCGTTATAGATTTCAGAAACCCGATCATCGAGGGGAAGGCGGTTTACCACTGCCACATAGGCGAGCATGAGGACAACGGCATGATGGCTGTATTCCAGGCATGCCTGCCGGGAACGTGCCCGCCCGATCCGGAATAGAAATATTATCGGGAAACGGCCGGATATTCCGGTCGTTTTTCATTCAAGCTCCTGCCACTCTTCAATCCCGATTGCAGGCTCCTGCGATTGTTTTAGCTCTTCGATACTCTTCCCGGTCTCGCGGATAAGCTCCTTCAAGCCTTCGCCCGTCGCGCCGGATATTGGAAATATCGGTATTCCCCTCCTTTCGAAATATTCCCTTACCTCTTCGAGCTTCTTTCTCGATTCGGTGATGTCTATTTTATTCGGCGCGACTATCTGCGGCTTCTCAAAAAGATCGGTGCTGTAGGATTCGAGCTCACGGTTTAAGGTCTCGAAGTCGTCTATCGGGTCGCGTCCCGTTACGGGCGAGAGGTCGAGCACGTGAATAAGGAGCTTCGTCCTCTCGACGTGCCGGAGGAACTGGAGCCCGAGGCCCGCACCCTCGTGCGCGCCTTCGATTATGCCAGGGATGTCGGCGACGACGAACGTTTTTCCATCGACGTAGCTGACGACGCCGAGATTCGGCACGAGTGTCGTGAACGGATAATCCGCTACCTTCGGGCGCGCGGCGGAAATTCTCGATATTAGCGTCGATTTCCCGGCGTTCGGGAATCCGATTATGCCGACGTCTGCCAGGAGCTTCAGCTCTAAAAGCAGAGTCTTCTCCTCGGGCTCGCCGCCGGGCTCGGCGTGCTTCGGGGCCTGGTTCGTCGATGTGGCGAACCGGGCGTTGCCCTTTCCGCCGCGGCCGCCCCTGGCGACGAGGAGCGTCTCGCCGTTCTCCGTGAGGTCGCCGATCACGCCGCCCGTCTCGAAGTCCCTGATTATCGTTCCGGGCGGGACGGGGACGTAGAGGTTCTCGCCGTTCTTCCCGTGCATGTCCTTGCCCTTTCCGTGCTCGCCCCTCTTCGCTCTATAGTGCTGCCTGTAGCGGTGGTCGAGGAGGGATGCCATGTTCTCGTCCGCGATTATAAAGACGTCCCCTCCGTCGCCGCCGTCGCCCCCGTTCGGGCCGCCGCGGGGGACGTACTTCTCCCTCCTGAAGCTGACGCACCCCCTGCCGCCCCCGCCGGACCTCACGTAAATCTTCGCCTCGTCTATAAATTTAACCATGGGGATAATATACATAGCCGGGGGGCAATACCAAGAACGGGTACAGTTAGAGTATTTTGCTGAACGGTGTACATTTAATCAGGTCGGATGTGTTAAATATTGTTGTCGCTTTAACTTTCCAGGGAGATTGAAAGAGCGCATGGAATCGAATTCGAATAACAGGGCCTGGACGGTGTCGGCATGACAAAACCTTCAAGGCAGCACGGCGACGGGGCGCCCTCCGACGGAAGGCCGCCCGTTCCGGAGCCTTCGTACGCCGAGCGTGTGAGGACGCTCGTTTACAGAAACCTCACCGGCACATTATCCACCGTTTCGAAGAAGCATCCGGGCGTTCCCTTCGGCTCGCTCATGCCCTACGGGCTCGACGAAAAGGGGAGGCCGACGTTTCTCATAAGCACGATGGCCGTTCACACGCACAACATAGCGAACGACCCCAAAGCGAGCCTTTTCGTGTCGCAGGCCGACGCCGGCGGCGAGCCTCTTAACGCGTCGCGCGTAACGCTAATAGGGAGCGTGAGCAGGGTTCCGGATGCCGAGCGCGAGGCCGTGAGGGAGCAGTATCTCGCCCGATACAGTAATGCATCGTACTGGGTCGATTTCGACGACTTCTCCTTTTACAGGCTTGAAATAGAAGACCTTTATTTCGTCGGCGGATTCGGGGCGATGGGTTGGGTGACCGTCGGCGATTACTACGCCGCCGAGCCGGACCCGCTTTCGGATTCCGCCCGGGGTATCATAAAGCACATGAACGATGACCACGCCGACGCGCTGATATTGCTCGCGTCGAAGTACGCCGGCCTGCGTGCGGACGAGGCCCTTATGACGTCCGTCGACAGGCTCGGGTTTCACGTCCGAATCAAATCGGGCGAAGAAGTGACGAGCAGACGTATCGGATTCCTGAAAGAGGCGCGGACTCCGGAAGAGGCGAGGAAGGTGCTGGTGGAGATGGTGAAGGCTGCGCGCGGACAGGAAGGAGGATCGCATGAGTAAGGCGCTCGTTATCGGCGCGGGGGTTATAGGGCTTACGTCTGGAATAAGACTGCTGGAAGAAGGGTTTGAGGTCAGGATAATTGCGGCTTCCCTCCCACCGGATACGACGTCTAACGTCGCGCCCGCCTACTGGTATCCATACAGGGTATTTCCCGAGGTGAGGGTGCTCAAATGGGCCGAAGTCTCCTACGAGACCTATACGGCTCTCAGCCGGATTCCCGAAAGCGGCATAACTACTTTCGAGCTCCTCAAGATATTCGATGCGCCGGCGGCCGAGCCTTTCTGGAGAACTGTCGTGAAGTCTTTCAGGCGCGCCAGCCCCGGCGAGCTGCCCGAAGGTTACGTCGACGGGTTCGTCGTTCAGGTTCCCCGCATAGAGACGCCCGTATACATAAATTATCTCGTCGAGAGGTTTAAAAAATCCGGTGGGGAGATAAAGAAGCTCGGTAGGGAGCTCGACAGTCTTGAAGGGATCACGAGCGGCGACGAGATTCTCGTCAACTGCACCGGGCTCGGCTCGCGGAAGCTGTGCGAAGACGAGAACCTGTATCCGATTCGCGGGCAGCTCGTGAGGATTACGAATCCCGGGCTGACAAGGTGCCTCAGCGACGAGACAGGGCCGCTTTCGCTGTCGTACATAGTGCCTCGCAATGGGGACTGCATACTCGGCGGCACGGCGCAGGAAAATAACTGGAGCCTCGACATAGACCCTGAAACCGCCGATGAAATTCTGAGAAAATGCTCGATACTTGAGCCGCATATAAAGGACGCCGAAGTGCTCGGGCACAGCGTCGGTCTCCGTCCGGGAAGGACGGAAGTCAGGCTCGAAACGGGCGCCACGCCGGACGGGCACGCTGTAATACATAACTACGGGCACGGGGGCGGTGGGTTCACGCTTTCCTGGGGCTGCGCCGAGGAAGTGCTCGATCTGGCGCGGGGGCTTTGATGAAATTCGGTATCTGTCTTCCTATACGTCTCGACGCCGACGCAAGAACCAACGTCGCCATCGCCAAAAGGGCCGAAGCCCTCGGGTTCGACTCGGTGTGGGCAAGCGACCACGTCCTCATACCGGAAAAGCGCGCTGGGATGTTCAGCGACGAGTTCCACGATCCGTTCATGCTTCTCTCTTCGATAGCCGCCGAAACCGAACGGGTGATAGTCGGCACGAGCGTCATAATACTTCCCTACAGAAACCCGCTTGTAACGGCCAAGATGGCGGCGACTCTCGACGTCCTATCGCGTGGGAGGCTGGTGTTCGGGGTCGGTCCGGGATGGATGAAGGAGGAATTCGAAGCCCTTGGCGTCCCGTTCAACTCCCGCGGCAGGATGACCGACGAATATACAATGGCGATAAGGGAGCTCTGGAAATCCGAGAGGCCGGAATTTCGCGGGGAGTTCGTGAAATTCTCCAATATCGGATTCTATCCGAAGCCTGTTCAGACGCCGGGGCCGCCGATATGGGTAGCGGGTTCGAGCAGCCACGCTATAAGGAGGGCGGCGATTCTCGGCGACGGCTGGCAGCCGACGGCGGTGAGCCCGGGGGACATTAGAGCGGGGATCGGCGAGGTAAAAAAAATCGCGGCCGAGGCAGGGCGCGGGCTGGGCGGCTTCACGTTTTCTCTCAGGAACAGGCTAAGGTTTCAGGCACCCAGTGAGGGCGGGCCCGCCTTTACGCTTTCAGGCTCCGCTACACTTATACGAGATTATGTGGCGGAGTATATCGCGGACGGGGTTTCGCATATTCTGTTCGACCCGGACGCGGATGACATCAACGAGTATTTCAGCATAATGGAAACCGCCGCGGAAGAAATAATCCCGGAATTCAGGAAAGTCTGACGGGGACAGGAATTACACGGGCTTGACGTCCGGTGAGCCCTTCGCGATTTCGAGCTGCAAGGCGTTTTCGAGCACGCTCACCCAGTATCTCCACCAGTAAGAGTTCTGCTTGTGTCCGCTCTTCTGGGTATCCGCCCACGCTATGACCTGCGGAAGGCTGCCGTGAAAGAGAAGGAGCTTTTCGGCGGCTTCCTTCGTTTCTTCGGGGTCGACGGGAATTTTATCGAGCTGCGCCTCGACGCGCTTTTTGATCAGGTCGATATATTCCCCCATCTTGTCCGAGAGCTCTTTTATGCCGTCTCCGGGGCCGACGACGTCGCCTTCTATCTCTTCAGCTTTCTTGTTTATCAGGTCGACGAAATCCAGGATCCTGTCGAGGTTGGCCCTTGCCTTGAGGCTTTCCTTAGACAGGTCGGTCAAATCCTTTACGTTCTCGGGCATTTTGGTTCTCCTTTGTTATAACCAGCGGGCAAATATAAGATTATCATTTATTTGGAAATTTTGCACGCCGTCACCCGAGGAGCGGGCTAAGGTCCGGGTCGGAAAGGGCCTTTTCCCTGAATGCGGGTTCGAGCTCTGCGGCGCGCGCGAGGTCGGCGGCCGCTTTTTCCGCTTCCCCCGAAACGGCGAGCAGCCCCGCCCTGTTGTAAAGGGCTTCCGCGTAGTCCGGCTTCAGCTCTAGAGTTTTGTTATAAGCCTTGAGCGCGCCGTTCGGCTTTCCAAGGTTGTGGAGCGAGACGGCCTTGTTATACCAGGCCTCGACATAATTTCCCTGAAGCGAAATCGCCCTGTCGTATGCCGTGACGGCGTCGAGGTCCTTATCGAGACCGCTGAGCGCCGCTCCCTTATTGCACCACGCGACGGCGAAGTCGGGCTTTAGGGCGATCGCCTTATCGGCAGCCGCGAGCGACTCTTCGAGCCTTCCGAGCTTTCCGAGCACAGAGGCCTTGTTGTTCCACGCCTCGGCGTATTTCGGGTTTATCGCGACAGCGTTCTCGTAGGCGGCGAGCTCTTCGTCGGGAAGCCCCATCACGGAATACGTGATTCCCTTGTTATACCACGCCTCGGCGAAATCGGGCCTGAGCTCGATAGCCTTGCCCAAGGCTTCGACCGCGAGCTCGAATTCGCCCCTGTAGTAGTGATCGACGGCTTCGAGAACCAGATTTTCGGGGGTCAATTCGCTCACTGTCCGACGGGCCTGTATACGACGAGTCCCGGTTTTTTTGCCATATATTCGTTGAGGCTCTCGTCGACGACCTTCATGTTCTTTTCTCGGGAAGAGGCGTGCCGGAGGTATGCTTCGTCGCCCTTTTTGACGATTATGCCGGTGTGGGAGACGTCGAGGCCGTCTATATCCGTGAAGATGCCGACGTAATCGCCCGTTTGGAGATTGGAGATTAACTCGCCGTCTATCGCGGACGAGGGTATGTAATTGATAGTCCGGTTTACGACCGGTATGCCGGGGAGATAAACCGAGCTGTCTTTTTTAAGGTTAAGCGACTTCGAAGCCGATCTCGTCTTATCGCCGCCGATTGTGCGGGTTACGTCTTTTACCTTGCCGGAGTTGTTTATTGGCCAGTCGGAGAAGAAGTGATTCCGGTTTTGAAATGCGACGACCCCGTCCTTGTAGCGTATCTTCTTGAGGTTCTCCTCGAAGGCCGGGAACGAGCTGGAGATGCTCAGGGCTTCGACGTAGTCGACATAAGTGAAGCAGTCCATCCCTTCGAGGTCCACGGTAAAAACCTCGGGCGTGTTCGCGTTGCCGGTGAGTGTGTCGGCGACATAAGGCGTCCCGAGGAATTCCGACGATATGATCCCGATACGCTCCCCGATGCCGCCCGCGGTTACCGATTCGGTCATCAGTGTTTCGAGACCGGGCTCGGTCCATTTCCCGAGCTTTATTATTTCTGTGTCGCTTCCTTCGGCATTCGAAATCTGAAAAAATGGCAGAGCCAGAAGTAGCGTCAGTAATCCGATATTTCCGATGTGAATCCAGTTAGATTTTCTCATGTCCGTTCCGTTGTTCGTATAGGATACCAGCGTTTTTTATTCCGGGTCGCGGCAGACGGCTTCTATATTATAACCGCCGGTCTCTCCCGCGGCATATGGTGTCCTGGAAACTGTTCTCATCCGAAGACCTCGTCGAGCCAGTCGAGCGCGACTGCAGCGGCGTAGGAGGGATTTCCCGCCTGGCAGTGGGAGTCGGCCCCTTCGAACTCCGTGAACTCGTATTTGGAAACCGGGCCCGATACGCCCTCGACGAACGCTTTAAACTGCGTCTCGGGCTCCCCGCCTTCGCCTGATCCCACGAGGGCCAGCGAAGGGCATTTTATATTTTTTACCGCGTCTCCGACTTTGAATTCCCTCAGGTAAATAAAGGTATCCTTGAACGAAGGCTGACCGTAGCGGATCATGAGACTCGCGGCGCCGGCCTTCCTCTCTTTCGAAAGAACATCGTCCGGGATGTTCGGAATGTCGGCGACCGTGAAGTTCTGATCGTCGGGTATCCCGGCCGGATCGAACCCTGTAAAGCCTGTGAGATAGGCGTGGAGATCGACGATCGGCGAATTGGCTATGAGGGCCTTTATCCTGGGCTCGTGAGCCGCGGAGCGCGTCGCGAAATACCCGCCGACGCTGATACCCATGAGCGCTATCCTGCCGGGGTCTATCTCCGGCCTGTCTTTTATGTAGTCGATGACGGTCCTGGTGACGTTTTCGAAGTCGGGCTCGAAGTGTGAGTTGGAGAAGAAGCGGTACATATCCATCTGCCCGGGCCCGGCGAAGTGGACGACGTTATAACCGCGCTCGAGGGCGGGGTAGCCCCGCAGTATGTATTCCTCTTCGAGCGTGCCGTCGAATCCGCTTACTATGAGTAGGGTCTTCCTTTTAATAGGCTCCGGGCCCGGAGACATTATATAAACGGGAAGGTCGACGTTCTTATACGTCACCATATCTTCCTCAAAGGTATGCCACACGTGGTTCATCGCCTGCCCGAAACAGTAGCGCGATTTGAGTCCGAGCTCCCTGTGAACGGGGTCGAGGGGGTTCGTGTAATACTCGGCCGCCCTGAACGAATTGCATGCCTTAAAGAATTGGTCGCGGGCGCTTACCGTGTGTCCCCTGGACGCGCGTTTATGGGCGTCCTTCTGCTGCCACTCGCCTAGGCTCGCGAATTCGGCAGACCAGCTGGCCGGGTCGCCGTCACCGATGCGCGCCGCCGTCGAAAAACATTCGCCCACCGAAGCGCCGCCGTAGGACGTCGAGCCGAGCTGACGCATGAGCTGAAAATCCATCTCCCTGCTCGAAAATCCCTTCACTTCCGTTTTGCCGCGAGTCAGCTCAGCCATGCTTCTTTTCCTCCATCAGAGTAGTGTAGTTTCGGAGTGCAGCGGTCACGGAAATAATATACTTTCCGGAATTTCCCATAACAATTATTTCGCTCAGGGGCTTCGCTCCGGGCATGTCGATGCAAAACCGGAAAAGAAGGTAAATCAGGTGAAATTTAGAGTATCCTTTAAAGTAGATTCATTCCGGGAGGTGAACGAAATGAATATCAAGGAAATACTGGAGCCGATAACTGAGAAGCTCCAATCGGGGACTAACGTCAGGGCTGTTTTCGGGGACCCTGTGGATGCGCACGGAAAGACGATTATCCCGGTGGCCAAGATAGCCTGCGGTTTCGGCGGCGGGTTCGGCGGAAAAAAAGACGGCGAGCCCGATAAGCAAGAGGCCGGGGGCGGCGGCGGAATAGCCGCGAAACCGATGGGGGTCATAGAGGTGAGCGAAGAGGGGACGCGCTACATTCCCATAGGCGGCGCCGCCAAGATGGCAGGGCTATTGACGCTCGGGTTTATAGTGGGATATCTGATAGGGAGGAAATGAGCACTGTTATCCGCTCTTACTCTCTCCGAAAATCGTTACTATGATTTGACGGGGGCCGCCGTGGTCCCTGTGCTCGCAGAGGTATATCCCCTGCCAGGTGCCCATGTTGAATCTTCCATTCTTTACCGGGATTGAAACCGAGCTTCCGAGCAGCGACGCCTTTATGTGCGCCGGCATGTCGTCCGGGCCTTCGAGCGTGTGCCTGTAGTAAGGCGCGTTTTCCGGGACGTATTTATTGAAATGCGATTCGAAGTCTACCCTCACGTCCGGCGAGGCGTTCTCATTGATCGTGAGGGAAGCGGAGGTATGGCATATGAATATGTGCGCGACGCCGACGGTGAATTCGGCGAGCTCCGGAAGATGGTCCGCAATCTCTCTCGTCACAAGGTGAAACCCCCGGCTCTTCGGCTGGAGCGTAAATTCTTTCTGGACGCAGTTCATGAAGATGTTTCCATGCCGTGGTTTAATATTCGCGCTCTTCGGTAACTGCCGCCCCGAGACGCCCCGCGAGCCCCTTCGCGCCCCAGCCCATTATTACGTCGTGGTTCCATTTGAATAAAGGTTCCGCAACCGGGGCCAGAAGATTCATCCATGCCCTGGATGTTCTTACCTGCCAGTCGTACCTCACAGTCGTATGCCGGCTGTCCGAAGACAGCTTCCATACCCCGCGTCCGTCGAGCTCTCCCCTCGCGATGCCTTCGAGGAGCGACATTGGCTCGACCCTCACAGTCTCGCTCTCGAAAGAGAGCCTGTAGGGGAGGGCGCTCTTCCAGGTGTAGCGCCTGACGCTGCCGACGCCGAGGTCGTCCCCTTTTTTTAGCTCGACGACCTCCTCTACGCCCTTCCACCATTCGGGCCAGCGCTCGGAGTGATAAATCTCGTTCCACACCGCCTCGAGCGGGGCAGCGGCCTTCCATATAGTGACGAATCTGTATTCGCGCGATGCTGGCATCAGGGTCGGCCGTTTACAACATCCTCGACTGCTTCGGCCATGGCCTCTATGAATTTGGGGTCATCGTTCACGGTCTTCGCGCGAAAGAGGTTTATTCCGGCTTCGTCCGCCTCCTCCTTCGCCTCGATGCCTATATCGAACATGACCTCTACATGATCGCAGAGAAATCCTATGGGCTGGACCACGACATTTTTGACGCCTTCCTCCGCGAGCTCGTGAATCACGTTGCAAACATCCGGCTCGAGCCACGGGTCTTGCGGGCGGCCGCTCCGGCTCTGGAAAACGAGCCTCCATTTATCGTGCCCGAGGCGCCCGGATATGAGCCTCGCTGTTTCCGTGAGCTGCTCGACATACGGCGAGCTTTCTGCCATTGGGGTCGGGATGCTGTGCGCTGAAAAGAGAATCATCGTCTCGTCTCTTTCGGATTCGGGAATTTCGGTGAGGCATTCGGCGACCCTGTCGGCTGAGTTCTCAATGAAAAGCGGATGGTCGAAGAGGGGAGGGGTGTAAGCGAATTCGATCTCCAGGCCTGCGGAGGCGAGCGCCTGCTCGACGTCTCTCTGATATCTCTCCCAGCTCGCGTCGCACTGGTGCGCCGCCATTATCATTCCGACAGCCTTCTTCGCGCCCCTTTCCGATATCTTTTTGACCGTGTCGACGATAAACGGATTCCAGTTCCTCATCCCGACGTATACGGGGAGCGGGAGGCCTTTTTCGGCGAGCGCGGCTTCTAGAGCGCCTGCCTGGTTATAAGTGTATTCGTTTAACGGCGACCTGCCGCCGATTAGCTCGTAATGGTGGGCTACCTCTTCGAGGCGTTCCTCGGGTATCGGCCTCCCCTCGGCGACGCGCCTGAGAAATGGCCTTATTTCGTCAGGGGCCTCGGGGCCGCCGTATCCGATCAGCATTACAGCACCGAAATCGTGATTCATGAGTTTCTCCCTTGAGTGACGCGGACCGGGGTTATTTTCCGGACGAATATTCGTGCACGGCGTCCACGAGCGCGAGCACGCTGTCGACAGGCGTGCGCGGCAGTATTCCGTGCCCTAGGTTGAATATATGGCCGGGCCTTCCCTCCGCCTTGTCGAGAACGAGATTCGCCCTCCTTCGTATCTCCGCAGGCGGTGCGAAGAGGACGACGGGATCGAGGTTCCCCTGTACGGCGACGTCATATCCGACCCTCTTCCAGGCCTCGCCGAGATCCACCCTCCAGTCGAAGCCTATCACACGGCTTCCCGACTCTTTCAGCAGCTCGAGGAGGGCGCCGGTGCCAGTGCCGAAGTGTATGACGGGGACATCTTTAGTTATGGAGCCGATGAGCTTTTTCATGTGGGGGAGGACGAAGTCTTTATAGTCGTCCGGCGAGAGGCATCCGACCCAGCTGTCGAAGAGCTGGACAGCATCCGCCCCCGCCTTTATCTGGGCGTTGAGATGCGCGGCCGTCGCCGCCGCGAGCTTCTCCATCAGGGTGTGCCACGCGGCTTCGTCCTTATACATTAGGCCCTTCGTGTTCTCGTAATTCCGGGAGCCCCCGCCTTCTATCGCGTAGGACGCTATCGTGAATGGCGCGCCGGCGAATCCGATGAGCGCCTTTTCAGGGTCGAGCGCGCGGCGTGTAATAGATACTGAGTCATAGACGAATCCGAGGCTTTCGGCGTCGAAGTCCGAAAGCCCGTCGACGGCCTTTCCCGAACGAACCGGTCTCAATATCTTCGGCCCGTCGCCCTTCGAGAATTCGAGGCCCACTCCCAGCGGCTCGAGAATTACGAGAATGTCCGAGAATATTATTGCGGCGTCCACGCCGAGGCGGTCGACCGCGCTGAGCGTTACCTCTGCGGCGAGCTCGGGAGTTTTGCAAAGCTCTAAAAACGAAACCTTCGCGCGGAGCTCTCTATACTCGCGCATGAACCTCCCGGCCTGGCGCATCAGCCAGACGGGCGTGTAATCCGTCTTCTCTCTTCTGCATGCCTTCATGAATACGGAGTTCCGCGCGGCCTCTTTACGGAGCTTGTCGAAATCTTTTTCCCACACCATCTCGACGCGCTGCCAGCTGCTCGTATCGACGCCGTTTTCATATGCGATCCTCTTTTTCCTCAAAAGCTCGCCGCCTGTTCTCGCCATTTCCCGGATCAGGTTCCCCATCTTGGGGCTGTCGGGCTCGTAGTCGGGTGAAAGGCCGAACCTCGTGAGGGCCTCCGTCGTCGTCGGTCCGATAGATCCAATGGCGACGTTCCTGAAGCCTTCCCGGAGCTTCTCCGTGAGCCCTTCGTCATCGGCCACCTTGAAGAGGTTGTATATCTGCTGGGAGCTCGTGAAGAGCGATATGTCTTCTTTCTTTTCGGTAATAGCTTTTATGGCTTCGCGGAGCGGCGCAGTGTCTTCGGGAAGATCCCACCTGTAAACAGGCACGGGGGTTACCTTGGCCCCGCGGCTCCTGAGCGCTTCCAGGAATTCGTCGTTCGAAATGCCGTACTCCTGCACCGCTACCCTCTTTCCCTTGAGCTCCATCTCGCCGTCGAGCGTGTTCAAAACGTCCCGCCACGTGTTGGGCTCGGGGACGGTTATGCTCGGCGTGACGTCCATTTCGCGGAGCGCGGCGACGGGCTTCGGCCCGCGCGCGACTACGGTCGCTTTCCTGAGCGCGCCAATGAATTCTTCGCGCGGGAATTTAGTCGCGACCGCTTCGGTGAGCGCCCTCGTGCCGACGCCCGTCATCAGTATTACGATGTCGTACTTCCCGTCGATGAGCTTCCGCGCGAATTCGAGCGCCTTCCCGGACTTGTCGAGCGGGACTTCCCTCATCGACGGCGCGATGCGCGGGACGCCGCCGTGATAGAGGATGAGCTTTTCTATTTCCTTTGCGCGCCTGCTTTCGAAGGCGGTGACCCTCAGGCCGTTGAATGTAAAATTGCTGGTCATTTTAGCTGGTTATAATAATATAATTGAGTTTATCACAAGGGGGTGACGGGTCAATCGCGAGGGGCACCGGAAGAGAGGTCTCCTCGGCTGCCGCCTTGATATAGAGCGCGTCATTTCTTATAATCCACCTGTGAGAAAGTCTCCCCGGAGAAAATCATGACGAAGAAGGTCGAATTCTATTACGATTTCAGCAGTCCATACACCTACGTCGCCTCGACCAGGATCGAAGAGGTTTGCGAAGACAACGGGGCAGAGCTGGAGTGGAAGCCGTTTCTTCTCGGCGGGATTTTCAACGAGACCGGGGTCAAGCCCGCTGTCCAGATCGAGAACAAGATCGCATATCTTAAAAAGGACCTCGCCGATACGGCCCGTTACTACCGTGTCGAGTTCAAGTTTCCCGAGCTCTTTCCGTTAATGAGCGTCAAGGCGATGCGCGGGGCGTTCGCTGCGGCGGAAAAAGGACTCCTAGTTACTTATAACCATCACCTCTTCAGGCTCTACTGGACGGAGGGGAAGGACCTCAGCCAGGATGATATACTGAGGGCGGCGGTGAGCGAGGTGGGGATCGATCCGGAATGGTTCATGGCCAGGATCGTAGAGCAGGACATAAAAGACGGGCTGAAGGACGAGACCTCGCGGGCGGCGGCGCGCGGCGCTTTCGGGGCGCCGACGATATTCGTCGGCGAAAAGATGTTCTGGGGGAACGACAGGCTCGATTACCTCGACAGGCACCTTAAAGGGGAGCTTTAAAACCCCGCCCGGGCTTTTTCGGAGTAAGGGGCCTCGATGCGGGCATTTTCAGTTTTCATTTAGGTAATTTCGTGTAAATTGTTTCCAGCAAAATTTCGGGAGAATCCTTTTCATGGGCGAGTCATTTCGTTATAATGACGGCGAATTTTATGCCGAGGAAGTTGCGCTGTCCCGGATCGCGGAATCTGTCGGCACGCCGTGTTACGTTTACAGCTACACCGCTTTAAAAGATGCGTTCACCAGCTACAGGGACGCCTTTTCGGACGTCGCCACGCTGATCTGCTATTCCGTGAAGGCCAATTCGAACCTCGCCGTTTTGAAGTCGTTCGCCGACCTCGGCTCGGGCTTCGACATTGTTTCTCTAGGGGAGCTTATACGCGTCAGGAAGGCGGGAGGAGAGTTGTCGAAGGTCGTCTTCTCGGGGGTCGGAAAAACCGCCGAAGAGATGACTGCCGCGCTCGAAGCCGGGATACTCTTCTTCAACGTCGAGTCGGTCGAGGAGCTCAGACTTCTCAACGAGGTCGCAGTCGGCCTCGGAAAGAAGGCCCCGGTCGCCCTCCGCGTGAACCCCGATATCGACCCGAAAACCCATCCGTACATCTCGACGGGATTCAAGAAGAGCAAGTTCGGGATCGAGATCGGGCGGGCCGCCGAAGTATACAAAGAGGCGAGCGTCATGAAGGGGATTGAGGTCGTGGCGATAGACGCCCACATAGGCTCCCAGATATTCGACCTGACGCCGTTTACGGATTCTCTCAAGAAGCTCGTCGCCCTTGCCGACGACCTCTCGGCCTCAGGCACAAAGATACAATACATCGACATAGGCGGCGGCCTCGGGATCAGCTACACGAAGGAGGAGAAGCCTCCGAAGCCAAGTGATTACGCCGCCGTCATCAAGTCGGTCCTCGCGGGCAAGCCCTACAAGCTCGTTCTCGAGCCGGGGAGGTCGCTCATAGGAAACGCGGGACTCCTTCTCACGAAAGTTATCTACCTCAAGGACGGGACTGCGAAGAAATTCGTCATTGTCGACGCGGCGATGAACGATCTCATACGCCCGGCGTTTTACGATTCGTACCACGAGATACTGACCGTCAGGGAATCAGGGGCGCCCGAGGGGCCGGTGGACGTCGTCGGCCCGATTTGCGAGTCAGGCGACTTTCTCGCTAAGGACAGGCCGTTTCCCGCGGTCGGAAGCGGGGACCTTCTCGCCGTCCTCAGCGCGGGGGCATATGGCTTCGTAATGTCTTCCAATTACAACACGCGCCCGCGCGCGCCGGAGGTGCTCGTGAACGGCGGCACGTTTACTATAGTCAGGAAGCGCGAAACGTACGAAGACCTTCTTAAAGCGGAGAGCGAGTAGAGCTCCGCTCTGATCACGCCTTAATTGACTTTAATCCGGAACGAGAGCGATTTTCGGCTTGCGGGTCTTGCCCGAAAAGCCGTTTAACGCCCGCTTGCGAACGGGCGTTTAAAGACGCTACTCTTCTTTTGACGGAATTGTGTCCGCATACTGCTGCAATGCGGATTATCGACTTACCTGAAATACTGCTTTACTCAGGAAACGGCTCCGGGTGATTCGATCAGCTTCTCCGCTTCTTCAATCACTTCCCCTAATCTCTCCTTAAAAAGACTGATTCCACCGAGAGGAATTACTATGCACGACCTGCCGCCGCTGAGCTCCGTTATTCTGAGATATTTACCTTTGTGATTTTCCTTTACGTCGAAAAAAAATCTCTTCGATTCTATGTCGACGTGCTTGCTTGCGTGTTCTTTCTCGAGTTTATCGAGTCTCTCAACTCTCTCCATTTCCAGCTCCCTCCGCCTCTTTCCACTTGTGTGGTTTAATTATGTTTTGGATTGTTTGGGTACGAAATAATAACCCTTTGATTTCTAAAAATCAAGAAAGACATCAAAATGAATTGTGTATAATTCTGTCAGTCCGATTAACGTTGGCGGAGGTATGGAGATGGGAAAGAAAATCAAGTTCGGCATCACGGCTCCGGTTCCCGGAGAGTCGGTCGAGAGCCTGATTAAATTCACCGCGGACGCTGAAAACGCGGGTTTCGACACCGTATGGTTTCCCGATCACGTCGTCTTCATGGCCAAAAGACTCACGCCCGAAGTGTGGTCCGTGATCACTGCGGCGTCCATGAAAACGAACAGCATAATAATGGGAGCGGTCGGCGACTCTCACCGCATGCACCCCGCCGTTTTCGCGCACCGTCTCGCGACGGTCGACCACGTTTCGAACGGCAGGATCTTCGTCTGCGTCGGATACGGGGAGAAGATGAACCTCGACCCCTACGGCATCAGGTGGGACAGGCCGCTTACCCGCGTCGTGGAATCCATAAAGGTCATGCGCTCTCTCTGGAAGGGCGAGCCCGTGGATTTTCAGGGCGAGGTGTACGGCCTCCGGCAGGCCGAGCTTCGGATCGAGCCCGTCCGCGACAAACGTATCCCCATATACGTCGCGGCGACAGGGCCGCGAGCCCTGAGAGTAGCGGGGATGTACGGCGACGGGTGGGTGACGAACGCAATGCCGCCCTCACTATACGCGCACAAGCTGGAAACGGTTCTCGAAGCCTCGGCCGAGCGGGCCGAAGGCCTCGGAGGCATAGAGAAGATAATCTACATGTTTACCTCTATCGCGGAAAACGTCGACGAGGCCTACAAGTCCCTGGAGCCTGTAAAACACGCGCTCATATGGCCCGAGCTCCTCGCGCAGGCCGGGTACGACATAAAAATCGACGAGGAGTACCAGGGGCTCGAATACACGAAGATAATGCCGGGCGACCAGGATATGCTGAGGAAGTTCAGGGAGATGGGCGAGAAGTATTATTCGCGCGACATTGTGCTCGACTTCGTCGCGGCCGGCTCAAAAGAAGACGTCACAAAGAAGCTCGAAGAGTACGTCGACGCGGGCGTCGAGCATTTCATCATAAGAGACTTCAGCACCGACAGGGAAAAATCGTTCAGGGTCCTTTCGAAGGATATAGCGGAATACTTCAGGGGATAAATCCGCGCTGGATCTTTGGCGATCAGTGCTCGAGACGCGAAATGTGAAGCGCCAGGTTCGAGAACGGGTCGGCGGACACCTCGGGCCCGAAATAGACCTTCCGCATGTAGTCGAGCGCGCCGGAGTAAAACTCGAACTCGCGGGCGAGCTTGCTGAACATTATGGGATTTCCCTCGCCCCTTTCGAGGTCGAGTATGGATACGACCGAGTAGGATTTCATCCCCTCGTTCATATAGTAAGAAAGGTATGAGCCGCGGTTGACGTAGTCACGGAATATGCCGCTCATGAAGAGGGAGAAGTCGCCCATATATTTCCTGACCTCTCTCTGGTAGCCGCTGTTCTTTGTCGGGACCTTCCGGCTCTCGATAAGCATGTCGACTATTGTGTTCACTTTCTTCCCGGCGTCGTCGGTGAGCTTGTAGAGGCTTTCGGACCGGGCGAACCCGGTCAGCATTTCGGTGAGATACTCCGCCGCGTCCCTGTCCTTTTCTTTTCCGAGATCGAAGAAGCTTAGATTAACGAGGTTGCTGAAGTATGACCTTATGGATACCGTGTCGATTCTATCTCTGGTCATGGCGGATTCGCGTGAAACGACCTCTATAAGTATAATACAAATTTAGCAAACGACCCGGCGGTGTGTCAACTCGGTTTTCCGTAAGCGCCGCCGAATCCCGCCCGGCGCGCGTCATAAGGGCCGGGTGACAATTCACTATAAAAAGGATACTTCATGGCCAGGATAAAAATGGAATTTCCCGGAAAAAGCGTTTTTTCGACTGAGATACCGCTCCGCATAAGCGATATAAATTACGGCGGGCACCTAGGGCACGATTCGATACTGTCGCTCACTCACGAGGCGAGGGTGAGGTTCTTTTACAGCCTCGGGTTCACGGAGCTCGAGGTGGACGGGCCCGGGATAATACTCTCGGATGTGGCGATGGTGTACAGGTCCGAGGGGTTTTACGGCGACGTCGTCGTTATCGACATCGCCGTATGCGACTTTACGAAGTACGGCTGCGATCTCGTGTATAGGGTCGGCAACAAGGAAACGGGCAAAGAGATCGCCACGGCGAAGACGGGGATCGTGTTCATGAGCTACGCCGAAAGAACCGTTGCGCCTGTGCCGGAGAAGTTCAAAAGCCTTTTCGAGCCAGACGAATATTTTATTGAGATTCAGCCGGGGACGACGTCAAACGGTAAATAGCAACAATTCTGAAACAGTTCCGGGAAGAACAACGGTTTAAAAAGGGGAGGGCGGAAAACCCTCCCCGGAAGTTTCAATCCTGAGTTTTTTTAATTCTTTTCTTTTTCTACGATAATCGCGATACCCATGCCGCCGCCTATGCAAAGAGCCGCGAGGCCGCGCTTGGCCTTCTTTCTCCTGCCGAGCTCGTGGAGAAGGGTTACGAGTATTCTCGTTCCGGAGGCGCCTATCGGGTGACCTAGGGCTATCGCTCCGCCGTTCACGTTTATCTTCTCTTCGGGTATCGGGAGGTCTCTCAGCACCGCCAGCGACTGCGCGGCGAAGGCCTCGTTTAACTCGAAGAGGTCTATGTCGTCGAGCGAGAGCTTGGCCTTGTCGAGCGCCTTCTGTATGGCCGGAACCGGCCCGATGCCCATTATCGAGGGATCGACGCCGCCGACAGCGTAAGACACTATCGAGGCTACGGGCTTGAGGCCGAGCTCCTTGGCCTTTTTCTCGGAGGACACTATGACAGCGGCGGCGCCGTCGTTGATGCCCGACGCGTTTCCCGCCGTTACCGTTCCGCCGACTTTAAACACGGGGCGGAGGCCCTTGAGCGCGTCGAGAGTCGTATCGCCCTTCGGATGCTCGTCCTTTATGAAAGGAAGCGGGTCGCCCCTTCTCTGCGCGATGAGTATCGGCACTATCTCGTCGTTGAACCTGCCCTCGTCCTGGGCGGCCTTACATTTCATCTGGCTCTTGTAAGCGAATTCGTCCTGCTCGTCTTTCGAAATGTTGTAGGATTCCGCGAGGTTTTCAGCGGTGACTCCCATGTGGTAATCGTTGAATATGTCCCAGAGGCCGTCGTACACCATGCCGTCGACTATCTCGTCTTTCGGCATCCCCATCCTGTAGCCGTAGCGCGCCTTGGGAAGATAGAAGGGGGCGAGGTTCATGTTCTCGGTGCCGCCCGCGATTATGGCTTCCGAGTCTCCCGCCTTTATCGCCTGCGCGGCGAGCGCTACCGACTGCACTCCCGAGCCACAGACGCGGTTAATGGTTACCGCCGGCGTCTCCACTGGCAGACCCGCTTCGATGGATATCTGCCTCGATACGTTCATTCCCTGACCCGCACCGAGAATGTTGCCCATAATGCAATCGTCGATCTCTTTCGGGTCGATACCCGTCCTGTCCAGTATCTCCTTTACAACCGCGGCGCCCAGCTTCGCGGAGCTCGTATCTTTCAACGTTCCGCCGAATGCCCCGATTGCAGTCCTTAACGGTTCGCTCAGAACTACTTTCTGCATAAGAATCGCCTCCTGTTTTAGGTTGACTGCCAATCCGCTGAGTGGATTTTACATTAAGACTTTGCATTTGCAAGTAACGGAAACCGGCTTCGTCTTGACAAGGTATAGCGGTTTGGGTAACCCGTTAGATGCCGCCGCGATCGGGCGGGATTCAGCTTCGTACAACGAAAAAACAAGGGGGCAACTTGGCAAAATTAACAGTCGGAGTCGTTTTCGGGGGGAGATCCGTGGAGCACGAGGTTTCACTCGTCTCGGCGAGGTCCGTAATATCGAATACGGATACGGATAAATATGATGTATTCCCCGTATTTATAGATAAGGAAGGAATATGGAGACGGGCGTCTATCGGCGCCTGGCTCGGCGGGGGGGAGCTCGAAGTCGAAACGGGCTCGTTCCTGACGCCTTCGCTCGGCTCCGGGGATCCGCTCTTCTTCGAAATCTCCTCCGGCGGTAAATTCGCCGCCTCGCACAAGATAGACGTTATATTCCCCGTCCTTCACGGCACCTTCGGAGAAGACGGCACCGTGCAGGGGCTCTTCGAGCTGATGGGCGTCCCCTACATCGGCGCGTCGGTGCTCGGGTCTTCCGTGGGCATGGACAAGATAGTAATGAAGGCGGTGCTCAAGGATTCTGGCCTTCCCGTCCCGGAGTTCATGGGATTTTACAAGCACGAATGGGAGGCCGACAGGAACGGCGTCGCCATACTCGTAATGAATGTCCTCGGCGTGCCGTGCTTCGTCAAGGCGGCCAACCTCGGCTCTTCCGTGGGCGTAACGAAGGCGAAAAACGGGGACGAGCTCGAAAAGGCCATAGACTACGCCTGCAAATTCTCGAACCGTATAATCGTTGAAAGGGCCGTAACGAATCCGCGCGAGATAGAGATAAGCGTACTCGGGAACGAAGAGCCGCTGGCTTCGTGCGCGGGCGAGATAATACCGCACAGGGAATTTTACGACTACAAGGCCAAGTATCTCGAAGAAGGGACGGGCCTCGTCGCCCCCGTCGAGCTCGGCGGGGAGCTGACAGCGCTCCTTCAGGACTATGCCGTCAGAACGTTCAAGGCGCTTGACTGCAGCGGCCTCGGGAGGGTCGATTTTCTCATCGAGGAGGGCACTGGGGCGATTTACGTGAGCGAGATAAACACGATCCCGGGATTCACACAGATAAGCATGTACCCCCGGCTCTGGCAGGAGAGCGGGCTCAGTTTCAGGGGCCTCGTAACGAGGCTCATAGAGCTCGCGCTCGAGCGCTCGGCCTCGCAAAAAGCGTTCAAAACCGACTTCAGGGACGAGATTTGAGCCGTCGTCCAATTCGGTGCGCTGAAATCGGGGACACACCCGGCGCGGTTCGAGGGTATATTTTTATAGCAAACGCGCTTACACTTAAGCCTGTGTCATCATATATAAGGAATCGCCCGTCCACAGAATGAGCACCCGTCTATCCAGCCATACCCTTATGATCAGAGCGGCGGTTCTTTTTGCCCTGCTTCTCCTCGGCTCCGTTCCCGCATTCCCGGGCCCGGAGGAAAAGGAGGCCGAAAAAGTTCCCGACGCCCTCATGCTCCGTTATCCGGACGTGAGCCGGGATTCGATAGCGTTCGTATACGCCGGGGATATATGGGTGGTGCCGAAGTCGGGCGGGCTCGCCTCCCGGCTGACGTCCGCCGGCGGAGACGAAATTCTGCCCAAATTTTCTCCGGACGGCGGGGTGATAGCGTTCAGCGGAAATTACGACGGTAACGTAGACATCTACACGATACCCAGGGACGGCGGGATACCCGAGAGGCTGACGCACCACCCCGACGACGACATCCTCGTCGACTGGTACCCCGGCGGAAAGAACATACTGTTCCATTCCAATATGCTGAGCCCAAGCCAGCGCTACGACAGGCTCTTCAGGGTTTCGGCGAGGGGCGGTCTTCCCGAGGCGCTTCCACTGCCTTACGGGGAGCTCGGCGGCCTGAGCCCCGACGGCAAGAAACTGGCATTCGAATACATGCCTCCCATGCGGGGCGCATGGAGAGGGTACAGGGGAGGGATGGCAAGCGACATATGGATTTACGATCTCGAAACGGGCTCCGTAGAAAAAATAACTGACTATCCCGGCACCGATTCCCTTCCGATGTGGCGCGGGAAAGACATCTTCTTCGTTTCCGACAGGGGAGATGAAAAGCGGATCAATATATGGGCCTACAATACTGAAACACACGAAACGCGCCGAGTGACCGACTTTAAAGAGTTCGACGTGAAGTGGCCGAGCCTCGGGCCTGACGACATAGTCTTCGAGAACGGCGGGAGGCTCTTTCTCCTTAGCCTCCCGGACGAAACGGTGAGCGAGGTCGTCGTGCGTGTGCCGGACGACCTGCCCGAGCTCCGCACGCGCCAGAAGGATCTCACCGAAAATATAAGTGACTTCTCGATCTCTCCCACAGGGAAGCGTGCGCTCTTCGGCGCGCGGGGTGAAGTCCTGACTGTGCCGGCAGGGGAAGGGAGGGTTAAAAATCTCACCAACACTTCAGGCGTGGCCGAGCGCTTTCCGGTGTGGTCGCCCGACGGTAAATACGTGGCTTACCTCTCGGACAGGTCCGGAGAGTACGAGCTTTACTACAGGCTGAGTAACGGCGACGGCGGCGAGACGAGGGTGACCGAGGACGGCTCCGTCTACCGCTACAGGCCGGTATGGTCCCGCGACAGCAAGAAGATCGCTTTCAGCGACAAGACAGGGCGGCTCTTCGTCGTCGATATAGACGACGGAAAACCGAAAGAGATCGACAGGGACGCGCACAATATCATAAGCAATTATTCCTGGTCGCCCGGCGGGAAATATATCGCTTATGCCAAAACCGGGAATAACAGAATGAGGTCGATATACGTCTACGACGTCGCCGCCGGAAAATCGAAGAGGGTAACGAGCGGCTTTTATAACGACAACTCCCCCGTTTTCGATCCCGAGGGGAAATATCTCTACTACTTCTCCGACAGCTCCTTCACTCCCGTTTACGGCGACATGGACGACACCTGGATCTATCCGAACTCCTCCCAGCTATATGCGATCACGCTCGCAAAGGACACCGAATCGCCGCTCGCTCCGGCAGACGAAGAGGAATATGTGCCGCCGGGAAAGGAGAAAAAAGAGGAAGAAAAGAGCGCGATAGATTTCGAGGGCATGGAATCACGCGCCGTGAAGCTCCCGATCGGCGCGGGCAATTTCGGACGCGTGACAGCCGCCAACGGAAAGGTGGTCTATCTACGCTTCCCCGCCGCGGGGAGCGCCGGGGACAACCCCGGGGGCGCGCTCCAGTATTTCGATTTCGGCGACAAAAGGGAAAAGACCGTCATGCAGAACGTCTCCGACTACGATCTCTCGGCCGACGGATCGAAGATCATTTACAGGTCGGGCGATACATACGGAATAGTAAATCTCTTGGAAGGAAGCAAGCCCGGAGACGGGCAGCTCGCGCTGTCGGGGCTTAAGGCAAGCATCGACCCCAGGGAGGAATGGAGCCAGATATTCGCCGACGCCTGGCGTATAGAAAGGGATTTCTTCTACGACCCGGGCATGCACGGGGTCGACTGGAACGCCGTCAGGGCGAGGTACGAAAAGCTCCTTCCCTTCATCACGGACAGGGAAGACCTAAATTACGTCATAGGGGAGATGGTAGGGGAGCTCAACTCCTCGCATACCTACGTCGGCGGCGGCGACATAGACGAGGAGGAAATCCTCCCGTTCGGCCTTCCCGGCGCGGAGTTCGAGCTCGAAACCGGGAGCAAGGCGTACAAAATAAAAAAGATATATACCGGGGGGAAGCTGAACCCGGACGCGTATTCACCCCTCGGCCAGCCTGGCCTCGGCGTCGAGGAAGGGGATTATCTCATTGCCGTTAACGGCCGGAAGCCCGACGTAACGAAGGACCCCTGGGAGGCGTTCGCCGCGCCGACGGGCGACGTCGTGACGCTCACAGTCGCCAGGAACCCTAACGGCAAGGACGCCCGGGAGGTAAATATAAAGCTCATATCTACGACCGAAGACAGAAAGCTCAGATACCTGGAATGGGTCGAAGCCAATATGGAAAAAGTCGATAAGATGACAGGCGGCAGGGTGGGATACGTATATGTCCCCGATACCGGTTGGCAGGGACAGAACGAGCTCGTAAGGCAGTTCGTGCCGCAGGCGGACAAGGAAGCCCTCGTGATCGACGAAAGGTTCAACGGCGGAGGCCAGGTGCCCGACCGCTTTATCGAGCTTCTTAACAGATCGGTACTGAACTACTGGGCGATGAGGGACTTCAAGGACTCGAAGACGCCTTCGGTGTCGAATGGCGGCCCCAAGGTTATGATAATAAACGGCTGGTCCGGGTCGGGAGGGGACGCCTTCCCTTATTACTTCCGAAAAACGGGGCTCGGCCCGCTCGTCGGCACGCGCACGCTCGGCGGCCTCATAGGCATAGGCGGGAATCCGGGTCTCATAGACGGCGGATACGTCACCGCGCCGAGTTACGCCTTCTGGAACTCGGACGGCAAATGGGAAGTCGAGGGCTACGGGGTCGAGCCGGATTACGTCGTGGAGGACCTGCCGGAGAACATAAACGATTCACCCGACCCCCAGCTCGAGAAGGCGGTCGACGTCGTCCTCGATCTCCTGGAGGATAACCCTCCGAGAAAGCCGCAAAGGCCTCTTTACGAAGACAGGGCAGGCTCCGGGAAGAGCAGGACCCCGCCCGGACTATGACGCTTTAATCGCTGAATCCCCCGCACGAAAATCGGCGTACAAAGGAGTTGTGAGCCGGGTTCCTTGTCTCTTTCGCCGCGGCCACTATACTTTAAATAAAAATATCATTTTCAACGGGGGCGAGAATGGAAGAGAACGACGGAAAGTATAAAAAGGCGACTTTTTCGGGCGGCTGTTTCTGGTGCATGCAGCCCCCGTTCGACGCCATATCGGGCGTCGTATCGACGACTGTCGGTTACACTGGCGGGACCGAGAAAAACCCGAACTACCACGACGTCTGCTACGGCAGAACAAATCATCTCGAATCCATAGAAATCGTTTACGATCCCGACAAGGTCTCCTACGAGCAGCTGCTCGACGTCTTCTGGCTGAACGTAGACCCGACCGACGACGGCGGGCAGTTCGCCGACAGGGGGAAGCACTACCATACGGCCATTTTCTACCACGACGAGGAGCAGAAAAAAATAGCGGAAGAGTCGAAAAAGAAGCTCGGGGAATCGGGGAGATACAAAGCCCCGATAGTCACGACCATAAGGCCCGCTATGGAGTTTTACCCGGCTGAGGAGTATCATCAGAAATACTACGAGAAGAATCCCATAGGATACTCTACGTATAAAGTAGGCTCCGGCAGGGAAGGGTATATACAGCATATGAAAAATATGAGTTAGTCCTCGCTGCTTCAGCGTGATATTGTCTTCTACGGTGTCTCGTTTCGGAAATGATATTCATTATCCGATTCAGATGTGAGCAGCTCCGCGCGGCATATTTGACCTTGTTGTTTTCCTTCGCATGGGTATACTTCTGCTTCCCCGGTCGGGGTGTAGCGCAGTCTGGTAGCGCGCGGCGCTTGGGACGCCGAAGTCGGAGGTTCGATCCCTCTCACCCCGACCATTTTACAACAGCGTACTGCCCGAATAGAAACAATTAAGACAGTCGCGCAGAATTAAAAAAAGACGATGGCGTGCGTCCCTCTCTCATAGTAATAAACATTACTGTCTTCATCTCTACACTACATGCGCGTAACGCATCCGGGCGGTTATCTGTGGTAATTATTTCTTGATTTATGTAGTCGCATGTGCTAATTGATATGATAGGCGGAAGGTGGGGTCAGGGAATACCCGGCCGTTGTATCATGGGTGAGTTAAGGCAGGCTTTTTTTAACAAGCTCTTCAGTGTTTTTGAAATCGCTATGGGTTGCGTCGACCTCAACGGCGGCCTTGAATTTCAGTCGCGCTGTTCTGTGGGTAGGTCAGCGCGAGCGCTCGAAATACGCCTGATATGTGTGTAACAAATCGGGAGGGAGGAAGACAGAACTCAGGACAGCCGGCGTCTAATAGCCGAGCCCCCTGCCTTCGGCCTCTCTGTCGCCGAGAGGCATTTCCTGTGCGGGGGATTCATCTTCGAGGCCGGACTCTTCACCCTCGGGAGCCGGCGGAAGAATTTCTGACGCCTCCGCTGCGGTTTCCGAATCGGCTCCAACTTCCTCGGAGGCCTGATCGTCCGTTTCCGAAACCTGGTCGAGCTCTTCGGTCGGTGCGATATCCTGGCCGACTTCTTCCGAAGCCTCATCGTCGGATTCGGAAACGGCGTCGAGAGGCTCTGTGGGCACGCCCTCGACAGGCTCGGACAATTCTCCCACGGGCTCCGAGACCTGGTCGAGCTGCTCGGTTTCAGGATCGAGCTGGATAGCCGCCCGGCCCGTTTCGTCCGAAAGGCCTGAAGCCGCGCCGGCCTCATCTCCGGCGAGGGCGAGCACCACTCCCGTGAGGAGTAAGCAGAAGATGAATTTCCCGAGCATTCCAGTCATCTCCGATACTTTGATAGTAGACTTAACACTTTCTTAATATGCGTTAATACCAATGTAATGATAGCGCATAATTATCCAGCATGAAAGGATAATTTTTTCAGAGCAGTTTTTAGTACCCAGTCAACGCTATTCTATTTACAGTATCGACGGCTCCTTCCCGTGTCTTCTCAAATTGAAAAAATCGGACTCATTTAATATACTTATCGCGGATTTGATTTTAGCCTGCCCGAGTGTAATTCTAATATGTATTAAACGCATTTAACGGGCTTAAACGGGATGAGACGTGTCCCGGAGGTTTATCCGGATTAGCCGCGCAGACGACGATACGCAGAAATGCCAGCACAACGTTTAGCGTTAAAAATTCAGAGGTGACGCTCCATGAAGAAACTTACGGGTAAAGAAATAACCAAAATAGAAGCGCCCTACGACGGAATAAACCTGAAAGATTATTACGTTGAAAAAAGGCGCCTGCAGCTGGAGCTCCTGACCATGCAGCAGAGCGTGGCCAAGCTCGGGCAAAGGGTGTGCATTTGCTTCGACGGCCGTGACGCCGCAGGGAAAGGCTCGACGATCATCCGCTTCACCCAAAACCTTATGCCGAAATACTTCAGGATAGTCGATCTCGGCGTGCCGACCCCGAAAGAGTCCAAGTACTGGTTCCACAGGTACGAGCAGAATCTCCCTGAGCCCGGGGAGATAGTTTTCTTCGACCGCTCGTGGTACAATCGCGCCCTGATAGAGCCGACAATGGGCTACTGCACGCAGAAGCAGTACGAGTACTTCATACATAAAGTGCTCGACTGGGAGCATAGCCTCATAGACCAGGGGCTCACGCTCATTAAATTCTATCTTTCAGTAGACCCCGAGCATCAGCTCTACCGCTTTCAGGAGCGGCTCACCGACCCGCTCAAGTTCTGGAAATTTTCGGAGAACGATTTCCACGCCAGAAAGAAATGGGAGACGTTCACGAAGTACAAGGAGCAGATGTTCGACTATACCGCATCGGAAAAATCGCCCTGGATACTCATAAATGCAAACTCGCGGAAGACTTCCAGGCTAACGTGCATGCTCTACGTGATAAGAACTTACGGGGACGATAAATTCGTTCCGCTCACCGGCGAGGACGTTACAGAGACCCACAGCATAGAGATACACGGCGTCGCCTTCAGCGGCCTCAACAAGCTTCAGTACTCGGTCTTGAAAGAAATGTCGGACGAGCATAAATCTAACAACACACAGGAGGTTTTAACGAACCCGTCAAATGAATGAAGAATTTACATTAGCCAAAACGCTCAACCTCCCGAAGATAAAATCCGCCGGAGGGCTGGTTTACAACGACAATTATCACATCCTGCTAATATTCAAGCGCGGCAAATGGGACCTTCCGAAAGGTCGTTTCGAGCTGGATACAGACCCGGTGGAAACAGCACTCAGGGAGATAAGCGAAGAGACAGGCCTCGACAGGGAGAAGCTCATCGTCCAGGATAAGCTCGTCTCGACTTGGCATACAACCAGATACGACAAGACCAAGTATCTCAAAAAGACCAACTGGTATCTCGTTCATTACCGCGGCGCTGATTCCGACGTTTCGCCCCAGTTTTCCGAGGGCATAATCGAGTGCAGGTGGGTGCATCTGCCGGACCTCGACAAGTACAGGCCGCTCCTCCTCGCCCGGATAGAATACGTGATAGATTTCTGGCTGCAGAATCTCGCTTACGCTCCGAGATAAATACGCCGGTTACTTGGTAAGTCTCTTGATCCGTTCGGCGTAAATGCGCTTTACGGCCTGCTCGGAATCCTCCGCGATCTTTATGCCCATATTGCCGGACTGGTTTCCGATGGTCCTCGTCGACCACTTCACTATGCCTTCGATCCTGGCCTCTGGCGCATTGTCTTCCGTGCCGATGTCTTCCTGGAAGCTGATTACTATCCTGGTGCCCGGGGGATAAAGATTCCTTGACTCGATTTCGAGCCCGCTTTCCGAAATATTAGAGGCGTAGCCCATGTACTTGGGCTCGTCTTTTCCCAGCCTTATCCGTTTACGGTAGGGCAGCCTTCTCGACTGTCTCTTGTCTCCCATCTCCTCACCGCTGCTAAGTATAAACCCATTTGCTGCGGGCCGGCACTACAAATATCCCCCCGCACCGGTTGTTAAAATATACTCAATATTTGCATATGCATGTGCCCGAGCGCCGGTGAAAGATGCGAAATTCCTCCGGCGCCGCGCCTATACCGGCAAGCTTCGCTCTCCGCCGGAATATTCCCCGGATTGTGCAATTCGCCTGTGGTGTGTGTAGAATTGTGTAGTAAATAATTGATCCATATGCTGCTTTTGCTTCTAATCCTGATGCTGGTTGCCGGCTTCGCTCACGCCGGGGAAGAGCCCTACGACTGGAAGGCCGACTGGACTCTCGACAAGAATTTCTCGATAGAGATAGACACGGACGGCTACAGTTTCCCCTCCGCGATAGCGTTCGTTCCCGAGCCCGGCGCAGGTCCCAAAGACCCCCTTTATTTCGTGACGGAGCTCCGGGGCAAGGTTAAGGTAGTAACCAACGACAGGTCCGTTCATACGTTCGCCGAGGATTTCTTCACGCTCGTCCCAAGAGTCGAGCTTCCCTCTTTCGGCGGAGAGATGGGAATGGCGGGCATATGTCTCGACCCGCGCTCGGGCTACGTTTTCGTCACCTTCACATACCAGGACGAAAAGGGAATACTCAGGAACAACATTGCAAGGTTCGAATCCGAGCCGGGAACATTCTCCCTTAAGCCCGTTTCTAAAACCGTATTCACGGAGATCTTCGCCGGCGAGCAGTCGGCGCCCTCGCACCAGATAGGGCCGTGCCAGGTCTACGGCGATCATCTTTACGTGAGCCTGGGAGACGCCTTCTCGACAAGCGGCTCGCAAAAAAAGAGCCAGGACATAAATTCCCTCCTGGGAAAGGTGCTCCGGATGACGCTCGACGGAAAGCCCGTAAAGACCAATCCCTATTACGTCGACGATGATATAAAGAAGCCGAGAAATTTTGTATGGGCGTCGGGCTTCCGGAATCCGTTCGCCCTCAGCATCGCCGACGGGCGCGTGTTCGTAGGAGACAACGGCAAGGAGGTCGACAGATTCATAGAGGTCACGGA
Organism: uncultured Spirochaetia bacterium; assembly: GCA_964586675.1. GTDB lineage: Bacteria > Desulfobacterota_D > UBA1144 > Nemesobacterales > UBA2774 > JADLGH01. Next base: position 175,771 of record CAZPHQ010000001.1, on the reverse strand, counting down.
AGGAGGGAATTACCGCTGGGACGGCTCCGACATGAGCATGACGACTAACGCCCTTGCCGTGTTCTCCCCCGCGCACGGCCTGGCGCAGATGGCTTTCGTGAAGCCGGCGTCACGGGCCCTGCCGGCAGGGTTCGACGGGAAATTTTATCTCACTCTTTGCGGCGATCCGGATACTGACCCGAAAATCGATTCCGGCCGCGGGATAATGATGCTCGATTACGACTTCTCCGCCGGCAGGCTGGCGGCCGTGCCCGACTATTTCGTCAGGTACAGGGGCTCGGGGTTTCAGGTGCTCGCAGGCCTTGCCTCCGGGCCCGACGGGTTATACATAGCGCCGATACTGCCGTTCAAGGACGGCATGAGCGCCATTCTTAAAGTAAAGTATTCCGGCCCCGGTGGGCACCCCCACACCTTCGAGAACGAAAGGGACCCCCAGATTCTTCTCGAATCGCGCGGATGCTACGGGTGCCATACGCTGGGCGAAAACGGATGGGGCACTGCGGGGCCGAATCTCGACAGGAACGAGATGGTGGCGCGCCTGAAGGAGAGACTCTTCTCGTCAGCTTACGTTCAGAATACCGTCAGCCTCGACTCGCTCGACATGGAGCCCTACAAAAGCTACAGGGATGCCCGGAAAGAGGTCCTCGAAAAAGAGGGGATGGACAGGGTGAAGCTCTGGGTCAAGTACCACATCCTCGAGCCGAAATTCGATAATCCATACTCGATCATGCCGAACATGGGGCTCACTGAAGACGAGGCCGTAGCGATTACGGATTTTCTCGTCGGCCAGGACACCAGTTTTCAGGGCGAAGCGAAGAGAGCCGCCTGGAATTCTATAACGAGGTACATACCGGAGCTAAGGTACAGGCATGTGATATACAGCTTTCTCATAGGGTTTGGCTTTGCCTTTGTCTTGGGCATCGCGATCGTTTTCTTCAGTCGCTTAAAGAAGGGCTAGTTCAACACTCTAGTTTCGTTCTTGGCTGGGGTGCGTGTAAAATTGTGCGATAAATTCCTCTGCTTCCATGAAACCGATACTCCTGATTCTGCTCATGACGACTCTAGCGCATGCCGGGGATGAGGCATACGACTGGAGGAACGACTGGACTCTCCTCGAAAATTTCGCAATAGAGTTAGACACCGAGGGCTATCATTTTCCGACTGCCATTGCATTCGTTCCCGAGCCCGGGACGGGGCCGAAGGACCCGCTTTATTTCGTCACCGAGCTCCGGGGGAAGATTAAGGTCGTAACGAACGACAGGATGGTCCATACTTTCGCCGAGGGGTTTTTCGAGCTCAAACCACAGCAAGAGCTCCCCGAGCAGTCCGGGGAGGCGGGGCTTGCAGGCATATGCCTCGATCCTTCGCGGGGCTACGTGTTCGTGACCTTCGCATACCAGGATGAAAAAGGGATTATCCGAAACAATATAATGAGGTTCGATTCCGTGCCCGGCACGTTTTCTCTCGAACCAGTTTCCAAAACTGCATTCACGGAAATATTCTCGGCCGAATATACGAGCCCTTCGCATCAGATCGGCGGGTGTCAGGTCGAGGACGGGCTACTGTATGTCGGCGTCGGGGACGGTAATGTACGGGCCGACCTCCAAAGGGACGCCTACAGCGTAAGCCAGAGCGTCGATTCACTCCAGGGGAAAATACTCCGCATGACGGCCGACGGCAAGCCTCCTAAAGATAACCCGTTCTACGTCGACGATGATATAAAAAAGCCCCGGAACTACGTATGGACGACCGGGCTCAGAAATCCTTTCGGAGTGGAGGCGGTCGGCGGCCGGGTATTCGCCGCCGACAACGGGTCCGGTACCATGGACAGGTTCCTCGAAGTCCGCCGGGGCGAAAATTATCTCTGGGACGGGACCGAATGGAGTATCGGGGCCAATGCCGCGCAGGTGCTGACGCCGTCTGACGGAATGGCCCAGCTCGATTATAATCCTCCGGGCGGAAAGGTTTTTCCCGAAGCTTTCAGGGACAGGTTCTACCTTGCCCGGACAGGCAATCCCGTTCACAGGGTCGACATCAACGCTCAGGATAGAGGAATAGTGATTCTCGATTACGGGCTCGCCGAGGGCAGAATGCGAAGCGCGCCGCGATACTTCGTCATGTATTTCGGCGAAGGCCTCCAGCTTATATCGGGCCTTGCGATGGGCCCCGACGGGCTTTATTTCGTTCCGGTCATGCCCGACGCTTCGGGACGGAGCGCAGTGCTCAAGGTGCTTTACAGGGAAGGGTACGTAAGCCCCGGGACGCTCCGCAGCAGGGAGAACGTAATTTCACTCCTCAATTCCCACCAGTGCTATTCCTGTCATGTTATATACGGTTACGGGTTCGGCAATATCGGTCCCGCGCTGGGAGGCGCGGTAATGAAGGAGAGGATAGGCGAGAGGCTGGCTTCGGCCGATTACAAAAAGTCCGTTGCCGGGCTCGACGCGCTTGATAGGGAGCCCTACGTAAGATACAGGGAGGCCAGAAAGGAGCTGATGCTGAAAACCGGGGACGACCGCATCGAAACGTGGGTGAAATATCACCTGATGCGCCCCGGGTTCGACAACCAGTTCTCGCAAATGCCGAATCCCGGTCTTACAGAAAAGGAGGCCGCGCTTATTGCGGACTATTTATTGAACCCGGATACGGATATCGGAATGGAAGTGCGTGGAGTGATGAGCCATTTTATCCCGAATCTCAGGTACAGGCACCTCTTTTATTCGTTCGCGCTCGGCGGCGCTATCGCGTTGTTGTTTATGGGCGTTTACGTAAAATTTATCAGGAAAAAGTGAATCGATCCGGCGATTCGCGCCGTTGCGCTAGATCAGCCTACACATGAAAATATCGAATAAGCACAGTCTGTTGAAAACCTGTTTCCTTCTGCTTCTCCTTTCGCTCATATTTTTGCTGCGCCCGGCATATGCGGAAGATTCGGAACCCTGGATGAAAGAGTGGGCTGTCCGTGATAATTTCAAGATAAGCGTAGACTCAGGGGGATTTCAGTTTCCGAGCGCGATAGCCTTTGTGCCGAATCCCGGCGACGGACCGGGCGATCCGCTTTATTTCGTAACGGAGCTCAGGGGGAAGGTGAAGGTCGTCACCAACGACAGAACCGTTCACACGTTCGCCGAGGATTTTTTTAAGCTCAAGCCCGAGGAAGAGCTGCCGGCTTTCAGCGGCGAAACGGGACTCGCCGGCATATGTCTCGATCCGGAAAACGGATACGTCTTCGTTACCTTCGCATACCAGGACGAGAACAATATCCTTCGTAATAATATGGTGAGGTTCGAAGCCGAGCCGGAGACATTCTCGCTGAAGCCGAAATCCACGGTCGACTTTACGGAAGTTTTCGTCGACGAGCAGACGACGCCGTCTCACCAGATCGGGCCCTGCCAGGTATATGACGGCACGGTTTTCGTATCCGTCGGCGACGGTCATAGTTTCCTTAAGAGCCAGGAGGTAGATTCGCTCCTCGGGAAAATTATACGCATGACGACTGACGGCAAACCCGTGAGCTCGAACCCGTTCTACGTGGACGACGATGTAAAAAAGCCGCGAAACTATGTCTGGGCCTACGGGCTTCGTAATCCGTTCAGCCTTAAAGTTGCAGACGGCAGGGTTTTCGTCGGGGACAACGGCCTCAGCTCCGACAGGTTTCTAGAAGTCAGGAAAGGGGTGAATTATCTCTGGAACGGCTCTAACTGGAGCACCGGCCTCAATGCCGATTTCGCGATCAATCCTTCGGTCGGGCCTGTCCAGCTCGATTATTATCCCGAGAATCTTGAAATTTTCCCCGAGGAATACAGGGGAAAATTTTATCTCGTCATGGGGGGTAATCTTTCGATGCCCGGCCCGGGTCAAAGGGAGGATAAAAGCATAGCGATACTCGATTACGGGTTTGCGGAAAACAAGATGCTCAGCGTCCCCAGGCTTTTTTTAAGATACATAGGCGAGGAGAACCAGATAATCGTGGGGGTTGGAATAGGGCCCGACGGGCTCTATTATGCCCCCATATTGCCGGACGAAAACGGGTTCACATCTATTTACAAAGCGACGTACGACGAATCGAACTCATACCCATACAAGGTTGACAAGGCGGTTTCGGCGGAAGATTTGCTGGACACGCGCGCATGTTACGGGTGTCATGTAGTGGATTACGATGGCTGGGGTACGGCGGGGCCGAGGCTCGACAGGAACACCATGGCCGAAAGCATCCTCCAGAGGCTCGATTCGCCAGAATATCGCGAGACGGTTAAAAAGCTCGACGGGCTCGACATGGAGCCATATAAAGAATACAGGAATGCCAGGCAGGAAGTACTTCAGAAAGAGGGCATCGACAAGGTCAGAACCTGGGTGAAGTACCGCCTCCTCGAACCGAAATTCGACAACCCGTATTCGCAGATGCCCAAGCTCGGGCTCACCGATCACGAAGCCGCTCTTCTGGCGGATTACCTCGTGAAAGATAATTTAAAAGAGAAAGAACCTGAAAATGCCGCTCGCCAGGCTCCGGAGGAAACAGCTTCGGGTCAGGGGTTAAAGCGCCTTATTTACTCGTTCGCGCTTGGATTCCTTCTCTCCGGCGTCCTGGCGGTTATTTATATCTCGCGAATCAAAAAGCGTTGATTGAAAAGCTGCCGGCCTCGATTGTTACCCGGGCTGTCGAGCTTCGGGCCGGGACTCCGGTATATTTGTATCGACTGCCAGTAAATTCCATATCAGTGGTAGTCACCGGATTTCCATACCGCGCGAAGTTATAGATTATAATGAATAGAAGCCGACCGGTGGATAGCGAAGTTAAGAACGTCGTTTGGAGCATTCTCGCGTTTGCATTGTTGCTCGGTCCTCTCACATTATGCGGCGATTGGACAGAGGCGCAGGAAAATGTCGCCCCTGCCGAGTCTGCGCCCTCTCTCGAACCCGTAGTCGTTACCGGCACACTGAACCCCGCTTCCATTTCCCGGACGCCCGCGAGCGTAACCGTCATAACCCGGGAGCAGATCGAGGAGCGGAACGCGAGCAGCGTCGCCGAGATATTACAGCAGGTCCCGGGTCTATATGTTGACCAGCCAGCGTCTCGGGGCGGGGTGACGTCCGTATACATAAGGGGCGGCGACCCGAACTTCACTCTCGTCCTGATTGACGGTGTGAAGGTTAACGACCCCACCAACAGCCGTGGCGGGTCGTTCGATTTTTCCACACTCAGCCCCGACAACATAGAGAGGATAGAGATCGTCCGCGATCCGATGTCTTCACTTTACGGCTCCGATGCCTTGAGCGGCGTCATAAACATAATTACGAAAAAAGGGGAGGGGAAGCCCGAGGCCTTCGCCGAGGGCTCCCTCGGCCGCTACGGGCAGTACAGCTTCCTCGGCGGAGTCTCGGGGGGAGGGGAGTTCTATAATTATTCGCTCTCGGGCTCGTACCTCGACGACGGGGAGCAGGTGGAGGGGAGCAGTTTCAAGAGCCCGTCGTTCACGGGCAGGCTCGGCCTTCTCAACAACCGGAATTTCGAGATAAACTCGACTATCAGGTATTCCCACATAGAGAGCTCGAGCTTCCCCGACGACAGCGGCGGGCCGGAGTTCGCCGTTATCCGTTCCGTCGACAGGAATAACATCGACCAGCTTCTTCTTGGAGTCGACCTGACGCACGAGATCTTGCCGTGGTGGGAATACAGGCTTGAGCTCGCATACTACAACAATAGGGAGAAGCTCTCGTCTCCGGGCGTCGCTCCCGGGATAAGAGACCCTTTCGGCATACCGCCGACCAACTCCGACAACGACTTTAAAAGGTACGACGCGAATTTCGTAAATACGTTCACTATAGCGAAAGGGATAGCGCTCGCCGCGGGGTTCGAGGCCGAGATAGAAGACGGAAAGAGTAACGGAGAAATAATGCTCGGGGCCCCGGTCCCGACCAGCTTCACGCTTAACAGGTACATACTGTCTCCCTACGCCGAAATTCAGTTCAGCGCGGTCGAAAATCTCTACGCTGTCCTCGGCGGGAGGCTCGATTTCCCCGAGGGGTTTAACGACGCCTTCAGCCCGAGGGCCGGGCTGACATACAAGATCGCGCCGACGGACACGACGCTCAGGGCGAACTGGGGGAAGGGGTTCAAGCTCCCGAGCTTCTTCTCGCTTTCGAGTCCTATAGTCGGGAACCCTGATCTCGTTCCCGAAAAAAGCGAGAGCTTAGACGTCGGCGTCTCGCAGAGGGTGTGGGGAGGAAGGGCCGGCGCGCAGGTGAATCTTTATTACAACCGCTTCAAGAATCTCATAGACTTCGACGAAGGTCCGCCGCCGATCCTCGTGAACAGGTCCCGCGTGACGGTGAAGGGTTTCGAGATCATAGGAGACATCAATCCGTGGGACCCGCTTACAGTGAGCGGCAGCGTGACATATGCCGACAGCGACATCGAAGGAACGGGCGAGGAGCTCAGGAACCGCCCGAAGTGGTTCGGCGGTTTTTCGGTCGAGTTCCGCCCGGAACAGAGCCTCGTCATGGTGCTGGACGCCGTATTCACGGGCGACGTTCACGATTCGTCGATTCCTACTGGCGACGTCGTCCTGGACCCTTACACCGTTTTCGATTTCACGGCGACGTGGACGCCGACCCGTAACGTGCGCGTATTCCTCGCCGTCGAGAATCTCCTGAACGCCGAATACGAGCAGTTTGTCGGATTCCCCGCGCCGGGAATAAGCCCGCGCGCAGGCATCCGTCTGACCTACTGACCTCCGCTCTGGCCCGGCCCACGGGCTGCCGGAACCGGGTGAATCGTATTATTGAAGAGAGGGCCTCTCTTGGGTAGTATTCTTCCTTCCCCGGGGATAATTTACGGGAAGGCTTTTATGAGCAGCAGCGAATTTTTCGGCAAAACCCGATACGTTAGAGACGCATGGAGCGGGGCGAAGAAGCTCTACGAAGAGGCGTCCCGAACGGACCTAGTCTCCGGGAGCGGGAAGGCCGCGCCGGAGCTCACGGCGTCCGCGAGGCTCGTCGCCGAAACACTAGACAGGCTTGCTGCTGATGAGGATTTTTACCATGGCCTAAAGGCCTATATCGACGACGTTCAGGCCGAGTACCAGGAAGTGACGAGGCAGATTAAAGACCTCGACGAGTTTTTGAAAACCGAGTACGGGATACTTACCGCCGCGGGCTACGAGCCGGCGCACGCGCTCGAGCTGGTGCAGGGGGTATCAATAACTATAGGCGCCGTTTATGCGCTCACCCATCCCGACCAGATAGAGGAGCTCCGGAAGGGGATTTCGAGGGCGGGGAGGGCGCTAAATACCGTCTCGAACAGCGTAGAGAGAAATATAGACAAGGAAGCTTTTCTGCCGAGGAGCCTCGTGAAAACGGCGCGCGTGCTCGACGCCGGGTTCGGAATACTCGGGGGCGCCGCGCTTGCATACGAAGGCTCGGTTTCGGAATCCGCATCGCCTGTCGTCAGGCTGGTTTCGATAGGGAGCGGCATAGTCGGCATTGCGAGAAAGATAGAGCATATAGACAAAACCTAGGCCGTTTTGTCGGCCTGCACGGCGCAGTATAAACTTAAATATCACCCATGCGCCCGTAGCTCAGTTGGATAGAGCAACGGACTTCTAATCCGTAGGTCGGGGGTTCGAATCCCTCCGGGCGCGCCAACAGTTTCGAGAAAATCGATTCCCTTCCAAAGCCCGGTCAAAGTCTCCCTGGCAATTATTCGGATGCCGCTGCTGTAAGTCGTGAGCCGTCATCTCTGCCAGAGGATCTGCGAGGCCTCCAGGGGAACAGTGACGCCCGGGCGGTGCGGTATCACGCGGGGCGTGTAGTCCGAAGCCGGGCGCGTCGAGGGCACCCGCGCGCTGTAGACGCATGCTTCCTCGGGCTCCTGGTGCTTCACGCGCGTCATGAGCTGCCTTACGGGAGCGCCGCCGGCGATTCCCTCGGCATAGAGCTCGGCCTGCACCGCATCGGGGTCGAGCCCGTCCAAGAACAGCTCGACTTCGAAAACGTGGTGATCCCCGTCCTCTTCGATCTTCAGGTCTCCGAAGCGGAGCGACGACCATTTCTGCTTCAGGGAACCCTGCCAGTTTACTATCTCCGGACCCGCGGCACCGTTATCCTCCGCCCGCTCGCGGTAGGCGGCAGCGGCCGGGAGGTACTGCTCTTCCGTATACTGGCGGACGGTCCTGTCCGCCGAGAAACGCGGGGTCAGCTGAACCATGCTCTCCCTTATACGCGCAACCCATGTGGTCGGTATGCCGTTATTATCGCGTGTGTAGAATTCCGGTATGACCTCATATTCGAGGAGATCGTAAAGCGCCTCGGCGTCGGAAGCGTCCCAGGCCGGGTCGTCTCCGTGCTCCTTGTCGTCGCCGAACGCCCATCCGACTTCCGGAGAGTAGGCTTCGGCCCACCAGCCGTCAAGTATCGAAAGATTGAGACCGCCGTTTACGAGCACCTTCATCCCGCTCGTTCCGCTTGCCTCCCATGGCCGCCTCGGGGTATTGATCCAGACATCTATACCCTGCACCAGGCGCTCGGCAAGGAACATGTCGTAATCGCCGAGAAACATCACGTTGTCCCTGACATCCGACCGCCTGATGAAATGTATCCATTCCTGTATCATGGCCTGTCCCGGCTTGTCGGCGGGATGGCTCTTCCCGGCGAGAATGAGCTGGGCCGGACGGTCCGGGTTAGAGAGAATCCTTATAAGCCGCTCGGGGTTGTGAAGGAGGAGGTTAGGTCTCTTGTACGTGGCGAAGCGCCGGGCGAAGCCGAGTGTCAGCACACCCGGGTCGAATATGTGCTTCACCCGTTCTGCCTTGGGCGCCATCCCCGAGGCTATCAGCTGATGTGTCAACCGTTCCCTCGCGTATTCGATAAGCTCTTTCCGCGCCGAATTACGGACATTCCAGAGTTTCGCATCGGGCAGGGCGCGTAAGTCGTGCTCGAGGGTTTTGGTAGTCTTCACCCAGCGGTCCTTCCCGCAGGTGTCTGTCCATAGCTCGTCGGCCGCCGGGGAATCCCAAGTCGGCATATGAACACCGTTGGTAATGTATCCGACGGGTACTTCCTCTTCGGGCCAGCGTGGAAATAGTATTTGAAAAATGCGCCGGCTCACTTCTCCGTGAAGACGGCTCACGCCGTTTATAGCGCCGCTCCCTCTTATGGCGAGATACGCCATGTTGAATGGCTCGGACGAATTGTTCGGGTTCTGCCTGCCGAACGCCATGAGGTCGTGGAGCGAAATGCCGAGCTCCTTCCTGGCGTAGTCGCCGAAATAGAGCTCGATCAGGTGGGGATCGAAACGGTCGAAGCCGGCCGCGACAGGCGTATGAGTAGTGAACAGGTTACCGGCCCGTGTGACCGCGAGCGCCGCCTCGAAGGATAAACCGGTGTCTTCCATGAAGCAGCGGGCCCGTTCGAAGACCGCAAAGGCCGCGTGGCCTTCGTTAAGGTGGCAGACTTCCGGCTTGATACCAAGTGTGCGCAGAAGCCGCCAGCCCCCTATGGCGAGCACGAGCTCTTGCTTCAGACGAAGCTCCGATCCGCCTCCGTAGAGCTCGCTCGTTATTCCCCTGTGAGCGGGGAAGTTGGCGGCGTCGTTCGTGTCGAGGAGGTAAAGCTTCACCCTTCCGACCTGGACCTGAAACGCGCGCACCCATACGGAATACCCTGGGAGCGGGATTTCGAGCCTGAGCCATTCGCCGTTCGCCTCGCGGAGCGGGGTTATGGGAAGCTGTCCAGGGTCGTTGTATGGAAACAGCGCCTCCTGAGCACCGTTCATGTCGATCACCTGCCGGAAATAGCCCTGCTGGTAGAGAAGCCCGACGCCGACGACCGGCACGCCCAGGTCGTTGGCTGCCTTCAGCTGGTCGCCCGCCACGTTGCCGAGACCCCCTGAATATATGGGAAGGGCTTCGCTGAGCATGAATTCCATGCTGAAGTAGGCGGCGCAGGTGAGGGGAGCCTGCGGATGAACGTGCTGAAACCACGCGGGCTGCTCGTCTTCACGGCGCTTGACCTGCACCAGCTCGCTCACGTGCCCGCGGAAATGGGGATCGGAGAGCACCTCCTTGAGTCTGCTGCGGGAAACGGTTTGCAGTATCACCCACGGATTGTGCGTGATCTCCCATAAGGCCGGATCGATTTCCTTCCACATCTCGTCGGCCGAGTGGTTCCACGACCATCGAAGATCCAGCGCCAACTCGGCCAGGAAATCGAATCCTTCGATGTCCGTAGGCAGAAAAGAATTGATAGGGTTGTCGTTAAATGACTGCTCGCTCATGGCTCCTCCTTAAATTTTCCCCCGAAGTCCGGGATTGGTTGTCTTTACCGGCTCATGAATTTTTGTCGGCGTTTTTAAGGGTGCTGTCGACGATCGCCTGCGCCTCTTCCTGAATGCGGCGAAGGTGCTCTTCGCCCTTAAAACTTTCTGCATAAATTTTATAAATGCTTTCGGTCCCGGAAGGACGGGCGGCGAACCATCCGTTTTCGGCGATGATCTTGAGGCCGCCGATAGGGCTGCCGTCACCGGGCGCTCTGGTCAGTACGGACTCGATCTTCTCGCCCGCGAGCTCCGTCGACTTCACCTGTTCGGGAGAGAGTTTTGAAAGCGCCTTTTTCTGCTCCGGCGTGGCCGGCGCCTCTATCCTGTCGTAAAGAGGCTCGCCGAGGCCATGGGTGAGCTCCCGGTATATCTCGCCCGGGTCGCGCCCCATGCGCGCGGTTATCTCGGCGGAGAGGAGGGCCGGTACTATGCCGTCCTTGTCCGTCGTCCACACATCGCCGTCAAGGCGGAGGAACGAAGCCCCCGCGCTCTCTTCGCCCCCGAAGCCGAGCGAGCCGTTAAGAAGGCCCTCGACGAACCACTTGAATCCGACCGGCACCTCGTAGAGCTTTTTCCCGATCTTCGCCGCGACGCGGTCTATCATGCTGCTGCTTACGACCGTTTTTCCCACAGCTGTATCTTTCGCCCATTTCGGCCGGTGCTGAAAGAGATAAAAGGCCATGACGGACAGGTAGTGATTCGGTTGCATGAGACCCGCGCTCTTCGTGACGATACCGTGGCGGTCGTGGTCGGTATCGCAGGCGAAGGCTATTTCAAAGCTGTCTTTAAGCCTGATAAGGCTCTGCATCGCGTAGGGCGAGGAAGGGTCCATGCGTATCTTCCCGTCCCAGTCGACGGTCATGAAGCGGAACGTCGGGTCGACGGTATCATTTACTACGGTGAGATTGAGCCCGTAGCGCTCGGCGATGGGTTTCCAGTAGTGAACTCCCGCGCCGCCGAGCGGGTCTACTCCGAGACTTATGCCCGAGCCGCGTATGGCGTCCATGTCGATTATATTGCCGAGGTCGCTCACGTATGCATCGAGATAATCGTGGCGGTGCGTCGTCGGTGCGCCAAGGGCCTTTTCGTATGGGATTCTCTTGACGCCGCTGAGACCGTTTTGCAGGAATTCGTTGGCCCTGGATTCGATCCAGCCGGTGACTTCCGGCTCGGCCGGGCCGCCGCTCGGCGGATTGTACTTTATGCCACCGTCGTCGGGCGGATTGTGTGAGGGCGTTATCACTATGCCGTCTGAGAGCCCACTGGTACGCCCCCGGTTGTACTGTAAAATCGCGTGTGAAATGACGGGCGTCGGCGTGTATTCGTCGCGCTCTGATATCATTACGTCGACCCCGTTCGCCGCCAGGACTTCGAGCACGCTCACGAATGCCGGCGTCGAGACCGCGTGCGTATCCATACCTAAAAATAGCGGCCCATTGATCCCTTTTTGACTTCGGTAGAGGCAGACTGCCTGAGCCACCGAGAGTATATGGAACTCGTTGAACGTTTTATCGAATGGGGAGCCGCGATGCCCCGAAGTGCCGAAAGAAACCCTCTGCCCGGGAACTGAATAATCCGGAATTTCGCTGTAATAAGCGGTTAGGAGCCTGGGCACGTCGACAAGCATCGAAGGCTCTACCGGCTTACCTGCAAATGGACTAACGATCATTTCTTATACCCCCGGCATGGATTCCTAGAAACAAAATACATCTATTTCACAGGAACCTCCAACCGACGCCTAGTATGTTAAAGCTTATTTATTAAGGCTTTATTAATCGGGAATAAATGAAGATACGGCGGCGCAGATCCAAGGAGCCCGGGTATATCCTGCGTGGGAAGACACGGTTTCAGAGCGATGGATCCGTGAAACGCGTCGACCCGGGTTGTAAGCTGTACGATAATAGGACGGAATTTCGATTATGAAATGTTCTGACTGTTAATAATTATGGGAACTTATGTCTGGCATGCGAATTGTAATCATGATAATTATCATGATTGGAAGAAGAGAAAGGGTTATAAAGGAAATCAGGGAAATATTCGGCCCAGGGGCGGAAAAACCGTCCAATGTGGCGAAGGAGCATTCCGCGCTTTATCTCCGGGCGTGCAAGATATTCGGCTCGTGGAGGAACGCGCTCGAGGCGAGCGGTATAGATTACGAGAGCACGAGGAACAACAGGAAGTGGACACGCCAGAGAATAACGAGCGAGATAAAGCTGCTGAGCGCGAACGGCGGCAGCTTGAGGCCCTCCGTTCTCAGGAAGAGCGGCATGACGTCGCTGGTTTCGGCCGCGGATTATCATTTCGGCTCCTGGAAAAAGGCGGTCGAGTCCTCGGGCGTGGAATACGGATTCGCAAGGCGGAAGAAAGAGCGCCGCGCCGAGATGGCTGCCCGGCTGGAGGGCCGGTGCGCTGAAAAATAGCTGAATTTGCGAATTAATCCGGCGAGGAACCGCTTAACTCTCTAGAAATCTGCGGCCGTTCCTGAGTGCCTGTCACGGTCTCGTTATGGAGAAGCTGAAATTCATCGTTCCCCGGCCGTCGGCCCCGTTTATATACGAGACGCCGTAACTGAGGTTCGTCCTGTCGAAGAGCTTGATCGGTATGCCCCCGGTTATCCCGACTCCCATATTCTTGAGCTGTGAGATAAGGTCTTCCGGCGGCAGGGTTTGGTTCCGCCTCGCGAGGGAGTAGGCGACGGGATCGTCGCCGAGCCAGGAGGAGAATGCCGAGGGTGAGAGAAGGGCGGTATTTTGTATCTTTCCTCCTCTCAGGGTCAGGTAATCGTTCACGAAAAAATCCAGCTCCCCCATTCCGATTCCGAATCCGACCTCTTCGTTGATGAGCTTCACTTCCGGCTTGAAGACGAATCGGAGATTCTCCGTGATCCGGTGATTCACCATCGGCGCGAAAACCGCGTTCACCCTGTTGGGGTCGTCCTCGCCTGTGAGGCTGACAGTACCGTTGCCGCTCAGGTTGAAAATGGTCCTGGAGCTGTTCGACTCGCCGAGCCTCTTCATGCTCGTGTTGACCGCTGTATTGTAGAGTGTGACGTTTGTCGACTCGGTCGTTCCCATGGCAGGTTTTTGTTTTGCCTTCTGCCCTTCGAGCTCTTCGAGCCGCCTGCTGAGAACTTCGATCTGCTGCTTTACGAGTTTTATCTCGTCGTCGGTCGAGTTTTGAGCGCGGACAAAATCCTCCGGGAAGAAAAGCAGCAGGAAAAAAACGACAAGCGGGAAATAGAAAAAGGCTTTAATACTCAATATGGAGCACACCCTCTTTGTATTTCACTCCACCCTTCATTAATTCTATTCTAATTGCCGGGGCATGACAACAAAAATTCGTTGAAAATTTCGAATCCCGATCCGAGAATCATCATCTAGAATATTAGTGGGAGCGAATAAATTACTCTGAGAGGAATCATGATATGAAAATAGGACTTCAGATAGTGGAATTCGATTGGCCCGGTAACCCGGGTAATGTCGGCGAGAAGCTTACATATATAGGAAGAGCCGCGGACGAGGCGGGCTTCGCCAGCCTATGGACGATGGATCATCTCTTTCAGATGGATATGCCGGACCTCGGCGTATCGCCCGAGGACCCGATGCTCGAAAGTTACACGACGCTCGGGTATCTCGCGTCCGTCACAAAACGGGTGCGCCTCGGCTCCATGGTTACAGGCGTCATTTACCGGAATCCCGGGCACCTGATAAAAACCGTTACGACCCTCGATGTTCTGTCGGGCGGACGCGCGTATTTCGGCATAGGCGCGTCGTGGTACGAGCGCGAATCTCTCGGATTGGGATTCCCGTTTCCGAATATGACCGAGCGCATGGAGCGGCTCGAAGAAACGCTCCAGATAGCGAAGCAGATGTGGTCGGGTGAGGTCAAACCTTACAACGGGAAGCATTATCACCTCGCCGAGCCGATGAATAATCCGCTTCCGCTCTCGAAGCCTCACCCTCCGATACTCGTGGGCGGCGTCGGGGAGAAAAAGACACTCAGGCTCGTGGCGACGTACGCCGACGCCTGTAATCTCTACGCCCCGCCGTTTATAAGCTGGGAAGACATGACGAGAAAGCTAGACGTGCTCAGGCGGCACTGCGACGAAGTCGGCCGTCCGTACGAAGAGATAGAGCGCACGGCTCTCGGAGTCGTGAAGCTTGGGGAGGGCGGGATGTCGGTCTCTGAATTCATTGCGTTCTGCCGGAAGCTTGCCGATGAGGGCATACAGCACTTTATCGTCAGCATGCCCGACACTCACGATATAAAACCGATAGAGCTTATCGGGCGCGAGATCATCCCCGAGGTCGCAGGCTTTTAACCCTCACGCGAGGAGACTCCGCGCGGCCAGCCTGGCGGGGGCTTCGGGGTCGTGTGCCGGTAAGAGAACTGTCGGTTCTTCCAGTGCGAAGCGCCTGATGGCCCTCAGAGTCGCCAGCGACTCGGCCGGGTTATTCGTCACGCCGTCCGTTTTCTCCGCGAGGAGATTGGCCTCGGAGTACGTGGCGTCGCCCGCGAGGAACCAAGTGACGCCGTCCGCGCGCACGATTACGGATACATGACCCTTGACGTGTCCCGGCGTCGGGACGAGGATGATGCGCCCGTCCTTCGTGACCGGATGCGAGGAAGGGAAGGGGCCGATGGCCGGCCCGTCCATGTCGACGAGCTCCGGGCGGAGCCATACCGGCCAGCGCTGCGGCAGGCAGCCCATCATCATGCCTCTTATTCCGGTGGAGACGGCGTAGTTCTCGCGGGGGCCGATTATGCGAGTGTGCGGGAAATGGTCGAGCCCGCCCGAGTGGTCGTGATGAAAATGAGTCAGTATTACGGCGGTGAGGTCGCCGGGGTCGATATCCATTGCCAGGAGGCGCGGGCCGATTTCCTCGTGCGGCGCGACTTTAATGGAGACCTGCTTGTAGAACGGGTTCCAGCCGGGGAGGTAGCCCGGGACGGAGTTCCGCCACGTGTCCCCGGTGTCTACCAGGAATAGCCCTTCAGGGTGCTCAATAAGGAAACAGAGTATGGGAAGGGGCTCGACCCAGTTGCGGTCGAGGAAGATGTCTATCTTCCGCCCGACCGGGCCCCTGTCGTCGCGGCCCGTGCGCTGCGCCGTTTTCATCCTGGCCTTTCCTGTTTCTATTGCCGTGACTTTAATCATGGCATTTCTCCTTTTAAAAAGAATGAGTATTCATTTTAAATAAGACTTGGGCGCTTGTAAAGAAGGGTTATTCGTTTTATTTTTTAGTATGCCGAAAATATCAGACGAAAAACGCGCCGCCCGCCGGATGCAGATCCTGGACGCCGCCCGCGCCTGCTTTCAGAAAAACGGCCTCCACGCCACGACGATGGAGGATATAATCCGCGCATCGGGGCTCTCGGCCGGGGCTGTCTATTCCTATTTTAAGGGCAAGGACGAGCTGATACTGGCAGCCGTGACGACCTCTCTCGGCACACTCCGGGCGCTTCTCGAGCCGCTTCTCAAAGCGGAGCCGCTGCCACCGCCCGTCAAATTGACGGAGCGGATAATGTCGACCATAGACGATTTCTCGAAGCGCGAGGGCTACGATCTGAAGCGCATTGCGCTCCTTGGCTGGAGCGAGGCTCAGCGGAACGAAAACCTCCACGCTACGATGAGGGGATTCTACGCCGCGTTCAGAGACCTCCTCGCCGGCACCGCTCTGCGCTGGAAGGAAGAGGGGCTTCTCCACGATGGCGCGTCTCCCGACGATGTGGCGAAGGCGCTACTCGCCGTCATACTCGGGTTCGTAGTCGAGGCAGCTATAGTCGGCGACGTCGGTCCAAAAGATATAGCCGCCGGCCTCGGCGGGCTTGGCGTCAACAAGAGCGGCCTCCGATAAAACCGCATCGCTCTCGAATCCGGTGAATCAAATCTCTTATTGCGGACGCATGTTGTCATTCACGTCTATTGATAATTCCGTTTATCCGGTTATGTTGCCACGTCTGCAATCGAGTCCTTTCAGCGGCAGCTGCGGGTCTCCTCTTCGCGCATGGGGAAAATCGGGTTGGTTCGGGGATTTGGTCGGATAAGCTATGAAGTTATTTGTCCGGAGGAGTCTCATATGAGGCGTCTAGGTTCGGAGCCGAAAGGATACGCGGCTCCACGTCCATCGAAATCGGGTCACTTACGTGAATACTTTCAACTATTAACGTCCGCAGCGATTTTCTGCGCGATATTGCTTTCCGCATGCGGGGGCGGAGACGGCGGAATGCCGGAGTTCCAGCCCGCGAGGGTGACGGTAACCGAAGCGGAGTCGCAGGACGTTCCGGTGTATCTCGACGAGGTCGGTAAATGCGTCGCGCTCGAATCCGTTTCCATACAGCCTCAGGTGTCCGGACGAATTACCGGCATACATTTCAAGGACGGCGCGGAGCTGAAAAAGGGCGATCTTCTTTTCACCATAGACCAGAGGCCGTACAAGGCCGCGCTCGACCTCGCCCAGGCGAATCTCGCCAAGGCGAAGGCGGACCTCGATCTCGCGAAAATTCAATTCACGCGCGTAGAGGACCTCGCGGATTCGAGGGCCGTGGCGCGGCAGGAGTACGATACGAGGAAAAACGCTGTGGCAGTTGCGGCGGCGCTCGTCGAGCAGAGCCAGGCCACGCTCGATTCCGCGCGGATAGATTATGACTATACGACAATAGACTCGCCGATAGACGGCCGGGCGGGGCACAGGCTCGTGGACATCGGCAACGTCGTCACGGCGAACGCGACAACTCTTCTCACCATACAGCGCCTTGACCCCATATACGCCGAGTTCACCGTCACCGAGAGCGACCTCGGAAGGGTCAGGCAGCACATGGAGGACGGGACGCTCAGGGTCGAGGTCCGTATACCCGAGGAGCCCAACGCGCCTCTTCAGGGCGAGCTGACGTTCCTCGACAATGCCGTCAGCGATCCTACGGGTACGGTGAAGCTGAGGGCGACCGTGCCTAATCCCGACCGCAAGCTCTGGCCGGGGCAGTTCGTCAAGGTTAGGCTCGTTCTGGCTACGAAAGAAAAAGCCGTCCTCGTACCGTCGACTGCCGTTCAGGATTCGGCGCAGGGGAATTTCGTCTACGTTGTGAAGGAAGACTCTACCGCGGAACTCCGGCCCGTGAGGGTAGGGCAGAGGCAGGGCGATCTCGTCGTCCTGGAAGAGGGCGTGAAGGCTGGAGAGCGGGTCATTCTTACCGGCCAGCTCGCGGTGGCTCCAGGAGCGGGTGTAACGGTCGTCGAGGAAGGCGGGCAGGGCGGCGGGGCGGAAGCGGCGTCCGGGGGTGGTATGTGAATTTTTCCGAGGCTTTTATACGCCGTCCGGTAATGACGGCGGTCCTCACGCTTTCGGCTGTTCTCTTCGGCGTCCTCAGCTATTTTCAGCTGCCCGTGAACGACCTTCCAGCCGTCGACTATCCCGTCATAAATGTTTTCGTCGGCTACCCGGGTGCGAGCCCCGAGACGATGGCCAACAACATTGCGACGCCGCTCGAGCGCCAGTTCATGCAGATAGAAGGGCTCGATCTCGTGACGTCGAAGAGCACGCAGGGATTCACGAGCCTTACGCTCCAGTTCTCTCTCGACAAGAGCCTCGACGCCGCGGCGACGGACGTTCAGACCGCCATATCGCAGTCGACGGGGAATCTCCCTCTCGACCTCCCGTCGCCGCCCACGCTGGTGAAGACCAACCCCAACGACCAGCCTATCCTCTACATAGCGCTCACGACCGATTCGCTGACCCCGGGCACGCTTTACGATTACGCGAGCACACAGGTCGGCCAGAGGCTGACGATGATCCCGGGCGTGAGCAGCGTCAACGTTTACGGAACGAAGTCCGCCGTGCGCATCAAGGCCGACCCTTCGGCCATGTGGGCGCGAAACATATCCGTGGACGACCTTTACGCCGCTGTATCTAACGCGACGAGCTATACCGGGGCCGGGCAGTTCGACGGCCCGGCGGGCACGTCGATCCTTCGCCCGCAGGGGCAGCTCGATACGGCGGAGTCTTACGCGAACATCATAGTCAAGAGCGTAAACGGCGCGCCTGTTTATCTCCGCGACGTTGCCTCGGTTACGGATACCGTGGAGGACGAGCGCATCGACATGAGGTTCTGGATGAGGGGCCATCCGATCCCTTCGTCTACCGTCGTCGTTGCAGTGTTCAGACAGGCCGGCGCGAACGCCGTCGAAGTCGCGAACAGCGTAAAAGAGCTGCTGCCGATAGTGGACGCCGAGCTTCCGGCGGCCGTTACGATAACGCCGATTTACGACCGCTCGCGGACGATCGTCGATTCCGTTACGGAAGTTCAGCACACGCTGTTCATAGCATTCATTCTTGTCGTGATTGTCATATTTCTATTCCTCGGAAGGGCGACGGACACGCTGATTCCAGTCGTCGCGCTCCCGCTGTCGCTCCTTCTGACGTTCATAGTCATGAACATGCTCGGCTACAGCATAGACAACCTCTCGCTCATGGCGCTTACGCTCGCGATCGGATTCCTGGTGGACGACGCGATAGTGTTCCTCGAAAACACCGTGAGACGAATGGAAGCAGGGGAGGGTGCGCTCCAGGCGTCGATCGGAAGCGCGAAGGAGATAAGCTTCACGATAGTCTCTATGACCATATCCCTTGCCGCGGTGTTCATCCCGCTCGTTTTCATGACGGGAATTGTCGGGAGGATATTCAGGGAATTCGCCATCACCATTGTCGTTGCGATACTCGCCTCCGGGCTCGTCTCGCTCACACTTACGCCGCTCATGTGCGCGAGGCTTCTCAAGGACCGCGGCCCGGACTCGAAACAGACGTGGGCCGAGCGTGTCGTCGTCGGCCTCGAAAAAAGGGTGCTCGGGGTTTACGGAAAGTCTCTCATGTGGTTTCTCCGCCACAGGTGGGTTTCGGCTCTCATGTGGGTCGCCTGTCTCGCGGGCACTATAGGGCTCTTCATGCTCGTTCCGAAGGCGTTCCTGCCCCTGGGAGACAGCAGCGTCATGCAGGGCGTGTTCATCGCCAAGGAGGGCTCGTCGCCTGAGCAGATGAGGACTATCCAGGACCGCGTGGACGCTGTCATACACAACGACCCCAACGTGTTCATGAACTTCACCATGACCGGCGCCGGGTCGTTCATAGGGGCGAATCAGGGCCTCATGTTCATATTTTTAAAGCCGCGGTCAGAAAGGATGCCCATCGAGATGGAGGCGGGGCAGCTGATGGGGAGCCTCGGGACCATAACGGGAGTCATCGCGTTCCTCCAGCCGCTGCCCGTTCTCGAAATAAGCACCGGAGCTACGGAGCAATCGCAGGGGCAATATGCATTCTCGCTCTCGGGCGTGGATCCCGACGAGGTTTACGACGTCGCGTCGAAGTTCATGGCGAAGCTCATGGAATACCCGGGCTTCTCGACGGTGTCGTCCGATTATTACAGCAACACGCCTAACCTCGATATTGAAATCAAGCGGGAGCAGGCGAGGATCTACGGTGTTTCGGAGACGCGCATACTCAACCTTCTCCGGAACGCGTATTCGCAGAACTATCTCTATCTTATAAAAAAGCCGACGGATCAGTATCAGGTGATCCTCGAGACGAGCGACACGGCGCGCGAAAACCCCGAGAACCTTTCGCTCCTTTATATAAGGTCCGACGACGGGGCGAACCTCGTGCCTTTGAAATCGCTCGTAACGTGGAAAAAAACGATGGGGCTTCAGTCTGTCAATCACTTGAACCAGTTCACGAGCGTGACCATCTTCTTTAATTTAAAGCCCGGCGTTGCGATAGGCGACGCTACGAATTTCATAAACAGCGCCGCCGCGGAAATAGTTCCCCCCTCGATAAGGGCGAGCCTCCAGGGCGAGGCGCAGACGTTCCAGAGGACGGTGCGCGACCTCACGATACTGATGGGCATAGCTGTTTTCGTCATGTACGTGATACTCGCCATACTATACGAGAGCTACGTGCATCCGATTACAGTGCTCTCGACGCTGCCGACGGCGCTCGTGGGCGGTCTCCTCGCGCTCGTTTTCTTCGGAGAGCAGGCGTCGCTCTACGCCTTTGTCGGCATGTTCATGCTGATGGGCATCGTGAAGAAGAACGGCATCATGATAGTCGACTTCGCGCGCCAGCACGTCGAATCCGGAAGCCCCGCTCTCGAAGCCATACACCGGGCGAGCCTCGAACGCTTCAGGCCCATACTCATGACAACTCTGGCGGCGGTCATGGGCGCCGTACCGATAGCCCTCGGCTATGGGGCCGACGGGGCGTCGCGGCGGCCGCTCGGCCTCGTCATAGTCGGCGGGCTCATAGTCTCGCAGTTCATAACTCTGTACATAACGCCGGTAATTTATCTATATCTCGAAGACTTCCAGGAGAAGGTGCTCGACAGGGTTTCGTTCTTCCGCTCGCAGCACACGCGCCCGGGTGCCGAAGCGTCATGACGAATCCGGTGAGCGATATGCGTAAAGCCTTCCTGCGCGTTTTTGTGCCGGCATTACTGCTCGCGCTTTCGGGGTGCATGGTCGGCCCGGACTATAAAAGACCTGCCGTGGACGTGCCGGAGGAATACAGGGGGGAGACGGGGGCCGAAGAATCCGCCGCGTCGCTCGCGGACGAGGATTGGTGGCGGGTGTTTCAGGACCCCGAGCTGACGAGGCTCATCGAAACCGCTCTGGAGCAGAATTACGACCTCCAGATAGCGGCGGCGAGGGTGCTCCAGGCGCGGGCGATACTCGGAATCACGCAGGCCGACCAGTTCCCGACTATCGACGCCAGCGGGGGAGTGGCGAACCAGAGGAGCGCGCGCCTGGGCCCGACGCCGGCGTTCGAGCTCACTGACTACCAGGTAAGCCTCGTGGGGCAGTGGACCCTCGATTTCTGGGGCCAGTACCGGAGGGCGACCGAGGCTGCGAGGGCGCGTCTCCTCGCGAGCGAATGGGCCGAGAAGGAAGTCGTCTCGGTGCTCGTGGCGAACGTCGCGGCGGCTTATTTTCAGCTCAGAAAGCTCGACCTCCAGCTCGAAATTTCAAAGAACACCCTCGCGTCGCGGGAGGAGTCGCTCGACCTGACGAATATACGCGAAGAGCGCGGGCTGAGCTCGCTGCTGGACGTCCGGCAGGCGGAGCAGCTGGTCTACACCGCGTCGACACAGATACCGGCGCTCGAAAGGGATATAGCGCGGCAGGAGAACCTTCTCAGCACGCTCCTCGGACAAAACCCCGGCCCGATCGCGCGGGGCCTGCCGCTGACGGAGCAGCCTCATCCGCCTGAGATTCCGGCAGGTCTCCCGTCCGCGCTACTCGAAAGCAGGCCCGACATAAGGCGCGCGGAGGAGGAGCTTGCCGCCGCCAATGCAGATATCGGCGTCGCCAGGGCTGCGTGGTTCCCCCGGATAAGTCTCACGGGGAGGGCGGGCTATCAGAGCGACGAGCTCTCGAACCTCTTCACGGAGCCTGCCGGTATATGGAGCGCGGCCGCCTCTTTACTGCAGCCGATATTCGAAGCAGGGAGGATAAGCTCCGGCGTCCGCCTCTCCGAAGCCGAGTACCAGGAGATGATGCTCACGTATCAGCGGACGATACAGGGGGCATTCAGGGACGTCTCCGACGCGCTCGTCGCCTACAGGAAAAACAGGGAGTTCCGCATCGAGCAGGGAAAGCTCGCCGAGGCCGCGAGGGACTCGGCGCATCTCTCCGAGCTCAGGTTCGGAAAAGGTGAAACGGACTATCTCGAAGTCCTCACCAACGAAACGAATTACTTCTCCGCTCGGATCGATCTTGCGGAGGCTTATCTCGGAGAGCTTACGGCGCTGGTGGAAGTCTACAGGGCGCTCGGCGGCGGCTGGCAGGAGGACGGCGCTTGAGGCCGGGACAAAAGTGGCTTCTCCTGTCTGAATTTTTATTACTTTTCGCCGCCGTTCCCGCGCTCATACTTTTTTTCAGGGAGCGCTGGCTCATGATCGCGCTTCTCTGGGGCGGGAGCATACTTGCCTACATCTACCTCAGAATGTCGCGCCCCACGGATGAAGGGCCCCGCGCTTCTTTCCGTGGCATGCTGAAGATAATACTCCTGAGGTTCGCCGTTATCGCCCCTCTTGTAACGATCCTGGTATGGATAGCGGCTCCCGGGGATTTTCTTTCATTCCCGCGCGAAAACCCGCGCATCTGGTTAATGGTGATCTTTCTTTATCCCCTTCTTTCCGTATGGCCGCAGGAGGTTTTGTACAGGGCTCTAATATATAAAAGATATGCGCCGATTTTCGGCGAGGGGAGGGGGCACCTTATCGCCTCGGCCCTCGCGTTCGGATATATGCATATAATTTTTCTTAACTGGATTGCGGTGGCGATGACGCTTGCCGGCGGGTTTATATTCGCCGACAATTACAGGAAGGGTCACTCCCTTGCGCTCGTTTCCATAGAGCACGCCCTCTACGGATGCCTTATTTTCACTGTAGGGCTGGGGAGATTTTTTTACGTCGGGGCGGCGTGGGGTTAGCAGTTGTCACATATTATATATATGGTACTATTTCTGTTCTCTTAAATTTTCTGAAATCAATGGTGGGTGTAGCTCAGACCGGTTAGAGCACTGGGTTGTGGCCCCAGAGGTCGCGGGTTCAAATCCCGTCACTCACCCCACCCTGTACTCTCATGCATATTTGCTAGCAAATTGAATGGTTCTTTGTAATCATAACAAAGGTTTAGACCATTCCATTTAACGTTCAGAAGTACTGTGTTAATTAGCAGTCTCCTTTCTTCATATTCTGAACACCTGAATAACGCGCTGCTATGTTTAGCAAGCTGAATTATATATTCGGCGGTAGCATAAAAATCTTTATCGACCTTTTCTACGTTTTTCAGCCTGTCCTCAATTCTTTTCAATTCTGTATTATATTGATTCAATTTTCCTTCATACATTTCCTTAGTAATACTTTCGTCAAAATATGCATCATATAGTTTTGATATCCTTTTGCGTATTTTGTCTTTTTCCTTTCTGAAATTATCTATGAGCTCCTGAGACATATAAAGGTTCGTTTCGTTTAATTGATGTACTTCATGAATTATTTTCTGAGCGGTAGCCTCTGATATGGTAATTCGTCTAAAAGCTTCAGCAAATTCGTTTGTTAGTACATCCTCGTTTACATAGTGTGCTCCATGTTTGCCTCCATATTCAGTGCAGCAATAATATTTTTTGCTTCTATGTTCTTCTGGAGATATGGAGTACCCGCATGTGGAACAATTAATGAGTCCTCTGTAAAAAAATTCTTTTCCGGAGTATTTAATACCTGAGCCTAAAAAGGGATTTCTACCTGCTTTGACTTCCTGCGCAGTGTAAAAGATATTACTTGGAACTATAGTTGGGTAAATGTGATGATATTCCGTTCCCTGTTTTTTATACTCGGCAATCCCAATGTAGAATTTATTTTCGAGTATTTTTGCAATGGTTGATTTGCCTAGTTTCACACCGAATTCTTTATGGATTTTCTCTTTAATCTCGCTTAGCGCATATGATCCTGTTGCATACCACTCAAAAATCTTGAGTACGACAGAGGCCTCGAATGGATTTGTCTCAACAGTTTTTGTATCGTCATCGAGTGTTGCATTTCTATATCCGTATGGTGCTTTTCCAAGTATTTGCCCTGATTTTATTCGTTTGTATATCGAACGCCTCACGTTGTCGCTGATGGCGTCCGAATAATATTGGGCTAACATAGCCCCAAGGTTGAATTTGAATTTTTCAGTAGCTTGAGAATTATTATTCAACACTAAATTGTCAGATGGAAAATGTAACTCGATTCTGTCTTGCTCAAGTAATTCCTGAATAGGCCTCAAGTGCAAGAAGTTTCTTAATAATCTGTCTACCTTATCACAACATAGAGCTACTTTGTCCTTCTGCTCGTTTAAATACGCGATCACTTCTTGGAAGTGTTCTCTATTGCTTTTGTAAGCGGATTCATAGAAATCAAAAATGTCTTCTTTTGTATATTCGAATCCCTCCTCGTCTGCGTATTCTTTAAGCTTAATTAACTGACTCTCAGTATTTTGTTCTTCTGTTGAAACCCTGGCTAATAATATTGCTTTCATTGTTGGATATTCTTATTCCGTCATTAGATCGGATAAATCGATTTCCAGTGCCTTAATAATTCTCAATACCACTTCAAAGGAGGGATTTTTGATCACGCCTGTTTCAAGCTTGGTTAAGGTTGAATAGCTTACACCTGAAATTTTCGCAAGTTCTTTTTGCGTAATTTCTTTTTCCTCACGAATCCGCTTTATTTGTCGGGGCAAGTCTATTAACATACTTTCCATATATTGAAACAGTTTAAGCTGAATATTCTATGAATTCAAGTTAGATAAGATGGTCTTTCAAATTTAAGGGGGTGTATTTCTTTAAGGAATCTGATATTGCATTGAAATAATCCGGCAATTCTCCATTAAGTTTATACTTGTTCAGATTGGCTTTCAAATTGAACCAGGTCCGCTTGGAAAACTTGGTATCTATTAGGTTTCTAAGCTTGCTAGTGCCTATATCTTGTAAAAATTCCAACATAGCATAAGTCGTAAAAGCATTTGATATTCGGGCCTCGGGATTGTTTACCAAAAAGCTGGCCAGAAATTTCTCTTTATCCTGAATATCGTAATTTAGACTTTTATAGCCTTTATTTAGTTGCGTCCAATATCTTTGAAGTACCTTAATGCTAATTTGAGTATCGAATAATCTTTCCAGTGTATGGTCTTTTTTAGGTATTCCCACTTCATCTTTGATCCTGTTAGTGCTATTAAGTCTTATCTCTATACGTAAAACTTCAAAAGGTCTCTTTCTTTGTATTTTTTCAAAGAGTTCGAGTTGCAAAGTGTTGTCTTTATCAATAGATTTCTGCATGTCCTTCTTTTTGTCATAAAGTATTAACTCGAAATCTTTAACGTGGAATCGTAAACTCTGCCCTGAATTTCTGTAATCTCTTTCAGTGAGTTCTCTATGAAGATTGAAGTCCACTTTTCTGACTTCGCCGATCAGCATGCTCGGAATAATATAATCCGGCAATACTATGTTCTTGGAGTAATGAATCTTTACAACTTTTGCTTTTAGTAATTCGGTTTTGCTTGTAATAACTCCCATATCTGACAGTCTTGAATTTAATACATTTATAACTTCATCCAAATCGGTGTCCTTAAGTTCATCAAAGTTATTGCCAAAGAGGATTTTTGGTGCTGAAAATTGTACGTAGAGAAATATCAAAGGCTCTGAATCCTGCCATCTCTTACGCACTGTAAGTTGTGGTTTGTATTCTCCTTCTTTAAGCTCCGACCTCGTTGGGTTTTGGTATGAATCCAAATATGCCCTGCCACCCATTTTTGCATAAGGCGGATAGAAAAAGTTATGGGTGTCCGGACTGAATTTATAGTGGTCGGTTATTCTGAATTGAGGTGCAGCGAGTCGAATAGTTATTGTGTCGATCATTGGTTTTCACAATTTATTTTGAGCTCTTTATCTTTCGATTCGCGTGCGCCACGCACGATATTTTCACGCTTGTCGATTTTCATGAGAATTTCAAAGAACATCCGCAATCTGGAATCTGCGCTATCTCTATTCAGATTCTTCTTGATCTCTATGTTTTTTAAACTTCTGGCCTCAGATTGCATGCTCTGAGACTAATGGAAGGATAGTTGCGCATATCTGCGCAACTATTTACTAGAGGTCTAAGTAGTTGGGATTAATTAATATTGTTTTATTGTCGAACAATATGAATTTTTCTAACCCTGTTTGAGACTGTATCTTCTCATTCAGATGCCTGACAGTGTTGTATATAATGTTGCGCCAGTCTTTAAGGCATGTGGTGTCTTCGCCGAATGCTTCCACGATATCGTAGATCTCCCAAACTCTCTTAATGCTTGTTTTGCTGGAAAATAATAATTTACATAGGTAGTGTTGATTCGTATCGGTTCTGATTTGTATAACTGTGTCATTAATTATAAGCTCGGCTGATTTTTTGTTATAGTTGAGCTTTCTGATTTTTACTGCATTCGAGCCCCCATTACGGAAATAATCAAGCAGTTCTCCGAGCATTTCATCTTTCTTTTGCACGTCTTTTATTACAATCTCCTTTAACTCAACTACATCTTGTTGAATATCCGTTACCTTCATCTGAACTTGCATCTGGGTCTGTTGAATAGTTTTAAGCTTTACAATTCCCAGATCTATGGTTCGTGTGGCTTCAGTATTCAGTAAATATTCGTGTCTGGATATATCAAATGGTTTTAATTCAGTTAAGTTAAATTCCAGGTTTGTTGTTTCATCCATTGAGCTACAAATGCCCGATGTCGGAATACTAAAACATTGACTTACGAGCCTTATTAATCCCTCATTCATGGGAGAGCCTAGACTCGCTATGGCATCGGCAGCCGACTGTGGTGCCAGTGTTGCCACAAGTTGCTGACTCAGCATTGCGTGTTCTTCATCAATTATCGGGTTGAATTCTGTAAATTGCGAAAGTTGCTCTGCTTCCGATATCAAACGGTCCATCTCCCACGGACTGTATATCAAGTCAGCTAATATCCTATTCGTTCTTTCGTATTCTTTGATGATTTCTTGAATCCTGTCGTAACCGGGACTGCTGGGTAGCGATTTAAGAAGATTCTTAATCTGATCCTCCATCATCAGACTAAATGTTGATTTACTGGTGTCAGATGATTTTTTAATAACTTAACCTCCAATCTTCGGCACACATTACTTAACTGGCTGGCTTTTAATTGATTTCTGGCTATATACTAATTTTGCTTCGAACAGCCTTCATTTGAAATGATTATAAATAAAAACACGGGATAAAAGTATTAATACCTGCAAAAAGTCCGATGAATGTGTTTATATTCTTGATATATAGCATCTAATTGTTGTTCATTAACATATCCCCTTTCGAAAACCTTATAATGCATGCTTCTTTCTCCCCAGATTGCCCATACAATGGTTTGCCCCTTGTGTGCTAAATATTTCTCCAATAGGTCTTTGCGTAAATATAATAAATGAGTGCTGTGATAGATCTCTGTGATAGGGAATCTCAGAAATATGGTGGCTCTTTTTCCATTTCTGTCGAAAAACTCAACTGATTGATTTCTATAGTTAAGACCTAGATAATTTGAAATAGCTGGTGCTGGAACATCAAAACCGCTGTAATCGTTTACTATACTGTGATAGCTTTCCCAACTGAAACCATAGACAGGGATTTCAACTTGCACACCAGGCGTTCTTTTCCATTTTCCCGTGACGGACTTTTTACCTAGAACAACAGAGATAGGTCCTTCTGGTGTCTCAATTGCTACAGAAGGAGCATTTTTAGGTGGTTTTCTTTTATAGGGAACGAACTCACTCTCCCCAAAAACATCCTCTAAATGTCGTTTTGCCTGTCCGTTTTTATATCTAAGGTAAGGGGCATGTTGCTTCGACCACGGTATTTCACCAGCAAACGTGTAGAAATCTTCCTGGGGATCGGCGATAGAAGAATTTCCTGGATAGGGTCTAGTAAAGAACTTCTTTTTAAAGTCTTCTATATTCTTTTCCTCGATAAACAGTCCCCGTAAGAAGCTAAAGATTTCCCGTTTATCGGTACTGTTTGCTTGATGAATATAGCCATCGAGCAATACCCAAGGTCCATGCTCCCCTCTTATGATATCGCGAACCAGGAGATTCCCGTAGTCAGGAGTTAGACCGTATTCTAACCAATGTGAAGTGCCTTTAAACTTGTTTCTAAACAAATTTGGCAGCTTCAGTGAACAAGGCTTTGGGGCTTTGGGCAAACTAGGATCGAAAGTAATATCCGATATTCTGTGGTCATTTCTATTTTCTTTAAGTAATCCATTAGCTTCACGATAACCATACATCTCGTAGTAAGCTATCCATGAATACTTTTTACCGTATCTCTCTCTTTTTGAGGGACGATCCGATGTATCCGGCCCTTGATATCGTGCAATCTCTTCGTCGATTTTTTTAAATTGGTCAGACCTATACCCAAGATCATAAATCCGTCCCTTTATCTGCTTTAAAACAGCCTGATAACCTTGGTGATTATATTGATAATTTCCGCGACCAGGAATCAATCTTCCTATGGTATAGTTTTCAAAATCCATATGAATCGCAAACTCGACCGCCTCGATTTTCTTTTTTGTTATATCTCTAGGTTTTTTGAACGATAATTTAATATGGGAAAACGGGGGTTTTAGATATTGCAGATATTGTTTGGCTATACAATTTTTATCCATCAAACGCGCGATTTCTATACAGCCTAGCGCGCAATCTCTAGATATTGCGTTGTGAGTCCCCCATTTGCCACCAGGAAGAAACATTTCTTTCACAATATCCTTAGCAAAATTCATAAATGGCTCCCTAAACTTCTTTCGGTTTTCAGCCCATTTATTCATTGCAATGCCGTATGAAGCGCTCAACATTCTCTCCGAAACGTAAGGATCATTAATTGTTATGCTATATAGTGTTTTTTCGAAGACCAGATCTGGATAAAGAAATCCAAGATTTATAATCGCTTCTGTTGCCTTATCTCTCTGTGGTTTGCTAACACTGGTTAAAAACCACATAAGAATGATGATGCAATTTTCCGCTACACTTTTTGAAATACCTTGATTTGCAGCTGTTATCGACCACGAAATTACCTTATAAGGAGTATCTGCGGCGTAACTTTTTCTAAGAAATTCAGACCAGAAAAGATCGCGTTCCGGCATCGCTTTCTTATAAAGGAATGCATCCAGCCTTTTGGCGCCATATGGATGATTTTTCTTTACAGCGAGGGCCAATAGAACATCGAGGACACGATGTTTTGTTTCTGCCGTTCCTATAGTAAGCAACTGATCTACTATTGCATCTGTTCCCCGACAAAAAGACGAAGGCGGACGCCATAAGAGGCTATTTAGGAATGGATCAAGCGAAGGAGTAATGAGTCTTTTGCTTTTTGGGAGATAATATATAAGTTCCTTGTTTTCCGAATTCAATTTCTTAATTCTTTCAGGAAATTCGATCATAAGAGCTTCAGCCCAGTTGGGTATTTCATATTCATGACCGTGCTTACTGATATCAAAAATCTTTCCTAATGGCCTGTTTGCATTAAAACTTCTCTTAATTGCAGTTGGAGACTTGGTGCTTAGGTATCGACCTAGAAGGTGTCGAGCGATAATATGGTCGCTAAATTTTTGATATGGCAGCTTTATGGCATCCACGTATCCACTATCTATCCAGATAAAATGTTCAAACAAGATGCCGGAGTGAACGATAGCCTTTAAAAACTTTTTAGCTTTATCCTTTGATTCCCATTTTGTTACATTCAGAATGATTTCTAATGCTTCTTCATAGGAAAGAACCTCCTTTTGATCTTTTGCCATCCTGACCGCTATACCATCCTCTGATCCGTCCTTGGTCTTGGTTGTTCCTTTTAGAAACGTCCAGCAGAATTTTCCTGGTAACTTAAAGTTTTTTTCGATGGGTTCTCCTAAATCCTGAATGTATTTCTCCAGAATATAGGTCATACCCTTCTGACCTGAAGCGATGCCCGTGAAAGTGCTCTTTTTTTTCGATGTAGTAAGATTTTCTAAAGCTTTACAAATCAGTTTAAGGGTAAGTGGCCTAGAAAATTCATCTGACAAGAGCGGAACTTCAGGAAAGGGAATTTTGTAATACTTAAAAAACTCTTCCTGTGCTTCAAACTCTATTTCGCTAAAACCCTGATGAAAAAAAGCTTTATAACGGCGCAGTATGCGCTTGTTAAAAATAAGTTTCTGAAATGGCGTACGGCAGCTTAGAACAAGACCGACATGTTGTATACTGCTGATGCTTTTATACAGCTTATCTACCGCACTTTTCCACTCTTCTCTATCACCTTCGTTTATTCCATCCACAATTAGAAGAGAGCGGCACTTATTTTCCTGCCCAAATTTTTCCATGTGAGAGAGCAACTCTGACATATTTTTTGAGAGCTTACTTCTTTGGCATATTGCTTCAATAGGGTCCGTGTTTAGAGGAAAATTCTGCGCTATTGAAAAAACACAATAATGGCCGTTTTCGGTTAGTCTCTTTACGAAATCGCACAACGAATGCGTTTTTCCCGTCCCCCATTCGCCAAGCAGGAGAGCGCAATTATTTAAAATTAGATCGGGAGCTGAATAAAAATATGAAACGACATCTCCTATATTTTCTTCAAAACGCATTAGTCGACTACGTTCATAATCATGGCCGCCAGTTTGTTCTCTTTTTTTCACACGTTCCTTACGTTCCAACTCAAAGAGTTTATCCACTCGTTTTCTAATGGTCTTATTGATTGTTTCAATTACAACCTTTATTTCCTTGATTAAACTTTTTGCATCTTGCGGATTCGCCTCAGATAACTTCTCTATGAGGTTCTTCAGATAAAGAGGCGATCGTTTTTTGCCATTGAACAACTGATCTACCTGGTGTGTCGACTCCTCACGAGCTTTTGCAATCAGTTTTGCTAAGCCCCGGAGGCGTTTTCTAAAGTCTTTTGATAGGCTTAGCGCATCAAGCGCATCTTCGAGCCCTTGAATATGAAGATTAGGCGCGTTTTTGTCCTGACCGGGTGTATAGCGAGGGCCAGCACTTGCTATTTCGGATAGATTATATTTTTTAAGAGCATCAAGATTCATTATTGGATTTCTGGATAGTAGTATAATAGGACCAACTCAAATATAAAATCACAAGAGACTAACTAATTAACGCTTATATTTAATCTTGACTATATTCCAACCTTGCAATCTCGCTATGTGTATGCTATTGCGCGCTGCCCCTTTCAGCGTTTGAAACGGATATGAAAGACTGCCGAGTGATCATCACTTTTTAGCTGTTGGAGATGGCAGGCATTTGGTTGAGGAAATAGCAGCTAATTAAATCGAAGAATCCGATCTGTTCTCTTGCTCAGACGCTGTCTGTGGTCATTGCGCTCGCAAATGTCACGCCGATGGCTTCAAAGTGTTTTGACTGCAACTAATCTTGTCCGCCTCGGCCGGGTGCAGCTTAAGGAAGTTTTTTTGGGTCTTCCGTATCGCGGACCGGATGCATGGGCCTGGCCCTCATGCTTCAGGAGCCACATTCACAAGACGCGCTTCGTTCGGATCGTAAACGTATTGAGTGATTGTTCCGTCCTTTATGCTTTCGACCACTTCGTTGACTATGAAAAGAGGACGAGAAAAAAGGGACGAGGAACCATTCGCGGAGTCTAACCGGGTTGCCGAATCGATCCTTGATTTCAATGTTCAACTGCGCTCAAAGAGTCAAGCTTGAAAGCTTAATCCACCGCGTGTTCGATCATAAGTGGCGATGACTTCCACTTCGGCCATCAGGAAAGTCGGGTCCAGCTTGCATTGACGAAGCGAGTTTCGATCTCCCCCCGGTGACGCCGATCTTATGTAGAATATCGCGGTTCGCCGCGACAGACGGATGATCGGACTTGCTTCGCAGAATGTAGATTGTGCCGCTCGCCAGATCTTCTACAGAAGCTTCTCCAGCGAAAAGCGGCAGCCCTGGATATGATCGAGGCTCGCGAGCGGCTCTCCCTGCACCGCAAGTATCTATGCCTCATCCGCACGGAAAAACGCGGCCGGCAAGAATGCACCATACAGATAATCACGGAGTTACATGAGTGTATGGCCGACATCACAAGACCTTTCCCAAAGGAAAAACTGTCAAGGCAGCAAAAAACGGAAAAGAACCTTCGCATTCTCCGCGAAAACGCCACCGACCTGACCTCAAAACCGGCAGGGAAGGGTAGGCGTCCCCCATGCCCCAAAATGACGGCCGTAGTGTTGGATTTCCCCTTGGTAAAGCCCTCCCCACACAGACTGCGCTATTCAACTTTTACAATTATCCAAGTAAAATATAATTCTACAGAGTAAAAAATATGTTTGAAGACGTTATAAAAGAGCTAAAAAAACTGGAAGAACCAATAAACGTCGGTTTTCCCCTCACGCCTGACGAAAAGGGTTTTACTGACAGGGAATGCCCGCGAGAGGAGTGCCGATACGTTTTCAAAGTGAAAAAAGAGGACTGGACAAATATTTTCAAAAATGAAGCTGTGTACTGCCCCCGCTGCCGTGAAGAAGCACCGGCCGACCACTGGTGGACAACCGAACAGCTTGAAGAAGCAAGACGCCAGGCAAGGGACTATATGACTACGAAGGTTCATAGAGCTATCCACAGTGGCTTAAGTATGGGGGCGGAGGAATTTAATAGGAGACAGCCCCGCAATTCATTTATCAAACTCTCGCTCTCCATTACAAATAGGCGACCGTCAAACCCAGTCATCGTACCCCTTAGGGCACGAGATGCCATGGAACAAGAAATACAATGCGAAGAATGTTCGGCCCGGTTCGCAGTTATCGGCTGCGCTTACTTCTGCCCGGCCTGCGGGCATAATTCCGTCGAGCGTACCTTTGACGTTTCATTAAACAAGGCCGAAGGCAAGCTACATAATATCAACACAATCCGATCCGCCCTTGAAGCTGCCGGTCTGGAGGACGAAGCCGAAAATACCTCCTGGTCCCTGATCGAAAGTTGTTTCAGCGATTGCATTTCTGCATTCCAGCGACTTGCCGGACAGCTCTATATAAAGATGCCGGATAACCCACCGCCTCCACGCAATGCTTTTCAGAAGCTGCAACAAGGTAGCGAATTATGGCGCAGCGCCATCGGACAAGGCTATGATGACTGGCTGACGCCGCTGGAGCTGGACAGGTTGAATGTTCTTTTCCAAAGGCGTCATTTACTGGAACACACCGAAGGCATCGTAGATCAGCTTTATATTGACCGCAGTCGCGATGGCAGCTATCGCATCGGGCAACGGATTGTCGTGACTGAAAATGACGCCCGGCAGATGCTAGCCCTCGTCCGGAAACTGGCCGATGCGCTTCGCAACAGATTACGGGAATTAGGCTGATTTTCTGGTAACCCTTGGCAGAAAACACGATTTTAGTTTTACTAAGCTGCAAGAATCTTTGAAGATACCGGATATGATCATCAGATACAGGGATATAATTGCCGGATATGGGCGTAAACCTAGATAAACCGCATCAGTGGAAGGCCGATATTATCCAGTCGGTTGATATGTACAATGACTGGTTCATGAAATTTGCGCCTGATGCCTTCAGAAAAACTCGCATCCAGACAACAAAAGATGTTGAAGACACTCTAAAATCCACTGGAAACCTCACCGACATACGTCCGGAGATTTTAAGGCAGCATCCGGAAGTCCTTCCGACCCTGCGCATGTCCACCTGTCCACCCCTGGCAGTGGATCGCCTCATCGGTCTTGCCAAGGTATCAAAAAGCTTTGTCAAAACAATGGATAGAGATAAAAAGATACCGCCTCGCATGAGTAAAACCCGGCTGGACGAGGAATTGAGTAAAATAGGGGCCATTATAGAGAAAATGGCCGATCCCGATATTTTTGTCTGGCGGGGACGGATGGAACCGCCTACCGAAGCTGAAATCCACCGGGCCGCAACCATCATAGCTGATCGTTTATGCGGGGCCGAGGCCAATCCGATCATCCGCAACGCCCAGGAAAAGAGGCAGTTATCGGCAATCAAGGCATGGCTTGAAGCCCGCGATTACCGACATGTTGTTTCCGGCGACGGCATGACATTTGAAAATATGCCTCCCGGATCATTCAGTTTCCGGATGAATGTGCCTGTAAAGCTTGAAGGCGGTGTTGGTCAGATCAATATTCCCATCGACGCAGCGATCATGCCTAAGACGGCTATAGAAGGCGATTTTCCCGTGTTTATCGAGGCAAAATCAGCCGGCGACTTTACTAATGTTAACAAACGCCGCAAGGAAGAAGCCGTAAAGATGGCGCAGCTCCACAGCACCTACGGCGACAGGGTCCGGTTCAATCTTTTTTTATGCGGATATTTTGACAGTGGTTATTTAGGATATGAAGCGGCGGAAGGGATCGACTGGGTTTGGGAACACCGGATCGATGACCTTGCCAGTTTTGGATTGTAAACGATGAAAGAAAATTACGCACAGGAAGACTGCAGATTAACGCTTCAAAGCGAGCTTGACGCCGTCAAGACGCAGGAAGAGCGCAACATTCTCGGCCAGTTTGCAACGCCGACGGAGCTTGCAAGGGAAATTGTTGGCTATGCACAAAGCTTGTTGCCTTCCGGCTCACCCGTCCGTTTTTTCGATCCCGCCTTCGGAACGGGCTCCTTTTATTCGGCATTACAAAGCGTCCTGCCGCCCGGCAGAATATCGGCCGCCGAAGGTTATGAGATAGACCCTCATTATGCCGGTCCCGCGCGTTCCCTATGGGCCAATTCACCATTGAAAATACATTTGGAGGACTTCACGGCGGCTATCCCGCCGAAGAATGAATACGGGCGCTTCAACCTTCTTGTATGCAATCCCCCTTATGTACGTCATCACCATATCGTGAACGGTGAAAAATTGCGGCTTCAACATGCCGCCCAGAAATCCGCCGATATAAAAATCACCGGCCTGTCCGGGCTGTATTGCTATTTTATGGCGTTATCGCACCCCTGGATGGCCGCAAGCGGCGTTGCCGCTTGGTTGGTGCCGAGCGAGTTCATGAATGTGAATTACGGTACAGCCGTAAAACGTTACCTGCTTACAAAGGTCAATCTGCTACGCATACACCGTTTTGATCCCAACGATGTCCAGTTTGATGACGCCCTGGTGTCATCCGCTGTCGTTTTCTTCCGGAATGAAATGCCGTCAAAAGACAACGTCGTTGAATTCACCTTCGGCGGCACGGTCAATAATCCTAAGCTGCGTAAATTTGTTTCCACGCACATCTTGCAGTATGAGCCGAAATGGATTCGATTCCCGCTTGCGGATATTCGCAGCGAGAAAGCGGCCATAACGCTTGGTGATCTTTTTCAGATCAAGCGCGGCCTGGCGACAGGTGATAACAAATTTTTTATTTTCAGCCGCGAGAAAATTGAAGAGCTGAAACTGCCTTTGAAATTCTTCCAGCCTATCCTGCCAAGCCCGCGATACCTTGCAACAGATCATGTCATTGGCGACCGGCACGGCAATCCCGTTTTAGATAAACAGCTTTTTATACTGGACTGCCGCCTTGGCGAACATGAGATTAAAAAACTCTACCCCGCGCTCTGGAAGTACCTGGAAACGGGCATTCCGTCTGTATCCGAGCGCTATCTATGTCGTTCGCGCAAGCCTTGGCACAGGCAGGAAGACCGCGCCCCCGCTCCCTTTATCTGCACCTATATCGGCCGCAGCGATAAAAAGAATGGCAGACCTTTCCGGTTTATATTGAATGAATCAAACGCCATTGCCACCAATGTTTACCTGATGATGTATCCTAAAAAAGCTTTATCGAACGCTTTGGCAAAAGACCCTTCCCTGATGAAAAAAGTCTGGTCATATCTTAACAATATAGATGCCCAACAGCTTCTTGATGAAGGTCGTGTTTATGGCGGCGGGCTTCACAAACTTGAACCGAAGGAGCTGGCTAACGTGCCGATGGATGACCTTGCAAAAGAAATCGGCCTGACGACCGGATATCCGTTATTGCAACAGAATTTATTTCAGGAACATCCGGCGTAGAATATCATCAATAGCTCATGTGCAAACGCACTTTGATAAAAACTATATAGGATATTACTATTTCAACTTTGTGTATTCCACGTCGCCGGAATTAAAGTCTTTGAGAATTGCTTCGATAAGATCTTCACCCAGAACCACCATATCTGTGTTGTCGATAGTCTCGACGAAGTATTCGACTTCAAGTTGATTAACTTTGACGAATACTTCGTCACCGTCGCCAGGATTGAAAAGAAGATAGTGGTCGCTAAGAGGAATCACTTGTATATAGGGACCACCATCGGCTTTCCCAGCCACTTCGAGTTGCTTCGGAAGCCACCAGCGCAACTCTTCCGTCACATTTTTTCTGTCGCCAGACCAGAACACCATGTCTGGAGCAGAAGGCATCGAGAGACGCCCTTTGGATTGGAGCTCCTTCAGGTAGTTTTCTTGATCTGCATCCTTTGCTTCAAATTTGACGTTTACACGAATCGGTCGATCCTCACTGCTGACCACTTCTCGGATATGAAAGTTGATATGTATATTCTTGATTCTTCCTATCCAATCCTCAGGTTCGGGATGGCGAAGCAACTTAAGACCAATACCGTAAAACTTTGCAAACTGCTCCACGCCGTATTGATATCCTGTGCGGGTCACCATCAAACCTGAACAATTAGCGATGTCATGCAGCACCGCAAAAAAATTCCTGACTTTCTCAAGCGTCAGAGTGCTGGCATAGTTCTTACACTCGATGAGGACGAGATGTGTGACGCCAGCTAACTTGAAGCGCCAAAGCACGTCGACTTGGTGAGCAACGCCTGATTTTCCAATGACATCTTGGTTATGAACAACTTCGATGTTCTGGCCTTCCTTGCGAATAATGGCTTGATAGACAGCCTGAGTCAGCCGTTCGTACTCTACCGACTCTTTGAAAAGTTCAGAATCCATACATACCTCCATATCATGCAGCTGAACGAATCTGGATTAAATTGTGTACGCCATTAGCCGGCAATCGAGTTTATAATCGTCATGTCCTTGTATCGATATGTGCTCCTTCATTCCGTCATCCCGCAGTATACAACTCGGATTAATGATTACCCTTTTATCTAGTATATATTTATAGTGGCATTTGGAACATCTTTACAATTAATTATTTCCCCAAAGGCTGTTACGCAACATTTCTTATAAGTTAATAATTTTTAGCACTATAGGGTTTGTAGAGCTTAGAGACATCAGCCATGAGCAAACGGTTTTCACGCCAGCAGCTTTACGACCTTGTTTGGTCTGAGCCTATGTATCAGTTGGCCAAAAAATACGATATTTCCGGCCGTGGTCTGGCCAAAGCCTGCGTTAAATCAGACATTCCGGTGCCGGAGCGGGGATATTGGAACAGATTGCAAGCCGGTCAGAAAGTGACCAAACGAGCCTTGCCTGCCCGTGGACTGGGCATGTCCGACGATGTTGTCATCGGCGGCAGCAATTACGGCCATTATGATTGGGAATCCGATTCAGAAATTCTCAATAATCCACTCCCTCTGCCACCGGAATTTGAAGACTCCATGGATGATGTACGGATCAGAGTAGAAAAACTGGTCGGGAAAACCGCTTTTGTTAAAACCTTGGATAAGTCACACCGGCTCATTGCCAAATTGCTTGAAAAAGATGCTGAACGTCGAAAGGCCAGATTGGAGTCAGGTTACTGGTTTTTGTGGGATGGCCCTTCTTTTGACCACCCCTTTGAACAGCGCCGCCTGAAAATTCTAAATACCCTTTTCACAAGGCTTGAGCAATGCGGCATGAAACCATCCCTGCGGGACAAACAGGCGAGAGAGCTATCAGTGGCTATTGGCAACCAAAATGTCTCTTTTACGTTGGATAGCGCCAATATTAGCAAACAGCTTGAGAGGGAGCGGCAAGGATACGGTTTTGAAGAACGCGGCCGTAAAGACCCTATGCGATTGGCATTGGAAAGCTGGCATCAATCAAGGGCTGATGCAAAAAGCTGGCAGGATGATAAAAATGGCAAAATTGAGAAATTTTACCGGGATATTGTCATCGAGATCATTGTTGAGGGTGAAAAATATTACCGTGACAGACAAATCCGGCATCATGAGTGGCTGGTCGAGCGTAAAGCTAAGTTAGAGGAAAAAGAACGCAAGCGTCAGATCGAGGAAGAGCGGCAGCGGATTGAACGAAAAAGAAAGTATGAGCAGGATTGCATTGACCAGTTGCTGGATCAGGCAAACAGTTTCCGGCAAGCTAATGAAATCCGCGCTTATGTAGAAATGGTAAAGCAGGCAGACGATATGGCAGAAAATCCCATATCCCGGCAGGAATTTGAAGAATGGACGCAATGGGCGCTTGCACAGGCCGACCGGATCGATCCGGTCAAGTCTGGACAGTACAAGCTGCGCTTGGAGAAACCGGAAGAATAATTACACTGTTGTGGGACGGCCTGTTTTATCAAAGTCTGCACATTCAAAGCCGTTAAATCCGCCATATCTTTGATCTGGACTCACCTCTATCTGGGACCAAAGATAATGAGGAATTTGGAAATTGAAGATTACACAGAAGGTAGAAATTGAGTTTCTATTTATCAATACATGATAAGCAAGAATTAGGTACTGGATTATTAGACTGAAATATTTGCTTAATACTGGTTACAAGAGAACTGCTTTCTACTTCTAATAATTTGGTTCGGAATACGTCTACTAAGGTACCCCACCTTACCAACGGCAAAATAACCCCATCGAGCTCTCTTGATCGAAGTAGATTTTGAAGTGACAGCCGCGGAGGATCGTATGCCACAGGAAAAGAAGCTAGTAGCAATCCACGCGCAAGATGCGCCGCTCCGGACAAAGCCGTCAAATTACCCCGAGCCGTTCGCTTCACTGATGGCGGGCAGGGAGAAGCGTCCGCTGGGCGACCTTTTCGGGCTTGCCAATTTCGGGGTCAATCTCACCAGGCTGAAGCCTGGGGCGATGTCGTCCATACGGCACTGCCATTCGAAGCAGGACGAGTTTATTTACATCCTCGGCGGAAACCCGACGCTGCACACCAACGAGGGCCGTACAGTCCTCTCTCCGGGAATGTGCGCCGGATTCAAAGCGGGCGACGGAAACGGCCATCACCTTATAAACGAAAGCTCTGAGGATGTCTTATACCTTGAAATCGGGGATAGAACTCCGGGAGACGAGGCATGCTATCCTGACGACGATCTCCAGGCGCTGCTAGTAGAGGGCAAATGGAAATTCGTTCACAAAGACGGAACGCCTTACTGACCGAAATACTTGAACCGAAGCCCCGGGCTATCCTGCCCGGGGACTCCGGTACTTGGGCTCGAAAATTACCAACGAATTACTCTACGTATAGAATCCAACCGCCGGCTGTTTGCTCTGCTTGACCCGTGATCTTGACATCGGTGTGGTTGGGATTCAGCGCTACCTTCATCAACCCTTCCTGCAGGCCCTGGAGGTAATACACTTTATTATCCTTGCTGACCAGGATGTGTTCATGCGGAGGGTCGTTGGTGCAAGGGCCGGTTGCGATGACCGGGTTAACAGTGCCCTTTTCATAATCGGGCAGAAGGCAAACGACATTGCCCTCGATTGTTACCGTCGTTTTATCGCCAGCCAGGCTCGCATTGACTAGTGAAAATACAAACAGGGAAAAAAGGACAAAAAGCGGGACTAAATAAGTACGTGACCTCATATCTAATACCTCCCCAGGTCGAGTGATTTTACTTAGTGAAATTCAACTATAATCAATACAGATACTAATAGCAAGCGCGTAGATGCCTGCAAATACACGGATTTTTGAGTTTCTGGCTGCTCGCCTCAAAATTCTTGAATGATTAAGAGCAAGTTGAGTCGAATCTATCTGACTCTTTTACTTAAAGCGGTCGTCAGACGTTTATGCGCTTCCGATCTGTCTGCCTTGTCGAGATGGACATCGAGGATGTAGTAATTATTGGTATCTTTCACGGCCGCGGCGAGTGCATTCTGAAGCTCGTCTTCGGTATTTATATCGAAACCGACGCCGCTGTTCAGAATCCCGGGTATACGGCTGTGTCTCCAGGGGTGTATGTCGTTGAACGCGCCGTCGATCATGGGCCGCTCCGTGCCGTAGCCTTCGTTGTTGAACACGACGACTATCGGGTTCTGGCCGAACCTTGCTATAGTCGAAAGCTCCATGCCGGTCATCTGGAAGGCCCCGTCGCCGACGAGGACGAGCGGGCGGAGGTCGGGCCTTGCGGCCTGTACCCCGAGGCTTGCCGGGACGGCGAAGCCGAGCGAGCAGTAATACGCCGGGCAGAGGAATTCCGTTTCCATTTGAATAACCATGTCGAGCGCACCGAGCATCGCGTCGCCCGGGTCGGCGATGACCACCGTTTTTTCGTCGAGGTATGAGTTCAGCGTCCTGAACACGTAGCCGACGCTGATCTTCTTTCCTTTAACGGGCTTCGGGCGTTTCGGAAGCGGCGGATTGGGTATCTTCACCGTTTTCCTCCGCCCGATGCCTCCTTTTAAAAGGCCGTCGATGAAGTCGTGAATGCTTATGTCTTCATACGTATGATGCCTGATCGCTATTCCCTCACTCGTTGCGCAGATCGAATGGGACCTGTCGATGTTCGCGGTATATATGCCGAGGTTGACGTCGGTCATGAAGGTGCCGAGGAGTATCATGCAGTCGCTCGATTCCACAAATTTCCTGACGGATTCCCTGCCCATAGCCCCTTCGTAAACGCCCATGCAAAGGGGGTGCGTTTCGCTTATGACTGATTTCCCGAGAATCGTCGTTGCGAGAGGAATGTTGGTTTTGTCAAGTAGCTCGAGGAGCTTCTCCTGGAGGCCGAACCTGTGTATTTCTACCCCGGCGATTATCACGGGCTTCTTCGATTTGTTTATGATGGCGACCGCTTCTCCGAGGGCCTCTTTCAGTGTATCGGCCTCGCTTTCGAGCGGCGCCCGTCGCGCCGGCTTGTGCGGCTTTACAGGGAGGGAGACGACGTCGCGCGGGAGCTCGATATAGACCGGCCTCTTATACCTCACCGCGGATTCGAGCACCCTGTCGATCTCGGGGGCGGCGGTTTCCGGGTCGTGTATAAGAACGGAATCCACTGTCAGCTCGCGGAAGACCTTGAGCTGCGTATCGAACTCCCTCACTTTATGATGAAGGAGGGGATTCTTGACCCGCTCCTTTATTCCCGGGGCCCCGCTGATGACGACTACGGGCGATTTTTCCGCGAATGCCTGGGCTGTCGTGTTGGCTACCTTGAGCCCGCCGACGCCGTATGTGATGCAGACGACGCCGAGTCCCTTAACCCTCGCGTAGGCGTCGGCGGCAAACCCGGCGCCCTGCTCGTCGCAGGTGTTTATCAATTCGAGCCCGCTTTTCTCAAGCTCCTTGAAGAAGCTTAGGGCGTAGTCGCCCGGAACCCCGAACACGTGGCGGACGCCGAGATCGTAAAGCCTCTCTATCAGATATTCGCTGACCCTGGTTTGTTTCGGCACAGTAGCTCCCTATATATGAGTTTATCTGCTAAATTTAGCGCCATATCGATCCAAACCAAAATGCCGGTTTGCGACTTCAACCGGGCCCCTGGGCCGAGCGTGAAAATAAAACACAGAATTTCTGAAATGGGCATATATTTAACGGACAAATGGATTTCCGACTGGATCTTAAAACTTTAAATGAAGGAGCGGATGGAAAGATGAGGCTTAGGAATATTCTCTTTATACTGGCTGGTTTATTGATGCCCCTATTCGCGGGCGCGGGAGATGCGTCGGCGGCGAATCCCGACAAGTGCGAGCCGGCCGGAGATTTTTTGATCTTGAAGGATCAGCAATACGCGCTCTGCGCCAACGCGACATGCCTTACCATGAACCAGGTGGCCTATTGCGAATGCGATCTCCTGAGGGGCGACAGCATAAGCCTTCCCTTCGATTTCAGCGACGGCGAGAACGTGTGCACTGTGAACCAGGACGGGAGAGGAAACGGCTACAGGGTGAGCACATACAGCGTTCCCAAGAGAAGCGTGTATCCGGAAGGCGACTATGCCCTCTATACCTGCCCGGGAGAGCTCAACAAGGGCAAGTACGGCGGCGTTGCGGCTGCGTCCGGCTCTTACGCGCAGTGCGACGGCGGGCTCTGCTTCACCAGCACCCAGGGCAGGAACTTCCCGGGGTTCGAGAAGCTGGGCAAGAAAGAGCTTATGTGCTCGTGCCCGATAACCACGAACTGCGAAAATTCGGATACGAGTCCGGGCGGGCACCAGATAGGCGGTCCTTATGACAGCGCGGCGGGCTGCGACCCGAATGCGTGTCTTAAGTGCGACGCGGCCAGATTGACGGACGCCCAGTGCCAGACATCGAACCCCGCCAGCTTTATCGGCATCCAGGAAAATGTGCCGGTCGGATCCTCCGCCGGGACCCCGGCCATGTTATCCTGTTTACTTCAGGACGGCGCAGTGCCCGAGCTCAACAGCTGCTTTTGCTCCTGCAACGAGGTTAACGAGGACGGGAGCTGCGCCGAATGGAGCGTACGCGACGAATCGCCTTTAGTAGTTGACTGCGCTTCATAGCAAAAAAGGAGATCCGCTCTACTGGAAGCTCTCTTCTGATACAGCCGGGGCTTCCGAAAAAATATCCGGCGATGAGCCGGAAGCGAAAAGGAGACTACTATGAAAATTATCCATTATTTTTCGGCGGCTTTATTCGTGCTTGCCTTCATGGCGTTCGTGAGCGCTTCGTCTTCCGTGGCAGAGGACATAAGCGCCGACAGCATAGTCGGAAAGTGGAAGGAGCCGGATGATGACGCCGTGGTGCAGATCGAAAATAAAGGGACTTATTACGAAGGCGCGGTAGTCGAGGCCCCGTCCCATCCCGAGGGTGTTTCGACCGTCATATTCAAGAACCTCGTATACGACGCAACGGATGGC
Organism: uncultured Spirochaetia bacterium; assembly: GCA_964586675.1. Lineage (GTDB taxonomy): Bacteria > Desulfobacterota_D > UBA1144 > Nemesobacterales > UBA2774 > JADLGH01. Next base: position 132,963 of record CAZPHQ010000001.1, on the reverse strand, counting down.
GTATGGAAGGGGCAGGTCTATTCCATCGAAAAGAAAAAGGACTACAACGTCGAAATTAAAATGAGCGATCCCGCCTCTTTCACCATGAAAGCAAAAGCCGGCATCCTCTCGAAGACCATCGTGTGGACGCGGGTGGAGTAAGCGCCTCCGGACGAGTTCCTGAAAATATTACGGTCTGTACTTAGCACGCTCCGACATTCGCTGATTCATCGGCCTTCGGGACGCTGGTCTATAGCTGCGGGATTTGGATATCATTCCCCTCCGGTTTAGAGTAATATCTCCAGGGTAGTCGCGGACAATCTGAATACAAGGGAGATGTGCGATGAGAATTTCGAGGGCTCTCATTTTTACGGTTGTCGTCTTTATTTCCTATGCCGGTTCCGTTTTCGCGGATAATGTTCCATCCGGAACGATATCGATAGACGAGACCCAGTTCGGTCTCATAATCGGGGGAAGCGAGGGAAGCGGCATCCTTAACTACCAGGGCTCCGAGTACATTTTCAAGACGAGCGGGATAAAGGTTGGCGGGGTAGGCGTCGCCAAGATATCGGCTGCCGGAGAGGTTTATAACCTTTTCAACCTCGGCCAGTTTCCCGGCACGTACGTCGCGGGAGATTACGGCATCGCGCTCGGCGGCGGAGCGGGCGGAGTCGTGCTGAAAAACGAGAACGGCGTCCTCCTAAAGCTCCATTCGACTATGGAAGGGGTCGATCTCAATGTCGGCATATCGGGCGTAACCATAAAGCTCGAAGCCGCCGTGCCCCCGGCAGACGAGAATTAGTTAAATGGCCGCGATATAACAGGCCTTCCGTTTGTAGATTGCGGCGGTACGAAAAACGAGGCCCGTGTTTAATCAGCGGCGGGCCTTGCTCAGCGTTGCGGAGGGGGACTCTCCGTAAAGGTTTTTATATTCGACGGAGAACCTTCCAAAATGCCAGAAATGCCACCTCGCCGCGACGTCGGTTACGGTCGTTTTTTTAGGATCGGCGTCGAGAAGGTCTTTTCTTGCTTTCGTAAGCCTGAGCAGGCGGAGAAAGTGGATTGGGCTAGTTCCGTAGAATTCCTGAAACGCGTAATAGAGTGTTCTCATCCTTACGTTGAGCGCGGCGCAGAGGTCGATCACGTGTACAGGCTTGTATGAGTTCGCCTTCAGGAACTCGACCGAGCGCCTGATTATTAGGGAATGGGAAGTCTTGCCCCGTCCGTTGCCGTTCGAAGGCGTGTCCAGAGCGCTGCTCAAGACCGCAGTCTGGGCCTCGATCAGCGAATATTCCATTCCCGTTTTCAGATAACTGTTCGCGAAAAATGCCGGGTTCGTTTCCGCGAGGCCCGCGATCTCATTTATCACGCGGAGAAGCGAGCCGATCGCCGAGCTGTCCCGGCAGTGAAGGCAGGAAACCGTTCCTCTACCGGTATCCATCCTGCCGTTTACAGCTTCGAGCAGGTTCTCTTCAAGGAAAGAGTAGTCGAGCGTAACATAGGCCCATTCGCAGGGGCCGTTGTTGGAGGCGACGTGCTCGGCGTTGCTCCCGTACGCAATGAACCTGGCGTTCTCCATCAAGTATCCGTTGCACTTCGTCCTGCACGTGTCGTCGATTTTATAAAGGAGCCCGAATCTTTGTCTGTCGGAGGTGGCGTTGGATATGGTTGCCGAGCCGTAAGACCCGACCTGAAGGTGTACGTTGTCGAACCCGAGCATTACAAGGTTGGAAGGAGATACCGTTTTCCCTGTTTGATGGAGCTCGATGTCGGCTTCCTTTATGTGCTGAGACAGCTCTTCGAGCTCTTTAGTCTCTATGCTGATGAGAAAATTGGGGGCCACTGACGACGAATTATGGTCTTCCATGGGGATCGCCTAAGCTACGATTTCCGCCAGTTGCAATATTCGGATAGAAACTAATTATAAATAATTTTAGAATAGACTTCCAGTGTCGAACGTCAGGCTCCGGGGGATGTCATATGCCGGAAATTATCCAGTGCTGCCAGGCCGATACGGTTCGATCAGATGCATTGCCCGACTTCTGAAGACGCTTTACGAAATGGTTGCCCGGGGCAGGGCCGCTGTCGGCGGAGGGGATACGGCCGGCTCTGCCCCGCACTCGACCAGGTCTGGTGCAGGGGAGCATTATATCGAGATACTTTGTAACAGCACGCATCGGGGAAATTAAAATCGGGGGGGAAAGGGTATGAAAATTCATTCGAGGATTGCGGGCTTAGTAACAAGTATTTTTTTAGTGATCGCCGGTATTTTCGTTTTAACCGCGGTCTTATCGTCCGATGCCGGTTCTGCAAAGCCGGAAAAGTCGCAAAATTATTCCCCCTATGCGGACATCGGTTACCCGACCGATGTGTATTGGGGCGAAACGCATCTCCATACTTCCATTTCGCCCGACGCCGGGCTCGTGGGCGACCGCCTGAGCCCCGACGAGGCCTTTCGTCTTGCAAGGGGTGAGCAGATCATGTCTTCGACCGGACAGCCCGTGAAGCTCGAGCGTCCTTACGACTGGATCGTCATCACGGACCATGCCGAGTACATGGGCCTCCCCCAGGCGTTCGAAGAAAACGACCCCGACATTCTCAAAACCGAGACGGGTAAAAAGTGGGCGGAAGCGCTCAAGAAGGGCGGCAAGGCAGGCTATGAAGCGTTCGTCGAAATGACCTCCGACTTCGCCGAAGCGAAACCGAGCATTCCGAGGGAAGCGCTCGTGAAGCTTTACAGGAAGGTCTGGGATCTGGAAATCGACGCCGCCGAGCGTAACACTATCCCGGGCGTCTTCTCCGCGTTCAACGGCTTCGAGTGGACCCAGAGCGTCGGGGGCAACAACCTTCACAGGTCCGTCGTGTTTCGCGACGGTCCGGACAAAACCAAGCAGGTATTGCCGTTTTCCGAGTTCGATAGCACCGATCCGGAAGATCTGTGGAAATACATGGCTGACTACGAAGAAAAAACCGGCGGGCGCGTTATGGCAATAGAGCATAACCCGAATCTTTCCTGCGGGCTGATGTTCGCGCCGAAGACCTGGACAGGCAAGCCTTTCGACGCCGAATACGCGGCGATGCGGGCCCGTTTCGAGCCGCTCGCGGAGATAAGCCAGTCCAAGGGCGACAGCGAGACGACGCCCCAGTTATCGCCCGGTGATCAGTTCGCCGACTTCGAACGCTGGAACAAGGCCAATATCTTCGGCCTTGTAGGGACTACGCCGGAAATGCTGCCCTACAACTATATCCGCTCGGCGCTCAGGCTGGGCCTGCAGCATCAGGAAGAGCTGGGAGTGAATCCGTTCAAGTTCGGCTTTATCGGAGCGAGCGACCAGCACACGAGCCTGTCCACTACCCGCGCGGAGAACTATTTCGGCGTGGGCACGATCGGCGAACCGAGCCCCGGGCGCTGGAAGGAGTTTTTCCTGAGGTCGGATATATCGCCCAAGCTCGACACTTATATGTGGGAGATGGCGCCCGGAGGATTGACGGGCGTCTGGGCGAAGGAGAACACGCGCGAGGCCGTATGGGACGCCCTTTACAGGAAAGAGGTTTATGCGACCAGCGGGACGCGCCCGACAGTCAGGGTTTTCGGCGGATGGGACTTCACGGCGAAGGATCTCGACAACCCGGACCGGGTCTGGGTGAAAGAGGGATACGCCAGGGGCGTTCCCATGGGAGGCGACCTTGCGAGCCCGCCGAACGGCAAATCGCCGGCGTTCATGGTTAAAGCCGTTTACGATCCGGACGGGGCTTATCTCGATCGCGTCCAGATTGTGAAGGGATGGCTCGACGAGAAAGGTGCCGTGCACGAGAAGGTCATGGACGTCGCCTGGTCGGGCGACCGCAAACCCGACCCGAAAACGGGGCAGGTGCCGCTGGTCGGCAGCACCGTGGACGTCGAAAACGCGACATGGACGAACTCCATAGGCGCCCCGATGCTTACCGGCTACTGGAAGGACCAGGATTTTAACCCGAAACAGTATGCGTTTTATTACGTCCGGGTGATAGAGATCCCGACTCCGCGCTGGACGGCCTACGATTCCGAACGCTTCGGAGTCGAGATGGATAAACAGGTCCCGATGACTGTCACCAATCGTGCGTACACTTCGCCGATCTGGTACAGCCCGGCGAAATGAATGTTCGAATCACGGCAGGCATTTTGCAGATTGCAATATTCGGATAGACGGTAAATTGCGCCCAAAGTATAATCGACCCAACTTGAGTCTCGCGGAAGGAACGGGCATCTGTCTTCGTGCCGGTATACCGGTGATTGCAGCAGCAGTAATAACAGGAGGAATTATGAAGAATAGAACAGTACTTTGCCTGTTGCTTGCGTGTTTATTTTTGGTTGCGGGCTGCGCACGGCCCCAGGGGGATACGCCTGAGCAGAAGAGAGAATATGTTCTCAACATGGCGGACGAGACCCTGGCGGAGCTTTACGCGAATAATCCCGAGGCCAGGCAGCTGGTCGAAAGGTCCGTGGGCTACGCTGTATTCAGCGATATAAATACTCAGCTCCTGTATTTCGGCACGGGGAACGGGTATGGAGTGGTCACGGATAACTCGGACGGTTTCAAAACCTATATGAGAATGGGCGAAGCGAGCGCCGGGCTCGGCGTCGCGCTCATGAACTTCCGCGAGGTGATAATTTTCAACGATGAAAGCGTTTTTAGCAATTTCGTAACCGAAGGCTGGAATTTCGGGGCTCAGGGGCAGGCGGCGGCGAAGTACCAGGGCAGCGGCGCGGCGGCATCGGGAGAAGTTCCCCTGGATTCGGCCGTCCTGGTTTATCAGATCACGAAATCCGGGATCGCGCTCCGGGCGACTTTCAGCGCGTCGAAGTACTGGCTGGACAGCGATTTAAATACATATTGAGTTCGTGCATAATGATATTCAGGAAAAATAAAAGGAGATATGACATGAATAAATCGTTAGCTGTCATTTTAGCGGCGTTGTTTATGATTATAACTTTCACAGCGCCGGATATTGCGAAGGCTGAAAAGCCCGGCAAGGAAGAGGCGCTGTCCATCGCGACGGATGCTTACATATACGGCTATTCGCTGATCACGACCGAGGTTACGCGGGTTCAGATGTCAAACGTGGACAAGGTCGAGGAGCTCCGCGCTCCTATGGGACAGTTTGTGAACGTCAAGCGCTATCCGCCGGCCGATTACCGCGGCGTTTCAGCCCCGAACGCGGACACGCTTTACTCGCTCGCCTGGATCGACTTAGGCCAGGAGCCGCAGGTCTTTTCGCATCCCGATATGGGCAAGCGCTTTTACCTGTTCCCGATGTATAGCCTCTGGATGCCTGTTATCACGTCGGAGGGGAGCCGCACAGCCGGAGAGGGAGCCGGGACATATCTCCTAACCGGCCCGGGGTGGGAAGGCGAAGTGCCCCAGGGCATGAAACAGATTAAATCTCCGACGCGCTATGTCGTGATTCTCGGCAGGACGTATGCCGACGGCACGGACGCCGACTATGAAAAGGTCAACGCTCTCCAGGCGCAGTATACAATCACCCCCCTTTCCGCCTACGGCAAGCCGTATACATACACGGCCCCGCCTGTGAACCCCAATCCGGGCTTCTCCATGACGGACAAACCGCAGACTGTAATACTAGACATGGGCACGAAGGGCTACTTCGATATGATGACGGAGCTTATGTGCAGGACCGCACCGCCCGCCGACGAGGATGCGCCTATACTGGCGGAGATGGCCAAGATCGGTATCGAACCCTGCAAGCCGTTCGACATGAGCGCCCTCGATCCCGCCGTGCAGGAGGCGCTCAAGGACCTTCCGCAAACCGCCCTCAAGAAGATAGAGGCCAACCAGGCCAGCCTCGGCAGCTCGGCTAACGGCTGGCAGGTCACCAAGGGGGTTGGCGAGTACGGCACCGATTATATGAAACGCGCGGTGGTGGCCGCATTCGGCTGGCCGGCCAACCTCGAGCAGGACGCCGTGTATCCATACGCGCAGGCGGACAGCACAGGCGCAGCACTTAATGGCGCCAACAACTACACTCTTACCTTCGCCAAGGGTCAGACGCCGCCTGTCAACGGCTTCTGGTCTATAACGATGTATGAGATAGACAACGGCTGGTGGTTCGTCCCGAATGCGCTTAACAAGTTTACCGTCAGCCCCAGGAACGATCTGAAGTATAACGAAGACGGATCGCTCACGCTTTATTTCCAGAACGAATCGCCGGGCGCGGACAAGGAAGCCAACTGGCTGCCCGCTCCGAAGGGCGACTTCATACCGATGCTGCGTATGTACTGGCCGAAGGAGAACGCTCCTTCGATCCTTAACGGGACCTGGACGCCGCCGAGCGTGGAAAAGGTGAAATAGTTTTTGAGGCGGTACGGCTACACAAAACTCCGAACATTGAATAGAAACTTCCCTGGCGGCCCTCTTCGAGTAGCGATGAGGGCCGCGGGGCGTTGCTGTAGCAAGAATGAACCCTCTTAAAGGAATACATAGATGAGAAGCTGCTTAATGTGCGCGGTTCTGATAATTATATTGACCTCCTTGTGCGTAGGACATTCCGCTTATGCTCAGGCGGACTGGATAGATGAACGATTGAATAGTGAGAATACGCCGGGTTTGTCGGACGACTCGTTGTATGCCATCGCACCCGGTGACGGGAGCCTGTCTCTCGCTCCCGGGAGCGGGCCGCTCTACGCACAGGTCGACAAAACGACGACCGATCCGGCGTTCATCGAAGCGCCGTCGGACAAGTGGCAGTTCGCGATTATCCCCTACCTCTGGCTGATGGGGATAAACGGAAAGACCACCATCAAGGGCAGGACCGCGGACCTGGATGTTTCTTTCGGCGACATATGGGACAACCTAGACTTCGCGGCCGAGGTTCATATCGAGGCGTGGAAGGACAGGTACGGGTTCTTCATCGATACGAGCTTTGCGAAGATAGCTATTAAGGACAATGTCGATCTAAGGTTCGATAATACACTGAGCGCGAAGTTCGTAACGAAATTTTTCCTCGGGGAATTCGGAGGTTTTTACAGGCTGGGAACGTGGCCGCTGGGAGATGAAAAGGGGAGCTATAAAAGCAAGACAAACAGTTCTCTTACGTTGGACCTGATAGGCGGTGGACGATACTGGTATCTCAAGAACGAGCTCGACATAAAGGGGCCTTTCGGCACGAACCCGAACATAAGCGACAGCCAGAACTGGTTCGATTTTATAGTAGGCGGCCGGGCGAATCTCGCCATAAACAAATTTTTCATCCAGTTGAGGAGCGATATAGGCGGGTTCGGTCTCGGCTTTTCGTCGGACATATCATGGAATATCGCGGGATATATCGGCTATGAGCTTCCGTGGTACCGGATAACGCCTATAATCGGCTACAGGGCCCTCTACGATAAGTATAAAAACGGGAGCGGCGACAATCGCTTCGTATGGGACGCGTGGATATCAGGCCCGCAGATAGGCGTAGCCTTTCAGTTCTAAAAATGATATATATTGGGTTGACGAACGCCCGTTAGGGCTTTGTGCAATAAACCGGATGGAGGTTTTCTGCATGAGATTTCGCTGTTTCTTCTTAAGACTGAGCCTGCTGTTTCTGGCCGCCGGATTCATTCTTCCGCTCCCCGCATCGGCCCGGGAGGAGGCGCAGGCTCCCAATATCATTTATATAATTGCGGACGACCTCGGCTGGAAGGACGTCGGCTTCCGCGGCTCGGATATCCGGACCCCGAACCTGGACAAGCTTGCGAAGGGCGGCGCTATATTCGAGCAATTCTACGCCCAGCCGATGTGTACGCCGTCGAGGGCCGCGCTCATGACGGGCCGCTACCCTCATCGTTACGGTCTCCAGACAATAGTGATTCCGTCGGCGGGAACGTACGGCCTGGCGACGGACGAGTGGCTCCTCTCCCAGGCCCTTAAGGAAGCCGGATACAAGACGGCAATCGTTGGCAAATGGCACCTCGGCCACGCCGACCGCAAGTACTGGCCTCTTCAGCGAGGGTTCGATTATCACTACGGACCCATACTCGGAGAGATAGACTATTACACGCACTCGGCTCACGGTACAGTCGACTGGTACAAAAACAACCGGCTGCTGAAAGAAGACGGCTATGTTACGGAGCTCCTCGGAGAGGATGCGGTCAAGCTGATAAAAGAGCACGATACGAAGACGCCCCTATTTTTATACCTGGCCTTCACCGCCCCGCACGCGCCGTACCAGGCCCCGGAGAAATATCTGGACGAGTACAAGAATATCGCCGACCCCACCCGCCGCGCTTACGCAGCCATGATCACTGTGATGGACAACGAGATCGGCCGCGTCGTGGCGGCGCTCGACGAGCGTGGAATGCGGGACAACACGCTCATCGTCTTCCAGAGCGATAACGGTGGGCCGCGTTCTGCCATGTTTACAGGAGAGGTGGACACATCCAAGCTTACGATCCCCTCGGACAACGGCCCTTACCGCGACGGCAAAGGAATGCTCTACGAAGGGGGAACGCGGGTCGTGGCGCTGGCCAACTGGCCGGGACATATCAAGCCGGGTTCAGTCGTCGACGAACCTATTCATATAGTCGATATGTATCCGACCCTGACCGCGCTCGCCGGAGCGCCTGCCGGCAAGGGCAAGCCTGTCGACGGCCTTGACGTCTGGCCCACTATCAGCGCCGGTAAGCCCTCGCCACGGGACGAGGTCGTCTACGACATCGAACCCTTCCGCGCGGCCCTCCGGAAAGGGGACTGGAAGCTTGTCTGGAAAACGACGCTGCCTTCCAGGGTGGAGCTTTTCAACATCGAACAAGACCCTTACGAGAAGACCAATCTCGCCGCCAAGTATCCGGAGAAGGTAAAGGAGCTCCAGCAGGAGATCGAAGAGATGGGAAGCGAGGCGGCCCAGCCTCTATTCCTCCTGGAGGCTTTCGGGGTGGCGAAGGGAATACTTTTTGGCTCCGTCGAGACGCCGGAAGACGAAGAGTATATCGAAACGCAGCCCTAGAAGCTTACCGGAGTAACTTCCGATCGCCCGCCGCGTCGAAAATGACGCATTCACCGGGCCTGGAGGCTTTTCGCGATACTCCAAAATCGGACGGCGAGAAGCAGTTTGGGAGCCTTCGTGTCTGAGCTGTATTGAATAATTTTCCTTAAAGTAATAGAATTACCGGCAAATAAGCACAGCGGGATTCCGTAAAAAAACTCTCCCCCAGTCTCGCAGTTGTGTCCGCATCGGGGCGAGTCGGCTTTCGCTTGCCGCTGTGGAAATTTCGATCATGCTGAGTACTTTCAGCCTTGCCTCTATATTCGTCGTTATTCTCGTTCTTTCGGGCTGCGCCGCGTCGTACGACCCGAAGCCGCTCGAGGAATCTAAATTCCTCGAAAGAGCGCAGACACAGAGCAGGGACGGAGTGACGGTAACCACGGCCGTCTTGAGCTGGGACGAAGGCGAGGAGATATTCGGGGTAGACCTCGAAGCCGTTGGAGTGCAGCCTGTCTGGATCGATATAGAAAACAATTCCGACGTGCCTTACATGTTCATGCCGGTTGCGCTCGACCCGGGTTATTTTTCACCGAACGAGGTTTCCTGGATGAATCATTTCAGGTTCAACAAATCGGTGAACAAGAGGATGGACGCGGTTTTCGACGAGAACTCGATAGAGCTCGAGTTCATTCTGCCGGGCTACAGGCGGAAGGGCTTCGTTTACACGAACCTCGACCCGGGCCTGAAATTCGTCAATGTTACGCTCTTCGAGATCGAGAGCACACAGAATTTCTTTTTCTATTTCGAGGTTCCTGGGGTAACGCCCGACGACGAGCATGTGGATTTCTCGACGCTCTACACGAGCGAGGAGATAATCAATATCGACTCCGAGGAGGAGCTCCGGAAGGAGCTCACCGCGCTTCCGTGCTGCACCACGGCGGATGACGGCACGGGGCACGGAGACCCAATCAACATTATTTTAATCGGGAAGCCGAGCGATATATCCGCCGCGGTCATTAAACGAAGGTGGAACGTCACCGAAATCGAGACCAAGAAATTCAACGTGAACCTTAAAGAGATGTTCTCAACCGCACAGTACAGGACTTTTCCGATGTCGAGCCTCTATAACTACGGACGGAGGCAGGACGTCAGCCTTCAGAAAGCGAGGCAGCAGACCGGCGCGACTTTCCGCCAGCGTAATACGCTCAGGCTCTGGCTCACGCCGATCAGGTATCAGGGGATGACCGTTTGGGCTGGCGCCGTCAGCCGTGACATAGGCTCTGACATGAGGGTGAGGAAGTACTGGTTCGTCGCGCAGGAAATAGATCCCAATATCGACGAGACGCGGGATTTCATAGTCGAAGACCTTGTGCTTTCGAATAACGTTTCCGGGCTCGCGATGGCGGGCGGTATTCCCCCGGCTACGAAAAACGATCCTCACTATAATCTTTCGCGTCTGCCGTGGTGGTCTGATGGAAGGAGGGCGGTGCTCTTCTTTACGGAGGAACAGGTGCAGCTGAGCGAGCTCAAGATACTGCAGTGGGAGAAGGTGGAGTATTGAAGAGAGAACCTGTGAGCTCCGGCGGGATGGATTGCGTGTCATGAAAGTCATTAAGCTGCTGTCGATCATTCTTGCGGTTTCGATACCCGCGATAACCCTGGGCTGCTCGCCCTACTGCGGCACTCAGCCTGAGGACGAGTCCGCCTTCGGAGCGCCTCTGGCCAGGGGATGCAGGGTATATTCGCCGGTGAAGGACCCCGTTAAGGAAGTGCCGTTCATGACGAGGAGCGAGACGCAGTCCGAAGACGGCATCACAGTCAGGGCTGTCGTGCTGAGCGACGAGGAGAGCGAGCAGATATTCGGCTTCAATCTCGGGAGAGAGGGTATTCAGCCTGTATGGCTCGAGGTGAGGAACGATACTGCCAAGCCGGCTTCCCTGGTTTACGTGGCGATGGACCCCGAATATTTCTCGCCCAACGAGGCGGCCTATACGAACCACGGCTTCGCGAACCCGGCCAACGAGGAGATAACGGATTATTTCAACGAACAGAGCTCGAGCAGGGACATTCCGCCCGGCGGTGAGGTCTCCGGATTTTTCTACGCCGAGTGGGACCCGGGTCTGAAATACCTGAACGTCAGCGTCTACAGTGAGGACCAGCAGCATAATTTCATGTTTTATTTCGAAATCCCCGGCATAAAGCTCGATTATCAGCGGATCGACTGGGACACCCTCTACAAGGAGAACGAGTACGTCGATTACGATACGGAGGAAGAGCTTCGCCATGCGCTCGAAAGCTTTCCCTGCTGCGCCACGAGGAAAGACGGAACTGGCGAGAACGATGCGCTTAACTTCTTTGTCGTCGGCGAGACGAACGATATAGTCGCATCGTTCATGAGGCGCGGCTGGGACGTTACCGAGCCGATAACGGCCGGCTCGGGCTGGAGGGCGTTCAAGGCGTATTTCAGCGGAAAGAGGTACAGGACTTCTCCCATGAGCAGCGTCTTCGTCTTCAAGCGCGCGCAGGACGTCGGCCTCCAGAAAGCGAGGTCGAGCATACACGAAAGGAACCACCTCCGCCTCTGGCTGATGCCTGTCAGATACAAGGGGCTCGACGTGTGGGTCGGCTCCGTGAGCAGGGACGTCGGCTCTTACATGACGTTCAGGACCCCGTGGCTTTCGGCTCACGCCATAGACCCTGACCTCGACGAGGCGAGGACTTACCTCGAGCAGGACCTTCTCCTGTCGGGCGGCGTGAAAAAGTTCGGATACGTCAAGGGCATAAGACCGTCGGCGCCCGAGGACCCTCACTGGAATTTCATGAAGCAGCCATGGTGGACCGACGGCTACCGCACCGTGTTTCTTTTCGGCAACGAGCTGACGAGCCTGAACGAGGTAGAAATCTTCGACTGGGAATGGGCCGGCGAGAACAGCGTAGAGGTCATCGAATATCTGAAGAGCCACGAGCGGGCAAAAAATTCCGGTGAAGACGCCGGTCCCCAGAAATAACCCCGAGCTTAATATTCACAATTCTGTCATGTGTCTTATTTTAAGACACCGGGCCTACGGGGTTAGAGCGCTGCCCGTGCGGGTCTTGCCGCCATATTCGCCGTCCGGCGCCGGTCGGTTACTGTCGCTAACCGCACGTTTCCCTCAGGAATCATCTGTAAAAATGGTTATGGAGTCACTGAAATAACCAATAATTACTTAATATTATTGCGGCGGCACACAGATGGTACGGCATTTGCTAGGATAATCCGGAAGTATGAAAGGATATCCGAAGGAACTTGTGCTCAGGGACAAGACGACTGTCGTCGTGAGGCGGCTCCGCGAAGAAGACGCGGGCGCCGTGAGGAGATTTTTTTCGAAAATACCCAAGGGCGATCTCCTCATATATAAAGACGACGTCGCCGGGCGGGAGCCCCTCGAAAGCTGGTTCCTGAGCCCGAGCTACAGGAAAGTAGAGGACATCGTCGCGATCAGCGACGGCGAGATCGTCGCCAAGGGCACCCTCAACACGGAGGGGCTTTTCTGGCCACACGCGGCGGAAGTGAAGCTCGTAGTGGACCCCGGATGCCGGGGGAACGGGCTCGGCTCCCTCATGTTCAACCTCCTTCTTTTCGAAGGGATGAAGAAGCGCTTTCACAAGATAATAGTGAGATACCTTCACGACAACCTGAGTTTTATAAAGATCCTCAATCATTACGGCTTCGAGCCGGAATCGATCCTGAATTATTACGTTGTCGACGAGGACACGAGTGACAAGAAGGACCTCGTCGTCGCGTCCTACGACCTTCAGACCTGGGAGAGGAGATTCGAATTCTATTCATACATCTGACCGCCTCCGGATATATCCGACCGCACGCCCCCGGATATATCCGACCCCATCCACCCGGCGCGGCCGGGGCGTTTGTAAGCGGCGCGGCGCGGTGCTATTCTCTAAAATCAGTCGTATAAAGCCAGGCCTAGGGGCTCGTGAACGTTCGGATGATGGAAGAAACGGATAAGAAAACGGAGACTGCTCCCGAGAACCGGGACAGCGGAATTGTACGGTCCCCGGACAGGGAGTCGGAGCCCGAAGGGGAGTTCCTCGAAAGGAATTACAGCCTGATCGTGGAATCCGTTCCGAGCGGAATCGTGATGACGGACCACAGGGGACACATACTCTTCGTGAACTCGCTCGTGAACAGGATGTTCGGGTACGAGCCGGGCGAGCTGGTGGGCAAAACCATCGAAGCGCTCGTTCCCGAGCGCTTCAGGACCATGCACACGGAATTCAGGTATTCGTACCTCGCCTCTCCGAGCGCGCGTCCGATGGGTAAGGGGAGAGAGCTAAACGCTCTCAGAAAGGACGGCACGGAGTTTGCTGTCGAGATAGGGCTCAATCCCGTGCAGACGAAAACGGGGGTGGTGGTTCTGAGCACGATCGTGGATATAACCGAAAGGAGACTGGCCGAAAGGCTCGTCAGGGAGGGGGACGAGAAGTTCAGGCGCGTTCTGGACAATACTTCCGACGCGGTGCTCGTGTTCGATTCGTCCGGAAAGGTGGAAACCATAAACAGGGCGGGGCTCGAACTCTTTTCGGGAGAAGGCGGGCAGATAAACGAAATCTGGGAAATCATAACGCCCGAGAGGAGGCAGGGTTTTAATATACTCCTCCAGCGCGTTAAAGAAGGTGCGTCGGTATTGGACCAGGAAACGGAGATGATGAGCAGGGACGGCGGACGGGTTCCCGTCAGCATCAGCCTCGTATACATGGAGCAGGGCGGCGGGAGGTTCATCGAGACCGTTCGCGACATATCGGCCAGGATCGCGATGAGGAACAAGATAGTCGAGCTCGAAAAGGCGCAGATCGTCGGGAGGATGGCCGAGGGATTCGCCCATCACATGGGCACGCCGCTAGCGTCGATGCTGCTCCGTGTGCAGATGCTCAAGGACGACGTCGAAGCCGTTCCGGAATATGGGGATATGGGCGAGAAGCTCGATTCTATAGAAAGGCAGATACTCTACGGGCAGAAGGTCATACAGAGGCTCCTCAGGTTTGTGAGCAATCCCCGGAGCGAGAAAGCGCCGGAAAACCTCTCCGAGATACTCTCCGAATCGCTCGAAATGATGCGCCCACTCTTACGGAAGCAGGGGATAGCCGCGGAAACTGATATGGACCCGGATCTCGTCATCCTTTCGGACCCGAACCTCCTTCACCTCGTTTTCAGCGACGCCGTTATGAACGCTGTCGACGCGATGCCCGAAGGGGGGAAGCTTACAATCACGGCCAAGGGCGGGGATGTTCCGGGGTTCGCCGTGGTGCGGATAGCCGACACCGGCACGGGAATACCGAGGGAGGTCATACCCTTTGTTTTCGATCCGTTCTTCACCACCAAGCCGACGGGCGTCGGGACCGGGCTCGGCCTTTCGGTCGCGAAGCGCGTTATAGCGGATCACGGGGGAGACGCCACTATCAGCAGCAAGGAAGGGAAGGGGACGACTTTATCTATAAAACTGCCTGTGTACGCAGGGAAGGGGGAATAGTGGATAAACGGAGATTCAAGGTGCTGCTCGTCGATGACGACGCGGAGTTCGTCGGCATATTGAGGGAGCTTCTCGAACGGAACGGCTATGCTGTCGTGCCGTCTTATTCCGGGAAGGAGGCGCTCGAAAGGGCGCGGGAGGCGCAGGATATAGACCTCGCCCTCGTGGACCTCGTGATGCCGCTCATGGACGGCTATACGCTCCTCGAAAAGCTGAGAGACCTCATGCCGGAGCTCCCGGTGATAATGGTGACGGGCCAGGGGACTGTGCAAAACGTCGTCGAGGCGATAAAGCTCGGGGCGAAGGACTTTGTGACTAAGCCCTTCGACAAGGACGTTCTTTTAAACAAGATAGACGTTATAAGAAAAACGCGCGAGCTCGAAGACAGGGTGGATAACCTGAAAGAGCTCCTGTCGGACAAGTACGGCTTCGATAATATTGTCAGCAGCTCGAAGGCCATGAGGCTCGTTTTCGAGAAGGCCTCGGCCGCGGCGGGGAGTAACGCGCCGGTGTTTGTCGTCGGCGAGACCGGAACCGGAAAGGAGCTCATGGCGAAGGCCATTCACATTAAGAGCGAAAGGGCGGAGAGGCCGTTTATCGCCGTCAACTGCGGCGCTATACCGAAGGAGCTTCTCGAATCCGAGCTATTCGGATACAGGAAAGGGGCCTTCACGGGGGCGGTCAGGGACCACGAGGGGCTTTTCCTGGCGGCGGACAAGGGGACGATATTCCTCGACGAGATAGGCGAGATGCCGAAGGACCTCCAGGTGAGAATGCTGAGGGTGCTCGAAGAGTATAAGGTGAGGCCCCTCGGCTATACGAACGAGATACCGCTCGATGTGAGGGTTATTGCGGCAAGCAATCACTCTATAGAAGACCTCAAGACGAAGTATCTCCGGGAAGACCTTTTTTTCAGGCTCGCGGTTATCGTTATCGAGCTTCCGCCCCTGAGGGAGAGGAGAACGGACATTCCCCTTCTTCTCGATCATTTTCTCAAGAGGTTCAACAAGAAGTACGGGAAGGGAGTCGGCGGGTTTTCGGAGGATGCGCATTCGGCCCTTTATTCCTACGATTTTCCGGGCAACATCAGGGAGCTCGAAAACCTGATAGAGAGCATCGTGGCCGTAATCCCGCCCGGCAAGACGCTGATAACGGAAAAGGACCTCAAGAATCACCTTCTCTGGAGCCAGGCGCGCACGTCGGACCATCAGCTGCTCTCGCTCGACAAGCTGGAGAAGTTCGCACTGGAGCAGGCGCTCCGGGAATCGGGCGGGAACAAGTCCAAGGCCGCCGACATGCTGGGTATCTCGCGGGATACGCTTTACAGGAAGCTGAAGCTGTTCGCGCTGGAATGATTATCGGCGGCGCATCGTCCGTGGATTTTTAGTGATGGTGTACGTGCTCCTTCACTTCGGGCGTTCGGCTCTGGCTTTGACCATGGCTGTGCGCGTGTCGCCCGCCTTCCGAGGGCACGATGTGGGCGGCGAAGTTAAATAGACCCGCCGCTATCAGTATCACACCTGCAATGACCCCTGCTTTCACCGGAACCATACTCACACCTTTTTTGTATGCGTAGGAGATGGCTGTCAGCGCGGGCAGGGTTCCGAGCCAGAATACGAACAGGAGCGCCGCTCCATAAAACGGGCTTTTCGCGGCGGCCGCCCCGATGACGAATATATAGACCCAGCCGCACGGCACGAAGCCGTTTACGATTCCCATTGTCAAAGAAGCGACGGGTTTTCTCCGCGTGAGAGACCACCTCGCCGGATACCTGAGGACGGAAGAGACGAGCCTTCCGGGCAGGACGTCGAGCGATTTTCCCCGGATGAGCCTCAAGCCCGTGTATACGAGGAAGAGTGAGACGGCGGCGAGAGATACTGTCGAAACGACTGGGAGGCTCCGTGACAGGAACGTTTCCCCCAAAAGCCCGGCCAGCGCGCCGAGGCTGAGATAACTCACGAGCCGGCCTGTGTGGTACAGCGGCAGGTATCCGTTCCTGCCGTGTACCATTGCGGCGACGGGGCCGCACATCGAGGCGCAGTGCGTCGAGCCCAGGAGGCTCGCGATGAAGACCCCGAGCGGCACGGATACGAATGACCACCTCGCTATGAGCTCGTTAAATTGCGCCGGGTCCGACAAGCTGGACGTCCTCCGTCGTTTTTATTCCGCCGCTTTCAGGGTCAATGAAGTCGAGCCGCGCGGCTCCCTCTCCGCCTTTGGCTGTGAAGCTTCGGGGGAACTTCACGAAGAAGTGGACGGTCAGATTTTTTCCGGGGCCGATGTCGAGCGTGTCGCTCTGCGTGACTATCTCGACTCCGCTTTCGGTCAGCTCTTCGGGAAGCGCAACCTTTACCGAGATGTCGCCGAAGGTCTGGTTCTTTATGCTCATCTTGAAATGATTTATAACCTGCTCGGAGCCGTCGGGATTCTGTATTACCTGAAAAGGGGTGTCCTTCCCCCTGAGAACCGTTACTGTCAGGTCCTGCCGCCTGGAAACGGAGAATACGAGCGCTCCGACGACGGCTACGAGAAGGACGGAATAGATGGCGACGCGCGGCCTGAAGAGGCGAGTCGTAAGGCCCTTGAGCGCGTTGCCCGTCGCGTATCTTATGAGCCACCGGGGTTTTTCTATCTTGTCCATCACCTCGTCGCAGGCGTCGATACAGGCTGTGCATCCTATGCATTCGAGCTGGAGGCCGTTCCTTATGTCGATACCCGTCGGGCACACCGCTACGCACTTGTAGCAGTTGATGCAGTCGCCCTCCCTCTCTCCGGGCTTTACGATGCCCTTTCGGGGCTCGCCGCGAACGGTGTCGTAGGAAACGGTGATGGAGTCGTCGTCCATGAGGACCGACTGGAACTTGCCGTAGGGGCACATGATGATGCAGAACTGCTCCCTGAACCACCCGAAGTCGAAGAGGATCACGGCGGTTATAAATGCCATGACGACGAAGATCGTCCAGTTCTCCTCGGGATTGTGCCGGGTCATCTCGACAAGCTTTTCGGCGCCTACGAAATAGGCGAGAAAGCTGTGCGCTATTATCAGGCTCGCAATGAGAAATAACGTCCAGAGGAGCCCGAGCCTGAGGAACTTTTTTACGTCCCACGGGGCTTTGGCGAGGTTCCGCTGCTGTATGTGGCTCCCGACTATAAGGTATTCGAGCCGCCTGAATACGCCGTCGATGAATACCGTTTGCGGGCATGCCCAGCCGCACCAAACCCTCCCCCAGACGGCTGTGATGAAAGCGAGGCCGATTGTGAGGAACGCGAGTATGAAGAATATGAGCGGGGCGTCGTGGGCCCAGAAGGTGAGGCCGAATACGGAGAACCTCCTTTCGGCTATGTCCAGGAGGAGCGCCTGGTGGCCGCCAACTTTAACCCAGGGGAGGACGAGGAAAAATATAACGAGGAAGATTTCCGATACTGTCCTCCACCGCCTCCAGAATCCCGTTACCTGGGCAGGGAATATGAAGACCCTCTTTCCCGTCTCGTCCATGGACGACGGGCGTTCCTCGGGGAGATTTCTCTGGTCTACTACCTTCATTTCGGCTCTACTTTTTCTCCCTGAGGCGCCTTGGCCCCGGGCGGGTTAGAGCCGTGGAGGCTGTAGATATAGACGGCGACGTCTTCCTGGAGCTCGGGCGATATGAGCCCCTTCCACGGTGGCATGCCCTTGTCCGGCACGCCGTCGTTCATGACCTTGAGGATCGCGGGCACGGAGCCGTCGCCGTGTATCCAGTAGTCGTCGGTGAAGTTGGGACCGATGAGCCCCTGGCCCTTGTCGCCGTGGCACGCCATGCACTTGACCATGTACTCGGCCTTGCCCCTGCCCAGCACTTCCTGATTCGATGCGAGGGCGACATAGTCCTTCGTCGCCATTTCTTCCTTTGCGGCTTCAGCAGTCTTCTCCTGCTCGGCCCTGATGTGGCTCATCTCCGCCGCGAGCCGCTGGTCGGAATCAGGCCCTCCCAGGAACTCGTAATAGGCGTAGTAGCCGACCGCGAACACGATCGTTATGTAAAACGTCATGAGCCACCAGCGGGGGAGGGGGTTATCGAGCTCCTTTATGCCGTCGTACTCGTGGTCGTGCATGAGTTTGTCTTTCTCGGTCATTTATAATCCTCCTTCTGAAGCAGGCTGTCCTCTTCGAGAGACAGCCGCTCCATCTCCTCGATTTCGCTCCTGGGCGTGGTCATGGCGCGGAAGAAGATTGCCGCGAAGACCGAAACGAAAATGATCAGCCCGGCGACGGTCATCCATATATCCTGAAAGTAGGAGAGGGCTATTTGTTTGATGATGCCACCCCCTCACTGCTTTTCTTGCCGAGGCTCTGGAGATACGCTATGAGCGCTATCATCTCGGTATCTTTTATGTTCTTGAGCGACGGGTCCTGCTCCAGGAGGCCTTCGTAAATCCGGGCCGCCTGCTTTTCGGCGTTTATGTCGGCATTGGCGACCTCTTCGCTGCTGTAAGGGACGCCGAGCATCTTCATGACGCTGAATTTCTTTCTAAGGATCGTGTAATCGACCTTGCTCGACGCGAGCCACGGATAGGTCGGCATGATGGAATTGGGCGTGATCGCCCTCGGGTCTATCATGTGCCGGACGTGCCACATGTCGGGGTATTTACCGCCGACGCGGGCGAGGTCGGGCCCCGTTCTCTTGGAGCCCCACTGGAACGGCCTGTCGTACATCGATTCGCCGAGGGTCGAGCTGTCGCCGTACCTGAGCACGTCGAACGGGAGCTTCCTTATCATCTGGGAGTGGCAGGTGTAGCAGCCCTCTTTTACGTAAATATCCCTTCCCGCGAGCTCGAGCGGTGTGTAGGGCTCTGTCTTCTCGGCGGCGGGCAGATATTTATACATAGAGAGCGTGGGCAGAATCTCGATAACCGATCCAACGGCTATCGCTATAAACATGAGCACCGTGAATATCGCGCTCATCGCTTCGAGCTTCCTGTGGCCCTTGCCCATTTCGCTCGGGTTCATAGAGCCGACTGCTGCCGCCGCTGCCTTTTCCGTTTTCGGCGCGGTCTTCACCGTCATCCATACGTTGTAGATGAGGAAGATAAATCCTGTCAGGTAAAGAGCCCCGCCGATGAATCTAACGTAATAAAGGGGCACTATACGCATGACCGTTTCGACGAAGTCCGGGTATACGAGCTGGCCGTTTTCGCCGATGGCCATCCACATGAGGCCTTGTGTGATGCCGCTGGCCCACATCGAGATGTAGTAGAGGAGGATGCCGAAGAGGCCTATCCAGAAATGCCAGTTCATGAGACGAAGGCTGTACATCTCCCTGTGCCAGAGCCTGGGCACGAGGTAATAAATGACGCCGAACGTCAGGAACCCGTTCCAGCCGAGAGTGCCGCCGTGCACGTGGCCTATGATCCAGTCGGTGTAATGCGCGAGCGAGCTCACGGATTTAATCGAAAGGAGCGGGCCCTCGAACGTCGACATGCCGTAGAATGTTATGGCCACGGCCAGGAATTTCAGTATCGGGTCGGTCCTGAGCTTGTCCCATGCGCCTCTCAGCGTCAGAAGACCGTTGATCATGCCGCCCCAGCTCGGCGCCCAGAGCATGAGGCTGAAAACCATGCCGAGGGTCTGCGCCCAGTCGGGGAGAGACGTGTTCAGGAGATGGTGCGGCCCGGCCCAGATGTATATGAAGACGAGCGACCAGAAGTGAATTATCGAGAGCTTGTAGCTGTAAATGGGCCTGTTCGCGGCCTTGGGGACGTAGTAATACATGAGCCCGAGGAAGGGAGTCGTCAGGAAGAACGCGACGGCGTTATGACCGTACCACCACTGAACCAGCGCGTCCTGAGCCCCGGCGTAGACGGGGTAGCTCTTTAAGAGAGCGACCGGTATCTCTATAGAGTTCACGATGTGAAGCACGGCGACCGTGATGATAGTCGCGATGTAAAACCATATCGCGACGTAGAGGTGTTTCACGCGCCTTATCGCTATCGTGCCGAAGTAGTTTACAGCGAAGATGACCCAGACGAGCGCTATGGCGACGTCGAGCGGCCATTCGAGCTCGGCGTATTCCTTACCGTGCGAGTAACCGAGCGGGAGCGTGATAAGAGCGCCGACGATTATTAGCTGCCAGCCCCAGAAATGAATCTTGCTGAGGACGTCTGAATACATACGCGTTTTCAGCAGCCGCTGCGTCGAGTGGTACATGCCGGCGAATATGATGTTGCCGCCGAACGCGAATATCGCGGCGTTCGTATGAAGCGGCCTTATCCTGCCGAACGTGAGCCACGAGGTGTCCAAATTGGCGGGCCAGTAGGCAAGCTGGAGCGCGGCCAGAAGGCCGACTGCGAACGCGGCCGCGCCCCAGATTACAGTGGCCAAAAGGAATTTTTTAACTATATCGTCGTCGTAAAATATTTTTTCCATCGTAGCGGAGACTCCCGCTGTCGCTGTACTCATTTATCCGTGCCCTCCTTTGGTCTCGGATTGGTGTTTTCGGATTCGTAGTCGTCGAGAAGTATTCTGTGACTCGGGGTTTCGAGGTCGTCGTACTGCCCCCTTCCGGTCGCCCATATGAACGCGGCGAGGAATATGACGGCGATCGCTATGGAGACTCCGAGGGTGAGGAAAATGATGTTCACGCCGCGGCCCTCCTTTTACTTCCGGCGCGTGAGGACCTGCCCAGGAGCGCCGAGCCCAGGAGCAGAAGCGATACGGCAGGCATTAAAACGGCGGCCGCCAGCGGGGTGATGTATCCGGCCAGGGCGAAGGCCCCCGCGATAGAGTTGTACGATATCGAGAGCGCCATGTTGCGTTTCGCTGTCGCCCTGGCCGAGGCTCCGTGACTTAAGAGGTCTAAAATCGTAAAAAGATCGTTGTTCAATATGTAGGCGTCGGATACCTTCATGCTCTCCCCGACGCTTCCCTGGATCGCGACGCCGACGTCGGCCGAGGCGAGGGCGGGGGCGTCGTTGAGCCCGTCACCTATCATCATCGAGCGGCCGTGACGGGCGATTATTCCGGACTTGCCCTCTGGGGTTTCTCCGAAGAAGATGTTTTCGCACGGGATGTGTATTCTGTCCGCGACCTGCCTTACGTTTTCTTCCTTGTCTCCGGATACGACGAACACGTTATAGCCCATCATAGAAAGCTCGCTCACGGCCAACTTCGCGTCTTCCTTGAGCGAATCGCCGAGCGTGATTTCGGATATCGCCTTGCCGTCTTTGCGTACGACGATTGTCGACGCTATGAGCTCGTTGATTTCGTTGGGGGAAGGTAGTGAGCTCTCTCCGGAGGTGATTGTGTATAAGTGCCCGCCCGCTTCGGCGGAAACGCCCTTGGTGTACAAGTGCTCGAAATTTCCGACCTCGGGAATGGGCAGATCCATTCCCGCGAGGCGGCTTACGATCGCCCTCGCAACGGGATGGTCCGATTTTTTTTCTATGGCTAGGATCGCCCCGAGGTCGTCGCCCGAGAGGCTCTCCGTATCCCACTTGAGAATCCTGAAGACGCCGTTCGTGAGCGTGCCGGTTTTGTCGAAAAATATATTTTTCACGCCGGGCAGCTTGTCGAAAATGCCCGGGTCCCTGATCAGAATTCCCTTCCCGGCGGCGGACTTCAGTGACATGCTGTGAAATAGCGGGAGGACGAAGACGAATGCGCACGGGCAGGCGATCAGTATGAAAGCCATCACCCTCTCTATGCCCTGCCGCGTCCCGTACATATAAGAAATTGCGAAGAATGCGGTTATGGAAATGATCCCTACCGCGAGGGTGAAAACGGCGGCGTACCTGTCGCTGCCCCCGGAGAGGCTGATCTTGCCGGCGTAGTTTCGCTCGACCTCGTCGAGTATTTTGCCGATGCGGGTCGCTTTACCCGTGCTCTCGATCTTGAGCACCGCTTCGTCCGATTCGAGTATCGAGCCGGCGTAGACGGCGTCTCCCTTCTCTATGGTTCGCGGGATGTTCTCGCCTGTGAGCACTGCCAGGTTTATTTCCGCCGTTCGTGAAACGAGCTCGCCGTCGGCGGGTATGCGCTCGCCCTTGGAGAGCTTTATTCTGCTCCCGGTCTTGAGGCTTTCGAGCGGCTCGTAAAAGAACTGGCGCGCAGCGGTGTCCCAGACCAGGACGCGGTTTAAAGAAAAGAATGTCTTCCCCGGCTGCTCCTTTTCGGAGAGCCGCCCCCGGACGGACTTGAGGAAATACCTGCTTCCAAGGAGGAGGAAAACGAAGGCCGTGATCGAGTCGAAATAAACGGCGCGGCTTCCGGCGTAGAAGTTGTGCGCGCTGAGTGCGAACCCTGCGAGTATGACGAAGACGACCGGGATGTCTACCGTCACCCGGCCCGACCTCACCGCCACGATGACGCTTCTGTAAAACGGCAGAGAGCAGTATGTGACGACAGGGATAGAGAGGAGGAAGCTTACGAGCGTGAAATACTTCTCGAAGACGCCGCCCGCGCCGGAATAAACCGCCGCGGAGAGGAGCATTATGTTCCCCGCGCATACGGCGGCGACGCCGAGCCGGATGAGCGACCGCCTGTTCTCCTTTTTTCTGAGATCGTCGGTGTCTTCGCCGGGTTTTACGGGATGCGCCCTGTATCCGAATCTCTTTACGGCGTCGGGGAAGGAGGAAAATTTCTTCTCCGGGGTGAACGTTACTAAAGCCGTATTGTCCGACATATTGAGCGAGACGGATTCCACGCCTTCCGCGCAGGACGGAATCTTTTCGATGAGCCAGAGACATGCGGCGCACTCTATGCCCTCGACGTAGAAGCTCATGGTGAGCGGCTTTTCTTCTGTCGTATATATATCCGCGAAGCTCTTCTGGTCCAGATACGAATAATCCTCACCGGAAGCGGGGTCCCGGGCGGGGGTTGTTCCCTTTATGTTCTGGGCGGCGCGGATTTTATAGTAATCGTCGAGACCGAGGCTGTTCAGTATCTCGTAGACTGCGCTGCAGCCTGTGCAGCAAAAGCGGAGGCCGGCTGACTCGACGGCCGTCTCAATGCCAGTAGGCTCGCCGCAATGAACGCAGCTTCCATATCCGGGCAGTCCTCCCCCGTCACCCTCTTTCGCGGTAGTGGTGTCTGTCATCGCCTCAATCTCAACTCGAATGCCGAGATAAAGAGCAATAACCGTGCCATGCGGTTGTTAAGTAAATACCGTGGGCTGTGAGCTATGAGGGATGTCGAATGTCAGATATTTGGACAGCAAAGGGAAGGGGCTTGTGTAATAGTGTATAGCTCTCCCTTTAACCGTTGTCAGGTTTTAAGACAGTTGAAATCTCGCTGCACTTAATTGGGAATCGAGCTCAGCTGAGCCAGAGATAAATGGCAAGAACGAAGAAAAGCACTATCGCGGTTACGAAAAGAAATGCGCCAAGGTTCTGGTCCGAAGTATTGTTCTTCATGAATCTGTCTCCTCTTTAAGCCTATTTATTATAGAGTGCCCTGCGAGAGAATCAACCCCGTTTCGGTATTCGGGCCGAAAATAATCTTCCGGGCTCAGGCCGGCGGCAAGGTGGAAAGTTATCAGGGGGAGAGCTCTTTTTTCATCGAGAAGCATTCGATCTTCACGCCCTTCCGCTCTTCGATCACGGCCTCGACGAGTACAAAACCCATCTTCTCGAAAAGGGGCCTCGATATCCTGCTCGCGTCCGTAGTCAAAGCCTTCGCCCCGGCCGCTATCGCGGCGTCTTCGAGGCGCTTGTAAATCGCGGTTGCAATTCCCTTCCTCGAAAAGTCCTTCAGCGTGTAGAGGAACTCGACGTGGTCCGGCGGCTTCAGCTGGCCGAACGCCGCCATCCTGCCGCCGACTTCGGCGATCAGCGTGAGGCCCCCCGAGAGCTTGTAGCGAATCTCCTCGACCTCGTCTGCGTAGGAGGCCCACGCGTCAACCTCGGCCTTGGAGTAGCGCTCTATTCCTATCTCCGTAACCGACTTTCTGTATAGGTCCGAAATGGTCTCGGCGTCCGCGGGTTTGTATCTGCGAATAATCATTCTGGAAAATAGAAAGAAGGCGTAGGTTATTTAATACAATTAAATCATCTATTTGATTTGTTTTTCCAAGGGCAATGACTTATATATTTCTTGTCCAAGCTCATAAACATAATCGTAATCGTATTTTCGGCCTAATTTGTGTTGCCAATAACGACCATGGGCGAGCCAATGCCTGTAATTAAACGCCCCGATTAATTCGGATATCAAGGGTTTAAAAGGAGGAAAATGTTTTTTCCAGTTTTCTAAAATATCGTTTTTAAATGAAGCTTTCTGCCCCGTTTGTCTATAATTTTTATAAATAAGCCTAAAATCTTTGGATAAGGAATCTTTTTTCTTATCGTAACACCTTTTCCAGTAATCAATCTGAAAACTTGCCTCTATAGAAGCTAGTACAGTTAGGGTGGTGGATTTGTTTAGTTCATCAATCCTTTTATTAAGTTCTGCGTTTATTTCTTGTTGTGAGTAAGCAAAAAATTTTGGATACAAATGGAATTCTTCATTTGAAAGGTTGTAATAGCGTCTTAATGCTAACTCAGTGTCCTTGAAGTTTTCGGAAATTTCTCCAAGTTCGAGATTGGCGTTTGAGAATGAGATTTTCTTTGCCACAAATAACTTCCATTAGGCATCAATCGCATTGTAAAATACGTTGCGATTAGAACCTTGCTGGTCATTAATAACTGCCATAAGCACGTCGAAGAATTTATTTTCCGTTAATTCTTCTAATTTGTTTGAAGGTGGAATTGGTGCGATTTTCCATTTTAATCTGGAAGTTTGCTGATCGTTTTCTATAGATTTTTTTTGTTTTGGTATGGGTTTATTGACTTTTACACTTCTTCCCGTTGTCTTTTCATCGACAAGTACAAACCTAATTCTTCCTGCTCTTCCCTCCATATCTATCCTTCCATTCGAACCTATTAGAATAGTTCCTATAGGAGTAAATACTACGGTTTGGTTAGCTATCTTTAAATAAAGCTGGTCCACATTATAGAATCCAATATAATCCTCTTCCAAAGTTATAGGGTTATAACGTATTAGTACTTTATTTTGAGCTATATATTCCTTTAACCATCCCGTAATTAGTTCATAAAACTCATCCACATGCTTCAGCCATTCTTTTTTTCTAGAATCCCAATCTATTTGGCTCTCCGTGCTATGCTTCTTAAGATAGTCTTCAAAATTTTCCCTGCCCATATGTCACCTCTTAAACAGTATTTTAACATAAACCACACTTCAATTATTGTACAATAATAAAAACCAGTGCTTTTACTTCACTCATTCCATACCTCTTTTATCATCCGGAGGATCGGCCTCGAAAATTCCTCGTTGAGTATAAAGTCATAAAACCCTACGACTATGAACTGGACGCCGACGCATATGAGTATGAAGCCGAGTATGCGGGTGAGGACGTTGACGCCGTACTCGCCCAGCATGTTCTTCACGCTGCCCGCCACCCTGAGGCAGATATACGTGACGACAGCGACGACAAGTATGCCGAGGGACTCGGCGGCGTAGTCGAGCCTGGTGCCCGCGGTGGCCGCCATACCTATAGTCACTGCTATGGCCCCCGGCCCGCTCAGCATCGGGACGGCGAGGGGGGTGAAAGCGATGTCTTCATCGCTCCGGGTCCTCGTCTCTGCGTTTATCGCGCGGAGGTCTTTATATTCGGGGTTCAGCATCTTGAAGCCTATATTCAGGATGATGAGGCCGCCGGCTATTTTGATGCCGGGAAGGGATATGCCGAAGAACTTCATTATAAGGACGCCGGCCACGAGGAAAATGACGAGGATTATAGTCATGTAAACGGAGGCGAGGAGGGCTTCCCGGTTCCTCTTCGAATCGTCCATGTCCTTCGAGAGCGAGATGAACGTGATGGCGACGGAGAAGGGGTTTACTATCGGCAGGAGCGCGACGATCGTACCCAGGAGCACCTGTATGAAGTCCGTCATGGCTATATTCTACATTAAACGGAAGGCAGCTTTATGCAACAGGCAGGCCGCTCCAGAACCTCGACTGGCCTTTTAGAATGTGCTCGGTTACGAATGGGTCGGGGGAGAGGTCCCAGTCGCCGTATTGATGAGAGCCGCCGAGCATTATACCGTCGGAGCGGGGCATCATGTAGAGGCCTCCGTTCCTGACGAGGGTTATGTAGTCGACCTCGGGCTGGGGCTTTAGCACTATGAGCTGGCCCTTTACGGGCTCGAGCTCGCGGTCGTTGAACAAAAAATACGATCCGAGCCCCGTGCAGTTCATTATGAGCGGCTCCGGCAGTGACATGAGCTCTGTAACGTCCCTGAAGTCACGGACTATAATCCTCCCGCCGCCGCGCCTGAAATCGCTCATCAGGGCGTCGAGATAGATAGGGGTATCGATGAGCATCGTCTTAACGATTGCGCCCGAGGGTTCGTCGAAAGGATATTCGCCGGGGACGAGCATTCCGGGCTTGCCGTATATCTCGGGGAGGTCGTAAATGACGTCGGGAAGCGATACGGGATAGTCGCCGAAGTAAAAATTGTCGGCGACCCTGACGCCGTAACGGCTGCCTATCATCTTCTTGAAGTAGCCGAAAGAGAGCCTCGCCGCGCGGAGGAACTCCTGGTAGAAGCCGGGGGTTATCATCTCCTTGTCGAATACCGTGAACGGCGACCACTGCCCGGCGGCGACGTTGGACGTCGTATGAGGGGGGAGGTCCTTCGCGTATATGGTGACCGCGTATCCCTCTATCTGCATGAGCCTCGCGGTCGCAAGCCCGACGGCCCCGCATCCAAGGACGGCGCAGGCCCTGTGACCGAGGGGAGCGGCTTCTTTCACCGCAATGTGGGAGGTTCCCCAGGAGAGGGTGAGGCCTCCGCCTCCGTGGCCGTAGTTGTGGATTATGTCTTTCGCGCCGACGCGCTCGCGGCGGAGGACGAACCCCGAGGGTCTGTAAGGTCTTAAGCCGACGGCCTCTCTTATGATCCTGTCCTCCGACACCTCCACCATGGGAAAATACCGGTAGGGGCGTACGGGCGGCTTCGTGACCTTGGGGGCGCATGCCGAAATCGCGGTCGACAGGGCTCCCATACCGAGAATGCTGAGCATCTTTCTTCGGCTTAATAAATTTCCGGCTGGCATATCGTCCACTAATATGATAATCCACGAGCCGCCTAATTCCATTCCGGTTTTCGGAGTTTTGATGAAAAGCGGCGGCGATCTATCGAAGCTTAGTCCGCATGTGGGCGGGAATCGAAATCAATCGTAGAAAACCAGGGTATTGAGTATGAGTATGGCTAATCCTGTGAAGGGCCAGAAAAAGAGTTTCGGAATGAGATTGTTTTTGTAATGTACCAATTCCCAGCTGGAGTTCTGGACGAGGACTGCATTCAGACTGACGCCGGCCATTATAAAGTAGGTCAGGAAGTAGTAGTACTCGATGTAGACTATTTCGTTCGCGCCGAGGTTGGACCTGAGGCTTATCTGAAGGAATATCAGCGCCAGAAAGAGGGTCGCGTAAGGCCGCACAACGTAGTGGCCGGTAGCGGTTTTGAAAATCGCGAATATGAGGAATATCGCGATGCCGATCGGCAGAAAATGGGATATGAAGACGTTCAGGATGTTGGGGCGTATGATGATGTTGAAGTAAATCTCGGGAAAGCTGTATTGCCCTATAAAATTCTCGATGCCGAAGTTCGTATTGTAGCTGTTGAAGGTGTAGCTGAAGAATGAATTCTGAATCTCCCAGTCCCTGATCTGTATGTTCTTGTCGAGCCCGGGGAGATACCTTGTAGAGCTTACCCTGTAGGAGTCGAGGTCGGGCACGAGGACTATGTTCTTATCGAATTCCTGCTGCTTGATCTGGAGCCACATGTTTTCATTGCCGAACGGATACCGACTGTAGTTGAAGTCGGAGGTTATATTCAGATTGAACGTCCATTCGACCAGCGTGTAGTCATCGTATGTTTTCTCGAGAAATTTCGACAGGTTGACGTCGACCGCATTCGGGATCGAGATGCCGCGCGCTATGTCGTCGTGTACGCCCTTATAGTATTTCTGCCAGATTATCCCCTTTGCGTTGACTCTGTTCGACGATTGGGAAGTTATGGATTCCACGAATATTCCCGTGGGTATGAATACCGGGGGATCCTCTCTCTGCTCAAGGGAATATTTGATGTATTTCAGCTTGAAGTCTTCGAGGAGCGATTTATTGATTATGGCGTTCAGCTCTTTTTCAGACTTGTCCTGATACTCGAGCCCGATCCAGCATATGTATATGGAGACGAGCATGTAAAGGAAGAAAAGGGCCATGAAAAACCAGAAGAGGTAGCCGGACCGATAGTTCGAGGTAAGCGGTTTCAGGTTATAGAGAGCCAGGGCTGTTACGAGCGCGGCCAGGGAGACGACGATGCCGATCAGTATCTTCCTGTAGAGCGAATAATTCTCGAGGAATTCGTTTTCCACTATCTCGAAGACGACTATCCAGTCGCTGGATTCGAGGGGCGAGACGAACCGGTATATGGTCTCGCCGGTATTTGGGTCGGATACTTTAAGGAGTCCGGGCTCTCTATTATCCGCATTATCCGCACCGGGGCCTATCGCTTGCACTCCGCCGCGGCTATGGGGCGACTGGGTGATCTCGAGCCCGTCGACCGTGACGATATACGGCTGTCCGGGATGCTCGAGATTGAGGGACGATAATTTATTCTTTAAATCCTTGAGCGGGGCTCCGATGAAAAGTATCCCGGAAGGCTCGGCGTTTTTCCCGCCTCCCATTGTGAACCTTCTGGTGAAATATACGAATTGTTCACGGCTTATTTCGTCGTAAAAAGGCTTCGTCCAGCTCTTCTCGAGTTTTATGGATTCCCCGAACCACGGCACCGCCGCAGTAGTGTAGTCGTAGTAAGAATCGAAGCTTAGTATCTCGGTATCGTTCCCTTCTTTCAATATATACGGCGAGTACAGCCTCAAACTTTCGTCGTAGGAGTGGGGCACGAAAAGAACTCCGATATTGGATATTGCGTGCTCGAATTTGAGGATTCTATCCAGCTCCGAGACAATATCGTCCTTGGAGCCGGAAGAAATCTGTTCTGCCGCCCTGTCGGCGACGCCCTCTATTTCCCTGAGGAAGGTTTCGACGTTAAGGGTCAGCTCTTTCGTTACGAGCTTGCCTTCCTGCTCGATCCGCCTCGAGCTCTGGCGTTCGTAGAAGTATAGATCCAGGACGAAGCTCAGAAATACGATGAACAGGATTATCAGTATGGATATAACGAAGCCTTTCGAGGGTCTGTAGGTGAATTTCATCTCGTGAGGTTATTCCGCCCGCCGCTGCTTTTCTGTACTGCCTGTCTGAATTCCTTCCAGCTCACTTCTTCGCACGAGCCTTTGTCGATCTTCGTAAGCCATACCTTATCGCTGATCTGGTGGTCGAATTCGCCGAGGGGCTGATCGATCCCGAGGCCGAGCTTGCTGAAATCCAGGCCCTCTATACCCGCTATAATTCCGTCGGACGAATAATCGCCTTTCGCATTCTTGAGGCCCTGGACGAAGATGTAAGCCGCGATATACCCCTCGAGCGAAACGAAACCGGGAGCGGTGCCCGGGAAATATTTTCGAAGGTCTTCGTTATATTCATCGACGAGCTCGAGGTCGGAATTATAGTGAGGCAACACCTGCGTTACGTAGACTTCCGCCTCGACGCCTTCGAGCGATTCGGCCAGGTTGGTGCACCCGACAAATGACACATTCATGAAAACGGCGTTGGGTATGAGCTTTTGGGCGAATCTTATGAATTTGGCGGCGGGCTTGTAGGAGCCGACGACTATGACCGCTCTTATCTGCCTCCGTGAATTCAGAATTTCGAGAAGCCCGTTTTCGACGTTCAGCGTGTTTCGCTGGTAGGTGCCGTAGGGTATCCCGGCCGAGTGGCTGTAGCCTCTTTTTTCGAGGGCATCAACGGCGCCCCTGTAGCCGTCGAGGCCGTAATCGTCGTCCTGAGTGAATATGGCTATCTCGTAGGGCTTGATCCCGCTGCCGAGAAGGTTCTCGATAATCTGCTCCGTTTCCTGGGCATAGCTTGCCCTGTAGTTTATTACGTACTTGCTGATGAGATACTGCGAGTTATTCCTGTTCCTGATGAGAAAGTCCCTGTTTTGATACGGCCTCAGAATGGATGAGCCGGTGAAAGGGGCGAAATACAAGACTCCGTACTCGACGCTTATCGGCATCGCCGTTTTCGCGGTCGGGGTGCCGACGTTTCCGATAAACGCCGTGACCCCTTCCCGGTTTATTAATTTGTACACGTTGCTCGCCGCGTGCTCCGGCTCGTAGCCGTCGTCGACGGATATCAGCCTCAGGTTTCTGCCCTTTATTCCTCCCCCGGCGTTGATCCTTTTGAAATAGGCTTCGATGCCCTTTCTCATATTGATGCCGAGCTCTTTCGCGGGCCCGCTGAAGGCCGCGGACATGCCGAAGGTTAGATCGGTATTCTCTTCCGCCCGTACATTTCCGCCAGCTAAAAGCAGTATGCAGATATGGATCAGGGCAAGTATTTTCCTGTTATTCATCTAATTTCTGGAGACCGAGAAAGGGCTTCCTTGCTTAGTACTCGAAATATATCATCCCAATTATGATGCAAATTCTGGAGTAATCAATAGGCATTACGACTTGTGTAGAGACCGCCGCGATGAACAGGCGTCCCGATCCCAAAATCCAGGCTCGTGAATCCG
The DNA here is from genome assembly GCA_964586675.1 of uncultured Spirochaetia bacterium. GTDB lineage: Bacteria > Desulfobacterota_D > UBA1144 > Nemesobacterales > UBA2774 > JADLGH01. The sequence goes on along the minus strand of CAZPHQ010000001.1, from coordinate 101,818 downwards.
GCCGACCTGGCTATTTGATTCCCAGATACGCGGCGAAGCAGGCGTTCTTGTGAAGGACGTCGGTTTCCTTAAAGCCGCACTTTTTCATGAGGTCGAGCTGATAGGAGACGCTCCTCGGGGAGTCTTCCTTCTCAATGTAGGCGAAGACTTTTTCAGGGTAGCCCGCTCCACCAAGGGCTTCGAGGTAGGTTCCGTAACGCTCCCATTCGAGGTTGTGAAGGGCGGGGCTGCCGCTCCAGACCATGTCGCTGACAAGGAATACGCCGCCGGGTTTCATGAGGTCGTAAATCTTCCGGAAACAGCTCTCCCAGTCGGCGTCTTCCCGGAGATGATGTAGCACTGCGGCGGCGATCACGATGTCATATCGTAACGTAGGGAGGGCGGCGTTCCTGAAATCCCCGTGAAAGATCCTCACCTCGCCGGCGTTTTCGCGGGACAGCCTCTCGCGGGCGCGCTCGAGCATCGGGAGGCTGAGGTCGACGAGGTCGCAATTCAGGCCGGGCAGAAGGCGGAGAATGGAGATCGTGTTGTTCCCAGCGCCGGAGCCGATGTCGAGGAGGTTCCCGGCGTCTGGCTTTATGCGCACCGCGGCCTGCGATATGAGCTCCAGCATGAGCGGGGCGTCGATGACGGCCTGCTGGCCGGTTTCGAGGTTCGAGAACCTTTCGACGTCGGCGTCGAAGCGGGCCCTTATTTCTTCTATCGTGGATTTTTTACCAGGCGGGGTTTTCACGTCGTAATATTGTACCCTCGGTCAGGGTGAGCGCCATGGGAGCGTGAACGACGCCGTATATGATTTTCTCCTCGCAAGTTTTGACGAAGCCGATGCTTTCGTAGAACGGGACGGCGAAGCGGGATGAGTTTACCGTGATCTCTTCAGGAGCCGAGTTCTCTGACTTTATACGTTCGAGCGCGAGTTTCAGAAGCTCCCTGCCGATGCCTTTTCGGTGATGGGCCTTATCGACGAAGAGCATGGAGATGTGACTCATTTCCCTGACCTCGACCATGCCCGCTATTTCGCCTTCGGCTTCCGCGACGAGGATGAAGTGAGCGCCATCCGAGCGCTTCGCGAGGGAGCGGGGATTCGCGTATCTGAAGAATTCCTCTATTCCTTCTTCTAGAAAATCCGGGGCAATGAACTCGTTGAACGAGCGGGCTACGAGGTTGGAGACGGCCGCTTCCTCGCCGGGGCGGGCAGGTCTGTATACGAAGCCGTTCTTTTTCATGGGAATGTGGAGGCTCGCCCCTGGCATTGGGCCGGAATAAGCTATTCCCTTATCCACGCTTTCGCCTCTTCTTTTTCGCCCGAGGTGAAGTGCCGGACTTCGATGCCGGGGACTATGCTCCCGGCGATCTCGACCCACGTTTTGAGCCAGCCCTTGTCCGAGACGACGGCCTCCTTGTCGAAGTTCCGCCAGTATCTAAGGCTGTAGTGGATGTCCTTCATGAAGGTGTTGACGGACATCCCCTTGAATTCTTCTATCTCGGCGTAGACCCGGAGCTTTTTGTGGAGCTTCAGCTTCTCTTCAATAATACGGATCGTCTCGTCGAATTCGCTGTCTTCAATTTTCCCTCTGAGGCGGAAACCTATAATGTTTTCCTCTTCAAAGGGGATTATCTCTAGCATGGTGTTTTCCTCTTAAGCCGAATCGTCAGTTCGTGCCGAGCTGGTTGTTGACGCAGAATACAGTCATGCGGTAATCGTAAATCTCGCCCTTTTTCCATACGGCGCTGCAGCTTTGAATGACCTTCCTCTCGGGAGAGCCTGCGGGATACTGCTGGAGCATCTGGTTCAGCGTTGCGAGGGATTCAGTCTGGTTCTTGACGCAGTATTCCTGCATGCGCTCGTCGGTCGGCCAGCTGGCTGTGCACATGCGCTGTATCTTCTGGGCGGAGGTTTCCTTTACTGCGGCCGGCGCCGGTGCCGCGGCGGCAGACGGAGTGGTTATCAGGCTGTTCACCTGCCTTATCTTGTTGTCGGCCGAAACGAGGTTCTGCCAGGCGCGCTCCGCGTATTCGGATTTTATGTTGTTGTCCGTCTCGATGCAGGCCGCCGCGTACTGATCGAGGCCGTTTGAATAATCCCCTATGGCCTGGAGCGCGGTCGCGTGAACCTCGCCCATCCTCGGGGGCGGCGGGATCGTCGTGAGCCTCGTCTTAAGCGATTCGACTATACCCTGGTAGTATCCGAATTCGTAGGAGCACCTGTCGGGGGTTCCGTGAACGAGGCTGACGGCGTTCGCGCTCACCGATTTTCCTACCTCGGAAAGCTCGTAGAGTATCGGCGTTATATCCTTTAAATATATCTTTTCGCGGTTGTCGAAAGTGTCCGCATTTGCGGGCTCGCTGAACGCGGCCCCACGCGGCAGAATCGATACTGCCAGAAGTAAAAGCGCCGGAATCAAGATCCCTTTAGTCTCTCCATTCGTGCGGTTCATGGGCAATCCTCCCTCGTCTTCGTTACGCCCTCAATCAGGGCGTATGGTTTTACAATTCTAAATTACATGATTGTAACGCAGTTTCTAAGCTATTTTTTTATTTACCCTACTTCGCCGGGGTCTTTAATATCCCGGCTATCTTGAGAATTTCGGGTTCAGCGAGGCCCTGGACCGCTTTATCCGGCGCTTAGGCCCTGAAAGGCCGGGGCTATTCCTTGAACGCCTTCGTGAGCGGCGCGTCGAACTCGACCGTTATCTTCGGCCCTTCCGCCGCGGAGGCGTCGACGGACATCTTGCCGGCCTTTTTCTCGGGTGTGTCCGTCGTCAGGGTAAGCGCGGAGGTGTCTGTGTTGCCGGAGTACTGCTTCATGCCGTCGTTCGTGACGACCCAGTATACGACCCTGACGGTGCCGCCGAAGTCTTCGGTCGAAAGCGTCATGCCTTCTGTGAGCCCGCCCGCGCAGCTTTGATTGTCGCACGAGGCTATCTGGCTGGAGATGTCGGTCGGCGAGAGTATTATCGTTGTCTCGGTCTGGTCGGGGTCGAACATGTCGGGCCCGGTGATGACATATGCGTATTTCAGCTCTACGGTTTTGTCCTTGTACTGTATCTGGCCCTTGGCTGTGCCTCCCGCGGCGTTCGCGGCCGTGGAAAACATGGCAGCTGTGCTTAAAATCGCAGCCAGCGCTAAACACGATAAGGCCGAAAAGATAAATCCAGTATTCATTATATCAAGCTTCATCTGCTTTTCCTTTAAGTCGGGTTTTATGATGCGCCGCCTGCCCGGAGGCCCGTCATTTCCGAGATTATGCTGCAGGCCATAATCGCCGTCAATGGGGATTATAAAATGTCCGAAGTGTCTGGACAGATCCTGCCGTGGAGAGGGAAAAAGGGTGCTATAGCATGCTTTTTTACAATCGTTCACGGGGTTCTATCCGGGGGATTTAAACCGGGTAAAGTATATTGAGGGGGAGGGATATGGGAAAGCCGGCACCGTGCAGACCCGATCGATGGCCCAACGCGTAAGGTGTTGTCATACATGCTTTTTTAAACACTTCCGGAGGTCGGATCGTGAGATATCTATTGGTGTCGGTTTTGTTCGTGCCGGTGTTTTTCGCGGGCTGTGTAGAAATCGGGGATTCGGACTCGGACCCCATCGGGGGAGAGGTTGTCGAGCGAAGGCCGCTCACCGAGGAGGAGACGGCTGTCTGGATCGATCAGGCCGAGTGCATGGAGACCGAGAGCAAGTCGAGACAGGATATACCGGACCTCGACGCGACCGGGGTTCCGATCGTGAGCGAGATTACAATAAGGAACAATCTCACATGCGGCGACGCCGACCCCGCGACACTCGTCGCCTGCCAGTCGAGGGACGAAATAGCGTTTCAGAACGGGCTCGATCCCGATACCTTCCTGATGGCCTTAAGGCACGAGGAGATACACTACATTTTATTTTTTCTGACGGGTAACGGCGACGGCAACCACCGGAGCATATGGTTCGACCTGGATGAAAGCCCCTGTCCCGAAACGGGGGAGCGGTAACCGGCCTTCACCGGCTCGACGGCGCGCCAATCGCTTTTTCAGGCTTCATGAAACGGCGAGCGCCTTCCTTGACTGCATTTTCCATTAAGGTAGGTTATCACCTGACTTTTCTTGCGGATTGAAATTCAATATAAAAGGTATAAAAAAGAATTATGGGACTCAGATGCGGACTTGTAGGGCTTCCCAACGTGGGCAAGTCTACGCTTTTTAACGCCCTTACGAGCGCGGGGGCGGAGGTCGGGAATTTCCCCTTTACTACTATAGACGATAACGTCGGCGTGGTGGCCGTCGCGGACGACAGGCTCCATAAACTCTCGGAGCTTGTGAAGCCGCAGAAGCTGACGCCGACTTACCTGGAAGTCGTCGACATCGCCGGCCTCGTGAAGGGTGCGTCCGAAGGGAAGGGCAGGGGCAACGCCTTTCTCGCGAGCATAAGGGAGGTCGACCTCATACTCCATACAGTCCGCTGTTTCGAGAACGATAACGTGATACACGTCGAGGGCTTTCCGGACGCGATGCGGGACATAAGCATCATAGAGGACGAGCTCTTGCTGAAGGACCTCGAAACCCTCGAAAAACGGCAGGACAAGCTCCAGTCGCAGGCGAAGAGCGGGGACAAGAGGGTTAAGGACGCGCTCGAGGTTGTGACGCGCCTGAGGGAGTTCGTCGAAAACGGGAATAAGGTGAGAAATTTCGAGATGGACGAGGACGCGCCGAAGGTCGTAAAGGAGATGTACCTCCTTACCGACATACCGATGCTGTACGTTTGCAACGTGAGCGAGGACGATATTCCCGACGCCTCATCGAACGAGGAGGTCAGGAAGGTGAGGGAGTACGCCGCGAAGGAAGGCTCCGAGGTCATAGTTCTTTCGGCGAAGATAGAGGCCGAGATCGCGGAGCTTCCGTATGACGAGAAGAAACTCTTTTTGAACGAGCTGGGGCTCGAGAATTCCGGGCTCGACAGGCTCGTCAGGATTGCATATGATAAGCTTGGGATCATCACCTATTTCACGCAGGGGCCGAAGGAGGTTCGGGCGTGGACTATAAGAAAGGGGTGGAAGGCCCCGCAGGCGGCGGGCGTTATCCATACCGACTTCGAGCGCGGGTTCATTCGCGCGGAGACCGCCTCCTACGATGACTTTGTCACTGCGGGCTCGGAAGCTGCACTGAAGGAAGCCGGAAAGATGCGCTCCGAGGGCAAGGAATACGTCGTCAAGGACGGGGACATAATGCTCTTCAGGTTCAATGTATAAAGAGATAATAAGACCTGTGCTCGACAGGCTCGACTCCGAAAAGTTTCACGACCTGGCGCGGGAATCACTTCACCTCGCCGAACTAAGCCCACTTACTTTAAAACTCGTAGAATTGTTCGCCGACGGCGGAAAGCGTTTTTCCGACGAGAGGCTCCGCGTGAATCTCGGCGGTGTCGAGCTCGAAAATCCGCTCATCGTCGGCGCCGGGTGGGACAAGGCGGGACGGGCCGCCCTGGCGCTCTGGAAGCTCGGGTTCGCGGGCGTCGAAGTCGGCTCGGTTCTCGAATACCGCCAGCCGGGAAATCCGAAGCCGAGGCAATTCATGGTCGCGCCCGGAACGGCGATAAACTGGCTCGGGTTCAACAGCCCGGGGATGGACGTCGTCGCGAAGAATCTCAGCCGCTATAAAAACCCGCCGTTTAAGCTCGGGATCAGCATCGGGATGAACAGGGACGTCCCGCACGACGACTCGCCGCGCGCGCATGCCGTCGTCGCAGAGAGGCTCTACGGCTACGCCGATTACTTCGCGATAAATGTGAGCTCGCCCAATACCCCGGGGCTCCGGAAGCTTCACGAAAAGGGGCGGAAGAAGGATATAGTCCAGGCCGTTATAGACGCCATGGAGAGGAAGGGCGGACGGAAGCCGCTTTTCGTGAAGGTCGCGCCGGAGCTTGGTCACAAGGAGCTCGACGACATACTGGAGGTCGCGATCGAGCATTCTGTGACGGGGATAATCGCGGCGAACACCGCCGACGTCCCGGAGATGAAGGCGAAGTACGGGGAGCGTTGGAGAACACAGCCGGGCGGCCTCAGCGGGGACGACGCGGACTACAGGCGCATGACGACGGAGAAGATTTCCTACATCTATAAGCATTCGGGGGACAGGCTCGACATCATAGGCGTCGGCGGGATAAAGGACGCCGGGACGGCGCTCGAAAAGATAAAAGCCGGGGCTAAGGCGCTTCAGATCGTCACGGCTATAAGGGGGGAGGGTACCGCCGTCGCCGGAAAGATAAACAAGGGCATCGTGGAGTTCATGGAGAGGGAAGGGGTGAAGTCTATAGGGGAATTGGTCGGCTCCGATGCCGGGAAGTGAAGTCCTGTTATAACCCGTATTCGAAGGGGAGTGCTTTCTTGCAATTGGCCATGGGCTCTTAATTTCTCGCTCGCTCGAAATCGTAGTTTCCGTCTTTGCTGAAAGCTACGCCGGACAGGCAGGATGACGGCAACGACAAACTCAAATCCCCCTGTATCCCCCTTTTCCTAAGGGGGATGAAAGATTAAAGCGAAAGATAAAACGAGATCCTGAATGTTTTGATTTATGTTGCTTCAGAGCTGTACTGGATGAGCTTTAGTGCAGTCAGCCGGGGGCGTGCAATTCCTCGCTTGCTCGAAATCGTTGCTCGAGATGACAAATAAAAACGAGACTCTGAATCAGGTTCAGATTGACGGACAAAAAGCAGATTTCTCACATTCGTTCGAAATGACAAAAACTCTTGATGGATTGCTGGCGGAAATGGATTCCCGATACAGGCATTCGGGAATGACAGAATGTGGGATATCCCTCGCTTGCCCGGAATCGTTGGGGATAGCAATATGCTATATATAATATATATACTCTCGATATAGGCTATCCGGATTTATCACGCCAAAATAAGAGCTCTCAGGTTCTGTAATGCGCGTTGATCTTGAGGTAGTCGAACGTGATGTCGCTCGTGACGACGAAGGAGCTTTTTTTTCCTGATTTTAAATCGAGGGTGATTGAGAAGCTCGGGGTCTTCATGACTTCGAGCGCCTTTTCTTCGTCCATGACCGCCTTCGAGTTGCTTAAGACCTTGTGCCCGGCGAAGAAGAGGTCGAGCTTGTCCGGGTTAAAATCCACACCCGCGCGCCCGGCGGCGGCGACTATTCTGCCCCAGTTGGGGTCTTCGCCGAAGAGGGCGCTCTTTACGAGCAGGGACGTCCCGATCGTGCGCGCGATTGCCTCGGCGTCTTTCTCTGTTTTGGCGCCCTTGACTACTATCTTCACGACCTTCGTCGCACCCTCGCCGTCCTTCACTATCAGATGGGCGACTTCGGAGGCAGCCTCCGTTACGGCGGCCAAAAGCTTTTGATAATCCTTTCCGCCGTCGACCGCCCGGTTGCCGAGCACGCCGTTCGCGAGGAGGAGAACGGTGTCGTTCGTGGAGGTGTCGCCGTCTACTATTATCTTGTTGAAGGAGCTGCCGTTCGAGTCGGAGAGGAGCTTCGAAAGCGCTCTCTTGCCGACGTTGACGTCGGTCATAATGTAAGCCAGCATCGTCGCCATGTTGGGCATGATCATCCCGGCCCCTTTTCCTATGACGCCGACAGTTCCTTTCTTCCCGCCGATCGTGACGTTCACCGAGGCGTATTTCGGGAACGCGTCCGTCGTCATGATGGCCTCGGCGGCGTCGGCGATGCCGTCTCCACTGAGCCCGGAGACGAGCTGCGGGACGGCGTTCTTTATTTTATCGGTCGGAAGCGGGCCGCCAATGAGCCCTGTCGAGGACGGTATGACGAGGTCTTCCGCGATGCCGAGACCTTCGGCAAGGTAGCGGGACGAAAGCACCGCCGCCTTCATGCCGGCAGGGCCGGTGAACGCGTTCGCGACACCGCTGTTTACGAGCACGGCCTGACAGTATCCGCCCTTTATCCTCTCCATTCCGAGCACTACGGGCGGGGCCTTCACGACGTTCGTCGTAAATACGCCGGCGGCCTTCGCGGGGGTTTCCGAGAATAAAAGCGCGAGGTCCTTTTTGCCGCTCTTTTTAATTCCGCAGGATACACCGCTCCCCTGGAAACCGGGAATTTTTATCATACTGTCAGCTCCTCTATGAACTTCGACGAATTCAACTTTTTCTCGGTGTGGTACTCGGTGAACCTTAGGAACAGTTTTACGTATTTTAAAACTTTCTCAAGATGGAGCTCCATTAAATCTCTTCTGCGGAGGAATTCCGTCGAAATGAGCCCTCCGTTTTCGGCCCTGGTGCCGCACTCCGTGCAGATCACGCCTCCTCCTCTTATGCTGAAGTGCGCCCTGTCACCGACGTCCTTCCCGCACCCGGCGCAGGTTTCGAGGTTGGGCTCGTATCCCGAGAGGGCCAGCGTCCGAAGCTGAAACCTGAGTATCGCCGGGAGGGCGCTTTTGCCCTCGTCGAGCTCCGTGAAGAGCCCTGTCAGCGTCTCGAACATCTCTTCGTTGGGGGCGTCTTTAGGTGTCAGGACGTCTATCGTTTCGAGCGCGAGACTCCCCCAGAGAAAGAGCTCGACGTCCTCCATCAGGCGGCGGAAGACTTTCACAGTCTCGGCGTCATCGACGAGCATGAGCCCGCCGCTTCTTTCCTTATATCTCGCGCGGAAGAGGACGAACGGCTCTATCCTTCCCCCGAAGCGCTTGCCGCTCGTTTTGGCGTTCTTCGCGAAGCCGCTTATCTTCCCCGATTCTCTCGTGAAAAGGGTGAGGACGTAGTCCCTTTCGCCGTATGGAGTTTTCCTTAAAAGGTACGCCTCCTGCCCGTCGTTCATAGAGTTATTATCACTAAAAAACCGCCTCTCCGCGAGTGCGGCGGGGGCGGGTCTTCGGCGGTCTGGTGAAAAGGGGGCGGGTATTTTATAATAGTGCCAGTAAAGATATTTGGATAAGCCTGTCCGTCATTGGGGATGATGGAACAAGGCGGTCCGGAGCGAGTCATGAAAGGAATATTATCGATAATTGAAAGAAGGCGCGTTTCCATTTTATCGGCGGCGTTTCTTGCCGTGATATTTTTGCAGGCTCATGCGGCGCCTGCCGCCGCTGCCGATAATTACAGCGCGGCGGAAAAGATATATCTGAAAACGGTGACGCCGATACTGTACGAGTACTCGCAGGTCGCCTCGCAGGTGAGCGCGAACGTCCTTCCGCTCCAATCCGCACCGCTCGAGAGATGCTCGGGTGAGTTTGCGCATTACTACGGCATAATGAGCTCTCTAGGAAAGCAGCTCGGAACCATCACGCCGCCCGCCAGGTTCGAATCGGTTCAGGCGAACTCGGCTTCGGCCATATCGGAATACAAAACCTCTCTTAACCTCTACAGCGCGGCCTGCACGCAGGAAGACTTCGGGACGAAGGGAGAGCTGGTAAGCCGCGCCGGGGCGGGCGTGAACAGGTCGGTGGCCACGATAGGCAGGGTCTACAAGGAGATCGAGGACCTCGGCGCGGTAGCGGCCGCTCCTTCCGCCGCGGACGGCGCGGTCTCCGAAAATCTCTCCGAGTCGGCGATAGAAACCGCGCCTTCGGGGGAGGCTGTGGAGGATGTATATGTTGAAGAGCAGGCCGTCGAAGTGGCGCCACCGCCTGCTCCGACTACGCCTCCGGCGCCGAAGACGAGGGAAGAAGTGATACAGAACCTTGCCGAGGAGGTCGATACGGGTGGCGCACCGGAAGCAGCGGAAGTGCAGAAGACCTCACCGGCTGCTCCCGTAGCCGAGGCCCCGAAGCCTGCGGCGCCGCCTGTTGTAAAGGCGCCCGAGCCTGTGAAACCGGCTCCCGCTGCGCCCGCCGAAGCACCGGCGAAGACAGCCAAAATAGAACCATCCGAAGAAACCTTGCCGCTACCCCCGCCGCCTGTAGAGCCTGCTCCAGTTGAAACGAAGAAATTGCCGGAACCTGAGAAACCAGAAGCAGTTCAGGCTAAACCCGAGCCTGAGCCTGCGCCGGAGAAGCCCGCTCCCGCCCCGGAACCTGTAGTGGAGCCTGCCCCCTGTGAAGGAGACGGCAAGCGTTCCGGCGCCGGCGGCCGCCGTGCCCGCTCCTGCCGCGCCCGAGAAACCGGCCCCTGCTCCCGCCGCGCCGCCCAATGAGCCGGCCCCGGCCCCCGAGCCGACGCTGACCCCTTCGCCACAGGAAGGGGCCGCGACAGCCGAAGTCGGCCCGCAGCCGCTTCAGCCCGGGGACGCCGCTTCCGAGACCGTAACCGAAAAATCCATGGATACAGCCGCTCTCGCGCCCGAGGACGAGCTTAAGGAAGAGGCCCTGCCGGAGGACGAAATAAACTCCTGGTGCAGCAGGTACCAGACCGATTTCGAGCGCGAGGCCTGCGTCAAGAAACGTACGGAGGCGCGTGACAAGGCGGAAGCCCTCTCGACGTCGTTCGAGGACGGCACACCGGAGAAGGAGATCGTCGAAAAGTGCAGGGCGGACTGGAAAGAGGGCATAACCTACAACTACGAAATGGTCGTATCCTGCACGCAGTTCTTCTGCGGTCAGAAGGGACTCGAAGCTTGCAAGGAGCTTTCGAAGTAGAAGAATCCCCGCGTCGCACGACTGGTGGAGCCGGGCTCTGCCCGGTCAGTTGAAGATCAGCATCGCGATAAAGAGATAGAAGACCGAGCCGAAGATGTCGTTGAACATCGTCAGAAAGGGCCCCGACGCCGCCGCCGGGTCGAAGTTGAGCCTGTGAAGCACGAGCGGGCCCGCGACCCCGATGAATGACGTCGCCATGGTCGCCGACACCATGGCTATGAACACGGCGATCGCGATCTTGAAAACCTCGGGCTCGTTGTAGCTGATAAACGCGCCTATCACCGCCGCCAGGACGCCGCATATCACGCCGAGCGTGACTCCAACCCTCACTTCCAGAAAAATAATCCTGAGTATCTGTTTTATGTTTATCGTCCCCATGCCGATGCTTCTGATCACGATCGTCGTCGTCTGAAGACCGACGTTGCCGCCCGTAGCCATTATCGCGGGCATGAAGGCCGCCAGCACCGCCACCTTCTTAAGCGTCGGCTCGAACGCGTAGACGATGATAAAGGCTATGAAGAGCTCGCCGACGAGTGTCAGAAGGAGCCAGGGTGTCCTGAGTATTATACGAGTCCGTGTAGGGGTATATATTGGATGAAGGGTATCGCCGAGACCGGCCATCTGCATGAGGTCTTCGGAGGCCTCTTCAGTGATGACGTCTAAAATGTCGTCGGCGGTGATCCTGCCCAGGAGGACGCCCTCGTCGTCGACGACGGGGACGGAGAGCACATCGAACTTCTGGAATATCTTCGCGACTTCCTCCTGGTCCATGTAGGGCGGGACTGTTACTTCGAGCGGCTCCATGACGTCCGTCGCCCTGGAGCCCGGGGTGGCCAGTATCAGCTTCTGGAGGGATATGTCGCCGAGGAGCCTGTCCCTGTCGTCGGTGACGAAGATCTGGTGAAAGTCGGGTATTTCGTCGGCTATGAGCCTTATCCAGTTTATCGCGTCCCTCACTGTGAAATTGTCGCCGACCTTTACGAGCTCGGTCTGCATGATGCCGCCGGCGGAATCGTCTGGATATTTGAGAAGGGGCTCGAGGTCCCTTAGCCCCTCGGGGTCGAGCTTGGAGAGAACGGAGGACGCCGTCTGCTCCGGGAGCTCGCCTATGAGGTCCGCAGCGTCGTCTGACTCCATCTCCTCGACTATCTCGGCTATCTTTTCGGCGTCGAGCTCCCCGAGCACCTCCTCCCTGTGCTCCGGATCAAGCTCTAGTATGACTCCGGACGCCGTTTCCGGGTCGAGCGCTTCCAGAATCCGCTGGTAGTCCTCGGGCGGGAAAGCCGCCAGAATCCCCGCGATCTCGGACGGATGGACCTCGGCCAGGACGTCCCTGATGTTCTCTATATTTCCCTCGAGGAGGTCATTCGATATTCTTTCGGCTAACTCGGGATTCGGCATATTTTTTCTCTGCCAGCGGGAATACCGCCTTAGTGTATAGAAGGGACGTTAAAAGTAAAGTAAAATCTAGGCCCTGACCCAAGGGCCGGCCCCTTAATATGAGCAGCATAAAAAATTACAGCAGCTTCGTTAAATTCGAGCACACCCTTTTTTCGCTTCCGATGATCCTGGCAGGGGCTTTTCTCGCGTGGGGCGGCCTTCCGGACCTGAGGCTCCTCCTTTTCATAATACTCGCCGGGACGGGGGCGCGTACCGCCGCGCTCGCCATAAACAGGATCCTCGACCGCAAAATAGACGCGCTTAATCCGAGGACGAAGGACAGGGAGCTGCCCTCGGGGAAGCTCAGCCTCGGGAAGGCTTACGGAGTCACTATAGCGGGGTTGATCCTTTACTTCGCCGCGGCCTACATGATATGCGACTTCGTACTTTATCTGTCGCCGATACCGCTCGCCGTATTCATCATATATCCCCTCATGAAGCGCTTTACGTGGCTCTGCCATTTCGGGGTCGGCCTCGGGCTCGCTCTCGCGCCGCTAGGAGGATGGGTTGCCGTAACGTGCTCATTACAGAGCATGCTTCCGGCCGTTCTGCTCGCGCTGTTCACGCTGTTCTGGGTTTCGGGATTCGACATCATTTACGCCACGATGGACGAGGATTTTGACAGGAAGAGCGGGATATACTCGATGGTGGCGCGCTTCGGGAGGGATACGGCGCTCTATGTCTCGGGCCTTCTCCACCAGGCGGCGTTCTTTTCCGTGGCGTTCCTTTACTTCCTCATGTTCAAGACGATATTCGCCGGGGTGATGGTCGCGGTCATCGGAATTCTCCTCTTTTTGGAGCAGAGAAAGTCCTCGAACGTCGACCTCGCGTTCTTTAAAATCAACATACTCGTCGGGTTTTCCGTTTTTCTTTTCGTCCTCGCTGGGATATACTTACCCTGATTATGCGAACAATCGTAGGCTTTACCGGCGCATCGGGCGTCGCATACGGGGTTGAGTTCCTGAGGCGCTGCCCAGACGACAAATTCCTCATTTCCAGCAAGTGGGGGAAACACGTTTTAAACGAAGAGCTCGGCCTCAAGCTCGAAGAGCTCCGCCCGTGGGTGAAGGACATTTACAGCGATTCGGACCTTGCCGCCCCTTTTTCTTCGGGCAGTAACCACTTCGATTCCCTGGTCGTAATCCCCTGCTCCGTATCCACGCTCGCCAAGATAGCGAACGGTATCGGCGACACGCTCATCACGCGCGTGGCGCAGGTGGCCCTGAAGGAGAGGAGACGCCTCGTGATCGCTCTCAGGGAAACCCCGCTCAGCTCCATCGCGCTCGAAAACGCGCTCAAGCTGTCGCGCGAGGGGGCTATCATAATGCCGATAAGCCCGCCGCATTATCTAAAGGCCGAGACCGTGAGCGACCTCATAGAGGGGTACGTGGACAAGGTGCTTAATGTTATAGGCGTCGAGACGGGTAACGGCTGGAAACAGGGGGAGCTCGACTAGGGCGTCCTTACACGGATAATTTATCCGAATCTTGTATCTTCGATTTCTTAACCGGCTCAGTAGACTTTTAAGCGATAAATAATCAGGCTTTAACGGATTGGTGTCTGCGAATGGCTAAAAAACAGTTTCTCGATCTCCAGGAATTTATAAACTATCTCGATGCGATCGGCGACCTGAAGAGGGTGAAGACCGAGGTCGATTCCGACCTCGAAGCGAGCGAGATAGCCGACAGGGTGATCAAGGAAAAGGGACCGGCTCTCCTGTTCGAAAACGTGAAGGGCGCTTCGTTTCCCCTCGCGATGAATCTATTCGGGACAGAGGAGCGCGTCGAGCTCGCCCTCGGGAGAAAGCCGAGGGACGTGGGCGAAGAACTCGTCGAGCTTTTTCACAGGATGAACCCGCCGTCCCTTAAAACATTCTTTTCCATACTACCCAAAGCCTATAGTCTTCTTTCAATGAGAACTAAAGCCGTTAGCAGCGGCATATCGCAGGAGATAGACGAGAAGCCCGATCTGGGGAAGCTGCCTGTCATTAAATGCTGGCCGCTCGATGGAGGGAAGTTTATCACCCTCGGCCTCGTCCTGACGCAGGACCCCGTTTCGAACAAACGGAACCTCGGAATTTACAGGATGCAGATATACGACGAGAAGACGACGGGCATGCACTGGCACCCGCACAAGGGCGGGGCCGCCCACTACCACGAGGCCGGGAAGCTCGGAAGGGAGCTGGAAGTAGCAGTCGTTCTCGGCGGCGACCCGAAGATGATATTCACCGCCATAGCGCCGCTCCCGGAGGGGATGGACGAGATAGCCTTCGCGAGCTACCTCAGGGGCAAGCCTATTCCGATGGTGAAGGGAAAGAGCATATCGCTGCCCGTTCCGGCGAACGCCGAATTCGTCATAGAGGGAGTCGTGCCGCAGAACGAGCTCAGGGTCGAAGGGCCGTTCGGCGACCATTTCGGGCATTATTCGATGGAGGGCGATTTCCCGGTCTTTCACCTCAGCCGCATAACACACAGGGCGAACGCCATTTATCCCGCTACCATCGTCGGCAAGCCGCCGAAAGAGGATGTATTTCTTGGTATGGCGGCGGGGGATATGTTCTCCCCGCTTACCCGCATAATACATCCGGAGGTGAAGGACATGTGGGCCTATCCCGAGGCCGGGTTTCACAACCTCCTCGTCGTATCCGTTGACGAGCGCTATCCGAAGAACGGCATCAAGGCGATGCTGTCTCTCTGGGGGACCGGGCAGCTCCTCCTGACGAAGGTGATGATCACCGTTTCGAGCGACGTTAACCCGCGGGACTGGGACGCCGTGCTAATGGAGATTGGGCTTAACTACGAGCCGGAAGAGGACGTTCTCATGATACCGTGGGCGCCGCTCGATACGCTCGATTTTACGAGCGGAAAGCTCAACGTCGGGAGCAAGATGGGCATAAACGCTGTCAGAAAGCCCGCGTCCGGCAGGAAAGCCCGGAAGCTGCCCGATACCGTGCCCGACCCGAGGGCGAAACACCCCGAAATCATGGACTGGAGGCTCCTGAAGGGAGGGATTTTAGCTGTAAAGCTTGACAAGAACCCCAAAGAGATGTTAAAAAAGCTCTTTGAGACGCCGGGTTACGAGGATGTTCGGATAATCGCCGCTGTCAGCCCCGACATAGATGTCCACGATAACACGGAGCTTATATGGGGGATATTTACGAGGTTCGACCCGTACCTAGACCTCGTGTTCGAAAGGACCGAGCTCAGGGGGCCTGCGGTTGTTTACGGGGGCCGTATGGGTATAGATGCGACTATAAAAAGCTGGTATCCTGCTGTGATAGAAATGTCGGAGGACGTCAGGGAGGCGGTTACTGAAAGATGGAAAGAATACTGGAAGATATAGAAAGACTCTGTTTCGACAAGAACCTGCTCCCGATAGTTGAAAAGGTTGCGAACGAAGAGCGCCTCAGCTTCGACGACGGGCTTACCGTTATGGGCAGCCTCGATATAAACACCGTCGGGATGCTGGCCGATTATGTCAAGCGGAAGAGGGCAGGGGACAAGGTTTATTTCGTCGTTAACAGGCACGTCAATCCGACGAACATCTGCGCCATTTCGTGCAGGTTCTGCGCCTTCGGCACGACGAAAAAGTCGGCGAAAGCCTACGAGATGTCTCACGAGCAGATCCTTTCCCTCATAAACGACGACATCAGGGAAGTGCATATCGTCGGCGGGCTTCATCCGGACTGGAAGTTCGACCACTACCTCGACATCATAAGGCTCGTTAAGAACAATTTCCCGAAGACGCACGTTAAGGCATTCACTGCTGTGGAGATAGACTGGTTTACCGAGATCACCGGCAAGGGGCTCGAGTACGTTCTCGAAACCCTGAGGGAAGCCGGCGTGGATGCCCTTACAGGCGGCGGTGCGGAGATACTCCATCCGGACGTGCGAAAAAAGATATGCGCGCCGAAGACGATAGCCACACGCTGGGAAGAGATACACAGGCTCGCTCATTCGATGGGCATTCCGACGAACGCCACGATACTCTACGGGCACATCGAGGAGCCGTTCCACATAGTCGACCACCTCGACAGGCTGAGGAATATAGAGGACGATTCCCCGGGATTCTTCGCCTTCATCCCGGTGCTTTTCCAGCCTGAAAACACGGGTCTGAAGAAGCAGGTGAAATTTTTCCCGGCTTCTTACGACCTCAAGGTTCACGCACTCGCGAGGCTTTACCTCGACAACTTCCCGCACATTAAATCCTACTGGATCACGCTAGGGGAGAAGATGGCGCAGGTCGCCCTTCATTACGGATGCTCCGACGCCGACGGCACGATAATGAAGGAGAAGATCATCCACGACGCGGGAGCGCCTTCCGAGCTCGGCCACACGCGCGATTTCATGGTTAACATGATAAAGAACGCGGGGTTCATTCCCGTCGAGCGCGACGCCCTTTACAATGAAGTGAGGGTGTACAACTAAGGCGCGCGGAGACGGGCGGAAACCGTCGAGCTACATTGCCGTGTTAATTCTCGTCCGTGCATTTGAGGATCGATCATTCGATTGCCACGCAAGAGTTAGAATTTTTATCCCTACGTAGCGCCGGGCTTGATTACACTCATTTTCGCACCGAACAAGCTAAAATTTCAAACCTCCCTATGTCGTAAAACGCACTATGTGCGTGCAATCAATTACCAACTCAAAATTTCCCTTGAAAAGGGTTCCGTTTTGATTAATCCTTTTTAGAGATACAGCGGGGGCATAACTATGAAACATATGAGAGCGCTTTCCATAACTGCAGTATTCGCAATTCTAATAGCGGGCGGAATTTTTCTAACAGGCAGTGAAGAGGCGGAGTCGCAGCAGCCTCAGGAATTCTCTTATGCTGCGCCTGGCCTCGGGCAGGACACCTACTCATCCTCCGATTTCACGGCGGGCTCTGTTATCGAAATCGCGCAGTCGAGCTGCGGCAGCGACACATGCTCCGCGGACCAGTGCTGCTGCCTCAACACCGAGACCGGCTCACAGTGCTGCAGGCCTAACACCAGCGGCAACTGCGTCGAGTCGTGCAAACGCGGAAGCCCCTGTTAAGCCGCTCCGTGTAACCGAACAACCGGCACAGGCAGTTCAATCGCATTACTATCGGGTGCTTTATGGCTTTAGTAATGGCAATGCAGTTCGGGGATCGTATTTGCATACTCTCCGATTCCATGATTTCCAGCTCAGCCTTAGTCGACGACGAAGTAATCCCCGGCCAGCTCAAGACGGTCGTCCTCAATAAAGAGATCGCCGTTTCCTATTCCGGCCCCGCGGACAAGGCTGTCGGAAAGATACGCGAAATAAGAAACGACCTGGCGGAAAGGGTGTACTTCGAAGAGGTTCTCGAATCGCTCTCGGAGTTCACGGGGAACGAGGGCGAGAACGTGGACTTCATCGTCTCTTCCCACATATCCATTCCGAAGCTCTACAAGATATCCGCCGGCGAGATCCATTACGGCCTCGAAATGTACTGGATAGGTAACGCCGGGGCGGTGTCGCGCGTCTTAAAAGAGATCGAAAAGGGAGAGCCCGTTACCGGCTCGCTGCCCCGAGGCATGACGGCGGAGGAAAAGAGGTTCAGGGAGGCGTTCAAAAAGGTTGTGAGCGGGCGGAACGTGCCGCAGGCCGGCGGGCTCGTTTTCGACTGCATCGGCTCCAGGGACGGATATTATTACAACACCGACGCCGGGGTTCACACGGGGAGCGGGATGTCGATAGGTATCTCCTTCGATTACGCGCCGGGGCAGGACTACCGGAATCCGGGGAGCGAGCTCAGCCTCGTTTCGCCGAACGGCAAGAGCCTTCCTCTCGCCGGGGCATACTTCGAAGAGAGCCACATGGGCTATATATACTCTCCGCTCGATCCTCAGCTTGGCGGGAACAGGCCCGGAAGCCCGGAGATGGTGTATCCTGTGACGCTCCAGGGGTTCGTCAGCGAGGTGGAAAGGTGCGCCGCGCGGCTGGAGCAATACCTCGGGAGATGATTTCCGTGCCTTATATTCATGCGCGCCGCCGAAACCCGCATAATTTTGAGTTAAATATTCAAAATCGCCTGATTTGCCCTTGAAAAGAGGAAATTAATGCTTATCCTATCCCTGATAACGTTTAAGGCATGGGGTGAATTTTAAATGATCAATACTGAAAATCTCGACCACACTGGAACCAAGTTTTCGCGAAGCATATACCTCGGGCAGATCAAGAGAACCACGCTCAATAAAGCCGTCGACGACCTCAGCGAAAAGGAGCAGGAGCAGTATTCGAGCCTCTCCCGGCAGATGAAGTGGGGCAAGGAGAACGGCTACAACCTCGTGCTTACCCGCGACAGCGACGAGATCGACTGCTGGATGATAAGGGACACGTCCATGGACGACCTCAACCCGCTCTTCAAAAAGACCATCCTCGAAGTTTTCTGATACGATAAACGTAAAAACCGACGGAACATCTGCCCGCGGCCTGTGGCCGACGGGGGCGGCTTGTTATTGTCTTTTTCGATTTGACGGCCCGATAGGTAAGCCTGCGCTTAATTAATTTTACTTTGCCGGGCCGATTTGTTATTCTAAAATTCAGGGGCTCACCGACTGCGGCGCCTCATTACGGAGTGTTAATCATGGATGCTTACGCTGAAATAATCGAGAGCCTCAAGGCCAAGAAAATAGAGCTCGAAACCAGGCTCGGGAGAATAGAAACCTCCCTCAGAAAGACCCACGACAGGGATTGGGACGAGCAGGCGCAGGAGCGCGAGAACGAGGAGGTCGTCGAGGCCCTGGACGAGAGCATCCGGACCGAGCTCGACCAGATCAACGCCGCGCTTTCGATGGTCGACAGGGGAGAGTACGGCGTATGCGTCATGTGCGGCGATCCCATACCAATCGGCAGGCTGGAAGCCCTGCCGTATACCGACCGCTGCGTCGTCTGCGCGCGGGAATCCGAATAACCGGCCGGGAAAATCTCTCCGGCCGATATCGGGAGCCGAAACCCCTCAAAAGCCCGGGATTGTTAAGCGGAAGTTAACTTTTTTGACCTCAATCCGCTTTCGGTTTATAAACTTGGGAGCGCGGCCGGACGGGTTCATTACCGCCCCGCTCGGAGGCTTATCAAGATGGAAATGACCGTCATAAACGCTGACGACGAGCTCACTCACATAAAGCTGGAGGGAAGGGTCGACCTCGATACGATCGGCGACCTCGACCGCGAATTCACGAGACAGACAGTTACCCGCAGGAAGGACGTCATCGTCGACCTTTCGGACGTCGATTACCTTGCATCGATAGGCCTCAGGATGCTCATTACAGCCGCAAAGGCGCTTAACAAATTCGGCGCGCGCATGGTGCTTCTGAATCCCCATCCGGACGTCGAGGACGTCCTCAGGACAGCCGGCTTCGACAAAGTTATGCCCATCGAGCACGACCTCGAGAGCGCCCTCGAAGCCCTGAAGGCGCCGGTCTGAGAAGACCGGTACGAAACAGCGCCGGATATGGAAACTAAAGCAGCCGGACCCGATACAGCACAAGTCCCCGCGCCGCGCGCGACCGTCCTCGTCGTCGCGAGCGACCCCGGGCTGAGGCTTCTCGTCAGTCAGAAATTCAGAAGAGAGATAAGGGAAAACGAGCTTGCGTTCGTCTTCGCGGAGGACGGCGCATCGGCGCTCAAAACCCTGGGAAGGAATGATGTCGACGTCGTCGTGACGGACGTTCAGCTCCCCGGCACCGACGGACTGACTCTCCTATCTGATCTCAAGAGATACTTCCCTAATATAAGGTCCGTCATAATCTCGGCGTACGGAGACATGCGTACGATCAGACGCGCTCTTAACCTGGGCGCGTTCGATTTCCTGACAAAGCCCATAGACCTCGACGACCTCGGAGTGACGATACTCAAGACAGTCGAGGAATCCCTCACCCTCAAGAATGCTGTCAGGGACAGGGAGCGCCTCACGGCGATAAAGCAGGAGCTTGACGTCGCCCGCAGGATCCAGCTCTCGATGATCCCGAGAACGTTCCCCGCATTCCCGGGCATAAAAGAATTCGACGTATACGGCGACATAAAGACCGCCCTCGACGTCGGGGGCGATTTTTACGACTTCAGCCTTCTGGAAGGCGGCAGGCTGTATTTCGCCATCGGCGACGCCTCGGGGAAGGGTGTCCCGGCCGCGCTTTTCATGGCCGTTACGAGAACGATGATCAAGGCCGACGCCGTTAAGGGCCACCCTCCCGACAAGTGTCTTTCCGAAGCCAACAGGATACTCTGCATGGAAAACGAGTTCTCGATGTTCATCACGGCGTTCTGCGGCATGCTCGACATCGGGACGGGCGAGGTTTCATACTCCAACGGCGGCCACAAGCTGCCGTTCGTGCTGAGGGCGGGGGGAGAGGTGGAGACCATGCCGACCACGGACGGGATCGCGCTCGGGGTTCTCGAAGACGATTCGCTTTACGGCATAGGCAGGATGAAGCTCGATCCCGGAGACACCATATTCCTCTACAGCGACGGGGTGACGGAAGCTATGAACAGAAATCTCGAATTGTTTACGGACAAGAGGCTCGCGAATGTTTTGGCAGGCGCGGATACGGACACTCCAAAGGATGCGGTAGAAGCCGCTCTCGCCGCCGTGGATGTATTTTCCGAAGGGGTTCCTCCGGCGGACGACATGGCGCTTCTAGCCATAAGATATAATTAATCGATGCCTTCCGATCTAAATATCCGGCTCAGGAACAACTTCGGCGAGCTGGCGGCGCTTAGAGAAAAGCTCAAGGAATTCTGCGAGTCGCAGAGCCTGCCGCAGAGCGGGATATTCGCCGTTATGCTCTCTCTCGACGAGCTCCTGACGAATATTATTTCTTACGCGTGGGAAGATAAGCTCGATCATTCGATCTCGATAAGGGCGAGGTGCGGCGACGGCTTCGTGGAAATCGAGGTTGAAGACGACGGGAAGCCCTTCAACCCTCTCGAATACGCGCCGCCCGATCTGTCCTCACCCATCGAAGAGCGCCACATAGGCGGCCTCGGCATACACCTGATTCAAACCTACATGGACGAAATCTCGTACAAGCGGGAAGGGGGCTTGAACTGCCTTCTTATGAGGAAGAGGGTGTCATAACAAGCCCTCGGCGAAGGCCGTTCTTATCCTCTTGAAGCCCTTCTTTCTTCGGATCAGTAAAATTCGAGCGTGTAATCGGGCACGGCCGGATTGTTGGGAGAGTCGAGGCCCTCGATGGGGTAGCCGAGGCTCGATTCCACGTCGGGCCCTTTGCGGAGGGACCTGTTCTCGAACGTTATCTCGATGGTCATCGGGGTGCCGTTCTTGTCGATGACGCCGAAGTTGTTGACGTGGACGTGGACGATGTCGAGCTCCTGTTTCAGCTCCCTGATGCAGTAATCCATAACTTCCGGGAACGATATGACGTGATGAAACTCGATCACGAGGCCGGTTATGCGGGGGTAGTAATCCGTGAGCCCGGAGAGGACGCTGTATTCCCAGCCCTCGATGTCCATTTTAATGAAGACCGGCTTGTCTCCGGGAATCCTCGAGAATATCTTTCTGAAATCGGAGCTTTCGGGGCCTGTCCCTACTTTTTCGGCATAGTGTTTTTTCCGGCCGGAGAAAAACAGCCTGTACTTGAACGGGAGGGTTATTTTCGGCATGTCGAGCGGCTCGAGTCCCGCAGTCCAGGCTTTCGCATGGAGGTATGCGGGTTTCAGGAACTCATTAAAGCCGATAGTATGGTCGTAGCAGTGCACGGCGCATCCCGTCATCTTGTGAAATTCCTCCTCGAATGTCCAGTTGTCCTCGATGCCGAGCCCGACGAGGACGCCTGCGCCGCGGACGGCGGTTTCCGTTACGACGTACCCGCCGTCGTATTCCGCCCCGAGCCGTATAAGGTCGCCGCGGTGTCTCGGCTTCCATGCGAGCTGGAGGCGCGCGGTGCGGCGGCGTTCCGCGGCGTTTTCTTTCGTGACGTGTGAAATATCCAGTTTGGAACCTCGGATCGGGAAAAAGAGCTTTAATATATGAAAGAGTATTTTTCACAAATGAATCGAAATCGTCAATAAAGGTGTATATATCTAATGGCTCGGTTGTAAATCTCTATTCTGATTCAAGGAGGATTCGCACATGGCAAAATCAGCGAAGGGAAAATCCAAAAGTAAGACCGGAAAGAAGCAGGGGAAGTCCGGAGGGCTCCGGTTCACTTATGACCTGGAGGGACAGAAGCCGTCTGTCTGGAAGGCAGGGAACTCGAAGGAAGTCTCCGTGAGGGAGCTTCCGATATCAAAAGGCGTCGCGGGCGTTTCGATGCGTCTCAAACCGGGAGGCATAAGGGAGCTTCACTGGCACGCCATCGCGGCCGAGTGGGGCTTTTTCATAACCGGAAACGGGCGCGTGACGGTAGTCAATCCCCAGGGGCAATGGGACACGCAGGAGTATGGGCCGGGGGATATATTCTTCGTCCCGCAGGGGTACGCCCACTATATAGAAAATATCGGCTCAGGCGAATGTCATTTCCTCCTCGCGTTCAATAACGGGGCTTTTAACGAGTTCAGCACTTTCAGCATCACCGAATGGATAGCGCAGACGCCGAAAGAGGTGCTCGCCAAGAACTTCGGGCTGCCGGCGGAGGTCTTCGATAAGTTTCCCGGAAAGGAGGTGTACATGGCCCTCGGCGCGCCGCCGGGTAAAAAAACACCTTCGCAGGGCGGGAAGCTCGACACGCCGAGGCTGAGCCACAAGTTTCAGCTGAGGGCGCAGGAGGGGAGGGTGTATTCAGGCGGCACGGTCAAGATGGCTACCATCGACAACTTCCCGGCGTCTGACGTTATGGCAGGCGCGCTGATGACGCTCAAGGCCGGCGCTCTCCGGGAGATGCACTGGCACCCGAACGCCAACGAGTGGGGATACGTTTTAAAGGGCGATGTCGGGATCACGCTCTTCGCCGCCGACGCGGGGTCGAGCACGGAGAAGGTCAAGCCAGGCGGGGTCTTCTACATACCGATGGGGTGCGGGCATTATCTCGAGAACGTCGGAAAAGAGGAGGTCGAGATGCTGCTCGTATTCGATAACGGCGTTTACGAGGAGATAGGAATTTCGGAATGGATAGCCGATACGCCGCGAGACGTCGCGGCGGCGGTGTTCGGGGTTCCGGAGGATACGGTCGGCAAATTCCCCGAAAGCGAGGTCTTCATATCCGGCGGAAAGCGCTGACGTCAAGAACCCGGCGCCATGATGCGATTATCTTTCCGGCTTAATCAGGGCTGGCTTATCTCGTACCATATGTTCTTCTGATAGCCCTGCGCGTCGACCTCGGAGAGCTGCTTTCCGGCGACCGCCGTGGTGCCGTCGCACTTCCAGTCGTAAACGGTCGAATGGCCGGTTACGTACATGGGGATGAAGTCTGAGTTCGCATTCTCCTTGCAGTATTCGTTCATGCCTCCCGTAGGCTCCTTCCGGACGTCGGCCTTCGATTCGCAGGGGAGATTCGCCCCGACGTTGCACGCGAAGACCTTGCCGTCCATGCAGCGCCAGTAGGTGCCGTTTTTGAACATGTCGAGCGGGGTCGATTCAGGGGAGCCGAACGCTTTTTTAAGCCCTACGGCTATCGACTCCGGGACTTTGGGGCCTGTGTAATCCGCGCCTGGAGAGTCTACCGTCCCCACCGCCTTGCAATAAGCGAACGGGTTTTCAAAAGTCTTTCCGGCTTCGGGGGATTTGTCTCCCGCCGTGCACGCGGCTGCTGTGAATACGAGTAATACGGGTATAAACAGGAAAAGGCTCCATGCTTTTTTCATTTCGCTATCCTCCGGGTCGCCGTGCACCGGGACATCCGCTGCCGGGCAGGGGCGTTACGAAAATTATATATCAGGGCCGCGGTTTTGGCAGTACCGCATTTTCATATCTATGAGACGGCGGAGTCTTGTTGCACGCGACGGAGCTTTGTGTAGTTTATAGTTGTATGCGTATTTCGCAGGCGATCCATGATTAACTCGATCCCGCTGAGCTGGTACAGGAGCCGTAAGCTCTTCATCGACCTCCGAAGCATTCCGCTTCCGCTCTCGAAATTCGACTGGGTATACACGGGCGGGGTGCCGTTTGGAAGCGGCTTCGAGGAGATTTACGAGGAGCTTAGCTCACGGTTCGGCGACAGGTTCCTCGTACGGGGATGCTCTCCGGAGATAGCCGCGTTCCTTAAAGGGGAGGGCTCGGGGGCTGTCGCGACGGGCTCAGAAGCCGTGATAACCTTACAGGGCTGGAAGCCGGGCGCTTCGCTCCGCGAGCTTTGCCGGCGCGGCCTGAGGCACGGCTGGATAACGGAGGCCGATTCTTCATCCGATAACCTGAAGAGGCTCGACGCGCTCAGGTCCCGGACGCCCTACGGCTCGAAGCCATTCCTCAAATATCTCTTCCGCACCGGACTCGACGACGACATGAGATGCTTCGTTCATTCCGGCGGCGACGGCAGGTGGCTCGGGGCGGTGACAGTCTCGAAGACAGCGCATGCCTCGGCGCACGTCGAGACGATGCTGAGATCGCGCGCCACGCCCGCGGGCGTTATGGAGGCGCTTTTCGAGCATGCGATACGCACGCTCGGCCGGGACGGATACGGGGAGCTCAGCCTCGGCGAGGTGCCGTTCGTTCTTCCGGAGGAAGGTGCAAAATCCCTCAAGGAAAGGCTCCTCTTCGGCTCTGGGCATCTCCTCCGCTTCGCCTACGATTACAAGAGCCTCTTCCGTTTTAAGGACAAGTTCGGCCCTGCCTGGAGGCCTGTGTACATGTGCGGGGGGCGCGACGTTTCATTCCGGGCGCTCGCGGACCTGTTTATAAAAACAGGGTACTGCAGCCTCTCGGGGGCAGAGCTCGTGTCAGGTTTCAAGAGACTCGCGTTATCCCCTTTCAAGACCTTACATAATCACTTAGGGCGGTAAGCCGCACATATTTCTGTAATAGTTTCAACTATTATTCAAGCCGGATGTTGTGTAATATGAGAATTCCGGAATCAACTCAATTCATTGTAGTGAGTTGCGCTTTCTATTTCAAGTATTATATTAAAATATTTTAATGTGATGCTATAATGATTTCGAAATACGTACGGAGGTCGGAATCCATTCCGGCGATTTAAATGTATACAAAGAAACCGGGTTTTAAATATCGAAAGTCTAAAGCGTGCTTTAATATTCAGACGGCTGTATAAAGACGATTGTAAATCCATGGCCTCTAATTAAGGTAATACGGCATGCGTTCGTCTAAAACATCCCGGCATCAAAACATTAATTTCCCGGACGGCTTTGTGGCCGCTCTTGAAAGGAGACCCTTTGTGTCATGGGGGCATAAGGTTATATTAGTGTATAATTACAGGTCTAAGCGATTAAAATCCGCCGGTCAAGCATGCTCCAGCTCACATTCATAGCCTACGTGGTTTTCATAATTGCCGCGACTCTGGTCCCCGAAGCCGGTATGGGGGTTACGGTGTATAAGGACAAGGTCGTGCACATGATAGCGTACTTTGCCATGGGCGTCCTCGCCTGGGTGGCGGTTGCTACGATGTGGAGAAGGCTCTATCTTCTTTTCTTCTCGGTCGTTCTCGGTATAGCCCTCGAGTTCCTTCAGGAATTCGTTCCGGGCAGGTCAATGGACGCCGCCGACGCGGCGGCGAATGCGGCTGGGGTCGTGCTGGCGTATCTAGTCTGCAGGTTCTGCGAGCTCTACGTCGGCTGGGGGACTTACGGGGTCAAAAACGTGGAAGAGACCCGGCCCGGAGAGACCAAATGAATATAAAATTCTGCGGCGCCGCCGGGACTGTGACCGGGAGCTGCCATCTCCTGACGCTCGACAACGGGTTCCAGATACTTCTCGACTGCGGACTCTACCAGGGGAGGGACGACGAATTCGTCGACTTTAACCGCACCTGGCTCTTCGAGCCGTCGGATATCGACTCCATGATTCTGTCACACGCGCACATAGACCACAGTGGCCGAATTCCGCTCCTCGTCAAGGACGGCTACAGGGGGGAGATCATAACGACGAGCGCGACGAGGGACCTCTCGGCCGTCATGCTGCTCGACAGCGCCAAGATACAGGAGAAGGACGCCAGCTACATCAAGAAGAAGAACAGGAAGAGGAAAAGGGGGCAGCGGATGCTGATCAAGGGCCCCCAGATCGAGCCCCTATATACGGACAAGGACGTATTCGAATCCCTCCAGAGCTTCGTCGGAATAAGCTACGACGTGTGGCACGAGATAAGAAATGGAGTCTCAATCAGGCTCCGGGACTGCGGCCACATATTCGGCAGCGCGAGCATCACGTTAAAGATCGACCGCAACGGAAAGCCGCCTGTTAAAATCGGTTTCAGCGGGGACATCGGGAGGCCGAACAGGCCCATACTCAAGGACCCCGTTCCCATGGAAGATCTCGACTACCTTATCACCGAGAGCACCTACGGGGGGCAGAGGCATAATCAGCTTCCGCAGGACGAGGAGGAGCTTCTCCGCATAATCAACGACTGCATCGGGAGAAGGGGGAAGCTCGTCATCCCGGCGTTCAGCGTCGGGAGGACGCAGGAGATCGTCTACACCTTAAACAAGCTCGAAAACGAGGGCCGTCTCCCGGAGATACCAGTTTTCGTCGACAGCCCGATGGCCATAAACGCGACGGAGGTTTTCAGGCTCCACCCCGAATGCTTCGACGAGAGCATAGCGGAATACATGCTGAACGACCCCGATCCCTTCGGCTTCAACAAGCTGAAATACCTGAGGACGACGGAGGAATCGAAGCGGCTTAACAGCCTGACCGGGCCCGCCGTCATAATAAGCGGCTCGGGCATGCTCACCGGGGGAAGGATACTCCACCACCTGGTGAACACTGTCGAGCACGAGCGCAATACCGTTCTTATCGTCGGCTTCTGCGCCCCGGATACGCTCGGCGACAAGATAAGGCGGCGGGAGCCGAAGCTCTGGATATTCGGCAAGGAGAGGACCCTCAGGGCGCACGTAGAGATCATGGACTCGTTCAGCGCGCACGGGGACGAGGACGAGATGCTAGGATATCTTTCAGGGCTCGACAGGCAAAAACTGAAGAAGGTGTTCCTCGTCCACGGGGAGCCGGACAGGCAGGAGAAGTTCAAGGCCGCTCTCGAAAGGACGGGTATGAGGGACGTCGTGATTCCCGAGCTCGGCGGCACGTTCAGGATCGATATTTAACCACTCAGGCCTCGTTCGCCGTAGACCGTTTTACATCCCGCCATCAATTATAGCAATACATTCTTCGGGGAGCCTCGGGGTTACCGCCTTTCCGGATCTCTTTTGGGGCTTTATCCTGCCGTCGGGCCTGAACCATTCCGCGAGCTCGCTCCCGCATCCGTCGCTCGCCGTGTTAAGCGGCTCCTGGGGTACGCATGAAGCGTCGCCCGCGGGGCATTTCAGGCGCACGTGGAAATGCCCGTCGTGCCCGTACCATGGGCGGAGCTTCGCGAGCCACGATTCTCCGGGATATATTCCGCAGAGTTTCCGCTTTATAAATGGATTTACGAATATCCTGTCGATGACGGGGTAGGAGGCGGCTGTCTTCACTATTTCGCCGATTCTTTCATCCCACTTGAAATCGTCGATCCCCGTCGCGCTCGCATTGAGGACGGACTGGGGGAAAATGTTTTCCCGCTCCCGGGCGGTGAGCTTTCTCTTGAGAGCGATCGGGTGCTGCCAGTAGAAAATATCGGCGTCGAGGCCCGTCTGGTGGCTGCTGTGCTCGTCGAGCATGGGGCCGCCTGTCTGCTGAGAGACGTCGCCTATCAGGATAATCCCTTCGGCGTATTCGTTTACGCGCTTTCCGAGGTCTACGATGAATTCGACTGTCTCCGGGTTGGCGAAGTACCTACCCCGGCCCGGCCTTATGACCTGAAACCCTTCGCCTTCCATCGGGATCGCGACGGAATTCCTCATGCAGCCGGCGGTGTAGGTACCTATGGAATTTGTAACGCTTCCGGGGGAAGCGGCGGACGCGGCGCCGGTCCCGGAAGCGTAAACGAGAGCCAGCATGGATAGCAGCAACGCTGAAAGTTGAATAAAGCTTGATGGAATCATCGTCTCTACCGCCGATTTTTAAGATGGAAATTATACATCAACCTGAGCGGCCTTAAAGACTCGGATTTCGGAAGCCAGATAGTTTTGAAATAATATTCAACCGGACGGTTGACAAATATCGCCGGGTGTTCTATACTCAACTGTATGGTTGAATATGAGAACGCTTACATGGACGATGTCTTATACGCGCTGTCGAACTCCACGCGGAGGAACATAGTGCTTCAGCTTACGAAAAAGGATCTCACAGTGAACGAGCTGGCCGACAAATACGAAATGTCGCTCCAGGCTGTCTCGAAGCACATACAGGTCCTCGTCAAATCGGGGCTCGTTACGAAACGCAAGTCGGGACGGCAGCGGCTCTGCAGGGTGAGCTACAAGCCTCTCGAAATGGTCTCGGACCTCCTGGAAGAGTACAGGCGGTTCTGGGAAGCCCGCATGGATTCTCTCGAGGAATATTTCGAAAATCAGAAAAAAGGGGGTTATATCGATGAGTGAAAACGCGGTGGTCGTTAAGAGGGTTATAAAAGCCGGGCCCGAGCAGGTGTTCGAGGCGTTCATTAAGCCCGGGATAATGAGCAAGTGGTTTTACGGGATGGAAAACGGGACGTCGGAGGTATCGAACACGCTCGAGGTTGGCGGCGAGTTCCGGATAAACATGCGCTCTGGCGACGGGAAGGAATACATGCATACCGGCGAGTACAGGGAAATCGTGCCGTTCGAGAAACTGGTTTTTACATGGAACTCCGATTTCGCGAACGATACTATTGTCACAGTCAGCTTCCGGAAGGCTGCGGGCGGGACGGAGGTGACAATCGAGCATGAATTCCTGGCTCTTTCCGAGAGGGAGAATCACAGGAGGGGCTGGACTATCTGCCTTTCGAATCTCGAAAGATATTTCGGTCTTTAGAACGGCAGAAAGGAAGTCAAAAAAATCTGTTCAGGGGGTTACAATGAGATATTCGGCATACGTTTTTTCGGTTTTGGCGTTATTGGCTTTTTTGACGGGAGCGGGAATTTCCTCAGCGGGTGAGGACCACGACGTGCCGCCGATCGCGGGGTCGAAAGAGCTTCAGAAGATGAAGTCGCTCGAAGGCTCATGGCATGGCGTGACAGTCGAGGACGGTAAGGAAACGCCTGTTACGGTCACGTACGAAACATCGTCGAACGGGAGCGCGGTCGTCGAAACTCTGTTCCCGGGCACGCCTCACGAAATGGTGTCGGTCTATTACGACGACAAAGGCAAGCTCTCGATGACTCATTACTGCGCCGTCGGTAATCAGCCGCACTTCACGCTCGGCGAGTCGAACGCGAACGGCATGACTCTAGTTTTTGCCGGGGGCAGTAATATCGATCCTGCTAAAGACGGATACATGAACGGGGTCAGCCTGGACTTCGAGGGCGGCGACAAGATGGTTCAGAAATGGACATATTTCCAGGGCGGCAAGGAAACGGGTACGACGTCGTTCACTTTGTCTCGAGTCAGCCGGTAACCTGCATGGCCAGCTGCGGAACGTAAAGACCAATCGGAATGAAAAAGCCCGGGGGGCGGCGCGGGACCAGCCGTCCCCCGTATCGAAATTCTCCGAATAAAAACTACAACCCCGGGATTTAAATAGACTATAATTGGAGGGTAAGAATTCCCGGAGGTGGAGAATGAAAGGCGTTTTTTCTGTTTTGTTGTTGCTTGTAGCCGCTGTTTTTGTTTCGGGCGGCTGCGACGGATCGGGCGGCATCAAGCCGGACAATCCTGTAACGAGGGTCGATAACCCGGGAACGCTGACCGCTGTCGAATGGACTGTCGTCACGACTCCGGTTTACCCCGTGAGCGGGTCTGACGGCCTCATTCACCTGGCTTACGAAATCAAGTTCGCTAACGTCACTACCTCCGCGTCCACCGTCAGAATAAATTCCGTTGAGGTCGTCGACCCGGAGAACGATAACAGCGTAATTTCATCCGTTAAAAATACGGCCTTCGACGGAACGGACATAACCTACAAGCTGAGGAACTACGACGTTCCCATCTCTTTCGGCGCATCGAATTATTCGGACCTGCTCGGCCCGGGGCAGTTCGGCGTGATGTATATGAATGTTACTTTCGAGAACGAAGAAGACATTCCGAGATTCCTCGGCCACAGGGTTACGATGTCGCTGCCTGACGTGCCGAGCTCTGGTTCCGTCACCGCCACAGGCGGATACACGGAGGTCGGAACGGGCAATGCGGTCGTTCTGAGCCCGCCGCTAAAGGGCGACAGGTGGCTCAACGGAGACGGGTGCTGCGAAATCATTGGGCCTCACCGTTTCGTCATAAACACCATGGACGGGAAGCTCAGGCTCTCCGAGCGCTTCGCGATAGATTTCGTGCAGCTCGACGAGAACGGAAGACTCTTTACCGGGGACAACACCGTTCTTGCCAACTGGAATTTCTACGGAGCGGACATATATTCGGCCGCGGAGGGGAGGGTGGTGGGCGTCCTCGACGGCCTTCCCGACCAGACCCCGGGGCAGCTACCTCCGGACGCGACGGCGGTCACGGCCGGCGGTAATCATGTAGTGGTCGATATAGGGGGCGGCAAGTACGCCTTTTACGCACACATGATCCCGGGCAGCATAACCGTGGAGGAGGGGGATTTCGTCCAGCGCGGGCAGCATATCGGGAACCTCGGCAATTCCGGGAATACCGACGCTCCTCACCTTCACTTTCATGTTATGGACAGCCCGGCGCCGCTCAACTCGAACGGACTTCCATACGTCTTCGATTCGTGGGCTTACCAGGGCAAACTGGTCGGCGGGAGCCTCGAGGAAATAAACGCCGGCATCATGGCCGGCAATCCTGCGGAAGTCGACGCGACGGGGAACGGCGGGATGCGAAGGAACGAGCTTCCGCTTACGAACGACCTCTCAGGGTTCGAGTAATACGGCCCTTAAAACTCCTCGATCACACGGCTTGTCCGCCATGGATTGTAAAGATGCCCGCTTCTTAAATAATCGATGAAAAGTTAGGTTATAATGTAATTCATTACAATTGATTCGCACCATGCAGCCGGAAGGGGCCGAGCGGAGCTCCGGAGCGGCGTACTGAATCGAAGCCCCGGGGGATTTTCTACTGAAAAACAAGCCGGATGCGGGAAGACGGGGAAACTACTATGTATCTTGTGGGCGTCTATGTATCTTGTGGGCGTCGTGGTCGGCCTGGACTCCTCGGCGCTCGAAGCGGGCTTGAAGCATTGCTGTTTAAAAATGAGGTGATCGCATTCGATCAATAAAGAAAAACCGGAGGATGGGTCATGAAAAAAAATAGAACCCTTTTGTTCCTGACTTTAGTCGTAATGTCTTTGTCTTTTTTTTCCATGGGGGGCTGTAACGGCAACAACAAGGAAGTGGAACCTATCCCCGACGGAATTCTGGCAGTTATGCAGAAACCCAGATATGCGGACGCTACATGGTGCCTCAGGGTTATCGATTTCGAAACCGGGGAAGCGATTTACGACCTAAATCCGAACCTCCTCGCTTTCACGGGCTCCGTCAGGAAGACCTATTCCGTCGGGCTCGCCCTTAACGAACTCGGCTCAGATCATACCTTCAAAACCCCGATCTACAGGCAGGGGGATATAACCGAAGGGGTGCTTGCAGGGGACTTGATACTCGTCGCGGACGGGGACCTGACGATGGGCGGTAGGAATACGCCCCAGGGCACCGTGGCCTTCACGAGCTTCGATCATACGGAGGCCAATTCGCTGGGCAGCGCCATTCTGACCGAGCCCGACCCGCTTCAGGGCATAGACGAGCTTGCGGCGGAGGTCGCTGCTTCGGGGATTACGGTCGTTGACGGGGACGTGATCGTGGACGACAGGCTGTTCGATCTCTTCAGGGTTCCCAATGGAAACGTTCTCATCACGCCGATGTTAATCAACGATAACCTCGTCGACATCACGATAATTCCTACCGAGCCCGGCCAGCCGGCGATAGTCGACTGGCGACCCAAGTCGGCCGCTTTCGGCGTCGAAGCCAACGTTACGACGGGCCCGGCAGACGGACAGCTGCAGCTGACTTTCACTGGCAGCGAAATTCCGGGCTGCATAGGTACGCCGGGCTGCAAGGGCACTGTAACGGGACAGATACCGGCCGGCTACAAACCCGCGCTCCCGGGCGTGGACACGCTCGTACGGACTTTAAGCATACAGGACCCTGCGTCCTACGCACGCATAGTCCTCATAGAAGCGCTCGAGAGAGCGGGAGTGGAAGTCACGGCCGAAACGATCGCCGTGAATCCGGCCGAGAAGCTGCCGCCTCAGAATTCTTATGCCGCCGACGATAAGGTGGCCGAGTTCGTTTCGCTTCCCTATTCGGAATATTCCAAGCTGATCCTCAAAGTCAGCCACAACCTTGGCGCGAACCTGAGCCTGATGCTGTTCGGTCTCACGCAGGGCGCGAGGACCATAGACACAGCGCTGGCCGCCGAAAGGGAAACGCTGATCAACGACTTCGGTATAAACGGCTCCGACTTTAATTTTCCGACGAACGGGAGCGGAAGCCCCGACAGCCAGGCTACTCCGTCGGCCACCGTGAAGCTCTTAAGAGAGATGGGGAGCAGGGACGTATTCGCGTCTTACTTCAATTCGTTTCCGATACTCGGCGTGGACGGCTCACTCGCCGCTGTCGGAGTGGATCCGCCGAACCCCGTCATAGAGCCCGCTATTGGAAGGGTCTATGCGAAGACGGGCACGACCGTGCTGGGTACATTTTTCAAGGCCCAGGTTTTTGCAGGCTACATAGACGCGAAGAGCGGGCGGCGCCTGGTTTATGCGCTCTACGTTAACGATATAGGAGAGCTCGAGTCGATAGCCGAGGCGATCGAGGTCTTTAACGACGAGGGCGAGATATCGGCGATCATTTACGACCTCAATTAAAACCGCGAATCGATTTCGCGCGGTAGAGGACTTGACGGCGGCGATATTCAGAAACTCACCACGATAGTGAATCAGGGGCCTTGAGAATAGATTTCAGCCCTGGTGATTCCTCGGCTGGGGCGCAGCCTCCGGCCGAGGCGGACTCCGAACTGTTTTACATCCCGGACAGTCGAGCAAAGCCGTATTTGTTCGTATATAATATCTCCCGTCTTTCAAACCTGCGCCGCGCCGTCGCGTTTCAATCGCGTGACCCGGATGCGCTGCAGGCTGCCGGAAAAATCCTGAAAACAGGAGCGGATTCAAATTGAGCTATACGATCGAATACGTTCTCCTCGCTGCTTCCGTGCTCTGTCTCCTCAGCATTTTCGCCAGCAGGGCCGCGGCATTTTTAAGGGTGCCGGCGCTTCTCATATTCATTCTCGTCGGCATACTCGCGGGGTCCGAAGGACCCGGGGGGATTTACTATAACGACCCGTGGTCGGCCCAGTTCCTGGGTGTTATCGCCCTCGCTTTTATAATTTTCTCGGGCGGCCTTCACTCGAACTGGAAGCAGATCGCACCCGTGCTCCGGGACGGAGTGATCCTTTCCACGCTGGGCGTTTTTTTGACTGCCATGCTTCTCGGGCTCTTCGCTCATTACCTCCTGGGATTTCCGATACTGATAGCTTTTCTTCTCGGATCGATCGTTTCTTCTACCGACGCAGCGGCTGTCTTTGCAATACTAGGCTCCGACGGCTCAAGCCTTAAGGGCAGGCTGAGGGACCTCCTCGAGTTCGAATCGGCGAGCAACGACCCGATGGCGATAATCCTGACGATCTGCTTTATTCACCTCATCACGAATCCGGCCACTTCTGTTTGGGGCATGCTTTTTCTCCTCATAAAACAGATGGCGCTCGGCACGCTTTTCGGCTTCGCCATGGGGAAGGTCATCTTATTCATCGTCAACCGTCTGAGGCTCGGCTACGAGGGGCTTTATCCCGTCCTGATGCTGGCGCTCGTTTTGTTCACATACGGTCTTACCGCTTCGATAGGCGGGTCGGGCGTTCTGGCGGTTTACATAGCGGGTATTCTGGTCGGCAGCAGCGAGTTCGTGAACAAGAAGAGCATCATGCGCTTCATCGACGGCATAGCGTGGCTGTTTCAGATAGTCATGTTCGTCGTCCTAGGGCTGCTTATTTTCCCCTCACAGCTCCTTCCCGTTGCGTTGTCAGGGCTTGCGGTCGCGCTGTTCCTTATGTTTGTCGCGCGGCCCGTGGGCACTTTTATATCGCTGATTCCGAGCAAGCTGAACCTGCGTGAAAAAACATTCGTATCATGGGTCGGGCTCAGGGGAGCGGTGCCGGTTATATTGGCGACGTTCCCGCTCATCGCCGGCGTGCCCGAGTCGCAGATGGTGTTCAATATAGTGTTCTTCATTGTTATAACTTCGGTCTTGCTTCAGGGACCGACGCTGCCAATGGTCGCCAGGTGGCTCGGAGTGGATGCGCCGGGCGTCGAGAAGCGCGACAGGAGCGCCGACTTCGAGTTCCCCTACGACGAGCACACGGAGAGGGTCGAGCTTACCATACCGTCCGACTCGACGGCCATCGGCAAGCAGGTCATAGAACTCGGGCTTCCGGAGAGCGCGCTCCTCATGCTTATAAGAAGGGGAGACACGACGTTCGTCCCGCGAGGGGCTACTATGATCGAACCGGGCGACAGGATACTCGTATTCGCCGAGCAGAAGGACATGTTCGAGGTGAGGTCGATATTCTGTGTGTGGACCAAGACGCCCGAGACTATATAGCGTCAAAACCGGCCGGTTTATAACACTTTCGGGGCCCTGCCCGGAGCGGGGAAAAGTCTCTCGCGAACGGATTGTAATTGCTGGAATATGGGATTATCTTTTTGGCATGAAGCGCGGCAAGAAAGACTGAAAACCGCCGTGCACCGGCTCGAGTAATCATCTGTTTTCCCACGGAGGTATGGATATGAGCGATACGTCTATTTCACAGGCAATACAGGCTTCGCGGGGCTGGCTTCTCGCCCTAGGGATCATTTACACTATCATGGGTTTTCTCATCATCGGGATGCCCGGCGCGGCGACTCTAGCTGTGGAATTTCTGATAGGGATCGTCCTCATAATCGGAGGCATAATATCTGTCGCCGGGTCGTTTCTCGCGGGGGACTGGAAGAGGTCTCTCTTCATACTCTTTAGCGGCGTACTGTATGTCGTAGTCGGTGTTCTTCTCCTCAAGAATCCGATAGCGGGTGTTCTCACGCTGACGCTTTTACTCGCGGCGTTTCTTCTCGTCGAGGGCTTTTTCAAGATAATCCACGCGTTTCAGCTGAGGCCTGTTCCGAACTGGATATGGCTTCTCGTGAGCGGCGCAGCCTCAGTCATACTCGGCATCATGGTATGGGCCGGGTTCCCGGAGACGAGCAAGTTCATACTCGGTTTACTTGTCGGGATAGCGTTCCTCATGAACGGCATATCGATGGTGATGTTCTCGTTTGCCCTGAAGGGAAAATAGCGCGGCTCAGGTGCGGGGGTCAGTGCGCGGAAACTGTTCTGTCGCGCGCCCATTCGCGGAGCCGTAATATTTTTTCCGACATTGTCTCTGAAAGAGGGCGAGTCGCCGAAATTTCGTTCTGAAGTATCCCGGTCGTGAGCTCTTTCTTTTCCGAAAAGGCGCTGTAGAGCCCGGAGACTATTACCTGCTCTATTTCGGAGCCGCTGAAGCCGTTGGCTGAGGCCGATAGTTCGCCGAGGTCGAAGAGGGCGGGATCCTTCCCGCGTTTCTGAAGGTGAATCGAGAATATCGATCTCCGGGTTTCCTCGTCCGGAAGGTCGACGAAGAATATCTCGTCGAACCGCCCCTTCCTCATGAATTCCGGCGGGAGGGCGTTTACGTCGTTCGCCGTGGCCACGATGAAAACGTCGCCCTTTCTATCCTGGAGCCACGATAAAAACGTCCCGAATATCCTCGTCGAAAGTCCTCCGTCGGCCGTGCCGGCGTCAGAAGAAAAAGCCTTTTCGATCTCGTCGATCCATAGGACGACGGGCGACATTTTTTCGGCTGTCTTCATAGCGCGGTTGAAATTCTTCTCGCTCTCGCCGACGTACTTGTTATAGAGGCTAGAGGGGTCCATCTTCAAGAGCGGGAGGCCCCATTCCATCGCGACAGCCTTGGCGCATAGGCTTTTACCGCAGCCGGGGACGCCGAGAAGGAGTATTCCCTTTGGGAATGTGAGCCCGAATTCTCGGGCCTTTTCCGGGTTGACGACTATCTCCTTTCTCTTCGACAGCCAGGATTTGAGGGTGGCGAGGTCGGCGATTTCGGACATGTTCTCCTCGGCGGGATAGTATTCGAGGACTCCCTCTCTCTCCACGATCACCTTCTTAGCCTCGGCTACTCTCCTGACGTCCGCCGACGAGAGCTCGCCGTCCTCGACGATGAGCTTCGTGATTATCTTCTCGGCCTCAGTGAGCGTGAGTCCAGTTAGATTGCTAAGGAGCCTGTTCGTATCTTCCTCGTTGATGTTTATATCGACCTTCATTCTGGAGAGCATGTCGCGGGTTACCCTTCCGAGAAGCTCTTTGTATTCATTCCGCCCGGGGGCGGGGAGCCTGAAAACGGCGGAGACGCTTCTCAGGCCCTCGGGAATGTCGTGCGAGTGGCCGGATATGATAATCGCTCCGTGATTCGCGGAATAACGCCCAGCAGCGTTCTTCAAAAGCTCGGCCG
The DNA here is from genome assembly GCA_964586675.1 of uncultured Spirochaetia bacterium. Lineage (GTDB taxonomy): Bacteria > Desulfobacterota_D > UBA1144 > Nemesobacterales > UBA2774 > JADLGH01. Next base: position 65,159 of record CAZPHQ010000001.1, on the reverse strand, counting down.
CGGTTTTATCGTCCCTGAATCCGTCGAGACCGACGAAATGATAGAGGGCCGGAAACCCGGAGGCCTCGACGTGCATGAGCGCCTTTACGGGATCGTTGGAATGGTAGACCGCCCCTTTCGATTCCACGTCGCCGCGCACGAGGCCCTTCGTCCTCGTCCAGAAAAAATACGGAATATCGAGACGCGAGGCGAGCAGCCTAAGGAGCGTCTCCGCGCGCTCCTCTTCGTCCGTCTCGAGGAAAATGAGGTTGTAGCGGGAGCGTATAAGAAGCTCGAGCTCTTTGAGCGTGTCCTTCATATGTGCCGATCGACCGGTTACGGTGTCCTCCGCGCCGGCCGGATTTGTGGTAATGATATGGCTCGGATGCTGCTCTTTCAAGTGAGCCGAACAATGGAAATGAAAAAACTGTACTTGCACATTTCAGGCTGACTTTGCGTCAATATCAGTATACTTTCTAGGTTACTACCGACTCACTGGAAAGGAAATCACCACAGAAAATGGAATCCGCCATGAAGAATATGCGTTTATTAATACCGCTGCTGCTTATCGTTCTCGTTCTCGCGTTCGCAGTACGTTACAGGGGAGCGCTGTCGGGAGGCTATAACTACCTCACGAGCGCTCTCGTCAGAGGCGATGAAGTAGGGGGGGAAATGGCTGCGTCCGAGGGAAGCAAGTGGGCGGAGGTCGGGCTTTCGCAGTTTGCGGCGGGCTTACGGTCTCCTGTAGATCTCGCGCACCCGGACGACGGCTCGGGGCGTTTATTCGTCGTCGAAAAGGCGGGCCGAATAAAAATCCTGAAGGACGGTAAAGTCGAGGAAGGAAGCTTCCTCGACATAGAATCGAGAGTCGGCTCAAAGGGGAGCGAGCAGGGCCTCCTGGGGCTGGTCTTTCATCCGAAATTCTCCGAGAACGGGAGATTCTTCGTCAATTATACGGACCTCGACGGCGATACCATCGTTTCCGAATTCGGGCTCACCGATAATTCTGATCGCGCTGACGCGGGGAGTGAAAAGGTGCTGATAAAAATCGATCAGCCCGCCTCGAACCACAACGGCGGGCAGATACAGTTCGGCCCCGACGGCTATCTCTACATCGGCATGGGCGACGGCGGCTCGGCGGGGGACCCGTGGGGCAACGCGCAGAACCTGGATTCCCTCCTTGGCAAGCTGCTGCGTTTAGATGTGGACGGCGAAAAGCCTTACGCCATACCGGCGGACAATCCCTTTAAGGGCAGGAGCGGCGCGCGCCCTGAAATATGGGCCTACGGCCTCAGGAATCCGTGGCGCTTCTCGTTCGATTCAGAAACGGGGGATATGTACATAGCAGACGTCGGGCAGAATCTGTGGGAAGAAATAGATTTTCAGCCTGGGGGGAGCAAGGGAGGCGAAGACTACGGCTGGAACTATACCGAGGGGCTCCACGCCTACGAGATGCCCGGAGGGTACGATCCGAGCGGCATAACGTTTCCCATATTCGAATACGGCAGGGAGGGAGGGTGCTCCGTCACCGGCGGGTACGTCTACAGGGGTAATGAGTTTCCGTCGCTCGCCGGGACTTATCTCTTCACCGATTTCTGCACGGGGAAGCTCTGGGGGCTAAGGAAAAAGGACGGCGGAGGTTGGGAGTGGACGATGCTCCTCAGTACCGGCCTTCAGCCGAGCAGCTTCGGCGAGGGCCAGGACGGCAGCATTTACATACTGGACTATACGACCGGAAGGATCTTCAAGATAACCGCTCAAAAATAATCCGGCGTTTCCGGTATGACTAGAGCTTTTTCGCTATGTCGCGAAGGACGTATTTCTGAATCTTTCCGGTGGAAGTTTTCGGCAGCTCCATGAATATTACCGTCTTCGGGCATTTGAAATGCGCGAGCCTGCCGCGGCAGAATTCTATAATGTTTTTCTCGGTTGTTTCCGGGGCGCCTGATTTCATCGTAACGAAGGCGCAGGGCGTTTCGCCCCACGACTCGTCGGGCCTTGCGACGACTGCGGCTTCCAGCACGTCAGGATGCTGGTAGAGGACCGATTCTACCTCGAGCGTTGAAATATTCTCACCGCCGGAGATTATGATGTCTTTCGAGCGGTCCTTTATTTCTATATAGCCGTTCGGGTGCGTGACACCGAGGTCGCCCGTGTGAAACCATCCGCCCCTGAAAGCCTCTTCCGTCGCGCCGGGATTTTTGAGATATCCCTTCATGACGATGTTACCCCTGAAAAATACCTCGCCAATCGTCTCACCGTCCCAGGGCAGGTGCTCAACAGTTTCCGGGTCGCCGACCATTAATCCCTCCTGGAGCGTGTAGCGCACTCCCTGGCGCGCCTTAAGGGCGGAGCGCTCGTCCGATGGAAGGGCGTCCCATTCGTCGTGCCACTCACACACGGCCGCCGGGCCGTAGGTTTCAGTGAGGCCGTAGACGTGGGTTACGCGAAAGCCCATTTTCTCTATCCTTTCGAGGACGGCGGCCGGGGGCGCGGCGGCGGCCGTGAGAAAATTCACGGTATGATCGACCCCATCTCTCAGCTCCTTCGCCGAGTTTATTATCATGTTCATGACGACGGGCGCGCCGCAGAGGTGAGTGGCGCCGTGATCTTTAATGGCTTCGAATATGCGCTCGGAATCGACCCTCCTCATGCAGATGGAAGTGCCTGCGACCGCTGCGAGCGACCATGTGAAACACCAGCCGTTACAGTGAAACATCGGGAGCGTCCATAGGTACACGGGCTTTCCGGTCATACCCCAGGTGACCATATTCCCGATGGCGTTGAGATAAGCTCCCCTGTGATGGAAGACAACGCCCTTAGGATTCCCCGTAGTGCCGGATGTGTAGTTGAGGGCGATGGCGTCCCATTCGTCGTCGGGGCCTTTCCACGAGAACGACGGGTCGCCGGACGCTATAAAGTCCTCGTATTCCACCTCGCCCAGCCTCTCGCCGCCCGGGCCGGACGGATCGTCGATGTCTATCACGATCGGTTTTTTCCCGAGCGTCGCAATAGCCTTTTTTACAACGGGCGAGAACTCGGTGTCGGTGATAAGCACCTTAGCCTCTCCGTGTCCCAAAAGGAAGGCTATGGTCTCGGTGTCCTGCCTGATGTTGAGCGAATTGAGCACCGCGCCTGTCATCGGCACGCCGAAGTGCGCCTCGTAATGGGCGGGAATATTCGGGGCCATGAAGGCCACCGTGTCGCCTTTTCCGATTCCGATACGGGCGAGCGCCGAGGCAAGCCTGACGCATCTTTCGTAGGTTTGCCGCCACGTATAAGTTGCGCTCCCGTGAATGACCGAAGCCCTGTCCGGGAAGACCGTGGCCGCTCTTTCGATGAATGTGAGTGGCGATAGAGGCTCATAGTTCGCGGGATTTTTTTCGAGTCCAATATCGTATTTTCTGCTGCCGGGGTCTGTCATATCACGTCCGTTTTTCTTTGATAGGTATATCTTACAGCAATTTGGTGGGCCGCCGCTATTGATTTCTTATCCCTCGCCCTCTACCCTTTCATTATGGCTAAAAAGTTCATGGGTGAGGACGAGGAGCTATCCCTATTCAAGCCCGCTCCGGGCACTTCGCCGCTCGCCGAAAGGATGCGTCCCAAAACCTTCGAAGAATTTACGGGACAGGGACACCTCGTCGGGCAGGACGGAGTCATCCGCAGGATGCTCGAGCGGAGCAATATTCGCTCGATGATACTCTGGGGCCCGCCGGGCTCCGGCAAGACTACGCTCGCGCGGCTCCTGGCGACGAGATTAAGCGCCGACTTCGTCCAGATAAATGCGATATCGTCCGGCGTGAAGGACCTTCGCGAGATTATAGACGCGGCAGAGAAGTCGCGCGGCATCGGCAGGAGGACCGTCCTCTTCATAGACGAGATACACCGCTTCAACAAGTCGCAGCAGGCGGCGCTCTTAAAGAGCGTCGAGAACGGAACGCTCGTTCTCGTAGGGGCGACGACCGAGAACCCGTCGTTCGAGGTGATATCGCCGCTCCTTTCGCGCTCGAGCGTATATGTCCTCGAATCGCTGACGCGAGAAGACCTGGCCGCGCTTCTCGACCGCGCGCTCGAAGAGGACGAGATAATAAAGGGTACGTCCGTCACCCCCGATGCCAGGGAAGAGCTCATCACGCAGAGCGGCGGGGACGCGCGGGTTATGCTGAATACGCTAGAGGTCGCGTACGACATAAGCGACTTCGGGGAAGGCGGCGCCGAGATTACGCGCGACCTCGTGAGGGAGGCGTATCAGACGCATCACTACAGATACGACAGGGCGGGTGAGGAGCACTACAACACTATCTCGGCGTTCATAAAGAGCGTCCGGGGGAGCGATCCGGACGCCGCGGTTTACTACCTCGCCCGTATGCTCGAGGCCGGCGAGGACCCGAAGTTCATCGCGAGGAGGCTTATAGTTCTCGCCTCGGAAGACATAGGCAACGCCGAGCCCTATGCGCTCACGCTCGCGACGGCGGCGTTCACGGCGGTGGATTACGTGGGCATGCCGGAGGCGAGCCTCATACTCGCGCAGGCCGCCACTTACCTTTCGAGCTGCCCGAAAAGTAACGCCTCTTACATGGCGATTCAGGGCGCCTTTTCGGAGGTCAGAAAGAGGCCCGGAGTCTCGATCCCGATGCATCTCCGTAACGCCCCGACGAAGCTGATGAAGGAGATCGGGTACGGCAAGGAATATAAATATTCCCACGATTCTCCCGACCATTTTATAGAGCAGAACTTTCTTCCGGACGAGCTTAAGGACGCCATATTTTACGAGCCGACCGAGATCGGAAGAGAGTCGGCGCTCAGGAAATACCTAGAGAGTAAGTGGAAAAAGCGGCGCGGCAAAAGCTGACCCGGCCGGTTCTATCCTTGTTTCACCCTCCTCCCACTATAATTCAAATCGGCATTATACTTTTGTAATGAATTAAAAATATTACGCCCATATAGCGCGTGAAGGAGGGGGAGATGCAGAGGATGAAGTTCTACGCTTTGTGCGCGGCTGTGGCATTCGTATCGCTTTTCCCGCAGATCGCATTTTCCATTCAGGAGATAGAATTTTACGTTGATAACCGGTCCGCGAGCGAACAGTGCTTTCAGTGTACAGGGCCTTTTTCAAGGCGTACGCCAAGGGTGACGATATTTCCCGGATCCGTGTACTATTTTTATACTGCGGATGTGAACGCGCTCAGCCCGTATGGGAACTGGTTCTGCCATGTCTATTTCACCGATAACTGCTCCGAGGACGAACCCGTGTCAGAAGAGAATACACTCACGCAGATTATCTACATATCTCCCGCCATGGCGTCGGTGAATTTGATGATTAACGGTACGGGACCCGGCGATACCACTATCGTCATTTTCTTCCCGGGTCTTCAGGGCGCTGTCGACGGCACACCGGTTTCCGTCATGTCGTTCCTCGGCGACGATCCCAGGCCGGGCAAGGGCGACAACGATACCTTCAGCTTCGAGGCGGATGGCGGCGAAGAGGTGACCATCAAGCTCGAACCCGACCCGTCGGCCGGTCACGTAGGGGAGGGGGCCACGCTCAGGCTGAGGCCGGCGCGAGGTGGAAGCCCGCTCCTGGTGAGGAATGAGAAGCTTCCTTTCGAGGCGACTGTCACCATACCCGAGGCGGGAACGTACCAGATAGTTTTGCAGAGCGACGTGCCGGACAATATGCTGCTCTACAGGGGTGGGTATATACTCAGCCTGGATTCCGATTCGGACGGAATTAACACTCTCCATCCGTCCGACAACGTGGAAAATTAGCCCATGGAGGCCGGAGGCTGCAGGCTTCCGGCTCTCCCGCAGGGAATACGATTATTTTCTTTCGATGAGCTCTACCTTGTAGGAATCGGGGTCTTCGATGAAGGCTATGACGGTCGTGCCGTGCTTCATCGGCCCCGGCGGGCGGACTACCTTGCCTCCGCCGGCTGCGATCTTCTCACAGGCGGCGTAAATGTCATCGACCCCGAAGGCGATGTGGCCGTAGCCGGTGCCGAGGTCGTAGCTGCCCGTGTCCCAGTTGTGTGTAAGCTCCAGTATCTCCGGCTCGTCGTCGGTTCCGAGAAAGACGAGGGTGAACTTGCCGTCGGTATAGTCTTTCCTCCGGCTGAGCTTGAGCCCCATGACTTCTGTGTAAAATTTTATGGACCTGTCTAGGTCTCCGACCCTTATCATGGTATGTAGAAAACGCATTTGAAGCCTCCTTTGCCGCTGCGGCGCCGTTAATTCAGAAAGTAGCATAGCGGCCGGACCAAGTCAAAAACCGCGTGCCGCTCAGTCGTCGAGCGGGAATATCGTCTCGTTGCCGACGAGTATCTTCGCCGCGAGTGTAGCCTGTACCGTGCCTTCGAGATTCCTGATCTCGCCGGAAAGCGCCACGAGCCCGCCGCTCAGCTTGGGCTTGGCGTCGAGCTCGTCGACCGTCCATTCCATGACTATCGTATCGCCTATGAATACCGGGGCCGTGAACTTGATCGAGGCCTCGACCGTGGAAATATCGGTGTCGTTGAAGAACTTGCTGTAGACGCCGACTGCGAGGCTGAACGTGAGCGCGCCGTGGACTATCCTCTTCCCGAATCTCGCCTTCTCCATGGCGGGCTGGTTCGTATGAAGGGCGTTGTAGTCGTTAAAGAGCCCGGCTGCCTTTACGACGTGGGCTTCCGTGACTGTGATCCTTTCGGAGAACCTGTCCCCCGTTTTCAGTTCGCTGAACGCTCTTCCAATCCTCGGCATGGCTATCTCCTATAAATTATATATGTATTACTGCTGATATAAACTACATATAACATATATACGTTCCAAATTACATATGTCGCCTATCTCGTATTGCTTTGCCTAATGTTATTTCGTCTATATATTCTATATCCCCACCCATCGGGATGCCGTGAGCTATGCGGGTGACCTCGATTCCGAGAGGTTTTATAAGCCTGGCTAGGTAAAGCGCAGTGGCTTCGCCCTCGACGCTCGGGTTAGTGGCGAGGAGCACTTCTTTTACGCTCCCCTCCCTGAGCCTTTCGAGGAGCTCCTTTATTTTAAGGTCTTCCGGGCCGATACCTTCTATCGGAGATATGAGGCCGTGAAGGACATGATAACGCCCCCGGAACTCGCCGCTTTTCTCTATGGCTATCATGTCGAGAGGCTCCTCGACGACGCATAGGGACGACCTGTCCCTGTCCGCCCCCGTGCATATAGGGCAGGGCGACTGGGAGGCGAAGGTGAAGCACTCTTCGCAGAGAATGACTTTCGTCCGCGTGTCTATTATCGCCCTTACGAGGTTGTCGGCGTTTTCCCTGGGGTATCTGAATATGTGAAAGGCGAGCCTGGTCGCGTTTTTCTCGCCGATCCCGGGCAGCTTCGAAAGCTCTCCGATGAGCCTCGCTATGGATTCTGGAATGCCGGTCGAGGACATGGGTTACAGGAGACCCGGGGGAAGCCCGAGGCCGCCGGCCATCTTGGCCACCTCTTCCTTCATGACGTCCTGACCGCGGTTCAGGGCTTCGTTCACAGCCGCGGTGACGAGGTCCTGGAGCATTTCAATGTCGCTGTCGTTTACGATTTCGGGCTCGATCTTTATGGATACGACCTCGCCCTTGGCCTTGGCCACGACTGTTACCATACCGCCGCCGGCTGTCGCCTCGACAGTCTTTTCACCGGCCTCCGCCTGGAGCTTTTCCATCTGCTCCTTCATCTTGCTGGCCTGCTTCATCAGGTTCTTTATATTTCCACCGCCGAATTTCATGTCTCTACTCCTTTTCCCGTGGTTTTACGCTGACGACCCTGCCCCCCAGAATCGCTTCCGCCTCTTTTATGACCGGGTCGTCGTGAATCTTTTTCTTTCTTTCATCCCTGCTGGACTTAGCATTTTTTTTGGTTGTCTCGTCGGAGTGGGCGGCCTCGACGATCTCTATGCCCGAGGCATCGGTGAAAAATTCGCCGAGATATTCCCGGAGCGAGTCGTAGTATTCCTTCTTCCTCAAACGGTCCGCATAGACAGAGCCCTCGAATACGAGTTTGAGGAGCCCTCCGTCGAGCGTGATCTCCTTCGCCCGCGCTATGTAGGTTGCCATGACGCTGTTACGCGATCTGACGTGCCTTATGAACGCTTCGAGGTTCTCCGGGGCAGGCTCCGTTTTTCCCGCTGCGCGCCGGGGAGGCGCTTCCTTTACGGGCTCCGAAGTGGAGGGGGCCTCGGGCCTTCTCTCGGGAGCCCTCTCATGCTCCACCCTGGGCGGCGCTTCGCGTTTCGGTGCGGGCTCTCCTGAGTACTGCGCCGTTTCACGCCGCGCGCCTGCGGCCGGGGCCACGCCGCCTGAAAGACCTTCGAGCCTCCTTATTATGCTCTCGATCGGTATCGTCCTTTCGAGCGTCGCCAGTTTTATGAGCGTGAATTCGAGCGCCGTCTGCGGATAGAAAGACCTCTGCACGCCTTCTGCCCCTTCGAGCATCTGTCCCAATAGAAGCTCGAGTGTTTCGACGCTCTCAGTCGAAGCGGTCTCTTCGATCTCGCGTTTTTCTTCGTCGGGGAGCTCGGCCGCTGCCTCTTTGCCGCACGTTTTAATAAGCAGCGCGTGCCGGAGTGCTCTCAATAAATCCTCCGCGAAGCGCCTGGGCTCGATGCCCTTTTCCATCGCGATGTTTAGCGCGCCGATAGCGGACTTAGGGTCTTTCCCGATCACCGCTTTGAGAGCCGATTTGAGTATGTTCCTGTCGAGCACCCCGAGGATCCTTAGGGCGTCGTCGTGGGCAATGCTGCTGCCGAACGTCGCGAGAATCTGGTCCATAAGACTGAGGGCGTCTCTCATGCTGCCGTCCGCCTCGCGGGCGACCGTGTAAAGCGTCTCCTCACTAACCTCGATCCCCTCGGCCACTGTTATCGTTCTGAGCCTTTCCCTTATCTGCTCCACGGGGACCTTTTTGAAATCGTGCCTCTGGCAGCGGGAGAGTATCGTTACGGGGACTTTATGGACCTCGGTCGTCGCGAGTATGAACACGACGTGCGGCGGCGGCTCTTCAAGCGTCTTAAGGAGCGCGTTGAAGGCCGACTGCGAAAGCATGTGGGCCTCGTCCACTATATAAATCTTGTATTTCCCCGAGGCCGGGAGGTACTTGATGTTTTCGATTATTTCCCTGACGTCGTTAACGCCGGTGTGGGACGCGGCGTCTATCTCTATGACGTCGAGCGACTTGCCCTCGGCTATCTCGACGCAGAACGTGCATTCGGAGCATGGATCGGGGGTAGGGCCGTGCTTGCAGTTGAGCGCCTTGGCGAGTATCCTCGCGCTCGAGGTTTTGCCGACGCCGCGGGGTCCGGAAAAGAGTAGCGCATGAGCCGTTTTACCTGTCGAAACCGCGTTCTTCAGGCTCCGCGTTATATACTCCTGCCCCGTAATGTCGTCGAACGTTCCGGGTCTCCATTTTCTTGCGAGGACGAGGTAGGACATTTCTCACCGTAAAACCAGTCAGCCAGGTGTCCGCAACGCTCAGGGGGATTTGTTACCGTTGCTCCCTTCCGGGCCTGGCGGGGTTCACAAGCCTCTGACGTACGGGCCTGGCTAACTGGAAATCTTTTGTCCGTTAAATGGCGTCCACCCCTGCCGGGACGCTTACAATAAAATACCCGATTACGGCTAATTATTCTCCGGGGACCATGCCTCTGGTTGTGCGCCTGATTCTTGGGATTACTGCGCCGCGATATACATGGCGGAGAGGGTGGGATTTGAACCCACGAGAGAGCGTTAACCCCCTACACACTTTCCAGGCGTGCACCTTCGGCCACTCGGTCACCTCTCCGGCGTATATCTAAAATCAGGAAGATTGTAACATCCTTGGGATACAGGTCAAAGATAATAGCAGATATTGAGGAATAATTTTATCCGTCCGGCGTTTGCGGGGATAACGCTATTCGTACTCTTCCGGATAGTCGTCCCCGTCGTCCATGCCTTCCTGTATCTCGGAGGGCTCTGTCGGGGCGCCTACGGCCTGGCCGGGATCGTTTATGCTGCCGGGCTCGACTGTTGCGCATCCCATGGGGAGCGCAGTGAAAATCCCGAGAAGAATCAATCTGAGCATTCTGGTTTTTGTCATCCTTTACCTCGCCTTCTTCAGCGTTCCTCGTAATTATATCTCTTTTATTCTCGAAAGGGGCGGCGAACGCAACTGCCGCCCCCGGCGAGGGAATTATTTTTTATACTGACACTTACAAAGATCCTGCCTGATGTACGCCACGACGTTCCATATATCCTGCTCCGAGAGGACTCCTCCCCAGGGGGCCATCATCGGCGAAAGGCCGACGGAAGCGCCGCCCTCGCTGATCACCTTGAATATGTAGTCGTCGGTCTGCGTCGAGAGCAGCTCGGCGTCGCTCAGGTTCTTGGGTTTCGGGTCGAGCGCTGCAGCCGCGGGGCCGTCGCCCTTACCCTGAGGGCCGTGGCATGCAACACATGTATTCTCGAACGATACTTTACCCTTAGCTGCGTCACCCTTCGTTTCTGCGCTGCCCGCCGCCGCACCGAGAGAGAGGCATAAAACGGTCAACAGCACAATCTGAACAGTTCTCATTTCAGAACCTCCCAATTCTGTATACGAGATTTACAACTGTGATAATATTAACAGCTAACCGGGCTTTGTATAGAGATAATATTGCGGCTAAAGGGGCATGATGCGATAATTGGCCCGGAGCATTTCTATCAATGGAGGAGAGCATGAAATACGTCGAGTTTTCGGTGAATGACGGGCTGGCCACGGTGACCCTGAACAGGCCGAAAGTGAACGCTATAAACGAGGAGATGGTGGCCGAGCTGCACAGCGCTTTCAGGGAGGCCGAATCGGACGGCGGGGTGCGCGCAGTCGTGCTAACGGGCAGCGGAAGCTTCTTTTCGTTCGGCTTCGACATACCGGGTTTCATGAATTCTCCGAAGGATGAATTCCAGATTTTTGTAACCGCGTTCTCGGGACTCACGAGATATATCTTTTCATTCCCGAAGCCTGTCGTCGCCGGGCTGAACGGCCACGCCGTCGCGGGGGGATGCGTTCTCGCGCTCGCGTGCGACAGGAGGGTCATGATCTCCGGGAAGGCGAAGATAGCCCTTAACGAGCTTTCGATCGGGGCTCCCGTTTTCACGAGCATCGCCGAGATGCTGAAGCTCGCGACGGGCTCGAAGAACGCCCAGGCGCTCCTCTATTCGGGGAAGATGTGCCCGGCGGATGACGCGCTCGCTCTCGGGCTCGTGGACGAAGCTCCCGCCGCCGAGGGATTCGAGGCGGCTGTGACGAGCGCCGCGAAGGCGCTCGCGGACCTTCCGGGCGAGGCGTTCCGCATTACGAAAACGCTTCTCAGGAAGGACGCGCGGGGCAGCATAGACAGGGACGAGGAGAATTCGATTTCGGATTTCGTCGACGTGTGGTACTCTCAGGAAACCCGCGCGAGGCTGGCGAAGGTCGAAATCAGGGGCTGATGCAGCACGTCTGCGTGCCAACGCCGCGCGTGCCTGTCTCACCCTCATTACGGCATCGACAATGATAAAGAAATGGGATCTCGTAAAATCGGAGCGCCTGACGTCGAACAGGGTTTTCTCGACGCGGAAGGACGTCGCAATCTCACCGGTCACCGGGAAGCCGCACGACTTTTTCGTTATAGAGGCTCCCGACTGGGTCAACATCGTCGCGCTTACCGGGGAGGGGGACGGCGAAGTCGTTCTCATAAAACAGTACCGGCACGGGGTCCGTTCCGAGACGATAGAGATACCGGGCGGGATGATAGACCCGGGCGAGACGCCTCTCGAAGCCGCGAAAAGGGAGCTCCTCGAAGAGACGGGGTATGCTTCGGACGAGTGGCTCAGCCTCGGGGCGGTCGTTCCCAACCCCGCCATACAGAGCAACAGGTGCGCCACCTTCCTCGCGCGCTCGGCGAAGAAGGTTTCGGAGCCCAGGTTCGATACGACTGAAGATATCGCTACGTATACGGCCCCGCTTCCGGACATTCCCGGGCTTGTAAGGACGGGACAGATCACGCATTCTCTCGTTATTTCAGCCTTTTACCTTCTCAGTATTGCGGAATGATTTGAATGAACCACATGAATCGCTTTAAGCCCGGCTTTCTAGTGCCTTAGAATCAGGTTTAAGTTTTGCAAGCTATGCTTCCTTTATATTTAAATTATTAACCCCAGGGCTGTTGCAAATCCTTCTTCGGGGATGTATAGTGTACAAATGATGAGGCCTAAAATGTCCATTGCCGCGGCTTTCACCCTAGCGCTTCTTACGGCGGTTCTGCTTCTGCCTCTGAAGGCCATGTCTCAGGCGGCAGCGCCGCCAGCTGCACCGCCGCCGGCTGCACCGCCCGCCCCGGCGCCCGGGGTCCCGACGCCTCCCGATTTCCCGCAGTATATAGTTACGCCGAGGGACGACCTCAATCCGTACGATCTTTCGACGATGCAGAAAAGCACCGAGTCGGGCAATAGAGGGGGTACCGGAACGCTGGGTACTACGCCCGAACAGAGCAGCAACATCGAGATAAACGAGGTGCTAAGCAAGAGCAGGCAGGAAAGGCTGAAAGCCTCCCAAAAGCAGGTGACCGAAGAGCAAGCCGAAGACGCGGCCGAAGTGGAAGTCGACGACGCGGCCGAAGAGCAAGCCGAAGACGCGGCCGAAGAGGAGGCCACCACTGCTGCCGAGGCTGGAGTGCAATCGCCGAGTCAGGCCGAAGGGCCGCAAAGTGACGACCTCTCGACGCCGGGAGTCAGGGGAAGCCTGTTTACGTGGACGGACGAGAACGGAGTCCTTCACGCGACAAACGATCTCGGCCAGATCCCCATTGAATACCAGATAGAGGCCCTGGAGAATTCAAAGAGAGACTGACGCCGGCCGTTCTTTTCGTAAATCTCCATTTCTATTTCCTGGTCTTGCCCTTGTTCTCCTTTTCAAGGAGCTCGGTAATTTTTTCCTCGAGAGAGTCGAGCCTGGCCGAAAGCCGTTTTATCTGGCCTTCGAGTATGTAGAGGGAATCGTTCGTAGCGTCGGAGCGTTTTAAAAGTAGTATTCCGATGCCGATTATCGGGCCGACTATGAATATAAGCTGGAACAGATACCCCGGCTCCCCGCCGTCGCAGCCTGTAAGAAACAGCCCTGAAAAGATCAAGACAGCTATTAAGGTTCCGGTTCTCATTTTTATGCTCCTCCTTTAATTCAGCGGTATCTGTATTTTAGCACCTGGCGTGCTTTCGCGCCCGGGAATAAATATCGCGAATCATTTGAGGTTTGTAAACTTGGCGTAGTAAATCTCTCTTCCTTCTTCCCTGAACTCCCTTTCGTAGCCTGTGAGCGGCCTTCCGGGGATCTCGTTCACGTAGCCCGGGCCCTCGAATACGGCGGCAAAGCATTCCATTTCGCCGAGCGTTTCGAGGGAGTTCGTCACGTATTCCCTGTGGTCGCTCGCAAGCTCGAGGATGCCGCCCTTTTTCATGATCCCCGAGATGAGCGTCAGAAAACAGGGGTTGACTATCCTGTGCCTCTCGTGCCTGTCCTTGGGCCATGGGTCGGGGAAGTTTATATAAACGGTGGAAAAGGAATCCGGCGGGAAAAGCTCCCTCGCCGCGATGACCGCTTCCATGTTGAGGAATTTCACGTTGCCCGCCTTCCTCTTTGCCGCGCTTTTAACCGCGACGCCGAAGCGTCTCTTCTTGATCTCTATTCCGAGAAAATTCACGCCGGGATTCCCGAGCGCGCATTCTATAAGGAAATCCCCGTCGCCGAAGCCTATTTCCAGCACACATTCAGCGGAGTTTCCGAACACGTTTTCAAGATCGAGCGGTATCGTATGAAGCGATACGTCGAGTATCGGGTTTATGGCCTGAGATTCTTTCAATCGGTTCCTTTAGTATTGTTTCCGGCTTTACTTCAGGGCGGCCGGTATCAGCCCTTCGTCTATCCTTATGCCGTAGCTTCCGCCGGGCTCGGCCATGCGGCCCAGGGACTCGGGGAGCACCATCTCTATCTTCCCGCCCCGGGATTTCTTGTCGAGCTTCATCGCTTCCGTGATCTCTAACGGGTCCATCCCCGGAGGAACCTCTGTCGGCAGCCCCGCCTTTTCTATGATCCTGACGAGCCGTTCGAGCTCGGCTTCATTCCACAGTCCCATGCTTAGGGCTATCCTGCCCTCGGCTACCATTCCTATGGCCACGGCCTGACCGTGCGTGACGGCGTAGCCCGAGAGGTTCTCGACGGCGTGGCCTATAGTATGGCCGAAATTGAGAATCTTCCTGAGGTTGGATTCGCGCTCGTCCTTCTCCACGACCTCGGCCTTTATTCCGCAGCCCCTGACAATCACGTGCTCGAGCGCCGCGCGGTCGTATTCGAGAATCCTGCCTATATGCTCTTCGAGATACGCGAAGAGGGCAGCGTCGGCTATGACGCCGTATTTTATGACCTCGGCCAAACCTTCTCTAATCTCCTTCGTGTTAAGCGTCATCAAAGTCTCGACGTCGACGTAAACCCGCCAGGGCTGGTGAAAAGCGCCTATGAGATTCTTGCCGTGGGGGGTGTCTACGCCTGTTTTTCCGCCGACGGAGCTATCGACGCACGCGACGAGCGTCGTCGGAATCTGGACGCAGGGCAGGCCGCGGCTGTACGTCGCGGCGACGTATCCGGCGACGTCGCCGACGACGCCCCCGCCGAGCGCGATCACGGCGGAGTCTCTTCCGAATTTCGCTTCAAGCATGCGGTCTTCGATGAATGCTTTAGTCTCTCTGCTCTTGTGCTTCTCGCCGGCGGGGAATGTGATAAGGAATGGAGTCAGGCCCTCGCCCTCGCATTCGGAGATGAGACTTTCGCCGTAGAGCGGTGCGACGTTGGAATCCGTGATCACGGCGAGCCTGCGTGCGATTCCGGCTTCCCTGAGCTCGCGCGGAATGCTCCCGAGCACGCCTCCCTTTATGACTATGTCGTAGGATTTATCTTCAACTTTTTTTAGATTGACTATTATTCTGTTCATCCGGTTTTTCCGTTACGGGGTTTCTGCCCGGATTCAGGGCAGGAGACTCTTCTCTCCCTGAAACGATATTATCCTGATTCCCGGGCCGGGCTCTATAAGCACCTCCGCCGGCTCTTCGTGCCTGAATATCTCGCCGTCTATAATATATCCCGCGTTCCTTTCCACGCGGAGGGACGTTAGCGCCCTGTTTATGAACTGCCCGTCAGGGTCTGACTTGAGGCTTCTATAAAGCCCGAGGGCCAGGGTGTGCCTGTTCTTCCTGAGATACTCTTCCCGGAGGTAAACGGCGTTGAACGTTTGGCCGGGCTCTGACTTCTCCGCGAATATGTCGAAGCCGAAGACGAATTTCCTGAGGCCCGAGGCTATGAGGAGGACGTGACCCTCGTGCGGGACCTTGACGCTGTCCATGTAGACTGTGGAATCTACGTTACTGAAGGCGCTGCTCTCGGCGTTGGATATGAGGGCCACGAGCATCTTCATCGTCATCACAGAGGCGACCTGTATACCGGCGCCCTGGCCGTAGTATTCGAGGAGGAAGTTGTAAAGGAGGCCGTCTATCCAGGTAAACCCGTAGGCCGGGTCTTCACGGCTTTCGTCTGTGACCCTTATCAGACTCCGCTCGGTGAAGGGGAGCGGCTTTTCCTTATCCATGAAGTCGTTGATCTTTCTCGAAATGGAGAGCTGGCTGTTCCTGAGCCCGGCATCGGAGCCGATCATGTTAATCGTTCCGCCCATCAAGGGGACGACTATCGGGAGCCCCTCTTCGCCGTTCTGGTTCACGTACTCTGTCACGACGTTGCATAGGGTCCCGTCCCCGCCGCTTATGAGGAGAAGGTCGATCTTCGCTTTCCGGAGGGCTTTTATAGCGCCCGGGAGCTCCTGCTCGTTTTTGGTTGCGCGTATGATCGCCTTCTCGCCGAAGGTGTCGCCGAGGCTCTTGAGAACGCCCGCGGTTTTCCTGCTGTTTATCCTTGCGGACGGGTTCAGGATGATGCCGATTTTCTTCATAAGTCGTATTTTAACACGGACCATACGGGGCTTGGGGCGAGCTTCGCCTTGCCGTTAAGTTCTGTGAGCTCGACGAGGAAACAGTAGCCCGCGATCTCGCCGCCGAGCTGGTGAACGAGGTCGCCCGCGGCCCTGGCTGTGCCGCCTGTCGCCAGGAGGTCGTCTATAAGCACGACCCTGCTGCCGTCGTGTATCGCGTCCCTGTGGACTTCGAGGGAGTCGGAGCCGTATTCGAGGTCGTAAGAAGCGTTTATGGTGACATAGGGGAGCTTCCCCGGCTTTCTCACTATCACGAGCCCTGTACCTAACTTTATAGCCAGCGCCGAGGCGAATATGAATCCCCTCGATTCGATGCCGACGAGCGAGTCTATTTTCTTATCCGCCAGAAGCTCGGCCATGCGGTTTATCGCCCCCTCGAATGCTCTCGCGTTCTGGAGGAGGGGGGTGATATCGTGGAATATTATCCCTTCCCGGGGGAATCCGGGTATGTCTCTGATATAGTCTCTAAGCTCAACCATGCTCAATTCTCCTTGTTGACGTCAGGGAAGGTAATCCAGCGGGTTTACGGGCGTTCCGTTCTTTCTTATTTCGAAGTGAAGGTGATTGCCGCTGGCGTTCCCCGTGGCCCCGACACGCCCCAGCACTTCTCCGGCCCTGATGCACGAGCCCGCCCTCGCTTCGTTCGACTTGTTGTGCGCGTATAGTGTGCTGATTCCGTTTCCGTGCTCTATGATAACTATCCTGCCGTAGCCTGAAAAGCCCTTCATGCTGTTTGAGCTTACTGTCACGAGCCCGTCGGCCGGCGCCCTTATAGACGTTCCGCCCGGGGCCGGGATATCGATGCCCCAGTGAAACCTTCCGCGCCTTTTACCGTACCCGGAGGAAACATTTCCGGGAAGGGGCCATATCAGGCTCGAGGGCATTGTCACGCCGGGCACCCTCAGGCGCGTGCCTGTCGGGATGTCGGTGTAATCGCTTATGCCGTTTATCTCTATGAGCTCTTCGACTGTCGTATCGTAGATCTTGGATACCCTGTAGAGTGTTTCGCCGGCTTCGAGCACGTGATACCCGCTGCCTGCCCTGAGCGTGATCGGCTCTGTCAGGCATCTCGAGATATCTTCCTCGCTGACCCTGGGCACAACCTCCGCGTGGGGCGGCGGGGCGGGGCTCTTCTTACCGCAGGCCGCTGTCAGCAATAAGACCAGCGAGCTCAATAGCCATATCCACTGCTTCGCCGGGGCCGGCTGCTTTTTTGATCTCAGACGATACATCCCAGGTTCCTATCCCTACGACCGGTATTTTCAATCTGAGAGCGAAGGCGATTTCGGATAATGTTCCGAAGCCTCCGCCTATAGCAATTATCGCGTCGCACGAGCTCGCGACGATGATATTCCTTCCGTGCCCCATTCCTGTGACTACCGGTATGTCAACGTACGCGTTGGCTTCGGACTTCGACGCCCCCGGTATGATGCCCACCGTTATGCCCCCTTCGGATTTGGCCCCCATGCAGGCGGCTTCCATCACTCCCCCGGAGCCTCCGGATAAAAGGACGGCTCCTTTACCGGCGATCCTTCTGCCGACTTCGAGCGCTGTCTCGCGCTCGCCGGAAGTCGCTTCAGAAGCCCCTATCACGCCGATTACTGTCTTCATTCATTATAGATTATATGACGTTTCGCGGCGAGTCTCAAATGTCCCAAGCGGCGCGCCGCGGCACATCGATTTAATATATAATATAGCAGATAGCGCATACATAAGATATATATGTCGTAAATCAAAAACCGCCCGGTCCGGTTTATCGGATTGCGCCTCGGGTCGTTCGGGGCGAACACTATCGATATAGACACCTGTACCTGCGTCGAGAGCTCCGTAAGAGAGGCTTTCAACAAGGGCTACGACGTGATAATCTTTAAGGACTGTGTCGCCTCGAAGGGGCCCGGATACCTCGAGCCCGCGCCCGGCCGGATAGCGGAATCTTACGAATGGGTTCTGACAGCCGACGTGCTCGTGAAAAAGATATACGCCCGCGAGCTGACGCTCACCGGGCTTACGGGCGAGCCGTTCGCCGGAGCGGCGTCTTCGGGCGGGGAAGGTTTATAACTGCCCGCGCCCGCAGGATTTTGAGCGGCTTACGATCGGTTGGAGTCCGCGATATCCCTTTCGGGACACCCGGCCGGGGCCGGGGTTCGCGTAAATAGAACTTGATTTTAGGCGGCCAATCTTTTAACTTTTTAACTTAGGTTTTTAAGATCGAGAGATAACGGGGGAAAGTCCAATGCCAGTCCCGATTAAATCCATTGCCGTAGCTCTTGTTTTATCGTTCTTGGCGCTTTCTCATTTCGCGTCGTCGGCCGAGCAGGTCAATCTCGCCCCGCTCGGGTTTACGTTCGGTATATCGGAGAAGGACGCCCAGAAAGTGATCGAGTCGCGCGGCAAGAGAATAATGAACGACGGCGTCGATTCAAAAAAAATAAGAAACATACAGATGCAGGGCATAATCACCGAGCTTCCCCTGGACCTCGAAGGCAAGGACGTCAGCACCGGGCTCGAATTTTACGACAAGAAGCTTCTCTCGACCGCTCTTATACTCTCGGCGGAAGATTCCTTCGAGGAGCTCGAATACCAGAACATGCTGAATAAGTACCTGACCGAAACCTACGGCAAGCCCGTAAGCTCCGACAGCATGCTTTATTTCAAAACCTGGACCTGGCACATTCCGGACGTGAGGATAGTGCTCCATACGAATACGAAGGACCATACCGTTAAGATGGAATATACATATGAGCCGGTTAACCAGGCCAAGCGCGAGGACGAGCTCAACAAGCTTCGCGGCACCGACAAGGTGGATCCGGCAAGGAAAATGTTCATCGACGGCAATTACAGCAGGCCCAAGGGGTATAACGGAATATTCTGATCCCCGGACGCTGTAACCTTCAATACCTGGTGCATTTCTGGACCTCTTCGAGGTTTTCATGACCGCTCGAAAGAATTCCGTAGGCATGGGCCCATTCGTGCTCCAGAAGCGGTAGAACCCCTCTCCGGTTAAAAGCCTTGTAGCTCACGATTAGGAGCGTGTTACCGGGATCGTATTCGCCGTTACACCTTCCCCTGTGATAAACGCAGGAGAACGTTCCGTGGACGACCGCGACCAGGTAGCCGGACAGCTCCTTACCGTTATCGCTTATTCCGAAACACTCGCTGAACGCCGTGAAACGGAGATCTATCTCCTCGAGAAGGCCGCCGTCATCCGGCGCGGCGTTCGGGGCGACGCCTACCATGAACCCGTAGCGCGGCGTGGCTTCGTAAGGGAGCTTTCGGAGCTCCTCTCTCGAAAGCTGCTCGGGGTTCATTATGTCGGTGAACCTGCCCATGTTCGCGCAGGACGAGGCCGCCAGGGAAAGGGCGAGAGTAAAAATGAGCTTTGGGATGAGGCGTCTTTTCATCGCGCTGGGTTCAGGAAATTACTATACTGCAAGCGCCGCCGGAATGCTGTAACCCGGACCGAAGCACCTTGCGCGGCACGCGGGGGCTACTTTATTATCTAAAGAGGCAGGCAGACCGATGCAGGCGAAAAAGGACGGAACGATGAAGAGACTGCTCGCGTGGTTCGGCTCGACCCGGGCGGGGGCGTGGACCATGATCAACCTGGCGTCGGCTATCGATAGACATTTGATAAGGGCTTCGGGCGGAAGGTTGAACATGACGTTCGTGTGGCCGTGCCTTCTCTTGAAGACCACGGGCGCGAAAACGGGAAAAGAGAGGACGACTCCGCTTCTTTACCTGAGGGACGGCGGTAATTTCGTTTTGATAGCGTCCAAGGGCGGGAACGCGAGGCACCCGGCATGGTACCTGAACCTTAAAGCTAATCCGGAGGTCGAAATCTTCGTCGACGGCGAGACCATAAAATGCACGGCCTCGGATGCAGAAGGAGAGGAGCGGAAGAGGCTCTGGGAAAAGGCGGCGGGCGTTTATGACGGATACGAGAAATACAGGAAGAGGGCGGGGGAGAGGGAGATCCCGGTTGTGGTGTTGACAAGGAAGCACGCTTAATACTATTTTCTGAAAGACAAATATTTGATCCAACCTTTAGTCTGGAAAAGGGAAGAAGAGTTGTCTTAAAATGATTATTCTTTCTAATAAAGTCAAAAAACTTTAATGGGGGATGAACGTGCGTATAATGAAACTTCTGAGTTCGATTTTAAGTGATGAAGAGATACAGAGAATTCAAAATGCTCCTAAAAGGGATAGGACTCATCCTCTTAAGTACCTATTGAATTTCTCAATGCGACATAATAATTTAAATGAAGCAGCATATGTTTATTACAATACTGAATATGCATTTAGTCGGATTCTAGAAAGTCATTTAGACTGGATAAAAAATAATAAGAATAAATTAGTCGATATAAATGATTACCGAAACGTATCTAGTTTCCTAGGTGAAGTTAGGGCCTTGGGTTATTTGGCGGGAGCTGAATATTCAGTAGCATCTGTTAAAGAAGCTAAAAGCAATACTCCAGAGTTTATTATAAAGGAAAATAATCTAGAAATTGAAGTAGAGGTTCATTCAAAGCAGTATTCATCTTGTGAATCGACTGGCCTAGAAGGATTTTATAATCAGGTAGATGATACGACGAATCGTCCAGGAGTATCATTTAAGGAATATGTAATTACACCATTTGGGAAACCAAAACCTGGTGAAAATATAGCAGAAAATTTTATCAGCAAAATTGCTTCCATAAAAGAGGATGAAAAGCAATTAAGTAATGACAAAACAAGCATTCTGTGGTTGGATTTTCAAGATGAAATATGGCAATCGTTTTCTCTAAGAGACCATATATTACCTATCATGACTAGCCAAGAAATGTATTATTCCGGGTCATTATGGTATGCCTTTTATGGTGTAAAGGGATTGCCTATTTTTGAAAAATACTTAATAGAACCATCACCCGATAAAGGCTTTGTTATGATGAGGCACGAAGGTAGATTTAGCAATACGTCGAATATGGATGCCTGCATCATGTGTTTTCCAAATGATACGATCATTTTCGAAAACCCGAATTCTAAAAATCCACTACCCGAATGGTTTTTTGAAAAAATACATCGAATAAGATGGCTCGATATTGCCTATTCTTGGATTAATTGGCCAGAAAAGAGACTAAAAGAACGCATAGATAATGAAATTATGCGCATTGAGGCACTTCACTCGAAGAAACAGACAATTACATGATTGAATCTTTTTGTTCTCCTGATAAGTGTCTTTGTTTCTAACAATCGATTATAGAGCATTATAAATCTGCGATAGCTGGCTGAACTATAAAAAAAGGGGGCGGGTCGAAAGGCCCGCCCCCCTCTGGTTGGTATCATTCACCCGTATGGAGAGTGATTTTATTTGTAATTTGATGAAGACGTCCCCATGAGCTTCCTGATGGAGGACGCCTGACCGTTTTCGGAAGCCACGCTCACCTTGTCGCCGCTCTTAAGCCCTGTCGCCAGGGAAGGGTCCGTTATCTGGAACGTCTGCACCTTCCCGTTCTTGTCCTTGAGCGTTAAGCTGTGCTCGCTGATGGCCGTTATCTGCCCCATAGTTACGTGGGGCTTCGCAGCGGCCTGCTGCATGGAATTCCGAGTCGCGGCGAAGGATGTTACGCCCCCCGCCAAAAGCATTACAACCATGAGTATGTTTCCGATCTTTTTTAATCTCGTCATTGTCGTTAAACCTCCGTTTATGTTTTGTACGGCCGTACCGAACCCGTTAAACGACGCAAAGGTCCGATGGCCTTATATGTCAATTCGGCTGCAAAATTCGTTTCAGGAAAGATGCGGAGGTGATCTTAGAGGTGAAAAGCCGAAATGAGATTCATACTTAAACGGATTGACCGGTATTCGTATCGAGTACGAATACGGACTTAACGGGCCGTCGAATACATGGCCAGCGGCTGAGTCTGAAATCCTGTCGGGCGAATTCCCCGCGCCGTAGCTGCTTCCGTTTTCGTCGCCCGGGATCGATCCGGCGGCATATAACGCAGCGTGCGGACCCTCGTGACGCGAGACGGAGTGAGACTCGGCTGCGGAAACGCTGCTTTCGCCGAAGCCATCTATGATATAGCTTCCGCAAACGAAAAAAGCGCCCGCGGACAGCAGCAGAAAAATTGACTGCCTGGTGATCGATCCGGCTCTATTATCGCCCGAGGAAAATGTTTTCATATGACGAAATTCCTGCTTACAAGTAATAGTCTACGAGCCGCCCCGGCCATATCAAGGGTAATTTTGGTGCGGAAAAAGAATGTAGATACACCCTGAAGATTTGCATATACATGCCCCTTTGTTCCCGGGCCTGAAACCCCACAATCGCTGATTTTTGCATCTACAGCTATGCAAAGACCTGTATTAGCATCTCGACGTAAAGCTCTGTCGTTTCTTGACAATTCTCCTGCAGCCTGATAATTATAATATTGATATTCATTATCAATATTGGTCTGCGTATGTCATCCTGATAATTTCGTCCGAGAAGCAGACCTCAAGTCACATAAAAGGGAGAAGAAGAAATGAGGAGATTCACACGGATATTTCTGTGCTTTTTATTAATAGCCGGGGCAGGCGCCTCGCCGTGGTTTACCCATGCCCAGGACGGCGGGACGGATACGGCGCTCGAAGCGGGTGAAACCCAGGGCCAGGATCAGTTTCAGCTGCCGGAAGTTACGGTAACCGGGGAATCCGAGGTGGCTGAAACCAGAGGCTATATTGCGGAAGAAGCCAACACGGCGACGAAGACCGACGCGCCTATACTGCTTACGCCGTTTTCTGTCGAGGTCGTTGACCGGGCGCTCATGGACGACCAGTACGCGACAAACCTGGACGACGTTTTAAGGAATGTCGCCGGCGTCATCCCCGGGGGCTATTACAAAAATTACGACTATTACAGGATAAGGGGCTTTGAGTCCGGTAATAACACATTCCTGGACGGGCTCCCCCTTCGCCGTTACATATCGGTTTCCGAGGAAGTATTCGGGCTCGAGCGGGTGGAAGTCCTGAAGGGGCCGGCGTCGGCGCTTTACGGATACAGTAACGTCGGGGGCCTGGTAAACATGGTGAGCAAGAGGCCCCGGCCGGGCGGCTTCGCCGACCTTCACGTCGGCGCCGGGAATTACGACTTCGTCGAGGTGGGGGCGGACGTCGGGGGCTCGCTCGTGGAATCCGGAGCCATCACCGGGCGGTTTAACGCGCTTTACAGAAGGCAGGGGACGTTCACGGATTTCACGGATACCGGAGAGAGGCTCTACGCGGCCCCGGCAGTTAGCATAGCGCTCGGCCCCAACACGAATCTTACTATCCTGACACAGTTCGTTCACGACAATGTTCCTGTAGCCATGCCGCTTGTGGCTCCGGGGACTGTTCTTAACAACCCCAACGGCAGGCTGCCGATATCGCGTAACCTGGGCGAGCCGGGATATCAGAACATAACCGACAGTACCCGCACGCTGCTGGGATATCAGTTTTCCCACAATTTTAACGAGGTGTTCTCTTTCAGGCAGAACTTCCGCTTCAGATGGCAGGAGACGAAGTTCGGGGGTATATACAACTCGATTCTCGAGCCCGACATGCGGACTCTTACGCGTTTCGTTTACGAGAGCCGCGAAAAGAACAAGGCTGTTAACGTGGACAATATAGGGTCGGCCCAGTTCGAGACCGGCCCTGTAAAGCATTACGCGTTCATCGGCGCCGACTTCTTCTACGAGACGGCCGATTTCTCGGCATCGATGGCCGGGATCACACCGATAGACATTTTCGACCCGGTGTATGGCGCGGAGCCCGGAGAGTTCTTCCCGGCCTCGCTTCAGCGGGATACTCAGAAGCAGCTCGGCATATACGCACAGGAGCAGGCGCTTCTCTGGAATCAGCTTATGATCCTGGTCGGCGGCCGCTGGGATTTCGTATGGACCGATAACAAAGACGGGATGTTCGATATCGACCGCAAGAAGGACGACAATAAATTCTCACCGCGCGTGGGCGCAGCATGGGAATTCGTGCCGGGCGTATCCGTGTACGGGAACTACAGCAGGTCGTTTTATCCGCAGATCGGCTCCATGGCTGCATCGGGTAAGCCCCTTTCACCGGAAACCGGGGAGCAGTGGGAGGGAGGGTTCAAGACCCTTTATTTCGACGGCAGGCTTCAATCCACCATTTCGGTTTACCAGATAACGAAGGAGAACGTGGCAATACAAGACCCTCTCAATCCCGGGTTCTTCATAAACACGGGGAAGCAGCGGAGCCGCGGTTTTGAAGCGGAAGTCGCCGCGAACGCCGCGCCGGGATGGGACTTTATCGGGGCCTATGCATACACCGACGCCGAGGTTCTGAAGGATACGTTCATTCCCGCGGGAACCCCGACGATCAATGTGCCCAAAAATGCGCTCAGCCTCTGGACGAAATATGTGCTCCAGACGGGGCCGCTCAAAGGGCTCGGCGCAGGTGTAGGGGGACAATATTACAGTAAGCAGTCGGGCGATTTGCTGAATACCTTTGATCTCCCTTCGTACTGGCTGGCGGAAGCGGCGGCGTATTACACGAGGGGCCGCTTCAGGGCACAGGTCAACGTCGAGAATCTTTTCGACAAGCGCTATTTCCCCGCTTCGTACAACTACGAGTACGTGATACCCGGGAACCCGTTCGGGATAAGGGCGGAGGTGGGCTTCACGTTCTGAAACATTGGGCCGGGAAATCGCTGAAAGCAGCCGATGTCCCGGCCGAGCTGCCGTCTGAAACCTTGACACGGGTTATCGTAGAAGTTATGTTCTTGCTAGATATTGAAAATGAATATCAGTATCGAACGATAAAGATTTAATCATTTAATAAATCTGCAACATTAAATTAATAAATCTGCAACACTAAAAGGGAGATGTTGGCTAAATTCTTAAGTTTTTCTTTAAATATTCTAGTGCTGTTTCTTTCTTGTTTTTGCCGACGGCCCAGGCCCCAAAAAAGTAGAGAGTGAGAGTGAAATGCCGGAGCAGCCGAAGGCTGTTTCCGAATTTAGTGCAGGGACATGCTTACAGCGAAGACGGTAAAAATCTGGTACGCGGTGCACAAGTGGACGAGCCTAGTCTGCACGGTGTTTCTTCTTCTCCTGTGCCTGACGGGGCTGCCGCTGATATTCATGCACGAGCTATCGCACCTTCTGGGCGGAGATGTGGAAGCCGGTTCCGTCGCGCCAGGGACTCCGCAGAGGAGCCTCGACGAGCTGGTCAACAGCGCGAGGGAAAAATACCCGGACGAGTACGCGAGGTTCCTCGTGTGGGACGATGATGAGCCCGGCCTCGTGTTCGTGACGTTCGTTCCGTCGCGCTACGACATGTCGGACGAGTTCAAGAGCATTGCCGTGGACGTGCACACCGGAGACGTAACGCAATTCCCGGAGCTGAACAAGTTCCTCGATATAATGTTTCACCTCCACGTCGATCTCTTCGCCGGTCTTTACGGGACCCTCTTTCTCGGATTCATGGGGCTTCTTTTCGTCGCGTCGCTCGTCTCGGGGGCGGTTCTCTACGGCCCGTTCATGAGGAAACTCGATTTCGGCGTCGTGAGAAAAGAGAGGATCACGCGCCTCAAGTGGCTCGACCTTCACAACCTCCTCGGAATCGTGACGCTGACCTGGGCGTTCGTCGTGGGCGGCACAGGAGTTATAAATACACTTGCGGAAATCGTTCTTGCCGCATGGCAGAACGGCCAGCTCGCCGAGATGGTCGAGCCTTACAAAAACTCGCCGCCGGCCGTCGACTTCTCGTCCATAGACGCGGCCGTTGAAACCGCGCATAAAGCCGCGCCGGGCATGACGCCTTCGTTCATGGCGTTCCCGGGCCCGTCGTTCTCGAGCGACCACCACTACACCGTTTTCATGCGCGGCGAGACCCCGCTCACTTCCAGGCTTCTCAGGCCGGTTCTCGTCGACGCCGAGACGTCCGAATTTACCGACTCGCGCACTCTTCCGTGGTGGGTAACCGCGCTTCTCGTATCGCAGCCGCTTCATTTCGGCGATTACGGCGGCATGCCGATGAAGATAATATGGGCTGTCCTCGACGTTATTACGATAGTGGTTCTCGGAAGCGGACTCTACCTCTGGCTCTCACACAGGAAGCGGCCCATAGAGGAGCGTATCTCCGAGCTCGAAAAGAACGAGGCGCTCACGAATGGGGGGCTCGGGCAAGAGCAGGCGCACCGATGAAACCATCTCCGGCCGCTAAAAATTCGGTTTTCATGCACGTATTCGGAAAACCCATTCTGCTTGCACTGATAAGCATGGCGGGCCTTGTCACGGCGCTCGTGGGCGACGGCGTATGGGACGTCGTTTCATGGATCACTCTCGGGTTTATAGTTGCCGTAACTCTCTGGTACGTATGGTTTGCAAAGCCGGAGTCGCGGAAACGGCGCACGTGAGCGCCCGGCGTAGCTGCAATATTCGATCGATCGAGAAAGGAGGAATTTACATGAAATTTTTATTGCGCTTTTTAGTGATTATTATCGCTACCGGCTTTTTGACGAGTTATACGACCGGCGCCCAGGAGGCCGAAACGGGCGGCCCCTCCGGCGCGGCGCCGGCCGAGGCCGGTAATGTCGAATCTCCGGACTTTACGCTCCCGGAAGTTACAGTCGAGGAGCAGGAGCAGGAGCAGGCTGAGGACGAGAAATTCGTCGCCGAGGACGCGTCGAGCGCCACCAAGACCGATACGCCGATCATTGAAACGCCGCAGTCCATATCTGTCGTCACCGAGAAGCAGATAGAGGTTCAGGCGGCGCAGAGCGTGAACCAGGCGCTGAGATATACGCCGGGCGTGTTCACGGTGGCGTTCGAGCAGGATGCCCGCTTCGAAAACCTCAACATACGCGGTTTCTCGCCGGCGCTCTATTTTAATACGCTCCTCTTCCCCGACAGCACAGGGCACGGCTCGCCTAACATCGAGCCCTACGGCCTCGAAAGGATAGAGGTGCTGAAGGGGCCGTCGTCGGCGCTTTTCGGCGAGGTCCCGCCGGGCGGGCTCGTCAACATGATAAGCAAGAGACCGACGCCCGTGCCGCTCTACGAAGTGCTTCTGCAATACGGAAGCTACGACCGCTACCAGGCTGCTATCGACCTCGGCGGCCCGATAGACAAGGGCGGGACACTCCTCTACAGGCTTACCGCGCTCGTCCGCGACAGCAACACGCAGACGGACTACGTGGAGGACAACCGTATATTCATCGCCCCGAGCGTTACGTGGCAGCCCCTCGATTCGACCTCGATAACGATACTCGGGTATTTTCAGAAGGACGATAACCGGGGGCTTGCGACGCAGTTCCTTCCCTCGCAGGGAACGCTGTTCTTTAACCCGAACGGCAAGATTCCTGTCAGTAGGTACATCGGCGAGCCGAGCTTCGACCGCTTCGACAAGACGCAGTATTTCATCGGGTACGAGTTCGAGCACAGGTTCAACCAGATGTTCCTCTTCAGGCAGAATCTCCGCTACAGTGACGTCGAGCTCAACGAGAACAGGGCCGTTTACGGAAACGGCCTCGAACCCGACCTGAGGACGCTTAACCGCGGGACGTACGATATAGTTGGCGACTCCAAAGTGTTCCAGGTCGACAATCAGGGGCTCGCGTTCTTTAACACGGGACCAGTTACGCACGAGGTGCTCGCCGGATTCACTTACCTCTGGTTCAGGCAAAACCTGCCGTTCGCATTCGGCACAGGGCCGACGCTCGACGTATTCGATCCGGTCTACGGACAGCCCGTTACACAGCCGCCTGTCTTGTTCCACAACATACTGACACAGAACAGGTACGGGATTTACCTCCAGGACCAGATCTCGTTCCAGGGGCTGATACTGACCCTTTCCGGCCGCCACGACTGGGTGGACGCGAAGGACGAGAACGTTATAGCGGATACGAAAAGCTCACAGGACGACAGCGCGTTTTCCGGGAGGGCTGGTGTGAACTACGTTTTCGATTTCGGACTCGCACCGTACTTCGGCTTTTCGACGTCGTTCCAGCCGGTCGTGGGCACCAACTTCGAGGGAAACCAGTTCAAGCCGACGCGCGGCCAGCAGTTCGAGGGCGGCGTAAAATACCAGCCCCAGTGGTTCCCCGGGCTTTTCACGGCGGCGATATATACGCTCAAGCAGACGAACGTCCTCACGCCCGACCCTGTGAACCAATTCTTCCAGGTGCAGCAGGGCGAGATAAGGGTGCGCGGAATAGAGCTCGAAGGGCAGGCGAGTCCCGTGAGGGGGCTCAATGTCGTGGCCGGCTACGCATACACGGACGCCGAATATGAGAAGAGCAACGTCCCCGGGCAGCAGGGTAACGAGGTTATACAGGTACCCAAGAACCAGGCCTCCGCGTGGGCGGATTACACGCTACAGGTCGGTCCCCTGAGAGGGGCGGGTATAGGCGGCGGCGTCCGATACTTCGGGGATACCTACGGGGACCCGTCGAATGAAATAAAGATCCCGTCAGTCACCCTTTTCGACGCCGCGGTTTACTACGATTTCGGCGGCCTCTGCTCGAGGTTCAACGGGCTCAAGGTTGCCGTTAACGCGCAGAATATAGGCGACAAGACTTACGTCTCCACGTGTACGAACGTGAATAACTGTTACTACGGATCGAAACGGAACATACTCGCGACCCTGACATATTCGTGGTAGAGCGGCCTTACTGATTCGGGCTATGCGGCGTCTTCATTCCGGGAGGCGCCGCATACGTCCCGCCGATAAAAAGTGCTTTAAGGGTAGGGGACCTTCTTAAAAGTAAAAATTCCCTGGCTGTTTAAGATTTAATCCTTATCTCGTCTTTGAATATGACGGGCCTGTAATGCGGGTCGAAGGCAGCTCTCACCCGTACGCCGCGCGCGAGGACTTTATCGTGCGGTCCGAAAGCATGCACTACTGTTCCGGAGTCGAGCCTCACGCTGTATACATAATTCGTTCCCATGAACGAGAGCGCCGCGACTGCTCCGTTCCCTCCCGAGGACGATTCTCTCAGGGTGACGTCGTCCGGGCGCGTGAGAACATGAAAACCTTCGCCGGTCTCGCGCTGGTTCGGCGACTGGAGGGTGCCGATTTCCGTTTCCGCCGTACCGTCACGTAGCGAGCAGGGAACGAAGTCCGCCGTTCCGAGAAACCCGGCGACGAATCTCGTATCGGGGCGGTGAAAGAGCTCGTAGGGGGTTCCTGTCTGCTCGATCCTGCCGCCGCTCATGACGGACACCCTGTCGCCCATGAAGAAGGCCTCGTCCCTGTCGTGTGTGACGAAAACGGCGCTGGCCCCGCTACGTTTCAGGATGTCCCTTATTTCTCCCCGTATCTGGATCCTGAGCTGGGTATCGAGGTTAGAAAACGGCTCGTCCAGGAGCATGACGCCTGGGCCCGGAGCTATCGCCCTCGCCAGCGCGAGCCTCTGCTGCTGCCCGCCCGAGAGCTGGTGCGGCATCCTGTGCTCAAGTCCCGTGAGACCCACGAGCGAAAGAACCTCGCCGACGCGAGCCTTTTTTCGCTCCTCCTTTCCGGAAAGACCGAAGACGGTGTTCTTGTATACGTCGAGGTGCGGGAAGAGGGCGTAGTCCTGAAACACCATCCCGGCTCTCCTCTTTTCCGGGGGGAGATTTACGCCGGGAGCGAAGACCGTGAGGCCGTCGATCTCTATCGCGCCCTCGTCAGGAGTCTCAAATCCTGCTATAAGCCGTAGTACGGTTGTTTTCCCGCACCCGCTCGGCCCGAGGAGCGAGAGTATCACTCCTTTTTCGAGCGAGAGGTCGAGCTTTTCGACAGCCTTCACGGCGCCGAAATTTTTCGACACACCGGCGAGCCTGAGCGCCGTGCTCATGCTTGTCCACCGTTCTTCTGTTTTAGTATGAGTACGGCCATGGGCACCGACGAGATCACTATCAGGACGAGCGAATACAATGCGGCCTGGGCGTAGAAGGCCTCGGAAGACGCCGACCATACGGAAGTCGCGAGCGTTTTGAATCCTATCGGAGATAGAATCAATGTCGCGGGCAGCTCTCTCATGGTAACTAGGAATGTTAGCAAGGTACCCGTAACTATACCCGGCACCGAAAGCGGTATGGTGACCCTCGCCATCACCCCGGAGTGAGTTTTTCCGAGCGAGCGCGCCGCCTCTCCGAGCCGCGGGCCGAGCTGAAGGAATGACGTTCGGAGGGGGCCGAGCGCAATCGGAAGGAACAGTATCACGTAGGCCGCGACGAGCATCGTGCGAGTCTGGTATATCGGGGCGAGATATCTTATGCCGAAGAAAACGAGAGCGAGGCCGATCACGATCCCGGGCAATGCAAATCCAAGGTAAGAAATCCTCTCCAGGATATATGTCATTCTCCCTCTCTTCGTTACCGCGAGATAGGCGACCGGAAACGCGGCGAGGAGCGTGAAGCCGGCCCCGAGGGCCGATATGTAGACCGAGTTGATAAGAGGCGCCGCCAGCCCCGGCATTATTTCCCCGGAGGCTATTCCCCTTGCGAGCCACATGCCGAGTATCGAGACGGGAAGCACGATGCTGCCGAGGGTTATTATCACGCAGAGCGTAAGTGCAGGAACCCTCCACTTCCCGAGCCGTATAGACTCGAGGGGCGGCCTGTTCCCGCGCGAAACTGAATATAGTGGCGACTTTTTTTCCGTGAGCCATTCGAGCATGAGAAGCGAGAGCGCGAGCGCGACCAGCACGAGCGAGAGCGAGGCCGCGGCCGACCTGTCGAAGAGGGACTGGTACTGTATGTATATCGCCCAGGTGAAGGTTTCGTATCGGAGGAGCGATACCGCGCCGAAATCGGCCAGAGCGGTGAGCGCCGTCAAAAGACACCCTGCCGTGAGCGCGGGCCTCATCTGGGGAAGTATTACTTTAGCAAACGTTTGAAACGGGCTCTTCCCGAGGCTCCGCGAGCTCTCTTCGAGAGAAGGGTCCATCTTCGAAAGGGCCGCCCTGACCGGCAAGAGGACGTAGGGGTATCTGACCAGAGTCAAAGTAAGAAGCGCTCCCCAGAAACCGTATATATCCGGGAGCCTCTCGACGCCGAACGGCTCAAGGAGCTGCTGAAGTATCCCGCGCGGGCCGAGAGCTGCAACCGTTACAAATCCGGCGACGTAGGACGGTATGACGACGGGCACTGTCGTGAGCACTGTCCAGACCCTCTTCAGCGGCAGGTCTGTGCGCTCGAGTATCCACGCGAGGGGGACGGATATGAGGGCGGAGAAGAACGTTACGGAAAAGGAGAGAAGGGCGGACCTCTTCAGAATCTCCCAGGTTCTCGGCCTGGAAATGAGATCCGTTACCGCGCCCTCTGAGCCCGCCGCCCTTACGGCCAGGTAGATGATCGGAACAAGGACGAGAAGGGCGGTAAAAATCGCCCCAAGATAGAGGAGCGCGTTAAGGTCCGGAAGACGGAGCGCGAACGCTCCGCCGTCTGTCTTTATATTCTCCGTTCCGCTCTTCCCGGCCATCAGGGGATGATGTTCTGCTCCCTTAATAACTTAACGGCAGCCTCGGGATCGGCGAGCTGCTTCGTGTCGATTTCGGGAGAGTTTATGTCCGCGAGCGGAACGAGAAGGCGGTTAGTCACCACTCCCTCTACGACGACGGGGTACTCGTACGTCTGCCCGGTGAAATACTGCTGCGCCACTGGGGAGAGCATGAACTTTATAAACTTCTCAGCCGTCTCTTTATTGTCGGACGTTTCGGTGATGCCGGCACCGGCGACCATTACTATAGCCCCCGGGCCCCCGGCGCGCGGGTGGTAATTCCTGACCGGAATATTCTCTCCCTTTTCGGCCATGAGTCTGTAAAGGTAGTAGTGGTTCACGAACCCGGCATCGATCTCCCCGGACTCGGCCGCGAGCACTATGGACGAGTTGTTGGGATAGGTTTTAGGATTATTTGCCTGTATGCCCGACAGCCATTGAGCTGTTTTCTCCGCGCCCCAGAGGTTGACCATGGCCGTTACCATCGTCTGAAAAGAGGCGTTCGTCGGGGCCCATCCGAGGCGGCCTTTCCACTCTGGTTTCGTGAAGTCCCAAATGTCGTCCGGGAGGTCGCTCTCCGAGAGCTTGTTCGTGTTGTAAACGACTGTGCGCGCGCGCCCGGAAAGCCCGACCCATTTTCCGTCGGCGGATTTGAAGCGCGCGGCGACCGGGTCGGTTATCCCCGGAGGGAGGATGGTAAGCAGCGCTTCGACCGCCCCGAGGCCGCCCGGGTCTTGCGCTATGAAAACGTCAGCCGGCGACTTCACTCCTTCTTCGAGAATGGTCGCCGCTATCTCGGGTGTGCTCCCGTACTTGACCTCGGTTTTCACGCCGCTCACTTCGCTGAACTGCTGTATTATAGGACCTATGAGCTTTTCGCTCCTCCCGGAATAGATCGTGAGGACTTCCTGTTCATCCTTTGTGCCGGAAGGGCTCTCGCCACCCGTGCAGGAAGCGGCGACAAAGGATATGAGAATCATAATCACAAATGGTATCGCGGCAAGGCTGATGCGCAGATGTCTGGTCATGATGGTTTCTCCGTAATGCGTGGTTGTACCGGGAATTAACCGCTTGTCAGATTAAACCTTACAGGAACGACTACCCAGCTAGATGCCGGTTTTCCGTTTCTCATACCGGGGACGAAAATCCATTCTTTAACGGCCTTGAGGGCCGAATTGTCGAGGATGTCGTAACCAGACGATTTCCTGAGCTCGATCTTCCCGACGCGCCCGTTCTCGAGGACGTGCACGTTGAGTATGACGAGCCCCTCGTAGCCGTAACGCTTGGCCATAGTGGGGTATTGGGGTTTGGGGTTAAGTCCGTAATCGGGATAGCCGACGGAGTCTCCGCCTTTTCCCGCGCCGGAGCTGCCGGCACCCGATCCTTTGCTGCCCGCGTCCGTTTCTCTCGAAGACGGGCTCAGCGCTACCTCGTCGCTCTGACCCGCCTGGCTCGGATTTACCGCGTCGGAGGCCGCTTCGGCCGGCGCTTCGGCCGGGGCCCGCGTTATCACTTCCTTCTCCGGGGCTTTCTTTACGGGTTTGTTTTTTGCTACCTTCTTTTCTGGTTTCTTTACGGGCTCGGGTTTGGGTTTCGGCGGCTCCGCCTTCTTTACCGGCTCAGGCTCTTTTTCCCTGGGAGGGCCGGGATCCCCTTTCTTTGTGCCCGGGTCTACCTCGCGCGAGACGACGCCGACCTTGAGCGGCTGAGCGGGTATATCCACCTTTTTCGGCGCGAAGTAAAAAATAAGACCGAGAAGCGCGCCGTGAAAAACGACTGAAAGCAGGGTGAATAATTTAAGCTGTAAAGAAAACATCTGTTCTTTCCGTCCTCAGGGGGTTTGGGCTTCCTCTTTATCGGCCGCTATAGCGATCTCTTTAGCGCCTGCCTCTTTTGCCAAGCTTATGAGCCTGACCGCGTCTCCGAGCATGGCGTTCTTGTCGCCCTCTAGTATGACGAGCTTATTGTCCGTTTCGGTCAGCGCCTTTTTTAGCTCTTCCTCGAATGTGTGCTTGTTGACCATCTTGCCGTTTATGTAAATGTCACCGATAGTCGTGAGCGTTACGACGACGTTTCTCGATACGGTATCCGTTTTCGCCACTTCGGGCAGATTGATCTCGGCCCCGGATTCTATAAGCGCCGAGCTCGTTATCATGAATATGATGAGGAGAACGAGGAAGATGTCCGTCAGCGGAGTGATGTTGATTTCCGCGACTATATCTTCGTCGGTTTTTTCGTCAAGCCTGCCGAGCGCCATCGTTTAATCTCCCCTGCCTGAACGCGTGGAAAAACTTAGCGTGATTTATTTTGAGCACCGCGTTAATGTTGGCTACCCTGACCTGAAGATAATTGTAGGCTATGACCGCGAGTATCGCAACGACAAGACCGGCAGCCGTCGCCACGAGCGCCTCGGATATGCCGCCGGCCACGACCGCGAAGCCGCCGGTTCCAGCCTGCGCCATGCTGTGGAAAGATTTGATGATACCGACCACCGTTCCGAAGAGTCCGATGAAAGGGGCGCTGCTTCCTATCGTGCCGAGCATCCATATATGGTTCCTGAGATCGTGGATTTCCTCGAATCTTTTTTCGTCTAGTATCTCAAGTACGTCGTCCGATGTTTTGCCTTCAGGCTCCTGAAGCAGTTTTTTGTAGGTATCGGACTGGCTCGCATTCTTTTCTTTCTCGCAGACCTTTATGGCGGAAGGCAGGTCGCCCCTCGAGAGCGGAGGTACGACCAGATTGGTAACCGCCCTGGCGGAGGAAGCGATCCCTCGCATCGCGAAAACCCTTTCACCGATGACCGCGACCATTACCACGGAAAAAAATATGAGGGGGTAGGTCGCGATCCATCCATCCTGTAACAACTTCAGCAAACTCATGTCATGCATTTCCATTTCTCTTTTTGCCTCCGCGCAAATGTAATTCTGGCTCGGCTACATCCGATAAATAAAACTATATAGGCTATAAGATAATTAGTCCAAACCAACTATCCCATGCTCTCTCTGCGAAGCCGCGCACAGTCTTCTCGAACTCTTTCATCCATGATTGAAACGCATAATAAGGTTAATAATTATGTGAGAATGATTATCAAAATCAGCATAATAAATCTACATGAGCAGTCCGCACTGTCAAGGCGCACGCCATGCGCACAGGAGACCGACGTAGCAGGAAGAGTGGGATAACCAGCTATCGTGCGTCTATTGGATTGAATCTCCCGCCTGGCTATGTCGAAAAGCGGATCGCAATCCGCCGGCAACCGGCGTAGCAAGAAAAGCGGGATAAGCAACCTACGCGCGTCTATTAAACTGATAAACTGAATCTGCTGCGACGCTACGTCTGAAACCACACTACGTGCGCGGGCAGCGCCCGCCGGCAATCGAAGTAGCAGCGTTGTCGCAATTATCACAGACGCGCTTACGGTGCATGGGGCTCCGAGGTGCTTTGTCGAGAAAGGCATAACGTGCGCGGGCAGCGCCCGCCGGCAATCGAAGTAGCAGCGTTGTCGCAATTATCACAGACGCGCTTACGGTGCATGGGGCTCCGAAGGTGCTTCGTCGAGAAACGCACAACGTGCGCGGGAAACCGACGTAGCAAGAAAAGCGGGATGAGCAACCTACGCGCGTCTATTAAGCTGAATCGGCTGCGACGCTACATCTGAAACCATAACACGAA
Organism: uncultured Spirochaetia bacterium; assembly: GCA_964586675.1. Classification (GTDB taxonomy): domain Bacteria; phylum Desulfobacterota_D; class UBA1144; order Nemesobacterales; family UBA2774; genus JADLGH01. The sequence continues at coordinate 30,011 of CAZPHQ010000001.1, read as the reverse complement.
GGCCATCTTGTCAGCCGAGAGCGTGACATCGCTTCTATCTCCCGAGGAACTCCCCGACGGGTTTGAGCGATTCGGTGTTGTCGCAGATTATCTTGAGTATGACTACTATGGGAACCGCTATCAGCGCCCCGGGCACTCCCCAGAGCCAGCCCCAGAAGAGGAGAGCCAGGAATATCACTATGGGGTTCATGACAAGTCGGCGCCCGAGTATGAAAGGCGTAATGAAGTTTCCCTCTATGCCGTTTATAAGGAAGTAGGCGAGGGGCGGCAGTAGGGCCTCCGTAACGCTGTCGAAGCTAATGATCGCGGCTAGCGCGATTACCGTGATCCCGACTACGGGGCCGATGTACATTATGAAGTTGAGGAGCCCGGCCACGAGGCCCCAGAGGAACGGGCTCGGCATTCCAAGGGCGTACATCGCCGCGCCTACGACCACGCCGAGGCATATGTTGATCGCGACCACCGTATAGAGATAGACCGAGATGTCGCTCTCGATCCTCCGCGCGAGCTCGACGGCCTTCTTCTTGTCGCTGAGCGTGGGGAGGACGTTTATCACCTTTCTTAAAAACATGTCGCCAGAGACGAGAAGGAAGTAGAGGAGTATTATTCCGGTAGCCAGGCCGAACACGAGCTCGGACGTTTCGTAGATGAGCCTGTTGAGAAAGCCTGTCTTTCCCACGGCGACCGTCGCCCCGCCGGGTTTGGAGCCGATGTCTACTATCTCCTCGACGCCCTTCGTCGCCTCGCCTATCTTCTCCACGGGCTTCGTGATGAACCTGAGTTTTTTCTCGACGGTCCGAAGGCTCTTCGGCGCGCGCTCTATCCAGTCGGCGGCCGGCCGATAGAAGATGGAGAAGGATGCCGTGACTACGAAGAGAAGCGCTATAATGACAAGCGCAGAGCCGAGGATCCGTGGGATGCGGATCTTCTCAAGTGTGTCGACGGCCGGAGAGAGGAGGAGGTTTAAAAGGATCGCGAAGAAAACAGGTATGAAGAGCGCCTGCGCGAAGTAGAGGGTGTAGACGACCGCCAGGACGAAGAGCCCCGTGATCGCCGCCTCTGGAACCCTTGCGCGTATGTTGAGGAATCCCACCGGCTTCCCGCGGGGTTCGTTCTCTCCGGAAGGTGCTTTCGCTTTCTCATCGCTCATGGCTGCTTCTCGTCGCTCATGGTTGTGCCCTGTTTTCGGGCGGTCTCCGTATGCCCCGAACATTTCTTTTCAACCCGGGCTTTCTCATCAATTATTCGCAACGCCGGTTACGTATTCAATAAAAATTTACGGGCGGAATTTCACGCTGAATCCGGGCTTTAATGTGTTAAGATTGTTAATAAAGTGGCCAGGGTAGGGGTCGAATGCGAATGGGGAGACCAGTCATGAAAGGCCTGCACGATGGAGATAATCGAAGACCACATCGTTTCGATCGCCCGAATCCCGACATACCCCCGGAGATTCCGCCGCCCGACCCGGAGCCCGGGCCGCCGCCCGAGATACCTCCGCCGGACCCGACGGAGATCGACAGGGGTAGCGCCAAGACTCACTGAAGAACGAGGGCGTCGAATCTTTCCGTTGAGATGCCCCTACTCCCGTGCACATCTGAAACACGAAGGCCCGAAGGTGACGAACCCCGGTGAGACGCCGGGAAGGAGAGCGATATGAGCTGGAAGGAAATGAATGCCGGAAAACTGGATGATTTTAAAGAGAACGGTCTCAAGACCGTCGAGCTGGACGGGGCGAAGGTGCTTATAGCGAGGGTAGGGGACGAGTTTCACGCCCTGAGCGCTTTCTGCACGCACTACGGCGCTCCCCTCGAAAAGGGTGTTCTCAGCGATGGGAGGATCGTCTGCCCGCGGCACCACGCATGTTTCAACGTGAAGACCGGGGACATCCTCGAGCCACCCGCAATGGACGCGCTCGTCTCGTACGAAGTATGGAAAGACGGCGGGAACCTCATGGTCAGGATACCGGAAAATCCTCCCCGAAGGCGCCTGCCTGAAATGTCCCGGAGGGAACCGGGAAAGGACGACAGGAATTTCGTCATTATAGGCGGCGGCGCGGCAAGCTATTCCGCCGCACAGTCGCTCAGGGAAAATGGTTTTGAGGGAAGCCTCCTGATGATAACGAGGGAGACGAGGCTCCCTTACGACCGCCCGAACCTGAGCAAGGATTATCTCCACGGCGAGGCGAAGGAGGAATGGATGCCGCTCAGGCCGGACTCGTTCTTCGCCGAGCACGACATTGAAGTGCTTGAGGGAAGGGAGGTGGTATCGCTCGAAGCGGGCACGGGAAAGATAGTTCTCGACGACGGCAGGACTATTGAGCCCGACTGCGTTCTCGTCGCTACGGGAGGGCGCGCGAGGAAGCTCGGCGTTCCGGGCTCAGAGCTAGGAAACGTATTTACGCTCCGGAGCTTCGACGACGCCGACGCCATTATCTCGGCCGCGGGCGCCGCGTCGAAAGCCGCTATCATAGGCGCCAGCTTCATAGGCATGGAGGCCGCTCACAGCCTCACAGAGCTCGGCCTTCACGTTACCGTGGTCGGCAAGGAATCGATCCCGTTCGAGCACGTTTTCGGGGCGGAGATAGGTGCGCTCTTCAGGCGCGAGCACGAAATGCACGGCGTCGTTTTCGAAATGGAGAAGAATGTTTCGAGATTCTTCGGGGAGGAAAGGGTGGAAAAGGTTTTACTCAGCGACGGCACCGAGATCGAAGCCGACCTCGTGCTGGTCGGTATCGGCGTCATGCCAGAAACCGGGTTCGTGAACGGAATCGATCTCTCGCCGGACGGCAGTATCCCCGTGGACGGTTTTCTCCGCGCTTCGGACAGGGTTTTCGCTGCGGGGGACATCGCTTCTTATCCCGACTGGAGAGCTGGGAGGAGGAGCCGCATAGAGCACTGGCGAGTCGCCCTCCAGCAGGGAAGAACGGCCGCCATGAATATGCTGGGCATGGAGGTGCGCTACGCCGGGGTGCCGTTTTTCTGGACCGAGCAGGCAGGCCTCGACCTTAAATACGTCGGCCACGCCGCGTCGTGGGACAGCACCATAACATGGGGAAGCGTAGCGGATAAGGAGTTCATTACTTTTTTCGTGTCGGACGGGGTTGTCCTCGCGGCCTGCGGCAACAGGCGGGATACAGAAATGGACGCCATAGAGGAGCTTCTCAGGCTGCGGAAGATGCCGTGGCCCGAAGAGCTGGCCTCGGGACCTATAGACCTCAAGGCCTTTCTTTAAAGGCGCCGGCCGGCATACTGGAGCCTGTGGAAGCGCGTTTAGTACTAGACTCCTGAAAGACCTAGATTCTGAATCGAGTTCAGAATGACAGAAATACAAACATGGCGGTTAAATTCCTGCCGTTTAATGGGGTGTTTTTACCGGTGTAATTAATTTCCGGGTAATAATAATTTGCGTTTTCCGCTTGAATTCCCTATACTTTTTTCCGGAGTTCGGAGATTGTCATTTCCGGACGCATGGAATGAAGGGCCTGCCTGCCCTTCTCTGTTTTTTCGGCTATGTACCGGGAATCAGCGCACATTGCGGGTATGACTTCACGCCGCCGCGCCGTGCGGGCCCAACAGCCGGTAGTCATTTGTTACCTGTAATATTCCGGGTGCAAATATATCAAAAGCGATTATTCGTATTCAAACTGCACTCGCAGCAATACAGGCAGTTGTCTCGCTTTGTCTCCGCTGGAAGCGAAGCGGAAGCGAGAAAGGGCTTTGAAGAAGTCGAGCCCCGCAGCCGAATTCTCCTCTCAAGGAAGGACTGCCGATGCATGACATATCTCTCATAACGACGATAGCGCTGGGCCTTCTCGCAGCGCTCATATTCGGCCTACTCGCGAAGCGCATCGGCCTCTCCCCGATCATAGGCTATCTCATAGCGGGCATAGCCGTCGGACCTTACACCCCGGGCTTCACGGGCGACCCTGTTCTGGCCTCGCAGCTGGCCGAGATCGGCGTAATTCTGCTGATGTTCGGCGTAGGGCTTCATTTCCATTTGAAAGACCTCCTGGCGGTGAAGTACATAGCGATACCGGGCGCACTCGGCCAGAGCTTCGCGGCGACTGTGGCGTGTACGGCGCTCGCGGTGCTATCGGGATGGTCGTGGCAGGAGGGGATCGTTTTCGGCATAGCGGTGTCCGTTGCCAGCACGGTCGTGCTCCTCCGGTCGCTTCTCGACATGGGCATTCTCGACACCCCCGAAGGACACGCGGCCGTCGGCTGGCTTGTTGTCGAAGATATAATCACCGTCCTCGTGCTCGTACTTCTCCCGCCGCTCGCGGTGAGCGCGGAAGGGGAGGCCGGAATACTCAAGACCGCCGGCATCGCGTTCGTCAAACTCGTCGTTCTCACGGCGATAATAATGTTCGCCGGGGCGCGGTTCATCCCCATACTTCTTCTCAGGGTCGCGCGCCTCCGGTCGCGGGAGCTTTTCACGCTTACGGTGCTGGTGATGGCGATTTCGGTCGCGACGATATCCTATCTCGCCTTCGGGGCGTCGATGGCACTCGGCGCGTTCCTCGCGGGCATGGTCGTCGGACAGTCGAAGGTCAGCCACCAGGCGGCCGCCGACGCCCTCCCGCTGAGAGACGCGTTCGCCGTTCTCTTCTTCGTGGCCGTGGGCATGCTGTTCGATTACAAGGCCGTATTCGAATCTCCGCTTCTAGTTATTGGCGTCGTAATCGTCATAATAGTCATCAAACCGCTCGCCGCGCTTATCATCACGCTCGTCTGCGGCTATTCCCTTAGAACAGGGCTCACGGTCGCGGGCGGGCTCGCGCAGATAGGTGAATTTTCCTTCATACTTGGGGAGCTCGCGAAGTCGCTTAATCTCATTCCCGGGGAAGGGCACAATGTTCTCGTGGCCGGGGCGATAGTTTCGATAAGCCTCAATCCTTGGCTATTCAGGTCGCTCCTGGCGATAGAGCCGCGTCTCGGCCGGATAGGCTGGCTTAAATCGTTCATCGAGATACGGGGAGGGAAATCCGTCGAGAAGGCCAATCAGAAGGCCGCCGAATACGAGCACGCCCCGTCGAGAGTGAGGTCGATAGTCGTCGGCTACGGCCCCGTCGGCCAGAACGTGACGAAGATCCTTCACGAATTCGGAATAGAGCCGACGATAATCGAGCTCAACATAGATACGGTGCTCGAAATCCAGGCCCAGGGCCGTCACGCGCTTTATGGCGACGCGTCGCGGAGCGAAATACTGGAGACGGCGGGCATCGCCGAGGCGAAATATCTCATCGTTACGATGCCGCACTCCGAAATGAGCCTCGGCATCGTGCACACGGCCCGCGAGGAAAACCCGGACGTCCGCATACTCGCCCGGACGAGGTTCATTCACCAGATACCCGAGCTGGAGCACGCCGGCGCGACGATAATACGCTGCGACGAGTCGGAGGCGGCGGGCGCGCTCGCGGAGGCGCTCCTTCAGGATATAAAGACCCCGAGGACGCAGATAGAGGCTGTCATCGCGGCTGCTTCTGACGGGGACCCGGAAACTGTGAAGCTCGACTAGGCCGGCTTCACCGGGGTATCCGTTCTCCGGGCCTCCTAGCTGAGAAGCCCCATTTTTTTCATCCGATACCGGAGGTTCTGCCTGTTCATCTTGAGAGCCCCCGCAGCCCGGGTCTGGTTCCAGTTGTTCTGCTCGAGAGTCTTCCTTATTATCTTCTGCTCGATGTCTTCGAGGGAGGAATCGTCGAGGTCGACTTCGAGCTTCATCCTGCCGTCGAGCTCCTCAAGGCTGACGTTCGCGTCGTCCATGTCGAGCAGTATGTACCGCGGGTTAAGCGCCTCTCCCTCGCTAAGTATCATCGCCCTTTCGACGGTGCTCCGGAGCTCGCGCACATTGCCCGGCCAGTTGTAGGCCATGAAGGCGCGCCTGATTTCCTCGGGAACAGTTTTTATGCTCTTGTTGATGTCGTTGTTGAAGAACTGGATGAAGTGATCCGTCAGGAGCGGGATGTCTTCCTTCCTTTCCCTGAGGCAGGGCATTTCGAAGCTGATAACGTTGAGCCTGTGGTAGAGGTCCTGCCTGAAGTTGTTGTTTTTCACCTCCTCCCTGAGGTCCTTGTTTGTCGCGGCGATTATGAGGAGGTCGACCTTGATATCTTTTTTGCCTCCGAGCCTCCTGAACTTTCTCTCCTCGACCACCTTCACCAGCTTGGACTGGAGGTTTAAGCTCATGTCCCCTATTTCGTCGAGGAATATGGTGCCGCCGTCCGCGTCCTCGAGTATCCCTGATTTCGATTTCTTTGCGTCTGTGAAAGCGCCTGCCTCGTATCCGAAGAGCTCGCTTTCGAGGAGGTTCTCGGGAATCGCGGCGCAGTTCATCTCGAGAAACGGCTTCTCGGCCCGGCGGCCGGCGTAGTGAAGCACCTTGGAGGCAAGCCCCTTTCCTGTCCCCGTCTCGCCCGTTATGAGCACCATTCTCGGGTCGCCGGCCGCGAGCTTTACGAGAAGCTCCGTCAGATTGTTTATCGACGGGCTTACGCCTATGAGCGCTTCGAGGCTGTGTTTCTGCTTTTCCTGCTTCGTCGCGACGGCTACGGTTTTCCTGAGGTTGGCCGAGTTGAGGGCGTTGTGGAGAATGATTTTTATCTTGTCTACAGGGAAGGGCTTCTCGACGAAGTCGTAGGCCCCGAGCCTCATGGCCGACACGGCCGCTTCGATGTAGCCGTGCGCGGTTATCATAATCGTTATGGGCGGCTGATCGAACTCGTTCAGGCTTTTTATAACGTCGAGGCCGCTCATGTCGGGCAGCTTCAGGTCGACTATAGCCATGCGCGGCGATTGCTCCCGCGCGATCTCGAGGCCCTCCTGACCGTTAAAGGCGGTGAAAACATCGTATCCTGAATCCGAGAGGTTCTTGGCGAGCTGCTTCGTGAAGAACACCTCGTCGTCCACAAGCAATATCGTCTTCGGCATTATATTCCCTCCGTCATGTTTATTTCCCCTTCGCCGAGGTTCGTGGGCAGCGTCAAAGCAAACCGGCTGCCTTGCCCCAGACTGCTTTCGACAGAAATTTTTCCCTTGTGCGCATCGATTATGCGCTTGGATATCGCGAGCCCGAGCCCGGTGCCGGTTTTCTTTGTGGAGTAGAAGGCTTCGAATATCTTCTGCATGTCAGCGAGCGTTATGCCGGAGCCGGAATCGGAAACCTCTATATTGAACGTTTCGCCCGAGTAGTAGGACCTTACCGTAATCTTTCCGCCCGGGCCTGTAATTGAATCTATGGAATTTATGACGAGATTCATCAGCACCTGCTCTATCAGCTCGAAATCGAGAAATATCTCCTTCTTCTCCGGAGCGGGGATGACTTCCATGTCTATGACCTTGAGCCTGGCCCTTGGCGACATGAGGCTGACGACCCTTTCCACGACCTCGTTGGGGTCTCCGCTGACGAGACTGACCTCGCGGGGCTTGGCGAGCTGGAAGAGCTCTTTTATTATGTTGTCGAGCCTCGAGACCTCGTTTATTATCTCCGAGATCTTCCCGTCCCTCTCGTCCTGAGTGTTCACGGACTTCAGGTTTTCCATCGCGACCGCTATGCCCGAGAGCGGGTTTCTTATCTCGTGGGCTATCCTTGTCGCTATCTCGCCTATCGTGGCCAGCTTCTCCGACCTCAGAAGCTCGTTATGTTTTTCTTCGAGGTCGGCCTTCACTTCTCTCACCTTATCCTCGAGGATCTTGTTGAAATTCCTCGTCTCTTCGAGAAGCACCCTGTTGAGCGCGTCTTTCTCTTCGTACTCGACGTTCTTCCTTTCGAGCTGTCCATGCTCGGCCTCTATGCTCGAAAGCATCCTGTTAAATGACTTCACCAGCCTCGCTATCTCGTCGGTGCCGTTTATGTCCTTTACCCGGTAGGAATAGTCCCCGTCGCGAACGTTTTCCGTCGCCTTGACGAGGCTCAGAATCGGTTTCGTGATCCTTCTCGGAAACATGACGGTTATCACCCCGCCGAAGATTATCGCCAGCGTAGCCACGGAGATGATGTTCATATAGGCCAGGGCTATCTGCTTGTCGGCGGACTTCAGGGCGCCGAAGAGGTTTTCTTTTTCAAAAATGTTCTCGGTAACGCCGTCGTTGTTCACAGCCCCGGATATTATCTGGGAAAGCGTGTACTCCCTGTCCCCTATCGTGGATTTAGCGTTCTTCAGCCTGTCGATACTGAACATGCAGAAGAGGCTCACGACGATGATAATCAGAAGCATTATGACGTATCCGATGGTTATCTGTTTATCGAGAGTCATCAATATCCCCTGTGTATAAATCTGGCAATAGGCAATAATTGAAATGGCAAATTTTATGCCACGTGTCTTAAGTGCAAAAATCAAGGTGCATAGTCAATGATTACAGCATGTTAACAATTAATCCTTATGCCGGGCGTGAGAATGTCTTGCGGAAAGCTACAGGGCGAACTGTACAAATTTAAACAGTTGATACTTTTCATTTTTGGACAGTCGAGGCTTCCGGCCCCTGACGAGGGCGCTGTAATCCTCCCTCGATAATCGGTATCAGGGTCCGTTTCCCGGGAGGCACGCTTCTTGCTGATATCGGAAAGTGAAAAACCGAAGCATGGAGCCCCGGGCCCGGATACACTAACTGGCAGGGAGACATGCAGATGGAATCACTTAATCTTCGCGCGAGGCGCCTCGTTATCTTCGCGCTCGTCGCAGCCGCGCTCATACTGGGCGTGTTCAACGATTCCTGTAAGGACTACACGGGGGCTAAAAACGAAAACCTGGTGAAGGTAAGGCTCTCGGACAACAGGCTCGAGCTTTTGAACGAGAAACCGATAGGGCCCGGGCTTACCGTGTTCGAGGTTACGAACGATGGGAAGACGGAGCACGGCTTCGTCATCGAGGGCATGGACGTCAGCCAGAGGCTGGACGAAAATCTAAAGCCCGGGGAGACGAAAACCATAAGCGTCGAGCTAAAGCCGTCGGGATACAGGATATACTGCCCGCTCGACGATCACATGAACACGGGGATGGCGAGCGTTATACGGATAACGGAGCCCGGCGGCAGGGATGACTAGCCCGGGATAAACCAGCCCCGCGGATGAATCATGACCGCGGGAAGGAGGGGGCGAAATGCCCTACAGCAAAAGATCGGAATTGCCGGATCCCGTTAAGGACAACCTTCCGGCGCACGCGCAGGACATTTACCACGCGCAGGACATTTACAAGGAAGCTTACAACAGCGCGTGGGACGAGTACAAGGACCCGGACGACAGGCGCCGCGACGACTCGCGCGAAGAGGTCGCCCATAAAGTCGCCTGGGCGGCTGTGAAAAAGATGTACGAGAAGAAGAACGGCAAGTGGGTCAAGAAGAAAGACTGACCGTTCCCCGCGAAAGAGATACCGATTTTTCGCGTCCGGTTTTTTGATCTGCCGCCGGCGAAAATTCATGCCTGGAAGCGATCCGGCCGGGCGGCTGTGGAGTCTTACGCCCGGAATCGCAAAATCCAATAGAACACGTGCAGTTGCAACCCTTTAGCGTCCCCTGCCGTATGAATCAATCCCGACGCTTAATGCCCCGGGCTGTTTTCGCATTCGACCGGGAAATGACAACGGCGAAAGTTGTGATAACGTTATTTTTACCTTCTAAGTAAGCGAGGCATGCCCATGACCGTCATAGAACATACACTCGACCGAGACCCGGTGGCTTTTCCCAAGCTCACCGATATGCAAATCGATATCATTGCCGGCTTCTCCCGGAAGCGGACGTTCAAGGCCGGAGAAACCCTCTTCGACGCGGGAGAAGTGGATTTCAAATTCTACGTGGTGATAAGCGGAGAGGTCGAGGTCATCGACGATTCGAGCTGCGAGTACAAGACCGTCACGATTCACGAGCCGGGCGAGTTCACCGGCGACATAGACATGCTCACGGGGAGGCCGTCCGTCGTCAGCGCCATCGCCCGTACGGACTGCGAAGTATACGAGATGACGGCCCCTGAATTGAGAAAGCTCCTCGGCGAGGTTTCGTTCATCGGCGACGTTCTCCTCCGCGGTTTTCTCATGCGCCGACAGCTCCTCCTCGAATCGGGGTTCGTGGGGGTGAGGGTCATAGGCTCCCGCTACTGCAAGGACACTCACAGGATACGCGAGTTCCTGTCGCGTAACTTCGTACCCTTCAAATGGCTCGACCTCGAAAGCGATCCGGACGTTAACGAGATACTGGATCACTTCAATGTTACCCACGACGACACTCCGATAGTGGTATGCCCGGACTGCTCTATGTTCAAGAATCCTTCGAACGTCGCCCTCGCGGAGTGCCTCGGCATAAGGAGAGCCGTTTCGCACGAGGTCTTCGACCTGGCGATCGTGGGCGCGGGACCGGCCGGGCTCGCCGCGGCGGTTTACGGCGCTTCGGACGGCCTGAGGACCCTTCTCATAGACAGCCTCGGCCCGGGCGGGCAGGCCGGGACGAGCTCGAAGATCGAAAACTACGTCGGCTTTCCCGACGGGCTTTCGGGCAGCGACCTCGCGCAGAGGGCTATAATACAGGCGCACAAGTTCGGGGTAGCGCTGTCGACGCCGACCGAGGTCGTTAGCCTCGTATGCGACAACGGCTGCCACAAATTAATGCTTTCCGACGGGGCCGAGGTACAGGCGAAGAGCATACTGATTTCTTCCGGGGCAAGATACAAGAAGCTCGGTGTCGAGGGATGCGAGAGGTTCGAAAGCTCCGGCGTTTACTACGCGGCTACCGTCGTGGAAGCCCAGATGTGCAGCGGCTCGCAGGTTGTCGTGGTCGGCGGGGGCAATTCCGCGGGGCAGGCGGCCGTGTATCTTTCGGGCTCGACGCGGAAGGTTATAATGGTCGTAAGGGGAGACGACCTCGGAAAGAGCATGTCGGAATATCTTGTCCGCCGGATCGAGCAGAGCCCGAACATAGAGGTCAGGTACGGGACGGAGGTGTCGAGCGTCGCCGGGGACTGGTGGCTCGAGACCGTAGACGTCACTAACCTCGAAACGGGCGAGAGGGAAACCCTGGAGTGCCCGGGACTCTTCATTTTCATAGGGGCGATACCCCACACGAACTGGCTCAACGGCTCGATAGAGCTCGACAAAAACGGGTTCGTTCTGACCGGGAGCTTGGCTCTCGATTCGGGGAAGTGGCACCTCCCGCGCCGTCCTTTCCTTCTCGAAACGACGCGCCCGGGGATACTCGCGGCAGGGGACGTCAGGCTCGGGTCTGTGAAAAGGGTTGCGTCGGCTGTCGGCGAAGGGGCCATGGCCGTACAGTTCGTACACGAAGTTCTGAAATCCGCTTGAACATAAAAGGAGCGGCAAGATGGCGAAAGAATGCACGCATCTCGACCAGATAAGGGACGTAGTTCCCGGCACGAAGGGCTGCGAGGAATGTCTTCAGATGGGGGACAGATGGGTCCATCTCAGGTTATGCCTCACGTGCGGCCACGTAGGCTGCTGCGACGCGTCTAAAAACAGGCACGCCACGAAGCATTACACGAAGACGGCTCATCCGATAATTCGCTCCTTCGAGCCCGGCGAGTCGTGGATGTGGTGCTACCCGGACCAGCTTTTCATGGACTGACGGCGCCGTAGTCCACTCCAGTACATCTCCGGTTGTAGAATATTAAACACATTTCCCCGGTGGATTGTGCCCGGGGCTCCGCCCACGGCTTACAACCGCCCGCAAAACCGGCATATTTGAAAATTCCCGTCAAGTGGCATGCATATTGCGATTATGCCTGTCGTAATCACTTCCGTCCGGAGGCTGTGAGCCGGCCGGACGAAGTGGGGACGCAGATGTAAAAATCCAATATGCAGGAGGCTGTTCAAATGAATTGGGATCAGATAGAAGGAAACTGGAAGCAGTTTAAAGGGAAGGTCAAGGAACAGTGGGGCAAGCTGACCGACGACGACCTCGACGTTATAAGAGGGAAGCGCGATCAGCTCGTAGGAAAGCTCCAGGAGAGATACGGATATTCGAAGGAACAGGCTGAAAAAGCCGCCGACGACTGGACGAGGAAGCATTAATCCCCGAAGTCGACGGGCCTAATTTTACCCCATACCTCTTACCGTCCCTTCCCCTGCGCGGGAGGGGGCGGTTCCTTTCGGTACCGGCGTAATAACATTCACGGAGGGAAATCATGGGACTTATACTGCTCATAATACTGGTTCTGTTTTTGATCGGCGCGCTGCCGACCTGGGGCTACAGCAGGGAGTGGGGATATTTCCCGGGAGGCGTGCTCGGAACCGTGCTGATAATAGTTCTGATACTGCTTCTTCTGGGATACATATAACGGGAGGTGAGATGAAATGGAAAAGGAAACACTGAAAAAACTTTTCAAGAGCGACCTCAAATACCTTTACGACGCCGAGAAAGAGCTGGTCGTGGCGCTGCCGCTGATGTCCGGAGCCGCTGCGACGCCAGAGCTGAGGAGCGCCTTCGCCGAGCATCTCGAAAAGAGTAATATGCACCTCGACAGGCTCGAGGAGATATTCGGCAATCTCGGCATGGACCCATCCGGCAGGAAGAGCCGCGGAATAGACGGGCTCATAGCCGAGGGGAAGGAGCTCGTGCGAAAGGGGGCTGGTCTCCCGCCGGAGGTTTTGGATGTTTCGTTGATCGCCGCCGCGCAAAGGGTAGGGCATTACGAGATCGCCGCCTACGGGACTCTTACCGCTTACGCGAAGCTCCTCGGCGACAGGAAGTCGGCGGAGCTTCTGGACAAGACGCTCAAAGAAGAAAAAGAGACGGACAGGAAGCTGACCCGTCTGGCTGTCGAGAGGGCCGATCCCGGCGCGTCTGTCATAGGGCGGGACTGAGAAGGTTCTCGCCGAAAAAGGGGTCTGGTGACGGGGCATGAAGTCCGCATCGTTTTTCACGCGGTTCTCGAAGCGTATCTCGAAGGCTGTCGGGCATCCCGCCGCCTTCGCCGCGGCGCTGGCTATAGTCGCAATCTGGGGAATAACCGGGCCGCTCGTGGGCTGGAGCGATACCTGGCAGCTCGTCATAAACACGGGCACGACCATTGTGACTTTTCTTATGGTATTCCTGATATAGAACACCCAGAACAGGGATACGGCCGCGATGCAGGTGAAGCTCGACGAGCTTATACGCTCGATGGAAGGGGCGCACAACGCGCTTTTAGACCTCGAAGAGCTCGACGAAAAAGAGCTCGAACAGATAAGAAGGCAGTATGCGCTTGCCTTAGAAGCGAGGGCAGAGCTTACCGCGAGGGCCGCGAGAGCGGCGTTCCCGCCGCTCCACTGGACGATGACAGCCGGACGAGCTGAATCCGCACGGGCCGGGCTCCCTATGCCCCGGCTTCCTCTATTTTTTCCTCGGCTTCTTTTTTGTCTTCGGCGTCGGCCTCGTATTTATTATCTGCCTGCTCCATCTTTCCGTTGGGCTCGTAGCTAAGCTCGGCGAATATCGGGAAGTGGTCCGAGCCTATGTCGGGGAGGGTTTGCAGCCTGACGTACCTGAAGGATTCCGTGACGAATATGTGGTCCAAAGGGAAACGGAGAAAAGGCCACTTCACGTGAAAGGTACTGAAGAATCCCCTCCCTATTCTAGGGTCGAGCATGCCGCTTATTTTCTGGAAGAGGAGGGTCGTATAAGACCACGCGACGTCGTTCAGGTCGCCCGCGACGAGTGCGGGTTTTTTAGATTCCTTGACGCGCTTTCCGACTATGAGGAGCTCCGCGTCCCTTTCGGTGGTGTCGGTCGAATACTTCGGATTGGGCGGGTTCGGATGGAGGCAGTAGAATTCAACGGGCTCCCCGGACCTCAGCTCGAGAACGGCGAACACCGACGGGACATAGTCCTCAACAAGATAGTCGACTGTGATTTCCCTCGGCTTCAGCTTCGTATAAAAGAACATGCCGTAGCCGTCGTTGCAGCGGTGCCTGGCCGAGTGGGGATATTCCTTTTCGAGGGGGGAAAGCACGCTGTCCCACCAGTCGTCGGGCTCGAGAATGCAGATAACGTCCGGGTTTTTCTCTCTCACCATCTTCAGGAACTTTTCATAGTCCCTGTTTTTCCTGTAGATGTTGGATACAAGGACGCTGATTCTCCTCCGGGGGTCGTTTTCCCGGGAGGCGAGCACCTGTTTTCTAGCAAAGCGGGTGTACGGATACATTCGGGAAACCTGGTATGCAACGCACGCGGCAAGGGTGAGGAGGACTATATTTTCGGCGAGTCCGCGCTCCTGGTAGAGGAGGGAATAGAAGGCGATAACCATAACCCCGCCGGCTGCGATCTGGGTTCGCGGGAAATCGAATATCCTTATCCACCACGCCTCGTGTTTCAATAACGGGAGCAAAGTGGCTAAGATAAAAACGCACGCGATAACGAGTAGCGCGATCTGCATCCGGCTGCAATCCTCCTTTCAGATTATAATCATGATGTCACGCCTTCAAGCCTTGTACAATGGTCTTGTTCTTCGGGGGCTTTTTCTTCGAGCGGCCGGCTACCACCTTCGCCGCTGACGTTTGTTGAATATTCAACAAACCAAGTTGTCAGCCTGGATACAATATCCCCGTCCGGCAAATGCCTGGCATCGTAAATCGCCCTATAACTTCCTCCGGTAGAACCATAATTTCGTTTTTTCTTTTCGTGGTACGGATATTGCCCGATATATACACGGAAGTAAAATGCGTTTAAACGGAGGTATCTACAATGACCAGATACAAATCCCCATGCGCCGTATGCGGGCGCGAGATAGAAGATGTAGTGAGGCAGTCGTACGATGGCGATGAATATCATTTCTGCTGCGAAAAATGCAGGATGGAATTTCTGAGCGATCCTGAAAAATATGCGGCCAAGATCAGCCGTCCGGAAAGTGGCAAGAACACCTCCGGGGCTATCAAGTGCTCCGTTTGCGGTGAGCAGGTCTCCGAAGAGGTGGCGGTCAGGCAGGAATACCGCGAGGAGCAGTCGGACGAGAAATATTACTTCTGCAGCGAGAAGCACAGAATCGAATTCATAACCGACCCGATGACGTATAAGGGGCTTTCGGGGAAACACGTTTCTCCCTGACGGACTCGAGCATGGAGTCGGAATACACCTAAGGAGGCGTAACATGTTTAAGAAAAGTTTGATAGCGGTGATGGGAATTTTCATGCTGTTCGCGGCATACGCATGCGACGGCGACAAGACGACCGGCGAAGTGATAGACGACACGGTAATAACGTCGACGGTTAAAACGAAGCTCTTGGCCGATTCGGGCGTCAGCGGTTTCGACATAGACGTCGATACGGACAAGGGAATAGTCGAGCTAAACGGCGTAGTGGGCACCGATGCCGAATCCCGGAAGGCAGAATCTATAGCCGAAGAAGTCAACGGGGTCGTATCCGTGAAAAATAATCTCGTGGTTGATTCGTCCGCCAAGGACGCGATGTAAAAACCGCGGATTGACGACAGGAGGTCGACATGCAACTGAACCTGGAACTGACACCGATCGTATCGCTGGTAGCGGGGGTCCTGATCCTGATATTCCCCAGGGTGCTCAATTACGTGATAGCGATATACCTGATCGTGATAGGGATACTCGGCCTCGTGGGCCGGTAGGGATTACGAAATTGAAGAGCAAGGAGGCAACATCCGATGACGACGCTTAGACGATTTTTATTTCTGATACTGCTCGGGGTTTCCGTCGCCGGCGTATACGCCTGCCCGGACAACGACGGGCCGGCCGAGAGGGCCGGCGAGAAGATAGACGACGCGGCTGAAGACGTAGGCGACAAAGCGGAAGACGCAGTGGACTGAGTTTGAGTAAGCAGTTTATAACGAACGACTGGACGCAGTTAAGTGGACGGCTTGGCGTAACAACCGGTTGAGACGTCGGGGGAGAGAACGGACGGATATTTTATCAGCCTGCTCTCTCCGTCTCGCCGGCCTTCCGGGCCGAACGCACATAAACGAAAACGAAACGAGGAGGTGTTAAACATGCTGCACTGGACTCTGGTTTTTCTGGTTATAGCGATAATAGCGGCTGTCCTGGGGTTTTCAGGGATAGCGGGAGCGGCGGCTGGTATAGCGAAGATTCTTTTTGTCGTATTTCTGGTCGTATTTATCGTTTCGCTCATATTCGGCCGGCGGGCCGTTTAGATGCTCTGGATCGAGGCGGGCGCGGATTGGAATCGATCCCCGCCCGCCTGTTCAGAGCTTTTCCCTGAAGAGCCCCGCCGCGTTCGCCGCCTGGGACAGGAATATGAGAAAGGCGATGTAGGGCTTATTCCTCTCATCCGATTTCCAAGGATAAAGCAGCAGGTCTATATAGAAGCGCGGGGGCTCTATTTTTATCTTCTCGCTCGTTCTGAGCGCCCTTATCCTGTGAAAATTATTCGCGCCTCTTCCGTAGTTGTAGTGCTGGCGGAGGAATCGCCCGAAGCTGAGCGGATGCCCATGCTTCACGACCGCCTCGGGCGCGAAGACGGTTTTCAGGCCGAGGTGTATGCATCTGTCGCAGAACTCCCTGTCTTCGGCGGCCGCGAGCTGGAAGCTCGTATCGAACCCGCCGGCTTTTAGAAACACGTCCCTCGAGAGCGCCATGTTATTCGATGTGAGAAAGCGCGCGTTTTGGGTGTTGTAGTAGGAGTTCAGGTAATCGATCAGCATCTGGCTCGCGGAAGAGTAGGGGTTGTCTTTAAGAATGTTCTCGGTTTTGCCGGCGATTACGGCCCCGGGGTCGGTGTCGAGCCTCGACCTAAGCTTCGAGAGCCAGCTCGCCTCGGGCCTGCAGTCGTCGTCGGTGAAGGCGATAAATGTTCCCGAGGCTTCGCTGACGCCGCGGTTCCTGGCTGTGGCCGGCCCTGCGTGGGGCTGGATCACGAGCCTTACGTTTAACTTATCCCTATAAGGCTCGACTATATGTTCCGGCGGACGGGGACTGCCGTCGTCCACTACCACGACCTCGAAATCTTCCTCGGGATAATCGAGGCCGCCGATCGAGCGCAGGCATTCGCCGAGCTGCTCGAAGCGTCCGTATGTCGGTATTACTATCGTAAAAAATGGCTTTCGTTTCATTGCGGGGTCCGGATACAGCATCCGGTAATTTGTTCTGAGACGTCGAATCAGCCGTGCCGGCCGGCGATTATCCATGAGCGCATGGGGCCGGCGGGATCATGTCCCGGGCCGGGATACGATACCCGGGTATGTAAGAGAATGATAAACGATTATTAACCGGAATTCATAGTAAAATTGCCAAAGGGAACGAAGCCCCGGCGGGCGCTTTGATTTCCCCGCGAATTCGGCCGGGCTCAGAGCTCTATCGGACGCCCCTTCATTTCTTCCGGCACGGGCTGGCCGATCAGGGTGAGAAACGTGGGAGCGATGTCGAGCACGCTTATGTCGCCGCGAGCGCCCTGCCTTTTGACCGACGGACCCGAAAGCGCGAAGAATCCGTAGCACGAATGATCGCTCCTCCTGAAAAATTCGGGTCTCTTCATGTCGATCTCTTTTCCCTCGAAGGTTACGGTGTCCATAAACTTCCCCGGCTTGAATTCGACGAAGAGGTCCGGAAGGGCTGGGTGGCTCTCCTCGCCGAAGAGCTCGCGGACGCGGCTCACCGATACGACGGCCGGCTCTTCTGTTTCGCCGTCCCTTAGCTTCATGAGAACCGCCTCTATCTCGTCGAGGAGCGACGTGTATTCCGCGCCGGGCGATACGATGCCCTCGGGTTCGCGGCCCTTTAAATTGACCCTTATGAACCCGGTGTAGGAAACGGGTATCGAAAACGCCCGCGTCCGTTTCCAGTCGGTGCCGCTCGTGAAACCGTCGGACAGGAGCTGTTCCCTTCTTTCGCGTGAAAGCCCCCTCGTGAGGGCTACTCTCAGCTTCTCGGGGATCAGCTTTCTCGCGATGTCTATGGGCCGAAGTGACCCGCCTCCCTCGTGCGCCGCCTGCCAGCCGAGCATTCTGCAGAGGACCTCCGATATGGGGGCGTTAGGGAAATCGTCCTCCATGCCGACGGAGGAGAGTATGCATATGTTGGCGTCGTTCCTGGTTTCGATTATGCGGCCTATCTCCCTGTCTATAGCCTTGTATATGTTGAGAATGGCGTCCGTGAGCTCGTTGTCGGGAGCACCCTGTTCCCTGTTTCGCCTGTGATATTTCCAGAACTGGTGATTGGCCGCGTGGGATTCGGCGAAGAGTATCACCGAGAGATCGTATTCCTCCTTATCGAGGAGATACCTCGACATCTCTCCCTTTTTCTCGACGTGCACGAGGAGCTTCTTATATATTTCGAGGTCTTCCTGAAAGCCGCTCGAATGATTTTCCCTGACGACGAGCTTATCGCCGAACCTCCGTCTCACGTCTTCTATAACGTCCGCGGGCTCTGATGCTGTGACGAAGTGGTCCGGGTCCCAGTTATTATGAGTCGCCCAGTTGGCCACCTGGACCCCCGCGGTCCCCGGGTAGAGCTTCGTGTCGGCCGCGTCGATTATGAGCGACCTCACGCCTGTTCCGGCGAGCCGCGCCCAGAAGGGAGGCGCGTCGAGGTCGAGCCCGGTTATGGATCTCAGGCTGTATGTCCCCGGGACGAGCTGCCGGAAATAGTAGTATCCGTGCTGCCCCCTCGAGAGCCCGCTGAATATGGATATCCAGACGCCGTGCTCTGTCACGAGCTCGGGCCCGGCTGTCCTCCCGCTGAAGCCGCCCTTCATTATCGATCCTATCGCCGGGAGGTGGCCGTCGGCTACCCATTCTTCTATGAACCTGTGGTCTCCGGCGTCGACGCCGAGGACGATCAGCTGGGGCTTTTTGCTTCGTGAATTCATTTCAAAACCTGCCTTATCGGGATGGATATGATAAATCTTTGCATTCTGCGTCAACCCGGCACATTATTTCTTTGAACGCCGTTTTTTGCTTCGATGACCGAATCGTAAATTCCAAAGAGCTGCCGCAGGAAAATTTCCTCGCTGAATTTTACGGATACGGCTCTTTTTCCGGCGGCGGCCATCGAGGATGCGAGGCGCTTGTCGGTTAGGAGCACGGCCAGCTTTTCCGAAAGGGCGCCGGCATCACCCGGAGGCACGAGAAACCCGTCGACGCCGTCCTCGACGATCTCTCTCAGCCCGCCGGAATCGCTCGCCACGACAGCCGCCCCTCTCGCCATGGCCTCTATAGCCACGATTCCAAAGGGCTCGTCCCAGAGAGAGGGGATGACCTGCACCCAGGCCCCGCTCAATGCGCCCTCCATCTCCTGCGGGTTCAGGTAGCCGATGAACCTGACGCTTGAAGTCAGATTCAGCTTCTCTGCCAGGGCTTCGAGACTTTTTCTTTCGGGGCCGTCCCCGGCTATGACGAGCCTCGACCCCGGCGCCCTTCCGGACGCCTTGGCGAACGCCCTCAGGAGGACGTCCACTCCCTTTTCCTTTACCAGCCTTCCGGCGAATACCGCTGTCGGCGTTTCCGATAACGCCGTTTCTTCGCATCCTTTCTCCATGCCGTAACGGAGAACCTCGACCGGTACGATCCCTTCATGCTCAAGGCGTTTTCGCACCCACTCGCTGTTGGCCATAATCGTGCCGAATGCCCCGCGCCATGCCCTGAACAACCTGAGCTGCAGCATGAGCGGAATCCAGTCGTGCATCGGCAGGCATCCATGCTTGTAGCACACGGAGCCGGCGTTAAAATAACATCTGCTCCCGTCGGGCAGCATCTTCGTCCCAGTCGGACAGATCGGCCTGTACCAGGCGACGTGATAAACGCTGGGCACGTCCCTCAGCAGCGGCAATATGAGCGGCGACATCTGGGTGAGGAACATCTTTACGTGGACCATGTCTGGCCTGAACTCGCGAAGAACCTTCCTGAGCTCGTGGTAGGCCCAGGGGTTCGCAGTTTGAAGGAGCGTGCGGAGGGACGACTTCGTTCCCCTGCATTTATAATCGGCCTTATTTTGGACGCCCGGGCTTTCCATTCCGGTGGAGAGGAGCCTCGCGTCGTGCCCTCTTTCCCTGAGGAGCTGACGGAGCCTGTATATCTGTATTTCGGCACCGCCGTCCGGTGTGCCGTAGTCGTTTACGAGAAGTATCTTCATGGTCTGTCGCCCGCCTGCGTTACGCGAGCTTCTCTATATGCTCTATGTCCTTTTCCGTTATATATCTATACCTGTCGAATTCGAAGGAATTAATATATTTCTGGGCATGTCCGTACCCGGAGGCGTACCCCCGGATTTTACCTAGCATGTGGGCCGCGAGACCGGCGGCGACGATGGGAAGCGCCGAGGGCAGAAGCTCTCTCGATTTGCCGGCGCGGCGTATCGCTCCGAGCGTTCCCAGAAAATGCTTCAGGATTATCGGGGGCTCCATCATTATCCCCTTCAGCCGCCCGAGGCGCGAAAGCTTTTTATAGTCGGCGAGCGCCGCCGTGTAAAGCCACCCGTTATAGAAAAGGTCTTCGAGTATCGACATCGTTTTGGATATGTTGATGTGGGACAGCGCGGCTCTATCTTCCAGATACAGCCGCATGCCCCTCGATCTCATATCCATGTGAAGTATGTTCGCTCTTATCAGCATCGTGCCGAGCCTGTCTCCGTACGATAGGAGCGCGTCGCGTTTGTAAGTGCCGTTGTGTCCGTGAAGGTCGCCCGTTTCGCCCGGCGAAACCGGCTCGGTATACTGTCCATAGGTCATGTAGAGCTGCGCCCAGCTGTTGACCGTTCCGGGGTTCGCATTTTTGAAGACGCACCCAACGGCCACCCACGGCCCCTTATGCGCCTCTATTATCGCCTCGGCCCACCCGGGCTCGGGAAAGGCGTGGTTTTCTCCGAAGGTGACTATCGGCGCGGACGCTCTTTGCACGGCGTCGGTCCAGGCGTCGTAAAGCCCTTTTTCGAGGTCGGTTTCGAGGACCGTGTATCCGTGAAAGCATCCCAGGTTTTCCGGGAGATTTTCCGGCCATTCGACCGCCGGGGCAATGATTATGATTTCGAGCCGCTCGCGAACGGTCTGTTTTTTCAGGTGCTCGATTGTGGTGCGGATGGAGCCGTAGCCGCTGCCCGTGGTGATTATTATCGTCATAAGCGGCGGGCTTTCAGCTTTTCTTTCGGGCATTTATCCCTCCCCGCCGTGCCCCGTGGCCCTGCCCGAGCGAAACCGTTCTTCCTGTCGCCGCCGATTCCTCGGCCGCCTCGATAACCTCGAGAGATGAGAAGGCGTCGGCAAGGTCGGGACTCGGGTTTAAGCCGCCGGAAACCGCCGCGGCGAATTGCCCGAGCGCAAGCTCGAACGAGGGCTCTCTTCCCGTGCCGAGAAGCCTGTCCCTGAGCACCGGGCTCCCTGGAATTGTCGAGAGATAATCGGTCAATTTCCCCGCGATTCCCCTGTTGCCGCCGGCCGGGGTGAATACTGCGCCGAAGGAGTTATATCTGTCTGCTGTCAGCTTGCCGCGAGTTCCGTAGACCTCTATCTTGTCTTCGTCGATGGAATTGAGGGAGAAAAAAGAGTGCACGTATATTCCGTTATCCGTCCTCATTTCGAGAAAAGCGTTGTCGTGCTCCGACTCCTTCGATTCTATACCAGCCCGCACCTCGGCGATTTCAGCACCGAATATATACCTTATTAAATCCGCGTGGTGCGAGCCGAGATCGAGGAGGACGCCGCCCCCCGCCGCGCGGCTTCGCTTCCAGTCGGGAAGGGACCCTGAGGACGCGGTGAAAACGGTTCTGACCGAGTTTATCCCGCCCGCCATGTCCGCATCGATTTTGCTCTTGAGCGAAGCATATATAGGGCTCAAGCGAAGGTTAAGGCCCGCCATCCCGGCTTTGCCGCTTTTTCGCCAGGCCTCGATGACCGGGGCGGCCTCCCCTGTATTCTGCGCAAGCGGTTTTTCGAGGTATACGTGCTTCCCGCTCCTGAAAGCTTCCGCGGCCGCCGCGGCGTGAAGAAAAGTCGGGAGACATATG
The DNA here is from genome assembly GCA_964586675.1 of uncultured Spirochaetia bacterium. Lineage (GTDB taxonomy): Bacteria > Desulfobacterota_D > UBA1144 > Nemesobacterales > UBA2774 > JADLGH01. Next base: position 8,120 of record CAZPHQ010000001.1, on the reverse strand, counting down.
AGAACGGCGTCGACGTCGCCGTCATGAAGAAGCTCCCGGTAATCCGTGTAAACCTTCGCCCCGGGAACTCCGGCCGCGGCCGCGCCCGCGCTCGCGGCGTCGGTATCCGAAACGGCAGTCAGCTTTACGCCCTTCAGCTTCTCGATGCAGGGCAGATGGACCAGCCGGGCTATCCGCCCGCAGCCTATAAGACCAAGATTTATTCGCACGGTCATGAGAAAGTGGTTCTATAATAATTTATTTTTATGCGGTTGTTAACCAGCACGTGCAAAGACCTGCTTAGTGTCCGCGGTGCGTGATGTGCGTGAAAGAGTGATCCGATTAAAACTGTGCGAAGCCGGATGGAATGCTGTGCGTTACCGCGTCAGTCACAGTCTGGGCATATGTCGCCGTTTAGGTCCCAGCCGGTGATCAGAGGGTAGCTGGTCCAGTCTGTCCGCTCTTCACCTTCCCATATCCAGCCGTTCCCGGTGAGCCGCCACGTGTTCTCATCGACATTGTTATGAGTAGACGGCTCGTCGACGACTATCAATGCGGACATGTCGGGCAGCGAGGAATTGAACTCGTTATCGCTGATGACGTTGTTCTCGCTTCCCCATATTCCGAAGAAGGTCCAGAAGGTGTCGTTGGTTTCGGGCCGCGAGTTGGAATTAAAGACGTTGTCGGTTATGACGGCCCCTTCGACGTTGTAAAAGAGGGCGAGCCCCCAGGAGTTATTTTCTATGAGATTGCCTTCGACCACTGTGCCGCGCATTTTTGTGCCGCAGTTCTCGCCGTTCCATTGTATGGCCCTTCCACCGTGGCCGAGAACGGTGTTGTTCCTGATAGTGATGTTGTTCGTGCCCAGGCACGCGAAATCGCTTATGTAGATCCCGTGAACGTTTTTCAGGCTGAGCCCGGGGAAGGGGTCGCCGGTATCCGGTTCGAAGCCGTTCGATTCCACGACGTTGTTCTCTATGACGACGTTTGAAATCTCGGCCGTCGTCACTGCTACCAGGATGCCGGTGAACTTGTTGTTATGAACGTAATTGTTCCTGACGATGTTGTTGCTTTTGTAAACCTTGACGCCGTCGTAGCCGCCCAGTATCTCGAATCCCTCGACTACAATGTATTCGGCGTTGAGCTCGACCCTTTTGGCCAATCCCGTGCCGGGAATGATAACAGGCGTCTCGCCGGGGTAGTTCCTGAGGGTTATGGGCAGCTCTGCCGTTCCGTTGTTACTGAAGACTATATTCTCGTTGTACGTCCCGGCCCTGACTGTTATGATGGTTCCGGGGACGGCCTCTCTCACGGCCTGCTGGATGCCGCTATAATCGCCGTTTCCGGCCGCGTCGACTATTACCTCGCGCGGCTCGCCGGACGGGGCGTTGACTTCTCCGCCTCCTCCTCCGCTGCCGCACGAGAGAGCGAGAAGAGCCAGAACAAGTATCGCCGGGCTGCATGCCCGCCTCCCTATGCCGAGTGAGAACTCAAGCGCAAAGGTGATCTTAGCCATGCTCTGCCCCCAATACTTTTTATTGTTTGGTCATTAAATAATACCCAATCAAAAGCCCCGGGTTAAGAGCGCGGCCGATCCGAAAAAATAATCAATGGAGGTAGCCGGTTCCGGCTGTGAAAATCGCTTCTTTTCTTCGACGCGCCTTGCGGAAAGATAATTCGCCATGCCGGATTTTTCCCCGCGTTACTGTATAATTCTTATAACGAAGATATGAAATAATTCTTATAACGAAGATACGAAAAAGGAGGAAGGATAATGAAGAGAGGCTACTTACTATTCATAATATTCGCGGCGCTGATATCGACAGGCGCGTTTCATCTGACGAGCTGCGACAGCACGAATGGACAGGGCGGGGAGCCGGTCGAGTCCGGCTCGAACCAGTTCACTCCGATCATAGTATCCTTTCTGACGGAGCCTCATCCCGTGCTCGGGTCGGACGGCAGATATCACCTTGTATACGAGCTCCAGCTTACGAACACGACTCCCCTGACCTGGCGTATAAATTCGCTCGAAACCCTGGACAAGAATAATCAGTCCCGCGTACTCGCGTCGTTCTCGGGGGATACCGTCGCCGGAAAAAACCGGATAATCCCCGGGGGCGATTTGTCCGCGGACCTCGGCGGCGGCGAAACATCCATCTTCTTCATAACATTCTCCGTGGATTCCAAGGAACAAATCCCGGCTGCGATCATCCATCGCTTTGCCATTACTGTCCCCGGCGGCATACCTGAAGGGTTTCTTTCGTTCCTCAGCCTGCCTACGGACCTTTCCGAAATCGTACTAATATACGCCGATACTGCTATAAGCACGCAGGAGGCCGTGGTCATCGGCCCGCCGCTCAAGGGAGGCAGGTGGGTAGCCGCCGACGGATGCTGCATTGCCCAGAGGCACGTACGCGCGGCGCTCCCGATAAACGGCAAGTTCACCGTCGCCCAGCGCTTTGCTATAGACTGGGAGAAGCTTAACGAAGACGATCTCATTTACGTCGGCGATCCGCTCGACGTTGAAAACTACTTCTCTTACGGAGAAGAAGTCATCGCCGTGGCGAGCGGTCGCGTCGTTGCGGCAGTGGACAAATACGAAGACCAGATCCCGGGTCAGCTCCCTCCGGGGCTTCCGATCGAAGAGGCCGACGGCAATTATGTCGTGATAGACGTCGGCGGCGGGAACTTCGCCTTCTACGCCCACATGATCAAGGGCAGCATCACGGTCGAGGAGGGGGACTTCGTAACGCGCGGCCAGGTTATCGGACTACTCGGCAATTCGGGCAATACGTCCGCGCCTCATCTCCATTTCCACATACTGGCGGGGCCGGAGACGCTCGGATCGAACGGGCTGCCGTATGTTACGGACGGGTACGAGCTCGTTGCGAGAGGCGCATCGACAGCGGCATTCGACAACGCCGAGATAAACGGGGTTCCGCTCGAGATCGTCCCTGTGCCGAACCCGGGCATACATACGAACGACATGTTCCTCGACCTCAGCATTGTGAACTTCCCGGAATAAATCAGGCTCAGGTAATTATTACGGACCGTTTCGAGTCCACTCCGGCCCGGTGCATAATCCACCGGGCCACCAGGTACGGCAAACAGTTGCGAATTATATAATTAAATGCTAATCTGGTGAAGTCGGAGGGGATATGAGAAGAATACTTGTGCTAGCACCTTTTGTTTTTGTTTATTTCTTTGCCGTAGATTCGGCTGAGGCGGGGGATGCGGAGAACGTTGTTTATATTCTCAATACGCAGTACGGACGTGTTTGCAAAGCGGAGCTGACCGGGGTCTTTACTAAAACATTGAAAATCGATTGGACGGCTAACACCGCCAAGATAAATGCAATCAAAGTACTGGCCGAGATTGGGAGCGTGAAGGAGATTCTTTACAAAGACGGCGTGCGCTATCTCCAGTTTCCTAATGATTCGGGTACATACAATGTTATCGATTGGAAAACCGGCGAGAAAAAGTCCATAAGCGACAGTACTCCCTATTATTTCCCTTAGCTGTCCAAGTACGGGAAGAGTCATTATCGTATCCCAGGATTTGGCATGCGTAATAGGTAACCCGACAGTCTGCTCAGGGCGAGTAATGTGTGAAAACAAAGTCGCGGGCCTGGGTGGCCTGGTGGCAGGGAAAGCAGGTCTTGTGCACGGCCTCGTCGGCGGGCTTGCCGTCGTTGAACTGAGCATATCCCCAGCCGCCAGTCGAGGCGTACTTTTTCGAGTCCTTAACCATGAACTGCACCCCGTTTTTGGGGTGGCCGGCCACGAAAGACTGCACACGGCCGAAGACTTTGTTGTTTTCCTCCGAAGGGACATAGTCCCAGGCAATCCGGGCTATGATCGTGCCGTCGGGGAATGGAAGCTTTCCTTCACGGTAGGCCTCGATCGCTTCATCGTTACCAAGGATCGCGCGGAGGTCGTTGAGGTTCCCTTCTTCGTGGGCAACGGAGATCAGCCTCCAGTCGCGGTATCCGGGCGGGATTTTAATTCCGAAAATCGGGACGGCATCGTCATCGGTCTGCCCGGATACGGGAGACATATAGACGGCCGGGCCGGCCAATGCTACAACTGCGATCAGAAAGAAAGCAATCCGTCTCATACAGACACTTCTTCCCCTTATGTTAGCTTAATCCAACCGAGGCCGCACTGTTATCTTATACCTGGGCCTCCGGTTCATCAGGCTTAAGCCTTGGTGAGGCGATACCCGGCGGCTTCCAGTGTTTTAGCCATGTGCGCGGCGTACCACTGCGGCCAGTCGGGATCGGGCTTCCCGAGCTCCTTCTCGTGAACGCCGTGCGCGGCCGCCGCGTTCTTCAGCAGCTCGAGCAGGATGCCGGTTATATCGCCCTTGAGCGGCTCGTCCACCCTTCCGGGGAGCCTGTCCCTGATTTCCTGCAGGAGCCAAACGTTGCCGTCGGGATCGCTGAACGAGGCATACGAGCCGTAAGAACGGCCCTCCGGGTCCGGACCCGGAGCGCGCCCCTCGGTGCCTATGTACCAGCCGCCGCCCAGGCCGCCGCCGGCATCGTGAAACACCTCGCTTACCTCGGCGCCGCGGGAGATGAGCTCGCTGCGGGCCGCGTCTATGTCGTATACAGTCAGGAGCAGACGGTCGATAGAGCCCGGCTTCGCGGAGGTAATCCCCTTCCCGAAGATTATCGACGCATCCGAACCGGGAGGGGTGAGCTGTATCACGCGGTAGCTCTCGCCGGCGGCGAAGTCGATATCGAGCCGAAATCCGAGATTCTCGTAGAAGCGCCTGGCACGTGAGGCGTCAGAGACGGGTATCACCACAACTTCCAGTTTCAAATTCATGATCGGTCCTCCTTATTTGTTTGACGAGGTTGTTTTCTAATGCGACGAGACGGTGAAGATGGCAAGCATAACTGTGGAGTCGTGAACCCCGCATTGGGGTCGAACGGGTTTCTGGAAAGGTCTGACAAAGGAAGAACCATGGCCACATACCCCTTGAAACGAATCCCGGACAGGTATTTGGTAACCCAGCTTCAATGCTACAATATGCGACATTAAATTGGAAATTTTTTCAAAAATTTTCGCCGGGCCGAGGGAAAGAACAGGGGCTGATAACGAGGTGCGTCTCGCGCAGGAGCTTGGAATCCCATCGTTCGGAGTGTGCCGGAGCTGATGGAGAGGCATCCGGCTGCGCCTACGATGTTATGAAAAATGTTATGAAAATAGTGCCAAATGATGCTATAAAATGCTATGACGTGATAAAGTATGAATTGGAGAAAGCCGTATATACTTAAAAAATACTGAGCCGACGAGAGGATTTGAACCTCCGACCTGCTCATTACGAGTGAGCTGCTCTACCACTGAGCTACGTCGGCTTCATTGGAGGGAAAGTATAATATACGAACCTGCGGATTTTTCAAAGTCCGGGGCGAATTAACTTACTGGCCCTGACAACGCCATTTATAGCTGTAGGAAATGTCGTACATATTGTTGTTTTTGTCCCTGGCATGACCGCAAACGACGTCGGCGTCGAGCGCGAGCTTGCCGTTCGTATCCGTTATGAAAAACTCGTACTGCGGGCTGCACTGGCCGCTGCACTTGTTGTACATATCCTGCCCGTCCGTACCTTTTCCCCTCGAAAAATCGGAGAACCAGTTTTCCACTTCGGACATGGAGCCGAAATCCTTATTGTATTCGAAAGGAGTCTTTTCGGTTTGCTCGAGGAGCTTCTGGCACTGGGCGGAGCCCGAATAATCCGTCAGGAATTTCTGCGGGATCGCGCGGAATACGATGACGGGCTTGTCGGGGAGCGTGCACCCTGCCGGGCAGAGGCCGGCCGGCTTTTCGGCGGAAGCGAGGCCGCTGTCCGCCTTCTCGAGAATCGCTGCCGATTCGTACCTTATCGATCCGGGCTTGTTGCCTTCGTTTGCGAAAAAGGAGGCTGTCGCCTGAGTCGATTCCATCTTCACGGTCTTTACGGCCGAGGCGCATTTGTTCGCATCCTGCCCGAATGCAACGTCTACCGAAACTAAAAATGCGAGTAAAACGGTTATGTATATATAGTTGTTCGCAGCCCTTAATTTATGCATCGTGTTTTCTCCCTTTAGCTCTATAATCGCCGCGCCCGTCCGGGCCGGGCGCATGGACCAAGCATACCTGAAATAATATAGCCGAAAGGGGATTTCTTACAGGGCCGCCGAATCGTCGGCGCGATAAAGCGGGCTAGCCGGGTTGAGCTCTTTTTATTGCGTCAGTAAGTTTTATTCTCGTAAACCTGAGCACCTGGAGTATTCGGCTTCTGACGTATGCGTACGAGAGATTGGCAAGGATATCCCATCTCTTCTTTCGCCAGGCGTAGAGCATAATTTCGTGTGCGAATGAAAAATCGCTCCTGTTCCAGTATCTGCATTTTCGTACGAGGCTGCCTGCCGGAGAACCCTGAAATGTGGAGTAGCGTTCCAGGACCCCGAGCATGTCGAGGGTCATCATCGTGCGGAGGCATTTCTCGCATTTGGAACAGTTGACGGTGCCGTCGTCCGGTATGCAGACCCTCAGCTTGTCCCAGATTTCTTCCCAATGGGCTATCGCCTCCGTTTTTTCTATCCTGGTGAAGCCGCTTCCGTGGTGCATCACCTGTGTCCCTTCCGTCGAAAGGAGGTAGTCGATCCCGGGATCGGAGCCCCACGGCATGAGATTTGGAAAGCTGTGAGACGAGGGAACGTGGAACAGGGCGGTCCGTCGTCCCACTGCGTGCGCGGCCCCGACCAGGGCTGATCCGTGGTAAAGACCCCAGTTCCGCCGCGTTCCGAAATGCTGGCAGTTCGTTCGGCAGCTTACCAGTTTTATCCCGAGCCTGTCGCACATAGCCGAATAGGCGTCTCTCAGAAGCGGAAAGGATTCAGGGTATTCCAGCTTTATGTCGAAGCCGTGTACGAAGAGAAGGTGCGATATCTGTACGGATTTCGGAAGCCCGTTTCCCGGCAAGTAAGACTTTAAGGTGAAAAAGGAATCCACCCCGCCGGAGAACGCCGACATCACGATATCCCGGCCGTTCTCGGCGCCCGCGGGGACCAGGGATTCACACTCTATAGGAATCGGTTTGAACCTCCAGATAGGCCATATGCCGAAAGCCGTTTGATATTCGTTTATCCCGATAAGAAAACGCGGGGAGACTTCTCCTCTCACCTTTATAATACTCTCGCCGTGCCGCATGGCCACGAGCAGCATCGTGGAAAGGAAGGCGTCGGCCCTGTCTGTAACCAGGTCTTCGTATTCTTTGGGGAACTCGAACCAGAGACTCTCCGGCATGTCGGGGACGGGTGTCTCGAATTCCACCCTGGCGGATACCCTGACCGTCCCTCCTGCGGAGGTTATTTCCGGACGATGTATTATCATTATGCCGCCGCTTCTCCTTTCCGGCCTGCGTTTATCATCCGCCTCCGGAGGATCGCGGACTTCCTCGCACGGGTTTTCTTTTCGTGCCTCAATATATAATCGGCCTCTTCGCCGATTTCCTTGTGGTTAATCCTGTAATGATAAAGAACATAAGGTATGCGTAAAATGTCGTATTTTTCGGTTACTCTCAAGACGAGGTCGTAATCCTCGGCGTAGCTTCCCAGCTCGACTTCGTCGAAACCGTTCATCTCCTCGAGCACGCTCCGTCTCCATATGCGTGCCGCCCCGACTCCGTCCGTTCTCAGAATATTGTTCCTGTCGTACTCCTCGTGCTTCACTATACCGTATTCTTCGAGCACATCGCCGTCGGGCCCCATGCAGTCGTAATAGGAAACACCGAGGGCGAATCCGGGATTGGATTCCATATAGTAATACATTATGGAAAGCGCGTCGGGGGTGTAAAGGTCGTCCGAGTCGAGCTGACAAATGTACTTTCCCCTTGCGTGCCTTATCCCTGTATTCAGCGCGCCGGCCGTATTCCCGGAAACTTCGCTCCGGAGAACCGTTACGTGTCCTGTGCCGATATACCTCGACGCGGCCTCGAAGCTGCAGTCAGTCGAGCCGTTGTCTACAACTATGATCTCGTATCTCTTCCACTCGTTTTCCAGCAAGCTCTCTATTGTCTGTCCAATATACTTTTCACGGTTGTAGAGCGGGATGACAACGCTTATCTCGGGGCCGCCGGGGTCTTTCGAT